>WGNJ01000024.1 GCA_016124635.1 Alphaproteobacteria bacterium | reverse complement strand
GTGCTTTCGCAGCGGAATAATGACGATGGCCCAAATCGAATCCGTCGAGCGCTTGCGTTCGATCATCTCGGCGCCGCACCCGATGACCAAGGAGAAGGTGCTCGATCATCTGGACGAGCAAGCGCGGAGCTTCATTGCGCACTCGCCGTTCTTGGTGATGAGCACGGTTGGAGATGCGGGGGTCGAGGCAAGCCCGAAAGGCGACGAGCCGGGCTTCGTACAGGTCGTCGATCAGAGAACGCTCGTCATCCCGGAGCGGCCCGGCAATAAGCTGGCGTTCGGTCTGCAAAACATTCTGGCGAACGGACAGATCGGCTTGTTGTTCTTTTGCCCCGGCACGGGTGAGACACTGCGCGTGACCGGGCGCGCCACGCTGCTCGACGACGGCGAACTGCTTGAAAAGCTATCGGCGCGCGGCAAGCCCGCGGTGCTCGCGATCCAGGTCGACGTAGCACGCAGCTTCTTTCACTGCGCGCGATCGGTGCTGCGTTCCAATCTGTGGGAGCCGGATCACTGGCCAGCCAAGCAGACGATTTCCTTCGGCCGGATCATGCGCGAGAAGATCAAGGCAGACGAAGCCGTCTCACAATTGATCGATACCGCCGTCGCCGCTAGCTATCGCGATCTATAGCTCGAGCCACGGGTGGCGCATCGACATTTCGAGAATGAGCGCCGGCGCGCGCGGCCGTGTTTCGTTGGCCGACATCGATTGTCCGTGCCAGCGATAACGGCAGAGCATTTCAGGAATGAAGACGGCGTGGAGATCGTGCTCGACGAATTTGCACCAAAAGTCGTAGTCCTCCCATCCGTCGGCCGACATCTGCGTGTAGCCGCCGACTTTTTCCCATGCCTTCTTGTCGACGAGCGCCATGGCGTCGATGTAGTTGCCGCGCTTCAAGCGCTCGACACTCCAGTAGTCGGCCCAGCCGACGCCATGGCGCTCGTCGAAGAACTCGAGCTGCGTGAACACGGCAGCCGCGCGTGACGCCTTGATTGCGTCGAGGCAACGTTCGATCGCCTTCGGATAGAGCATGTTGTCGGCGTCCATCACGAAGACGTAGGGCGCGGCTGCATGGGCAAAAGCCGTGTTGCGGGCGTAGGCGAGCCCCATATTCTTGGTGTGGTGCAGCAGGCGGTAACCGGCGAGAGCATCCTCGTTGCGCGCCAGCCAGCGCGTCGCGATGCCGAGGCCGCCGTCCGACGAATGATCGTCGACGACGACCAGCTCGAGATCCTTTTGCGTTTGCGCCCTTATCGAGTCGAGGCAGGCATCGAGAAAGTGGCCATAGTCGTAGAGCGTGACGATGACGGAAACCTGAGGCGCCCTCGCCTTTTTCTCGCGCACGATTTCGACGGGGGGCGTAAACAGGTTCATGCGGCCCCCATCGCGGCCAGCAAGCGCAACGCCGCCGACTTGGCGTTCGCCTCACCGACGAGCGTTTCGTAGGCACGAGCACGAACCTCCTCGGCCTTGGCTTGGCCCTCCGGCGTGGTCGCCAGCCAATAAACGAGATCGGCGATGTGGCGCGGCGCCTCCTCAAAGAAATGCACGCCGGGCTTGAACAACGGATGCGGAAAGCACGGCTCGCTCACGACGACGGTCTTCAGCCAAAACGCCTGCATGATCCGCCACCATTCGAAATAGGCGTATTCGTCGCGATGAACGTTGAGCAGTATCTTGCTGCGCGCGAGAATGGCGGCGGTGACGTCGGTCGAAGCCGGCGGATTTTCTTGCGGCGACAGCGGTGCGTTCGTTTGCGTGCAGTAGATGAACGATTGCAGCTTGGCGAAGGTCGGCGCGTAGCTCGCAAGCAGGGTATCGCGACGCGACGACGAGGAGCCCATGAAAGCGACATCCAAGGGGCGATCGGCGAAGCGTGGCTTGCCGACATCATGGTTGCGCACGCTTGGCGGGTAGCCCGCGAAGACAACGTGGCCGCTCATGTCGTTCGGCGCGGCAAACGGGCGAAAGCGCTCCGAATAGCCGGGCTGCACGCAAACCGACTTCAGACCGGCGCGATGCAGGATCGACGTGCTCTGCAGGTTGAGGTCGGCGACGAGGCGGGCGCGCAACAGGAACGGCAGCGAGCGCGCGAACCACTGCGTTTGCATCTGCTCCGTCGAGAAGATGACGGCGCGGGAAACGAAGTCGTCGGTCGCCCAACGGCGCCCTTCGCCAAGAACGAAGAATTCGTGCGGCGCGACGACGATCGCGTGCGTGAGATCGGCGTCGGGGCTCGTGGTTTCGTCGAGCACGCGCGCCTCGGCGCCGGCTTCTTCAAGACCCGCGGCAACGAGCGCCGCAATCTCGTTCATAAAAAAATTGCCTTTGCTCGACACATAGACGCCGACGCGGAACCGGCCGGCGTCGTTGACAGCCGGCGCGCTGTGGGAATTGGCGAGCGCCGCCTTGTAATCCTCGCCGCGCAAAACCTCTCGCCACAGCCGCGCGATTGTCTCCTGGCTCGTGAAGCTGCGGCCGGCATGGATTCCAAGACGCACGTAATGGTGCAGCGGATCGAGCCCGGATTTGGCGACGTCCTGATAGGCGCGGGTGTAGTATTCGCGATCGAACAAGCCCGTCTTGCTGAGAAAGGTCGCGACCGCGTTGGCGAGAGCCTCCGATTCGGCCCGCAACGCACGCGCGTCGGGTTGTGGTTCCGGCTTCGCAGCAGGCCGGTTGAACAGATCGGGGAGTTTGAAACCAAAGTTCATGCGAAGCCGGGCGTCAAAATGGCGACGTGATGCTGGCAAGCAGCGGAAGCTTCGCGTCCTTGGCGGAGAGAATCGCTGCTGCAGCACTCACCGGCCACTTGATGGCAAGGCCCGGGTCGGACCACAAGATTCCGGCGTCATTTGCCGGGGCGTAATGGGCGTCTACCTTGTAGAAAACCATGGTGTCGGGAACCAGCGTCGCATAGCCGTGGGCAAATCCTTTCGGCACCAGCAGAGCCTGTCCCGCCTCCGCGCTCAACTCGACGCCGACATGGCGGCCGAAAGTCGGCGACGATTTTCGGATATCGACGGCCACGTCGAAGATGCGGCCCGAGAGGACCGAGACGAGCTTCGTCTGGGCGTGCGGCGGCGTTTGGAAATGCAGGCCGCGGAGGATGTTCTCGGCTGCCGAAAAAGCCATGTTGTCCTGACAGAAGTCGGCATCGATCCCCCCATCTCGGAAGGCCTTGCGATTCCAAGTCTCGACGAAGAACCCGCGCTGATCGCCGTGACGCTTCGGCACGATCAGCTTCACATCGGGAATCTCGGCCGGCCGAACTTCAATCATCGCGCTCCTCCAGGAGACGAGAGAGGTAGCGGCCGTAGTCCGAGGTTTTGAGCATCTCGGCGCGGCGGACGATGTCGCCGGGCTCGAGCCAGCCTTTGTCCAAGGCGATTTCCTCGAGGCAGGCGATTTGCAAACCGGTGCGGTGCTGGATGGTACGGACGAACTCACCGGCTTCGATCAGCGAATCGTGCGTGCCGGCATCGAGCCAGGCGAAGCCGCGGCTCAAGCGCTCGACCTGCAGCGCTCCTTGCGCAAGATAGGTCGCGTTGACGTCGGTGATCTCGAGCTCGCCGCGCTTGGACGGTTTCAGATTGCGGGCGATCTCGATGACGCGATTGTCGTAGAAGTAGAGACCGATAACAGCCCAATTCGACTTCGGCTGCGTGGGCTTTTCGACGATCGAAAGCGCGCGGCCGGACTTGTCGAACTCGACGACGCCGTAGCGCCCCGGATCCGGCACGTGATAGCCGAAGACGAGACCGCCTTTTTGCAGCTTCGAAGCGCGCTGCAAGACGACCTGCAGACCTTGCCCGAAGAGAAGATTGTCACCGAGCGCGAGCGCGACGGAATCGTTGCCGATGTGATCTGCGCCGATGAGGAAGGCCTGCGCCAATCCCCCTGGATGCGGCTGCTCCGCATATGAGAGACGAATGCCGAAGTCGGCTCCGTCGCCGAGCGCTTTGCGAAATAGCGGCAAATCATGCGGCGTCGAGATGATCAGAATATCGCGAATGCCCGTGAGCATCAGGCTTGACAGCGGATAGTAGATCATCGGCTTGTCGAAGACGGGGAGCAGCTGTTTCGACGTGGCAAGCGTGAGCGGATAGAGTCTGGTGCCGTGGCCGCCGGCCAAGATGATGCCCTTCATTGCGCCGCTCCTAAATGCGCCGTCAGCATGCGGCCAAGCGCATCGCGCCAATCCGGCAGCGCAATGCCGAAATCGCGCTCGATCAGGCTGCAATCAAGCACGGAGTTGGTCGGGCGTTTCGCGGGCGTCGGATATTCGGCCGTGGTGATGGCTTCAAGGCGCGGCGTGCGAAGGCCGCGACGCCCCGTTTCGGCAAAGATCTCTCGCGCCACTTCGAACCAGGTCGCCTTACCCTGCCCGGCCAGATGATAGACGCCGGTTGTCGCGCGCTGGCGCTGATCGACCAAGGTGAGGATCTGGTCCGCAAGATCGTCGGCATAAGTGGGCGAACCACTTTGATCGTTGACGACGCGAACGACCTCGCGCTCAGCGCCGAGCCGCAGCATCGTCTTGATGAAATTCGCGCCCTCGAGGCCGTAGACCCATGCCGTGCGCAGGATGATAGAATCGGGCGCGTTGCTCACGACCGCGACCTCGCCTTCTGCCTTCGAGCGGCCGTAGACGCCGAGCGGCGCGATCGGATCGCTCTCGCTGTATGCCCCTTGCTTCGTCCCATCGAAAACATAATCGGTCGACAGGTGAATCAGCTGCGCGCCTTGCGTCGAGCACGCTTGCGCGAGCGCGCCGGCACCATCGCGATTGATGGCGAAGGCGCGATCACTTTCGCTTTCGGCTTTGTCGACCGCGGTATAGGCGGCCGCGTTGATCGCGACGCCGACGCTGTTGTCACGCAGCGCCGCTGTAACAGCCTTGGGGTCGGTTATGTCGACCTGCTTGTGCGCAAAGAGCTCAAGCTTGACGCGGCGCTCGTGCGCGCGGCGCGCAAGCGCCGATCCGACTTGGCCGCCGGCTCCGAACACCGCGATGCCGCCGATCATGCGTTCACCTTGCCGAGGCCGAGCCGCTCGCCGCGATAGGCGCCGGAGCGAATGCGCTGCCACCACGGCTTGTTATCCATGTACCAGCGCACTGTCGTTTCCAGATTGTCCTCGAAGGTCGCACTCGGGCGCCAGCCGAGCTCGCGCTCGGCTTTGGAGCAATCGATGGCATAGCGATGATCATGGCCCGGACGGTCGGTGACAAACTGGATCAACCGTTCGTAGGCACCGTTCGGATCCGGCGCGATGCGGTCGAGAATGGCGCAAATGGCGCGCACGACATCGACGTTGCGCCGTTCGGAGCGACCGCCGAGCAGGTAGGTTTCGCCCGTCTTGCCGCGCAGCGCCACTTCAACGAGGCCGCGCGCATGGTCGTCGACATAGATCCAGTCGCGCACGTTCTCGCCCGCTCCATACACAGGCAGATGCGCGCCACTCATGCCGTTCAGGATCATGAGTGGGATCAGTTTCTCGGGGAACTGATAGGGACCGTAATTGTTCGAACAATTCGAAATTACGACCGGCAGGCCGAACGTCTCGGCCCAAGCACGCACCAGGTGATCGCTTGCCGCTTTCGAGGCGGAGTACGGCGAGCGCGGCGCGTAACTGGTGTCCTCGCGGAAGGCGCCGGTCGGACCCAAGGAGCCGAAAACCTCATCGGTCGAGATGTGATGGAAGCGGAAGGCTCGCGCGCGATCGGGGCCGAGCTCGCGCAGCCAGGCGAGCGCAACTTCGAGCAAGGTATAGGTGCCGACGATGTTGGTTCGGATGAAGTCGCCTGGCGCGTCGATCGAGCGATCGACGTGGCTCTCGGCGGCGAGGTGCATGACGACGTCCGGCTTGAACGAGGCGAAGGCCGTGTGCATCGCGACGCGATCGGCGATGTCCGCCTTGAGGAAGCTGAAGCGGTTGTTGCCTTCGACCGGATTCAGGGATTCGAGATTGCCGGCATAGGTCAGCTTGTCGACGACGAGGACGTCGTGCTCGCTCTCGCGCACCAACAGCCGCGCAACGGCCGAGCCGATAAAGCCTGCCCCTCCGGTGACCAGGATCCTCATGGACCGGCACCATGCCATAAGGCGCTGGAATCGCGAAGGAATTCTACTCCGGCAGAGCCCGAATTTCGACGCAATCCGAGCCGAGTATCGGCGCAGCGCAATTATGGCGCATGTCCAACAGCCATTTCAGAAAAGGCTGCGCATTGGGGTGCAATTGGATGTCTTCGCTCATCGATCGATTCATTGTCGGCATCTGTGTCGCCGTGGTTGTCGCACTCGTGGTCGTGCCGATCGCCGTCGAGGCGCCGATGTTTGTACGCTGCACACAGGCCGCGCAGGACATTCTCGACCGCGCCAATCCGCGAGATCGGCAGCCGCCGCATTGGGTCGTCGCCGCGGTCGAGCACGACCTCACCGACTCAGGGCTCGCCCTTGGCGCCGCTCGAATGTCGATGTGGAACAGCCGCTGCAACGGCCGCCGGCCGCGTCGGTCCGTCTTGCGCCTCTACGAGACGATGGTCCTCAGCTATTGGTGGCGCATTCGATTCAGCCACGACGACATCGTCGCCTTGTATGTCAGTCAGGCTTGGCTTGGCGCGCGCTCCAGAGGATTCAGCGCGGCGTCGCACAAATATTTCCACCGTGAGCTGAGTGCGCTGACGCCCGACGAGCAGCGCTGCCTCATCGAGCGGCTGCGGTCGCGATATCCGCGTCGGTTCAGTTGCGATGCCGATCGCGTGCGCGCGGTGCAGGAGACAGAGCGCTAGGCGGCGAAAGGTGGCGCTGTTCGACGCGCAGCGAAGTCGTGCGGGCAATCGAGCAATTATACCCACAGAGCGCTGAAATTGGCGCTCAGCGATGGTGAATGCCGGGTTAAAACAGTGTGTGGCGACAGACCGTGCGCGCTAGACGATATGCAAAGCGCTCAGGGCGCCCTCGCGCAGACGGATAGCATCGCGTTCGCCGCCCCTGGCCAGGTTCAGAATCTGACGAGCGACCTTGGCGCGCGTGTCGTCCGACGGCAGCAGCGACTTGCCGCGGCGGGTTTCGATTTCCTTGACGGCGTCGTCGAACGCTTCGCGGATGACTCTCATGGCCGCGAAATTGACGGTGTTCAGCGTGTTGATTTGCGTGCGCTCGTTCATGTCATGCTCCCATGCGGGAAGGACGTGGCCTGGTGATACGGAGGTTTTGATACTGCGTGTCTTCGACTTTCTGCGTCCCGCCCCGACCGGCTGTTGTTCTCGGATGTTGAGCCGGCGATTCGTGAAAACTACACCGAAACGGTTGAGGGCTGGTTCACAAATCGTGTGCCGATCGTTACGTCCGCGCTATATTGCTTTGCAGCAAATTTGTGCGCCGCGAACGCCGACTGCTGGCGCGCAAGCGAACTCAGAGGTAGGCTCGGGTTGCATCGCAATCTTCGACTTTAGAGGAATTCAAAATGTCCGTCGCACCCCGCGCCATGAGCGCAGAGACCGAGGCATGGAATTTGCCGCTCGCCAAGATCGATGTGAGCCTGGCCGACCTCTACGAACACGACGAGCAGTGGCCCTATTTCGAACGCCTGCGCAAAGAGGACCCGGTGCACTTCTGCGCCGAGAGCGAGTTCGGCCCATATTGGGCAATCACCAAGTTCGACGACATCGTCAAGGTCGAAACAAACCCGGCGGCGTTCTCGTCGAACCGCGACATCGTCATCGGTGATCAAGACGATTTCGCGCCGCCGATGTTCATTGCGATGGATCCGCCGCGTCACGACGAACAGCGCAAGGCCGTAACGCCCGCCGTGAGCCCCGCGCGCCTGATCGAGCTCGAGCCGATCATTCGGGAACGCGCCGCAAAGATCCTGGATTCGTTGCCGCGCAACGAGACTTTCAATTGGGTCGATCGCGTCTCGATCGAATTGACGACGCAAATGCTCGCGATCCTCTTCGACTTCCCGTTCGAAGAACGGCATCTGCTCCCCTATTGGTCCGATGTGACGACCTCGGCCGAGACCGTGGGCGTAACAACGCTGCCGCCCGAGAAACGCCAACAGATTCTCCAGGAATGCCTCGCCTATTTCATGAAGCTGTGGCAGGAGCGCGCCGCCAATCCGTCACCGAAGTTCGATTTCATCTCGCTGCTGGCGCACAACCCGGCGACGCGGGACATGTACAAGGATCCGATGGAGTTCCTGGGCAACTTGATGTTGCTGATCGTCGGCGGCAACGACACGACACGCAATTCGATCTCAGGCGGCGTCGTCGCGCTGAACCGGTTCCCCGCCGAATACGACAAGTTGCGTGCGAACCTGTCCCTGATCCCGTCGATGGTGTCAGAGATCATTCGCTATCAGACGCCGCTTGCGCATATGCGACGCACGGCGAAGACAGACGCGGTCGTCGGCGGCAAGACGATCCGCAAAGGCGACAAGGTCGTCATGTGGTACATCTCCGGCAACCGCGACGAGACCGCGATCGAGCGGCCGAACGAATTCATCATCGACCGCGCCAATCCGCGCCATCATCTTTCCTTCGGCTTCGGCATCCATCGCTGCATGGGTAACAGGGTGGCAGAGATGCAGCTCAAGATCGTGTGGGAAGAGATCATGAAGCGCTTCGAGCGTATCGAGCTGGTGGGCGAGCCGGTACGTACGCGCTCAAATTTCGTGCACGGGTTCACCGAGGTGCCGGTTCGCATCGCCGGTTGAGGCAAATAGAGACGGCAGTCACGCTTTTTCCTTTGCGGCTCACCGGCAGCGTACCTAGATAGAAGCGCGGGATTTCCCCGCAGCAGGCGATTTCGCTGCCATGACGGACGAAACGCTGCCGCAGAAACTTGCGACGATCATGTCGATCGACGTGGCGGGCTATTCAGAGCGGACCGAGGCCGATCAGGCGCGAACTGTGTCCGAGGTTGCGGCGTTGCGCACACGGATCGAAGCGATGGCGGCGCGCGAGCATGGGCGCGTATTCAACACCGCGGGCGACGGATTCATGCTTGAGTTTCCCAGCGCCGCCAACGCGCTCGGTCTCGCCGACACACTCTGTGCCGAGCCCTTGCCGTTGCGCATGGGCGTGCACCTGGGCGACGTGTTCGTTACGCCAAACGGCGATCTGCTCGGCCATGGCGTCAACATCGCGGCACGATTGCAACAACAGGCCGAGCCGCGCAGTGCCTTGATCTCAGTCGACGTGCGCCGCGCGCTGCGTGGGCCGTTCGCCGAGAAGCTGCGTCCAAAAGGTTTGCTCAAGCTCGACAAGATGGCCGAGACGATCGAAGCTTTCGCGCTTGAACCCCATCACGGCGAGCCGACGGCAAAGGCGAAAGAACCGCTGCTCGCGGTGCTGCCGTTCGACAATCACGCCGGCGACGCGGAAGCGCTCTATTTCTCGGACGGCGTTTCAGAAGAGATATTGGAGGCCGTCGCCCGCGTGCCGGGCCTCAAAGTCATCGGCCGAACGTCGGCGTTTTCCTTCCGTGGCGAACGCAAGAGTGAAGCCGCCCACCTACTGCATGCAACGCATATCCTCGACGGCAGCGTGCGGCGGGTCGCCTCTCGCATGCGCGTGCACGCGCAACTGACCGAGGGCGAAAGCGGCACGCTGCTGTGGGGCGACAAGTACGACTGCGATATTGCGGACGCATTCAACGTTCAGGACACGATCGCGGCTCAGGTCGCGGTCGCGCTGCAGCAAGCCCTGCCGCGGCACAAGCGCGCGAACCCGCGCATCGACCACATCGCCTACGAACTCTATTTGCGCGCACGACCGATGGTGAAGGAACTCGCCGAGGACGATGCAAGGCAAGCCGAACCCCTGTTGCAGCAAGCGATTGCGCGTGCGCCGGATTTCGCGCAGGCGTGGGCGGCGCTGGCGATGGCGCGCTCGTTGTTGTTGCCGCGCGACGCCGATGCCGTGGGCCAGCCAGCGCACGACGCCGCGCTCGCCGCAGCCAATCGAGCGCTTGCCCTCGACCCCGATTGCGCCGATGCGCTCGTCGCGCTTGCGGTCTTGAAGCCGGCATTTTCGGAACATGCGGACAAGCTCCAACTCTGCGCGAATGCGGTAACTTTGGCGCCGACCGATCCGTTGGTTGCAGCGGCTTGCGACGGCGCACTGATCTCGGTGGGCCGCGTCCGTGAGGCGATGCAACACCTGGAAGCGGCGGCGCGGCTCGATCCGCTCTCGCCGCTCTTCGTCTCGAGCCACGCGTTTCATTTGCGGACAATCGGTCGAACGGACGAAGCGCTTGCCGCGATCGAAGACGCGTTTGGCCGCTTCCCGGATGCCGCGTGGGTTTGGATCAGGCGGTGGACGATCTTCTTCATGTCGGGACGTCGCGACGAGGCGATGCGCATGTGCGAGGAGGGAGCGCGATTGCCGGCCGGCGTCAGCCCCGGCGATACCGCCGTTCTACGCCTTGCGCATGCAATCTTTGCGATGCCGAAGGCGCAACGTGAGCAGACGTTGCGCGCCTTGCTCGAGCGGGATGGCCCCTTGGTGCTGCAGATCTGCGCCTTTGCGGCGGAAGCGGAATGCGTCGATCTCGCCTACGACATGATCTTCGATGCCTTGGACAAGGGGCGCCGGATTTCCGGTCAAGCTTATGGCGGGCGCGGGATCGGGCGAGCGTTCCGGCTGTCGGCTCTCTTCTCCTTCGTCGGCGCCGCACTGCGCCGCGATCCGCGCTTCGCGACGCTTTGTGCGCGCGTGGGGCTCGCCGATTACTGGTGTCAATCGCAGAACTGGCCCGATTGCGTCGACGAGGTTGAAGGAATCTACGATTTCCGCGCGGCATGCGAGGGCGCGTCGCCGCAGCAAGCGGAGGCGCAAGCCCTTCGCGCGTCCTAAAGACCGACTACCGCGGCGCCGGGTGATCGGGCGTTTCGATCGACTTCAGAAAGTCGAGGAAGTCGTCGATCTCCTGATCGGTCAGCTTCATCTGGAAGCGCACGCCTGAGGCGTCGTGCTCCGCAATGATGCCGGAGCGCAGCGCGTCACGCAGTTGCGCGCGCGTCCAGCGCTGCCCGAGATTGCGATAGGGCTGCGCCCCGGGATACGGGCTCGTGTCGTTGCGCCCGATGGCGTGGCAGCGCGCGCATCTCTCCTCGACCAACAAGCGGCCCGGGCTCGTCACCTGTATCGAACGAAGATAGGCGATCAGCGCGTCGGTGCCTTGCGGATCGAATTGGAATTGCGGCATCGGCTTGTGGGCCACGCCCATGCCGTCGATTAGCTCCCGCTCAAGTACGTCTTGATCGTAGCGCGACAGGATTGTGCGGAAGACGGGGGCCGCGGGGTTGGGGCTCATGCCTTCCAACCCGATCGCATGGCAGCGTGAACATTGCGCTTCGGCGATGGCGCGACCGTCTTCCACGGTCGCCGGATCGGACGGGGCCGACCGCGACGACGGCGACGTCCCCATCCCATCGTCGACACATCCGGTCAGCACCGTCGTCGCCAGCGAGAGCAACAGAGCGGCAATAAGGGAGCGAGCAGTCACGCGATGCCTCCGATCGGCGTTATGGGCTGGCGTTGGCTTCGCGACCTTCGAACGCCGCGCGCATATAGCCGATGATGGTCCAAATCTGAGCGTCCGTTAGGTCATGTTTGAACCGCGGCATGTCGGTGCCGAATTGTGTACCACCTTCAGAAATCGTCCAGAACAAGAAATCGTTGCCGATGTCCGGACTCGACACGCTGCCGGCGAGGTCGGCCGGGCGTTGACGTAGTTTGTCCGAGGCGACCCCGTTGCCGAGACCCATCGGACCGTGACAGATCGCACAGCGCAGGTCATAGAGATCGGCGCCGGCGAGCACGAGCGGGATGCTGGGACGAAACGGATTCGTTTGGCCACGGTAGGGAGCCGGCACGCCCGAGTTGCGATAGAAGGCATGCCGCGCCGCGCTTTTGACCGTGACCGGCGTCGAGGCCGCAAAAGGGCCACGCCACGGACCGCAAACAGCGGGGCCTAAAAACGTCCCGCAGCCCAGCGTCAACGTCACCGCGATCACCACGAGCGCACCGATCGCGCCGGCAACTGCCATCCTCAGCATCGAAAGTCCCTCCATGCCGCCACGGTCTCGCAAAACTTCCGACGCGGCCTTGCGCTATGTCAAATCAGACGCTTTGCGCGCTCCGAACGCCAGGACAGTGATTCTTAGGCTTGTTCTTTTAGGCCTTTGAAACCTGTGGGCTCTTAAGATTTTGGCAATATCCACATGGATTTGGCGACATGCAAAACGTGCAGGCTGAGGCCGCCCTCGCGATCAGAGGACTGCGCAAGAGCTTCGACCGTCCCGCGGTCGAGGGCCTGGATCTGAGCGTGCGGCCGGGCGAGTTCTACATGCTCCTCGGCCCGAACGGCGCCGGCAAGACGACAACGCTGCGGATGGTGAGCGGGCTGCTCAGGCCGGACGAGGGATCGATCTCGATCTTCGGCACCGACGCGCTCGCCGATCCCGTCGCCGCCAAACAGATCGTCGGGTGGCTCTCGGACGAACCGATGATCTACGACAAGCTGACACCGGTCGAATATCTCGAATTCATCGCGGGTTTGTGGCGCGTCGAAGCCGGCCCGGCTGAGGCGCGGTCGCGCGACCTCCTGGATTGGCTGGGGCTTACGAAGCACGCGCACGAGCGCTGCGAAGGCTTTTCGCGCGGCATGCGGCAGAAGGTGGCGCTCGCGGGGGCGCTGGTGCACGAGCCGCGATTGATCATCTTGGACGAGCCGTTGACCGGCCTCGATGCCGGCAGCGCGCGACTGGTCAAGAACGTACTCACCGAGCGCGTGCGCGCGGGCGCGACCGTCATCATGACGACGCACATTCTCGAGATCGCCGAACGGATGGCCGATCGCATCGGCGTCATCTCCGGCGGCAAACTCATCGCCGAAGGCAGCTTGAAGGAGCTGCGCGAATTGGTCGGCCGCGGCGAATCCAACCTTGAAGACATGTTCCTGACGATCGTCGAACAAAGCGCGGCCGCCGCATGAGCGCGCCCGGTTCGCTGACCTGGTTCGCGCAGCATGAATCGCGCCTCGCTTGGCGCGATCTGATGTCGATGATGACCGCGGGCAAGCGCGAGCGCGAAAAGAAGGTCGCGGGCGGCGTCCTGATCTTCGTCGCGGTCATGCACGTCATCGCCTATTTCGCGGTCGGCGGCGTCGGCGCCGGCATCGTACCCGATGTGCCGACGTTGATTGCCGTAAGCACGGGCATCGCACTTTCCGCTTCCGCCATGTTGTCGCAAGCGATGGAGAGCGTGACGCGCACCTTCTACACGCGGTCCGACCTCGAACTCATTCTGAGTTCGCCGGTGGAAGCCGAGCGTCTCTTCGCCGTGCGTATCGGCGCGATCGCCGTGTCGGTCGGCGCCATGTCGTTGCTGTTCATCGGCCCGTTCGTCGACGTGCTGGCGTGGCGAAGCGGGGCTCAGTGGCTCCTGGCGTACGGCCTCATCTTTGCTGCGTCTCTATGCGCAACCGCGCTTGCTGTCGTGCTCACTGCGGCCCTCTTTCAGACGATCGGCCCAAGACGCACGCGAACGATCGCGCAGATCGCCGCCGCGATCATCGGCGGCTTGTTCGTGATCGGGCTGCAGATGGCGGCCTTGTTCTCGACCGGCACGATGTCACGCTTCGCGTTCTTGCGGTCGGACTACGTCGCGGCGCACGCGCCGCCGCTGAATAGCGTGCTGTGGTGGCCGGCGCGGGCGGCGCTCGGCGACTTCTCGGCGCTCGCGAGCGTCCTCAGCGTCAGTTTCGCGCTGTTCTTGCTGGCGACGATCGTTTACGCGCCACGGTTTGCGGGTTTCGCGCTCGCCGCCTCGAGCGTTTCGCATCGCGGCAGGCAAACCATGCGCACCGGGTGGCGCTTTCGGGTCGGCGCACCTGCGGCCGCGCTGCGCACCAAAGAGCGGCTGCTGCTGGTCCGCGATCCTTGGCTGATGTCGCAATCGTTGATGCAGATCCTCTATCTGCTGCCGCCGGCGGTCCTGCTTTGGCAGGGCTACGCGAACGGCGGCAACGGCGCGATGGTGCTTGCGCCCGTGTTGGTGATGGCGGCAGGGCAACTCGCCGGCGGCCTCGCATGGCTGACGATATCGGGCGAAGACGCGCCGGACCTCGTGATGACCGCGCCGGTATCGCCCGGCCTGTTGCTGCGCGCGAAGATCGAAGCGGTGATGCAATCGATCGCGATCGTCTTCCTACCGTTTGTCGGCGCACTCTTGTTCCTGTCGCCGACGCTTGCGCTGGTGGTCGTGGCCGGCGTCAGTGCCGCCGCCGCGTCCGCGACCGCCATTCAGCTCTGGTTCCGCGCCCAAGCAAAGCGCAGTCTCTTCCGCAGGCGGCACACGTCGTCTCGCATCGCGACGTTTTCAGAGGCCTTGTCGTCGATCACGTGGGCCGCGACGGCGGCGATCGCCGCGGCCGGCAGCTGGCTCGCGATCATCGTCGGCGCGATGGCGCTTGGGATTCTCGGTGCGGTATGGCTGGTGAGCCCCGCGCGAGCCGCGCGCTAGGAGTCCGGCGCCTCTTCGACGGCGAAGAGACCGCGCGTGCGGCGATCGATCAGCACTTTGGTCACGCAGCGAACGACAGTATTGGGGGCGTAGGCCCAACTTTGCCCGTCGGGCTCGGGCCCGAGCACGCGGAAGGTGCTGTCACCAACGACCTCAGCCTCGACCTGGACCCAAACGTCCTGCCCCTCGCCCTGCAGCGGCATCCAGATCGTTGCGGTCTTTTCGTGCATCGCCCGCCCTCAACGCAGCCTGTCACTATACATGATTGATACGAGAAGTTGTCGCCGATTGATGCCACATCCACCGATAATTTTGAGGCGCCGCGCCCGAGGCTGCGGCGCAGAATTCCAAACCTAATTCGCTCGCGTCAGTCGCCGAACGACGATGATCGTCGGTGCGAACTCAATGTCGCAAATGAGCTTGCCGCATTGCTCGACGCTGGTGATGCCCGCCGCGCGCAACAGGTCGATCGGCACGTGGGCCACGTCGTCCATGTCGGGTAGCACGACGATGCCGTGACCGCGCTCTTCGTTAATAAGAATGAGATCGCCCGCGACTCCGCTTCGGGTTTTGGGTTCCTCGCGCCGCCCGCCTTCGAGCACGAAGAGCGGTCCTGCGTTCGGATCGGATTCGTCGTCGCCCGGCCCGGCCGGCAGATCGTGCACTTCGATGACCGAGAGACCCTTCGGCCCGCGACCCAAGCGCACAAGCAGACGCTGTCCCAGCGTCAGGTCCTTGAGGCCGAAGCGGCGCAGGAGGTCGGTGTGGATGAACACATCCTCCTTCCGTCCGCTCACCGTTAAGAAGCCGTAACCTTTCGGACGGCTGAACCATTTGACTTTGGCGACGACAGCGCTCTCTTCGTCGACGATATCCTCCCGCGGCGTAGGCGGGCGGCGCTCGCGACTCGGCGCTTCACCGGTCCGGCGCGACGGAAGTTCCTTCGCGGTCGATTCATCGACGCCGAGGATTTGCTTGGCCTGCCAGCCTTTTTTCTTTTGAACGACTTCGCATTCTATCGTCGTTCCTTCCTTGAGCGAGCCAAGTCCCGCTTTTTCCAGAACCGTGTGGTGCACCAGCACATCACCCAAGCCGTCAACGGCGACGAAGCCGAACCCTTTTGCTTCGCTGTACCAGCTCAGGATGCCAATGACGCGCATGAGAAAGAGGTAACGCATCCGCTTTTGAGCGACAACGAACGAGCGCTTGTATGCGCCTCGCCTCGTTGGCGAACGTCGTGCGCTTTTTTGCCGCTCGCGGATTGGTCATTGGCGCAAGCGCACGCGCTCGAATAACGTCGGCAACAGATCCTCTTGGAGATTCACATGCGCATGGCATTGGCTTTGGTTCTCGCAGCCGTTCTCTTCGGCGTGCCGGCAACGCAGGCGGATGAGAGCGGCAAGCCGATGTACGGCCGCTGGGGCTTCGATGCGGCCGGCGGCGATCCATCCGTCAAGCCGGGCGACGATTTCTTCCGCTATGCAAACGGACATTGGCTCGACACGACGCAAATCCCTTCCGACAAGGCGGCGTACAGCTTGCGTCTACAGATGTCGGATCGCATCGAAGAGCGGCTGCACCAGATGATGGAAGGTGCCGCGGCACATACCGAGCACCGGCCGGAAACGCTCGAGGGAAAGGTCGGCGCGTTCTACAAATCGTTCATGGACGAAAAGCGGATCGAGTCGCTCGGCGGAGATCCGATCGAGACCGAACTCGACGACGTGCGCGACGCGACGACGCGCGAGGCGCTCGCCGGGCTCATGGGGCGCTGGACCACCAATTTCGAGGGTACGCTGTTCGGCACGTACATCGATGTCGATCTCAAGGATCCCAGCAAATATGCCGTCTATCTGGGTCAAGCGGGCGTCGGCCTGCCGGACCGCGACTACTACCTCAGCGCCGAATTCGCGGGCACGAAGGCAAAATATCAGGATCATATCGCGGCCGTCTTGAACCTGATCGACTGGCCGGAGGCCGATGCGCGCGCGGCGGACATCGTCGCCTATGAAGCGCGTCTGGCCGAGGTGAGTTGGACGAAGGTTCAAGAGCGCGACCTGAACGCCGTCTACAATCCGATGACGATCGCGGCGCTAAAGAAGCTGGCGCCCGGCTTTGCCTGGGACGCGTGGCTGAAGAGCGCGGGGTTGAGCGGCGTCAGGCGCGTAATCGTGAACGAGAAGAGCGCGTTCCCCAAGCTCGCCAAGATATTTTCCGAGACGTCGATCGTCACGTTACAAGCCTGGCAAGCCTACAACATCGCGGATAATGCCTCGCCTTACCTTTCGAGAGCGTTCGCCGACGAATATTTCGAGATGCACGACAAGACGCTGTCGGGGCAGCCGTCTCAACAGGCGCGCTGGAAGCGCGGCGTACACGCGGTGAGCGGCGGCGACGCGCTCGCGGGCGAGCGTTCGAATTCCTTCGGCAATCTGCAATGGGCCGTCGGACAACTTTATACGGCGAAGTATTTCCCGGCGTCGTCGAAGGCGAAGATCGAAGAATTGGTGGACAACCTCAAGGCCGCGTATCGGGCGCGGATCCAGGCGCTCGACTGGATGGGGCGCGCGACGAAGAAAGAGGCACTGAAGAAGCTCGACACCTATGTGATCAAGGTCGGATATCCGGACAAGCCGCGGGACTATTCGAACGTCGTCGTGACGGACGACGACCTTATCGGCAACGTGCAGCGCGCCGCGGCGGCGGACTGGGCCTTCTATGTCGGACGCCTGAACGGACCGGTCGACCGGCAAGACTGGATCATGACGCCGCAGACGAACGATGCGTATAATGGATCGCTGCGCGACATCGTGTTTCCGGCCGGCATCCTGCAGCCGCCGATCTTCGATCCCAACGCCGATCCGGCGATCAACTACGGCGCCGCCGGCGCGATCATCGGACACGAGCTAACGCACGGCTTCGACGATCAGGGGCGCAAAATCGATGCCGCCGGTGCTCTACGAGACTGGTGGACGGCTAAAGACGCCAAGACGTTCGAGGCACGCGCCAAAGTGCTCGGCGCTCAGTACTCGCAGTACGAGCCCCTGCCAGGCGTCCACATCAACGGCCAGCTGACGATGGGCGAGAACATCGCGGATCTCGGCGGCGTGACGCTGGCGCTCGCCGCCTATCGCGCCTCGTTGCACGGAAAGCCTGCGCCCGTGATCGACGGACTGACCGGCGACCAACGCGTGTTCTTGGGCTGGGCGCAAGCGTGGCGCGGAAAACTGCGCGACGACGCCTTACGCCGCCAAGCCGTCAGCGATCCTCATTCGGCGCGGAATTTTCGCGTGATCGGACCGGTGCGCAATATCGACGCCTGGTACGATGCCTTCGACGTGAAGCCGGGCGACAAGTACTACCTGTCGCCCGCGGATCGCGTGCGGATCTGGTGAAGCGTCCGAGCCGGGCTTCGGTTCATCGGTTGCGAGGGCTGAGACACGCCGCCTCTTAATGTGCGGTGTGCCGCTTGAGCCATGCCGTCATTGTTTGCAGCGCGCCCGGCGAAAACGTTTCCGGGATCTCGACGACTTCCGTGAAGGCGCCGGTCTTGGCGTGCTGGAAAAAGTGATTCAAGCCGTCGATCTCGAGCGTCGTGACGTCGCGGCTATGGGTGAGCCCTGCCTTGAGGGCCGCGAGATTGGCGTCGGGCGCGACTTGACGATCGAGCGAACCGGCAAGTGCCAGGACCGGCACCGTGATCTTATTGAGATAAGGTTTGGGATCGAGGCGCAGGAACTCGCGCATCCACGGACTTGTCATCTGCTGAGCAAACACGTCCGCGCTCGCCGGCGTGAGATGGAGCGCCGCACGCGCATCCGGCGTCAGAATTGCGCGCACGCGCGCCATGGCGTCGTCTCCGCCCGCTGAGGCCGCCACGGCGTCGAAGATCCTGGCGATCAAAGGCTGCGTGTCGTTCAGCCATTTCATCGGCAGACCTTGCGCTTCGCCCAGCAGCAGGCGTTGCGACAACATCACCTGACGCATGTTCGTGCCCGGCGCCGCCAACAGGACGAGAAAGGCGACGCGTTTGTTGGCGCTTCCTGAGATGCAGGCGACAAGGCCACCTTCGCTGTGCCCGATGAGCCCGATCGCGTTCGCCTTGATGTCGGGACGGCTTGCAAGGAAGGCAACCATGGCATCGGCATCGGTTGCGAAATCGAGCGTGGTCGCCTTCTCAATCTCGCCCGTCGAACCGCCGACGCTGCGATCGTCGCAGCGCAGGACGGCCATGCCGTTGCGCGTCAGATGGTCGGCGATCACAGCGAACGGCTTGTGGCCGAAGATGGTCTCGTCACGATCTTGCGCGCCAGAGCCTGTGAAAAGCGCCGCGGCGGCAAAGGGACCGGGGCCTTGCGGCAGCGTCAATGAGCAAGCGAGCGTCAGATTCGCGGCAGCGTTCGCGACGCGCACTTCTTCAACGCGATAAGGGAACGGGGGCTTCGGCAATTGCGGACGCGGGCGCGGCGCTTGCTGGGCCGAGGTCTGCGTGCGCTCCCAAGCGATCTTGGTCGGCGGTTGATTGGGGAAGAACCAGGTGCCGTCCATGCGGTTGCCGTCCGCCGTCAGCTCGCCTTCGAACTTTGCGCCGGCGGTCGGGACTTCGAAGCTGATGAGACCGCCCCGGCGGGTGAAGTTGGCAACCGAAAGATTGCCGGCGCCCGCATCAGGTGCGTCGAACTTGATCGACGTGCCGCCGTCACGCGTGACGATGCGCAGCACGATGCGGAAGCTGCGATCGCCACGCACGACTTTGGCCTGCCACACGCCGTCCATGCCCTTGACGGCGAGCGCGCCTGGGCCCGATTTCAGAACGAGCGGTAGTTTGAAGTTGCTTTGCGTCCACACACCGGACCAAGCGCCGGCGCGCTCATCCCATGTGCCGGCGTAGCTTGCGCCGATCGATGGAACGGCGAAAGCGAGTTCGTGATCGTCGGCCTTGGTAATGGTGAGGGGTATGAGCTCGCCCGGCGCTTGATCGACACTTTCGAGACTGCCGGCGAGCGCCCCGTCCTTGTGTGCGATGCGCACGACGACCGCGAGATCGCCCGACGGCGTCGTGATCGTACCGTGCCAATCGCCGACAGCG
>WGNJ01000032.1 GCA_016124635.1 Alphaproteobacteria bacterium | reverse complement strand
GTCGCGCTTTGCAAGAACCTTCGCGTTCGACTGCCTGCCGAACGGCGAGGCGATCGCGAACGCGAGGCCCATCAGCCACTGCTTCGTCTATCCGAACAACGACACCTGGTCGGATCAGCCTTACGTACCGGGTGTCGTTGCCATTGGCGATGCAGCCGGGCACAACGATCCGATCATCGGCCAAGGCCTTTCGATTGCGCATCGCGATGTGCGCGTGGTGACCGACATCTTGAAGGGATCCAACGACTGGTCACCGAATGCGTTGCAACCCTATGCGGATGAGCGCAAGGAGCGCATGCGCCGGCTACGGCTTGCCGGCCGCTTTGCTGCTCAGCGTGATTGCGAATTCGGCGAACAAGCGCGGACGCGGCGAAAAATGCTGCACGGCAAGATGATGCAAGATCCCGTGGTGACAGGCCTGACGCTTGCCACCGTGGTCGGGCCGGAAAATATTCCCGCCGAGGTCTTCAGCGAAGAGGCACTCGCGGCGGCGCTGCGGTAGGCGGCAAGTGCGGCCGCGCCCGTGCTATAAGCGGCACGATCACGGCAAAATGGATCGCATCATGAACCGTCCGACCAATACCGACGCGCTCGAAGCCTTCTGGCTTCCCTTCACACCCAACCGCGAGTTCAAAACACGTCCGCGCATGCTGAGCCGTGCGAGCGGCATGTTCTACTACGACGACCAGAACCGCGAGTTGCTCGACGGTCTAGCCGGGCTCTGGTGTTGCCTTGCGGGCCACAGTCGAAGCGAGATCGCCGACGCCGTGGCGGCGCAGATCCGCGAGCTTGATTTCGCCCCGACCTTCCAGTTCGGCCACCCGAAGGCCTTCGAGCTGGCGCGCCGCCTGACCGCGATGGCCCCGGGCGATCTCGATCACGTCTTCTTCTGCAACTCGGGCTCCGAAGCGGCCGACACCGCGCTCAAGGTTGCGCTCGCCTATCATCGGGCACGCGGCGAGGCGCATCGCACCCGGTTGATCGGGCGCCAACGCGGCTATCACGGCACCAACTTCGGCGGCATGTCTGTCGGCGGTATACCGAGTAACCGCCGCGCCTTCGGCAATCTTCTCTCATCCGTCGATCATTTGCCCGCGACGTACAATCGCGAGCATCAAGCCTTCAGCGTCGGTGAGCCGGAGTGGGGCGCGCATCTGGCCGACGCGCTGGACGAACTCGTCGCCCTGCACGGCGACACGATTGCCGCCGTGATCGTCGAGCCGATGGCCGGATCGACTGGCATCTTGCCGCCGCCGAAGGGCTATCTGAAGCGCTTGCGGGATGCCTGCGACCGCCACCGAATTCTCCTCATTTTCGATGAGGTCATTACCGGCTTCGGTCGCCTAGGTGCAGCTTTTGCTGCGGAGCGTTTTGGCGTGACCCCGGACATGATCACCTTTGCGAAGGGGGTGACCAACGGCGCGGTGCCCCTTGGCGGAGTTTTGGTCTCGTCTCGCGTACACGAAGCCTTCGCGCAAAAGGACGATTGGCAGATCGAATTCTTTCACGGTTACACCTATTCCGGACATCCTGTTGCTTGCGCCGCCGCCCTCGCGACACTTGATATCTACGAGCGCGAAGGTCTGTTTGAACGCGCACGCCAAGTCGAAAAGTGGCTGGCGAAAGCTGTGTACCGACTGAAAGGGGCGCCGTTCGTTACCGACATTCGCAGTTGCGGTGCAGCGGCGGCGGTCGACATCGCGCCTGTACCGGGTGCCCCGGGCAAGCGCGGGCACGAGGCGATCCGCCGGGCGTTCTTCGATGAAAATATCGCGCTTCGTGTGGGGGGTGACACGATTGCCTTTGGCCCCGCACTCGTAGCAGAAGAGGGTCACATCGAAAGGCTGGTCGCGGGCGTCGAGCGCGTGCTCCGAAAGCTCAGCTGATCGCCGGAGCCTCAAGGAGAACTAGAAAAATGCTCGTCGGCGTGCCCAAGGAGATCAAAGTCCACGAATACCGCGTCGGCCTCACTCCATCGAGTGCGCGTGAGCTTATCGCGCACGGACACAAGGTCCTCGTGCAGACGGATGCCGGTACGGCGATCGGCCTCGACGACGATATGTATCGCAATGTCGGTTGCGATATCGCCGCCAGCGCAGCGGATGTCTTCGCGCGCGCCGACATGATCGTGAAGGTGAAGGAGCCGCAGGCGAGCGAGATCAAGATGCTGCGCCCCGGCCAGGTGCTCTTCACTTATCTTCATCTCGCACCGGATCCGGAGCAGACCGAAGGCTTGCTGAAGTCCGATGCAGTCGCGATCGCATATGAAACCGTAACCGACACGCGCGGCGGCCTGCCGTTGCTGGCGCCGATGTCCGAAGTTGCCGGCCGCATGTCGATCCAGGCGGGCGCACATTGCCTCGAGATGGAGCAGGGCGGTCGCGGCATGCTGCTCGGCGGTGTGCCAGGCGTGCCGGCGGCAAAGGTCGTCATCATCGGCGGCGGTGTCGTCGGCGCCAATGCGGCGCGCATGGCGATGGGCCTCGAGGCGCATGTCACTGTCATCGACAAGTCGCTGCCGCGGCTGGCTGAGCTCGATCTGCAATTCGGCGCGATGCTCAACACGATCTATTCGACCTTGGATTCGATCGAGGAATACGTGCTCTCCGCCGATCTCGTCGTCGGCGCGGTGCTCGTTCCAGGCGCCGCGGCGCCGAAGCTGATCACCAAGGACATGGTCACGCGCATGAAGAAGGGCTCGGTCTTCGTCGACGTTGCGATCGATCAAGGCGGTTGCTCTGAAACCTCGCACGCGACGACGCACGATCACCCGACCTACAAGGTGAGCGATGTCGTGCACTATTGCGTCGCCAATATGCCAGGCGCGGTGGCGCGCACATCGACCTTCGCGCTCAACAACGCGACACTGCCTTTCACGCTCGCGCTCGCCGGCAAGGGCTACAAGCGCGCGCTGCAGGAGAACCCACACTTGCTCGCCGGTCTCAATGTTCACCGCGGCGCGCTGACATACGAAGCGGTCGCCAACGAACAAAAGCGCGAGTTCACACCGCCTGAGCGCGCGCTCGGCCGCTGAAGGGTAGGCGCCGGGCATGGCCGAGTTCATCTTCTTCATGCATGCCGAAGCCCCGCACGCACGCGCGCAAGACTGGGCCGCCTATTTCGCAAAGCTCCGTGCAGCGGGTGCCTTCGAAGGTGGTAGCGCTATTGGTGCCGGCTCGTGCGAGCGCAAGACCGGCGCGCCGCCGCCACTGTCGACGCAGCTTTCGGGCTACATCCGCGTGAGCGCACGGGATCTGGCTGAGGCTCGAACGCTCCTCGCCGGCAATCCTGTCTATGAGGCTGGCGGCACCGTCGAAATTCGCGAACTGCCTCATGACTAGCGCCGCGAAACGCAAGGCTCTCGAGCGCTGCAAGATTCAGAACGCTCGTTCTACGCCGACAATCCGTGGGGGAATCCGCAGCGCTTCGTCGTGGCCGGCAGCGCATATCCCGGCTGATCAAAGACCCTGTGACAATCATCGCAAAGCTCAGCGATAGCATCTGTGCTAGAGGCGCGCTCTTGATTGCCGCGGAGCCGAGTATTGGTCGTGCAGTTGGACCGCCGATTGCTGATGTTGGGAGGGGCGTCGTTGGCGCTCGCGCCCGGATTTGCGCGCGCGGCTGACATCGCGCCACCGGCAGTGGCGCAGGACATCGCCGATCTCGGCCAGATCGATGAGCCGCTGCAAGCGCGCATCGCCGCACTCGCCAACGAAGCGGGCCTGCCTCGCATCGGGTTTGCCGCCGCTGACATCGCCAAGGGGCGAGCTGCCTTCGTGCGCCCCGGCGAGCTCTTTCCGCTGCAGAGCATCAGCAAGCTCCCGATTGCCGTCGCCGTTCTGCACAAGGCGCAAACGCGCGAGGTGCAGCTTGAACGTTCCATAACGCTCAACCGTTCGCAGATCGCACCCGGCTCGAGCCGGATTGCCGACGCGCTTCGCCGTGCGCCGCTGCGCACCACGGCTCGCCGCTTGCTCGAAGCGATGCTGGTGAACAGCGACAACACCGCCGCCGACGCTCTTGCGCGATTGGCCGGCGGGCCTGAGGGCGTCGTCGAACAACTCCACAAGCTCGACATCGACGGTATGCGCGTCGATCGTTTGGAGCGCGATCTGCAGGTCGAGGCCCTGGGTCTGTCGCCGCCCATCGATTTCGCCAGACCGAACGCGCTGGCGCGCGCCCTCGACGAGCTCGATCTGACGGAGCAGAAGAGCGCGCTCGATCGCTACATGAAGGATCAGCGCGACACGGGCAACGCGCGCGGGATGGTCAAGCTCATCGTGCGCCTCACCGACGGCCGCATGATGCAGCCGCGCTACGTCGCTATGCTGTTCGATTGGATGAGGCGCACGAAGTCGGGCAACGATCGCCTGCGCTCCGGCTTCCCGCAGAGCTGGACCGTCGCCCACCGCAGCGGCACCAGCGCTACCGTCACCGGCGTTACCGCTGCCTTCAGCGACGTGGCTTATGCGATCGGTCCGAAGGGCGAGCGCATCGCGCTTGCACTCTTTATCTCCGGCGCGACAGGCTCCGCCAAGGATCTCGCGCTGTTCCACAAAGCGACTGCGCGCGCCGTCTACGAGGCGTGGACCTAGCGCACAGAACCAGGGTAGGGCGCCACCGTCTCCTGATCGTTCGCATCCGTGCGCGCCACGATAGCTCGCGCCGCGTCAGAGGTATCGGTTCGGTCAACTAGATTGCTGGTTGATGCTTGTACCAGCGAGCGCTCAGCAATCGCCCTTTGGCGACGGCATTTTCTCGCAGAGCTGACGCAGGCGATCGACCTGACGTACGTAGAGCGTCTTCGATTTGCGCTCGGCTATGCCGTCCGCCGACAAGTGGCTGAGCACGCGCGCCACCGTTTCGCGCGTCGTCGACGCCTGGGCCGCAATCTGCGCTTGTGTCGGCAGCGGATAGACGAGCCAGGAATCCGGCCGTACGGGATCGGCCTTCATCAGCTTCAAAATTTCGCTGTAGACGCGCTGATAGGCGGAGAGCGTCGCGAGATCCATGATGCGGTCGTCGCAGGTGCGCACCATGCGCACCAGCCGTTCCATCACCAGCAATCCGACTTTCGGATGCGTCTCGACGAGTTCCCGGAACACTTGCGGTGTGATCTGAGCCAAACAGCAGTCGTCGAGCGCGACGACGGTTGCCGAGCGCGGTAGCCCGTCGATCGCCGCCATTTCGCCGAAGAAATCGCCCGGTACGGCGACGGCGTACGCGACCTCACGGCCCGACGGCGAGAAGTTGACGATGCGCAGCCGGCCGCGCACCACGAAGAATACGTCACGCGAATCCGAGTCGCGGCTTAGGATCGGCTCGCCGGCATGAGCGTGGCGCCACGTCGCCTGCGACTCGAGTTTCGCGATTGCTGCACGATCGAGCGGTTCGAGCATTCGATTTCCGACCAGCGTCTGTTCCACGCGATTGGCCTCAGCGCTGCTCGCCCCACTACGCATCTTATCCCTCAGCTGACGTTGATCCCGTCAGGTCGAATGTCCGGCTTGTAACGGGTAAATTAGCCCCAAGCCGCCATCCGCCTCAAGCGATGGTAACGCCGCCGTCGATAACCAGTGCCTGGCCGGTCATGAACGTGCCGGCTTTCGAAGCCAGAAAGACGGCCGCACCCGCAATCTCATCGGGCATGCCGATCCGGCGAAGGGGGGCGCTGGCGGTCGATCGCTCCAGAATGGCCGGGTTTTCCCAAAGTGCGCGGGCGAAATCGGTCTTAACCAAGCCCGGCGCGATCGTGTTGGCGCGGACGTTGTGGGGTCCGTACTCGACGGCGATATTGCGCGCGAGTTGGAAGTCGGCGGCCTTGGAGATGCAGTAGGCACCTAGATAGGGACTACCCCGAAGCCCGCCGATCGACGACACGATGATGATCGACCCGTCCTTACGCTGAACCATCTCCGGGATGACCATCGTGCAGAGCTGATGGTTGGCGCGCACGTTGGCGCCCATGATCTTATCGAACGCTTCATCCTCGATCTGACTCATCGAGCCGAACACGGGATTGATGGCCGCGTTGCAGACGAGCACGTCGATTTGGCCGAATTTGGCACGCGATTTGTCAACGAGACCCTGCAGTTGTTCCCGATAATTGATGTTGCATGGAATGGGAGCTGCAACTTGTCGTCCTTTGCCCCACTTCGCGTTGATTTCGCCGGCAACACGATCACATGCATCGGCCTTGCGGCTGGAGACGACGACATTCGCGCCGTGCTCCGCCAAGCGATGCGCGATCGCTTCGCCGATGCCCTTCGTCGAGCCGGTAACAACCGCGGTCTTTCCGCTCAAACTGAACAGTTCCATTGGGATAGGCCTCCCTCTTTCAACTTGTATGAGAATTTTGGCGAACGGAAGTTGAGGTTGCGGAATTATGAAGGTCAAGCAAAAGCTTACCTTACCGGCAATTGGCGACAGCACGCGCACTTGCGAGCGCCTACCTCACCGGTTATGAGCGCGCTTGACCTTGTCAGCAACCCTCCGGCTCCGCTGGGTGAAACATAGGATCTGTAGTCATGTGGAAATCAATCGCCGCCGTCGTTTGCGCGGCACTCCTCGTCTCGGCGTGTCAAACGAGAGACCCCTATACTGGTGAGGAAAAGACGAGCCACGCGACGCGCGGCGCAGTCATCGGCGGCCTCGCGGGTGCGGGCATCGGTGCCCTGACCAATCGCCATCAGGCCGGCCGCAACGCGCTTATCGGCGCAGGCATCGGCGCGCTCGCGGGTGCTGCCGTCGGCGGCTACATGGACGACCAAGAAGCCGAGTTGCGTCACCGCCTCCGCGCCGCGGGCGTCAGCGTCACGCGCAGGGGCGATTACATCATCCTCAACATGGAGAGCGACGTCACCTTCGACGTCGACAGCGATCGAGTGAAGCCGCAGTTTTATCAAGTGCTTGCGGCCGTCGGCGAAGTGCTCGCGCACTACAATCGCACGACGATCGAGGTCGCTGGTCACACGGACTCGACGGGTTCCACCCGCCACAACCAAGAGCTCAGCGAGCGCCGGGCTGACGCGGTGGCCGGCGTGCTCGAGGACAACGGGGTGATCGCGCCGCGCATGTACGTCGAAGGCTTCGGCGAGATGCATCCGATTGCGAGCAACGCCACGGCGGCCGGCCGCGCCAAGAACCGCCGCGTCGAGATTCAAATCATTCCGTTCACGTCGTAACTCGAACGACGCGATCCAAATGCCGACGCCGCCGAAGCAATTCGGCGGCGTTTGTCTTTTGTCGGAAGGGTTCGAGGGCTCGAGCCGGCTCCTATTTCAGAGCTGCGTCGATCGCCTGCGTTAGTTCCGCTGCGTCGGGCTCGGTGCGTGAACCGAAGGTGCCGGCGATCGAGCCGTCCTTGCCGATCAGGTACTTGTGAAAATTCCACTTCGGCGCCGCGCCCTCGCCGAGTTCGCCGGCGATCCATTTGAACATCGGGTGGGCCGAACCGCCGATCACGTGCTCCTTCGATGTCAGCGGAAAGTCGACGCCGTAGCGCATCTCGCAGAACTCCTTGATCTGCTTCTCGCCGCCGGGCTCTTGCGCGCCGAAATCGTTCGACGGCACGCCGAGCACCACGAGCCCCTTGTCCTTGCGCGCCTTCCAGAGCGCTTCGAGCCCTTTGTATTGCGGCGTCAGCCCGCACTCGCTGGCGGTGTTGACGACGAGCACCGCCTTTCCCTTGAAGCTCGACATCGGCAGCGGTTGGCCTTCGATCGACGTGAAGGAGAATGAGTGCGCATTGGTCATGGTCGGGCTCCTAGCGGTGCATCGGGCGCGAGTTAACGCGAAGGTTAACGACTTATCAACGGATAGGGCAGACCCTAGCGAATCGAGGGAAAAGAGGGGCATTCGGTCGGGTTTCATGCCGCGTTTGAGTCATATGACGGTGCTCGCGCTCGCGCTTGCCGCCGGCTCGGTCATCGCGGCCGTCCTATTCCGCTTGGGCGCGACGGATGCCGTCGGCGCCGTGCTCACGATGGGCTTCATCGTCGTTCTCGCTTCGTATTTCGATCTCCTATTCGAGAGAACCGACGAGCGAACCCGGATCGGCGCCGCTTTCGAACATCTCGGCAACGCGCACGACCGTCTGCGAACCGACGCCGAGGTGACGCGCCGCGCTCTCGTCGAGCTTAAGGCTCATGTCGACGGCACCATGGCCTCGCGCAACGACCGCATCGTCTCAGAGGTCAAAGTGCTTGAGTCTTTGATTCAACGCCTCGCCGTGTCGATCGCCGACCGCGCGCGCGAAGTCGAGCGTGACGAGGCCGAAGAGGACGAAATCGACGATTATTACGACGACAACGTCGTGCGCGGCCCGTCCGGCCCCGACGACGAAGAAATGCTGGAGACCATTCGCCGTTCGCTCGAGGACAACCGCGTCGATCTTTATCTTCAGCCGGTCGTCAGCCTGCCGCAGCGCAAGGTCCGCTACTACGAGGCGCTCTCGCGGCTGCGTGCTGAAGACGGCTCGTTGATCATGCCCTCGCAATATATCCGCGTTGCCGAGTCGGCCGGCCTCATGTCGCTTGTCGACAATGTATTGCTGTTCCGCTGCGTCCAGGTCGTGCGCCGTTGGGCTCAGCGCAACAAGGAGATCGGCATCTTCTGCAACATTTCGCATGAGACCCTGCGCGACGCGAACTTCTTCACGCAGTTCGCCGAGTTCATGCGCGACAACCGCGAGCTTTCCGGTCAGCTGGTTTTCGAGATCAGCCAGGAGACGATCGAAAATCTCGGCAAGACAGAAGATTCGAATCTCAGATTGCTCGCCGACATGGGCTTCACCTTCTCGATGGACAAGGTGACCAATCTGGATATCGACGTGGCGAAGGCGCGACACTACGGCGTTCGTCATGTGAAGGTTGCGGCGGGACTGCTGCTTGGCGATCCGGACGAAAACGGTGCCTCCGTTCATCCTGCCGACCTCAAGGATCTGCTTGCGCGCTTTGGCTTGAATCTCATCGCCGAGCGCATCGAGGCCGAACGCGATGTGATCGATCTCCTCGACTACAATCTCGACTTCGGCCAGGGCTACTTGTTCGGCGAGCCGCGGCCGATCCGCGAAACGGTCCTGGGTACGGTGAAGCCGAGCCCAATTCACGTGCCGATGCCGCCGGTTCGTCCGCGCGCGGCGTCGGGGAGACGTTGACGCGCGCCCGGTGATCTGGCACGCCGCGCGGCATGTCCCAGCCGATACGAATAATTCAAGGTCTTTCCGCGCTCGCCCCACGCTACGACGCGCTGATTTGCGATGTTTGGGGCGTCATTCACAACGGCCGGGAGGCTTATCCCGGCGTCGTCGATTGCTTGAAGCGGGCACGAGCCGGCAACAAGATCGTGCTGCTGCTCTCGAATGCGCCCCGTCCGTCGGCGCCGATCATGGACCAGCTGGAATCGCTCAAGGTGCCGCGCGACGCCTACGACGCGATCGTCACCTCGGGCGATCTGACCCAAAGCGTTTTTGCCGAGCGCACGGCGGACGGAAAGACGCTGAGCGTCTTCCATGTCGGTCCGGATCGCGACCTGCCGCTGTTCGAAGGCTACAACGTCGCGCGCGTCGCGATGGAGGATGCGCAAGCCATCGTCTGTACCGGCCCGTTTGACGACACGAAGGAAGGTCCCGACGATTATCGCGACCTCTGGACCAAGGCGCGGGCGCGCGATTTGCCCTTGATCTGCGCCAATCCCGACTTGGTCGTTCAACGCGGCGATCGGCTCATCTATTGCGCCGGCGCGCTCGGCAAGTTGTATCAAGAAATGGGCGGCGACGTGCTTTATCTCGGCAAGCCTCATTTGCCCGTCTACGACTTTGTCGCCCGTCGCCTCGAACAAACGGCCGCCCGCGCGATCGACAAAAGAAAATGGCTCGCGATCGGCGACGGTCTCAAGACCGACGTTCTCGGTGCGACGCGCGCCGGCATCGATGTGTTGCTCATAACCGGCGGCATCCACGAGGCGGAACTCGCGGATGCGGAGGGCAAGCCGGATCCCGAGCGCATCGCGCACGTCCTGAGCCATGATGGTCTCAAGGCCATCGCGGCAATGCGACGCTTGGTCTGGTAGCGCCGTCGCTTGTGAGCGTAGCGTCACGCCGATAGATTGCCGCTCCCCTCGCTCCGAAAGGTGGTCGACATGTCCGAAGGCTATTTCATCGAAGATCTGAAGACCGGCCAATCCGCGTCCTTCGCCAAGACTGTCAGCGAAGCGGACATCGTGCTCTTTGCCGGCGTCTCGGGCGACACCAACCCGGTACACCTCGATCAATCCTTCGCTGAAAAGACGCCATTCAAGACACGTATTGCGCATGGCATGCTGTCGGCCGGGTTCATTTCGACCGTCTTCGGCACCAAGCTGCCGGGCCCGGGCGCGATCTACATGAGCCAGACGCTGCGCTTCAAAGCGCCGGTCAGGATCGGCGACACGGTCGTCGCCACTTGTACGGTAACCGAGATCATCCCCGAAAAGCGCCGCGCCAACTTCTCGACGGTGTGTAAAGTCGGCGATACTGTGGTGATCGACGGCGAGGCGACGATCATGGTCCCCTCGCGCAACAAATAACCCAAGGCCGCCGACGCGCTCATCGATGCAGATCTTCCGGCACTTTGAACATCTGCCGGCATCGGCGAGGGGCGCGTCGATTGCGATCGGCAATTTCGACGGCGTTCACCGCGGTCATCAGGCGCTGCTGGCGCGAGCCAAAGAGGAAGGCCGCAAGATCGGCGCCGAATTGGGGGCGCTGATCTTCGAGCCGCACCCGCAGGAATTCTTCAAGCCTGACGGCCCGCGCTTTCGACTGACCCCGTTCCGCGCCAAGACCCGGCTGCTCGAACACTACGGCACCGACATTCTATATGCGCTGCACTTCGACAAGGCGTTGGCATCGCTGACGGCGGAGGAGTTTGTCGAGAAGGTGCTGATAGGCGGCATGCGCGTCCGCCACATCGTCGTCGGCGAGGATTTCCAATTCGGCAAGGGCCGCACCGGCAACACGCAGCTTTTGAAGGCGCTCGCTGGCCCGCACGGTTATCGCGTCACCATTTTCGATCCGGTCGGAACCGGCGACGTGCCGAAGATTTCGTCGACCCGCATTCGCGAACTTCTACGCGAAGGCAAGCCCGACCGGGCCGCGCGGCTGCTCGGCCACTGGTGGACGGTCGAGGGCAGGGTGGCGCACGGCGACAAGCGCGGCCGCACGCTCGGTTTTCCGACGGCGAACGTTTCGCTCGAGGGCACGCTCGAGCCCGCGCTCGGTATCTACGCCGTGCGTGTCGAAGTGGGTGGCCGGCGCTACCACGGCGCCGCCAACTACGGTCGCCGTCCGACCTTCGACAAGAAGGACGTGCTGCTCGAAGTTCACATCTTCGACTTCGACGAAGATATCTATGGCCAGCCGATCGTCGTCGAGTTTGTTTCGTTCCTGCGCCCCGAGCTGAAGTTTCCGAGCGCGGACGAGCTGGTCGCGCAAATGACGGCCGACTGCGCTGAAGCAAAGCGGATATTGGCACGTACGCCCGAAACCGCGCCGCCGCTCTGATGCCGGTAGAACAACCGCTCAGGATCGGTATCATCGGCGCGGCGCGTGTGGCGGTCTATGCGATGGTCGCGCCGGCGGCTGCCAATCCGCGCACGACGGTCACGGGCATCGCGGCGCGCGATCCACTCCGCGCCAAGCAGTTCGCTGAGACCCACGGCATCGCCAAAGCCTATGCGTCCTACGATGAGTTGATCGCCGATCCCGATATCGATGTCGTCTACATCGCGACGCCGCCTGCCTTGCACAAAGCCGTGGCGATAAGAGCGCTGCAAGCCGGTAAGGATGTTCTGGTCGAGAAACCGTTTGCAGCGAACGCGCAAGAGGCCGCCGAAATCGTCGCCGCGGCAAAGCCCGGCAAGCGCGTCTTCGAAGCCTTCCACTACCGCCACCACGCGCTGTGGCATCGCATCGTCGAGGTCGTGCGCGAGGGCGGGCTGGGCAAGATCACGCGCATTGAAGCCGCCTTCCATGTTCCCATTCCCAAGACGCCGGAAGAGTTTCGTTGGAACGCGGCGCTCGGCGGTGGCGCGCTGATGGATCTCGGCTGCTATCCGCTGCAGTGGGCGCGCGTTGTGGCAGGCGAGGAGCCGCGCGTCACGGCGGCGCGGATGCGCATGGTCGACGGTGTCGACGCCGAGACCGAAGCCGATCTTTTGTTTCCGTCAGGCGCTGTCGCGAAGATCTCGTGCGGCATGGACGGCGAGGGCTTCAAAGCCTTTCTCGACGTCGAAGGCACGCGTGGCGCCTTGCACGTGATCAATCCGCTCGCGCCGCATATGGGTCACCTCTTCGAGCTGACCGTGAACGGCGAGAAGCGCGCCGAGAAATTCGAGGGCCCGTCGACGTTCGCGGCTCAGCTCGATGCCGTCGTTGCCACCTTGCACGACGGCGCCGCGTTCCCGCTCGCCAAAGATGATCCGATCAAATCGATGGCCGCGATTGACGCCGTTCGCGCGGCGGCGCGAGGCTAGGCCATGCGCCGCGTTCTCATTCTGCTAAGGCATTGCGAAAGCACCGGCCCAGCGAACGACGCCCCTCTGACGGAGCGTGGCTTCGCCGACGCGGAAGCACTTGCGCCCGCCTTGAGCGGGCTCGGCGCCGATGCCGCCTACGCCAGCCCTTATGCGCGCGCCCTCCAGTCGATCGAGCCGTTCGCAAAAGTGTCCGGTCTGCGCATCGGCATCGATGAACGGCTTCGCGAACACACGATGTCGCTGCTGCCGACGCCGGAGTGGCTCGCACACACCCGGCGCTCGCTCGAGGATCTCGATCATCGCCTTGAGGGCGGCGACAGCTTGCGCGAGACACAGGCGAGGGCACTGGCGGCGCTCGGCGACATTGCTTCGGCGAATCATCGTCTGCCCGTGGTCGCGACGCACGGCTTGCTGCTGTCGTCGGTGCTCAAACACATGCGTCCGGAATTCGGCTTCGACGATTGGCGCGCAATCGCCAATCCGGCGCTGTTTCGAGTCGTCTTCGAGGGCACGGATCCCGTCGCCTTCCGCCCGCTTGGCTTTGGGTGACCACGTCGACAAGTCGCTTTGACCGGATGTCGCGCCTTTGCTACAAGCCCGCCTGCCCTGGGTCCCGAGGGGGATGGCATGAGTATGATGATGATAGTGATCTCGACGGCACGAATTACTGGCGCGGTTGCCTAAAGAAGCAGCCGCCGCATCGCCGCGCGCGCCGCGGCATTGAACGCACCACGATTTGCCGACGAGACATCAGATGACCACCGACGCCGCACCGACGCGCGAATACAAAGACACTCTCTTCCTGCCCGACACCGCCTTCCCGATGAAGGCGGGCCTGCCGAAGGCCGAGCCCGAATGGCTCGCCTGGTGGGATAAGATTGGCTTTTACAAGCGTCTGCGCGAGGTCGCGAAAGGCCGCCCGAAATTCGTCTTTCACGACGGTCCGCCCTATGCGAACGGGCACATCCACCTGGGCACCGGACTCAACAAGATCCTCAAGGACTTCGTCATCCGCAGCCAAGGCATGCTCGGCAAGGATGTGCCGTACATCCACGGCTGGGACTGCCACGGCCTCCCGATCGAATGGAAGGTCGAGGAGAAATATCGCGGCAGCGGCAAGGACAAGGACCAGGTTCCGCTCATCGAATTCCGCAAGGAGTGCCGCGACTTCGCCAATCACTGGCTGGATGTTCAGCGCTCGGAGTTCAAACGTCTGGGCGTGATCGGCGAGTGGGACAATCCCTACACGACCATGGCGCCGGCGAGCGAAGCCATCATCGTGCGCGAGATCCAGAAGTTCGTGATGAACGGCTTGCTGTATCGCGGCTCGAAGCCGGTGATGTGGTCGGTCGTCGAGAAGACGGCGCTCGCCGAAGCCGAGGTCGAGTATCACGAGAAGCTGTCGCCCACGATCTTCGTCAAATTTCCGATCCAAGCCGACACAGCGAAGAACCATCATCCCGATGTCGCCAAGGCGAAAGTCGTGATCTGGACGACCACGCCCTGGACGATCCCCGGCAACCGCGCGATCTGCTATTCGCCGAAGATCGCTTACGGTCTCTATCGCGTGACCGCAGTGGCCGAGGGCTCGGGCGCGGCGCCGGGCGAACTGCTGCTGCTCGCCGACACGCTCGCCGAGACGACAAAGAACGCGGCCAAGATAGAAGCGTGGGCGCGCGAAGCGGATGTCGATCCGGCCGGCCTGATCAGCCTGCATCCGTTCCACGGCCGCGGCTATGATTTTCCGGTGCCGCTTCTTGCCGGCGATCATGTCACCGACGACACCGGCACCGGCTTCGTGCACACCGCGCCCGGCCACGGCGAGGAAGACTTCGACATCTGGATGCTGCATCCGGAGTGGCACCCGAAGGATGGCGAGCGGATTCCTTACACCGTTGCCGAGGACGGCGCCTTCTATCCGAGCGTTCCGATCTTCGCCGGCAAGCGGATCCTGACCGCCGAGGGCAAGGACGGCGACGCCAACGGTGCCGTCATCGGTGAGCTGCAGAAGGCGGGCGCGCTCCTCGCCAAGGGCAAGCTGCGCCACGACTATCCGCATTCGTGGCGGTCGAAGGCTCCCGTCATCTTCCGCAACACGCCGCAATGGTTCATCGCGATGGACAAGCCCATCGCGAACCTGCACGGCAAGACGTTGCGGCAGCTAGCGCTGAAGGCGATCGACGACACGCATTTCGTCCCGGCTCAGGGCCGCAACAGGCTGCGCGCGATGGTCGAGACGCGGCCCGACTGGGTCATCTCGCGCCAACGCGCTTGGGGCGTTCCGATCCCGATTTTCGTGCGCAAGGCCGACGGCGAGGTGCTGCGCGACGCCGATGTGAACACGCGCGTCGCCGAGGCTGTCGCACGCGGCGGCACCGATGTTTGGTTCACGACCGACGTTCAGGAATTCCTCGGCAACAACTATAAGGCCGCCGACTACGATCGCGTCGATGACATCATCGACGTCTGGTTCGAGTCGGGCTCGACGCATGCCTTCGTCATCGAGCCGGATCCGAGCCAGGGTTGGCCGGCCGACCTTTACCTCGAAGGCTCGGACCAGCATCGCGGCTGGTTTCAGTCGTCGCTGCTCGAAGCGAGCGGTACGCGCGGCCGCGCACCGTTCAAGACGGTCCTCACACACGGCTTCGTTCTCGACGAGAAGGGCTACAAGCAGTCGAAGTCGCTCGGTAACACCGTTGAGCCGCAAAAGGTCGCCGATCAAAACGGCATCGAGATCCTGCGCATTTGGACGGCATCGTCCGACTTCACGGAAGACACGCGTCTCGGGCCCGAGATCCTGAAGGCCAACGTCGAGAGCTATCGCAAGCTCAGGAACACGCTGCGCTACATTCTTGCTAATCTACGCGACTGGAACGACAGCGAGCGCGTCGCGCCGAAGGACATGCCGGAGCTCGAGCGTTGGGTGCTGCACCGCCTCGCCGAGATCGACGAGGTTGTGCGCAAAGGCTACGAAGCGTTCGACTTCAACCGAGTCTTCACGACGGTCTTCAACTTCGCGACCTCGGACCTTTCGGCCTTCTACTTCGACATCCGCAAAGATGCGCTCTATTGCGACGCGCTCTCGAGCGCTCGGCGCGGCGCCGCGCGCACGGTCCTCGACCATCTCTTTAATCACCTGACGACGTGGCTCGCGCCGGTGATGGTGTTCACGATGGAAGAGGTTTGGCGCACGCGTCACAAGGGCGAGGGCGACAGCGTCCATTTGCAGACCTTCCCGGTTGTACCGAAGGAATGGCGGGACGATGCTCTCGCCGAACGCTGGGACCGCGTGCGCGAGTTGCGCCGTGTCGTCACGGGCGCGCTCGAAGTCGCACGCCGCGATAAGGTCATCGGCGCAAGCCTTGAGGCGGCGCCGATTCTGCACGTCAAGGAAGCGGCCGACGCCGACCTCTTCAAATCGATCGACCTTGCCGAGATCGCCATCACGTCGATGGCGCATGTTTCGACCGGACCGGCGCCCGCAAACGCCTTCCGCATCGAGGATGTCCCGGATGTCGCCGTTGCGTTTGCGAAATCGGATGGTATGAAATGCGCCCGCTGCTGGCGTATCTTGCCGGAGGTCGGCAAGAGCCAAGGCCATCCCAATTTGTGTCTGCGCTGCGAGAAAGCCGTCGTCGAACATGACAGGCTTGTAAGGAAGTAACGATGCTCCGCTACGGGCTCATCATCGCCGCGGCCATTTTTGCGTTCGACCAGCTGGTGAAAGTGTTCATTCTCTACGGCCTTGATTTCATCAAGAGCCTCAGTGGCTTACCCGTCGAGCCGATTGAAATATTGCCGGTTTTCAACGTCGTGATGGTCTGGAACCCGGGAATCTCCTACGGATTGTTTCAAGCCGAATCGGAGTTTCAGCGCTGGCTACTGGTCGTCTTTTCCTTGGGCGTCGTCGCCCTCTTGATTTGGTGGCTCCGCGGGATAAAGGACCTACGTCTGGCGCAGGCCATAGGCCTGATCATCGGCGGGGCGGTCGGAAATGTGATCGACCGCGTGGCGTATGGTAAAGTTGCCGACTTTTTTCATCTCCACGCTTTCGGCTATTCTTGGTACGTATTCAACGTCGCCGATACGGCCATCGTGCTCGGCGTGATGCTGATGGCCGCCGATCTACTGCTCGTGGAATGGAAAAGCCGATCGCGCGACGCAACGGAGGATCACACGTGAAGACAAGTGCGTACACGGGTTTGCGCGTGGCGATGGCCATGGCGGTGTCGGCCCTTGCTCTGTCTCTTGGCGCATGCAGCGGTTTCAAGGAGGCGATCGGCGCCACCAAGCAGCCGCCCGATGAGTTCGCGATTCGCACGCGCGCGCCGCTCGCGGTGCCGCCTGATTTTACCCTCAAGGCGCCTCAACCGGGCGCACCGCGCCCGCAAGACGCCGACGTCTCGCTCCGCGCGCAACAGGCCCTCCTTGGTGACACGCCTGTTCATCCGGCCACGGAAGGCGAGAGTGCGCTCTTGGCCCAAGCCGGCGCCGACAAAGCCGATCCCAAGATTCGCACTGAGCTCATGAGCGAGCAGCGTGAGCGCCGCGCAGAAGCCGCCCGCTATTCTTACGCCGACGCAATCTTGTTCTGGCAATCCTCGCCATCCGACTCCGGCCAGCCGCTGGACGCCGCCGAAGAGGCAAAGCGCATCAGCGAAGAGGGCATCGTCAACGCGCAAACGAGGGCCAGCGCATCCGCCGAGGACCAGAAGGACAGCGACAAGCCCGTCATCCAGAAGGACGACGATTCGGGCGGCTGGTTCTCCGGCTGGTTCTAACAATCGCGTTACACTGCGAATTTGCGGTTATGGCCGGGACCCAATCCCGGCCATAACGTTTTGAATCGAGCGACAAACGGAACGCATATGCTGCATCTCATAGTTCGCGCTTTTGCCGTTGCCATTCTCTTCCTCACGACGGCCGCCGCGGCGCAAGCCGCAAGCTCCGGTCCGCCGGCAACCTTCAAGCTCGCCAACGGTCTCCAAGTGGTCGTCATCGAAGATCACCGCGCACCTGTCGTGACACACATGGTTTGGTACCGCTGCGGTGCCGCCGACGAGACGCGTGGCCATTCCGGCATCGCTCACTTTCTCGAACATCTGATGTTCAAGGGCACGGATAGGATTGCCTCGGGCGACTTTTCGAAGATCGTCGCGCGCCAAGGTGGCCAGGACAACGCGTTCACGACGCACGACGAGACCGTCTATTGGCAGCGCGTCGCGCGCGACCGTCTCGGCCTTGTTATGGATCTCGAATCCGACCGCATGGCGCACTTGAAGTTGACCGACAAAGTTGTGCTGCCCGAGCGCGACGTGATCCTTGAAGAGCGGCGGATGCGCGTCGACAACAATCCCTCATCGCTATTGAGCGAGCAGATGTCGGCGGCGCTCTATCTCAATCATCCCTACGGCATTCCGGTCATCGGCTGGTTTCACGAGATGCAGAAGTTGACGCGCGCCGACGCGGAGGCTTGGTACAACGCGCACTACGGACCGAACAACGCGATCCTGATCGTGGCGGGCGACGTGACCGTCGACGAAGTGAAGACGCTTGCCGAAAAGTATTATGGGCCTGTTGCTGCCCGCCCGGTGCCGCCGCGTTGGCGGCCGGGCGAGCCGCCGCCGATCGCGGCGCGCCGCGTGACCCTTGTCGACGCGCGCGCGACGCAAAGCTATTTCTCGCGCGAATATTTGACGCCGAGCTATCGCACCGAGAAGGGGCGCGAGGCGTACGCGCTGGAGGTCGGCGCGGAGATATTGGGCGGCGGCGCGACGAGCCGCCTGTACCGCGCTCTCGTCGAAGATCGCAAGCTTGCGGCCGAGGCGAGCGCTTCCTACAGCGGCAACGATTACGATTATTCGACGTTCAGCATCGATTTGACGCCGCGCAGCGGCGTGGCGCTCGCAGCGCTCGAGGCGGCGGGCGACAAGGTTATCGCCGATTTCCTCAAGACCGGGCCCACCGCCGAGGAGATGAAGCGCGCGATCTCGCGCCTTCGCGCCGCCGCCATCTATGCGCGCGACAGTCAGAACACGATGGCGCAGATCTACGGCTTCGGCCTGATCGACGGCCAAACGATCGATGAAATCTACAAATGGCCGGACGTCATCGCGACCGTGAAGGCTGAAGAGGTGGCGGCAGCCATGCGCGAATTTCTCAAGCCGGAACGATCTGTGACCGGTCTATTGACGGCGAAGGCGGAGGGCGCCCAATGACTTTGCGGACGCTCACCTTAGCTATCGTCGCCCTCTTCGCGTTCGTTCTCCCCGCAAGTGCCGCGACCAAGCCTGTCGTGGTAAAGAGTCCGGACGGGATCGAAGCATGGCTCGTCGAGGATCATGGGCTGCCCGCGCTCGCGATGTCGGTCGGTTTCGTCGGCGGCTCGACGCGCGAGAGCAAAGGCAAAGAAGGCGAGGGAACGCTGCTCGGCATGATGCTCGACGAGGGCGCCGGTCAGTACAACGACCGCGCTTTCAAGCAGCAGCTCGCGGACCGCTCGATATCGCTGTCGTTCAGCTGCGACCGCGATGCCTTTTACATCGGCCTTACGACGCTGACGGAGAATCGGTCCGACGCCTTCCGCCTAATGGCGCTGGCGCTCGCCAAGCCGCGCTTCGATGCGCAATCTCTTGTCCGCGCCAAGGATCAGCTGCGCGTCGCGCAGCGTCAGGTCGACGACGACCCGGAGTCGCTTGCGTCCGAACTTTGGTATGCGACGGCATTTCCGAACCATCCTTACGGCAATCCGCTCTACGGCACGCCCCAATCGATCGGCAAACTCACGCGCGCCGATCTTCAAGCGGCGATGAAGGCGATGATGACGCGCGATCGCATGCGCGTCGTTGTGGTGGGCGACATCGACGCCGAAACCCTTGCCTCGACGCTCGACAATCTGTTCGCCAGCCTGCCGGCAAAAGGTCAGCCGCTGGTGGCACCGCCGCAGATGGCGCCGGCAACGCTGAAGGTGATTGAGCGCAACAATCCGCAAACCGCGGCGGTGTTCGGCCTTCCGGGGCTGGCGCGGAGCGATCCTGATTTCATGGCCGCCTACATCGTGAACTATGTGCTCGGCGGCGGCAGCTTCTCGTCGCGTCTGATGGATGAGGTGCGCGAGAAGCGCGGTCTCGTCTACGGGATCTCGACCGGCCTCGATCCCTTCTTCATCGGCGGCGGCGATCTCGAGGGTTCGTTCGGCACGAAGAACGAGACCGCCGGTCAAGCTTTGGATCTGACGCGTTCCGTGATGCAGAATCTGGTAGCCAAGGGCATCACGGCCAAAGAACTCGCCGATGCAAAGACGTATCTGACCGGCTCCTTCGCTTTGCGTTTCGACACCAACGCAAAGATCGCGCGTCAGTTGCTGACGTTCGCCCTGCAGGACCAGCCTCCGGAATATGTCGAGAACCGCAACAAGGAGGTCGAGGCTGTCACTCTTGCCGACGTCAACCGGGCGGCCAAGCGTCTCCTTGATCCGAAGCGCCTGGTGGTTCTCATGGTCGGCAAACCTCAGGGCGTGAAGCCGTAGCTCGGGCGTTCGCCTGCCTTTTGTTGGGAGGCGAGCCAGCTTGTTGAAGTTCCACTTGTGCGATTAGCGCTTGGCGCGCGTTTCTTGTTAGATTCGCGAGGTTCCGCGAGAATCAGACATGACCCTTTTCACGCAAGACCTATCGCTCTGCACTGGCGCGACTGCCGTCAATAAACGCCTCGCCGAGGCCTATGAGAAGCGTGTGCACGAAACGCACAAGGCTCTTGATTGGTTGGCCAATTCGCCCGACCGCTCCCTCCAAGCCGTCAAGGCCGCGCTCAACGATGAGAGTGACGTCGCCGCCGCGCGCGAGGTCGCGGGCCACCTGTCGAACAATACGAGCGATCTCATCGTGCTTGGCGTCGGCGGCTCGAGCTTAGGCGCGCAAGCGCTCGGCCAAATCGCCTATTGGGGAACGCAGGCCTACCAGCCGCGACAGGGAACACCGCGCGTACATTTTCTCGACAATCTCGACGGCTCGACCTTCGCAAGCTTGCTCGCGAATTGCGACCTACGAACGACGCGCTTTCTCTGCGTGTCTAAGTCGGGCGGCACCGTCGAAACGTTGATGCAGACGATGGCCGCGATCGAAGCGATCGAGAATGCCGGCGGCGGCAAATATCTCAAATTCCATTTCGCCGGCATCACCGAGAACAAGAACAATCCGCTACGCAACATCCTGGAGCATATCCAGGCGCCGATCCTCGTCCACGACGCCAATCTCGGCGGTCGCTTCTCCGTGTTCTCGACCGTCGGACTGTTGCCCGCGATCGTCATGGGTCTCGACCCGATGGCGATCCGCGCCGCTGCGAAGCAAACCTTCGATACCGAAGTCGCGGCGGAAAAGAGCTTGCCGCCGGCGGCCCAAGGTGCCGCGCTCAGCGTCGCGGCTTGCGACGTCGGCCTCTCCCAATCGATTCTTTGGCCCTACAGCGACCGCCTTTGGCTGCTCGCACAATGGTGGCGCCAGCTTTGGGGTGAAAGCCTCGGCAAACATGGACGCGGCACGACGCCGATCGCCTCTCTCGGTCCCGTCGACCAGCACAGTCAGTTGCAGCTCTATCTCGAAGGACCAGCCGACAAACTGTTCACCTTCATCGACGCGCCTTACGAAAGCCAAGACGCTCGCATTGGTCCGAAATGGGCGCGCGAGCATAATCTCGATCTCTATGCCGGTCACACGCTTGGCGAGGTCAATCGTGCCGAGCTGCAAGCGAGCGCAAAGGTGCTTGCCGGTCACGGGCGTCCGGTGCGCATGCTGCGCCTCGTCGCAGATCTCGACGAGCGCGCGATGGGCAGCTTGATGATGCACTTCATGCTTGAAACGCTGATCGCCGCGAAGCTTTGGGATGTCGATCCCTTCGGCCAGCCCGCTGTCGAGGAAGGTAAGCGCCTGACGCGCGAATATTTGGACGCCAAAGCGTGAAGATACGCCGCCTAACCGAAGGCACGATCAATCGCATTGCGGCGGGTGAAGTCGTCGAGCGCCCAGCCTCCGCCGTGAAGGAGCTGGTCGAGAACGCGATCGACGCCGGCGCGCGCCATGTCAGCATCTCGATCACCGCCGGCGGCATCAACTACATCCGCGTCGCCGACGACGGCATCGGCATGAGCGCCGACGAACTCAAACTCGCGGTCGAGCGCCACGCGACGTCGAAGCTGCCACGCGATGACGGCGGCATAGACGATCTCACGGCGATCGCAACGCTGGGATTTCGCGGTGAAGCCCTGCCGTCGATCGGCGCCGTTGCCCGCCTGCAGATCACCGCGCGCGTCAAAGGCGGCGAGGCGAGCGCCATCACGATCGATGCCGGCATAGCGAGCGCGCCGCATCCGGCGGCGTTCGAAGGGCAGGGCGCTTCGGGCACCATCGTCGAAGTGCGCGATCTGTTCTACGCGACGCCCGCGCGCCTCAAATTCTTGAAAAGCGAGCGCGCCGAAACCGCCGCCGTCATCGACATCGTCAAGCGCCTCGCATTGGCGCGCGCCGACGTCGGCTTCCGCCTGCAAACCGAGGACCGCGTTGCGTTGCGCGCCGCGCCGGAGGGCAGTGATCTCTTCGACAGCCGTCTTCGCCGTCTCTCGAGCGTCCTCGGCGCGGACTTCGCCGAGAACGCACTTGCCGTCGATGCGGAGCGCGGTGAAATCCGCCTCACGGGCTACGCGGGGCTTCCAACCTTCAGCCGCGGCACGGCGGCGAACCAATTCCTTTTCGTCAACGGCCGCCCCGTGCGCGACAAGCTGCTGCTCGGCGCGGTGCGTGGCGCCTACGCCGACGTGCTGGCGCGCGACCGCCATCCGATGGTCGCGCTCTTTCTGGATTTGCCGCCGCACGAAGTCGACGTGAACGTGCATCCGGCAAAGACCGAGGTCCGTTTCCGCGATGCCGCTCTGGTACGCGGGCTCATTGTCGGTGCGCTAAAGGCGGCGATCGGGCAGGGCGGCAACCGCGCCTCGACGACGGTTGCGAGCGATACGCTTGCGGCGCTCCGCCCACAAACTGGCGCTCCGTTCGCCTATCATTTCCCGGAGCACGCGAGTCCCAGAGCGCTCGCCGAGACTGCTGCCGCCCTCTACACCCCGGCGCCGCCGTTGCAGTCGTCCTTCGTGCAAGCGCCGCCGCTCGCCCGTCCGCTCGATCGCCCCAATGGCGACACCAGCGGCCTCGAGCGCTTTCCGCTCGGGGTCGCGCGCGGCCAGCTCCATCAGACCTACATCGTCGCGCAGACCGCCGACGGCATCGTCATCGTCGACCAGCACGCCGCGCACGAACGACTGACGCTCGAACGAATGAAGGCGGCGCTCGCGAGCCAGGGTATCGAGCGCCAGATGCTGCTCGTACCCGAAGTCGTCGATCTCGACGGCCCGTCGGTCGATCGCCTCGTCGCCCGCGCTGGACCTCTGGCGGAACTCGGCCTCATCGTCGAGCCTTTCGGCATCGACGCGGTGCTCGTTCGCGAAGTGCCGGCGCTGCTCAAGGGCGGCGACATCAAGGGCCTGATGCGCGATCTCGCCGACGAAATCGCAGAATACGGCGATGCGTTGTCGTTGAAGGAGCGTCTCGACGAGATCTGTTCGACCATGGCGTGCCACTCATCGGTACGTGCCGGCCGGAGTCTCACGATCGAAGAGATGAACGCGCTGTTGCGTGAGATGGAAGCGACGCCCTTGAGCGGCCAATGCAACCATGGCCGCCCGACTTACGTCGAGCTCAAGCTCGCCGATGTCGAAAAGCTCTTCGGCCGCCGCTGACGGGATTCCAATCATGTTTGAGCGATTGAGGCGATGGTTTGGGGAACCCGACTTGAGCCTCGAGAAAGATGTTTATGTCAAGGCGCAGGCAATGCGCGGCATCAGGGTGTTGGTCGCGATGTGGTGTTTCTTTCTCGTCTATTTGCTCGTGAAGTTGCAGAGCATTGGCTTTGTAGAGTTTGCATGGCGGGTTGGAGTAATCACTTTGCTTTTCGCGTTTGGTGCTGCACTGCTTGCTGTCCTCCCGCCAGCTTGGAGTCTGGCGTCCCGGCTACTCGGCCGGAGCAGCCCTCGGGACCGCTAATCGTGTGGATGGTACGGCTCAGGCAGTTTCGGCGCCGCCGTGCGTCCGGTGAGAATGTCGATCTCGAGGCGCACCTTGGCCCACGCAGCCGACGTCGGATCGATCAGCTCGAAATGCCCGGCATCCTCGATCGTCAGCTGACGCACGTGATCGCCGGCGCCGGCAGCCGTCATCGCATAGTCCCAACCGAACTGCGGCGGCACGATCGGATCGAGCGCACCTGAGATCACGGCCTGCGGCACGCCGAGCGGCGCCAGCGCGGCTGGCGACGTATCCATGTAGGGATCGCCGCCGCGGCTCGCTCCCGCGATCGCATCGATGGTGGCGGGTCCGCCGCAAGCCGGCGGCCCGTCGGCGCGATAGGCTTTGAGATCGTCGATACCGGCCAGACTGACCACACCCGCGACCGGCAGCGGATCGGCGGAACCGATCGGACTCTCCTTCGCAACCTTGGGCCGCGCGGCCGCCCACAACGCAAGTTGTGCGCCTGCCGAATGACCAACAGCCACGACATGGGAAAGATCGAGCCCCTTCGCTGCCGCGATCGCGCGCAGCTTGTCGATCGCCATGCTCGTGTCTTGATAGGTGCCGGGATAGCCGCCGCCTGCCTCACCGACGCGGCGATAGTCGATGCTCCACACCGCATAGCCGGTCGCTCGAAGATCGGCCGCCATATAGGCCATGAGCTCCGTGCCCGGCAGTTCGGCGAGCCAACACCCGCCGTGGATCAGAATGATTGTCGGAAACGGCCCCTGTCCCTTCGGCAACCAAAGTTCCGCGAGTTGATGCTTGGCGGGTCCGTAGTGCACGACCTCCGTCGGCTTGGCGCGCGGCCGGGACAACAGATCGCGATATGAGATTGTTCCGGCGCCCGCTTGCGTTGCCGCGAGAACCAGGCTGAGCAACGCGAGAAGCGTTCGCATCAGCCGACGTTCTCCCGGAACAGCTTCATCGTCCGCGTCCAAGCGAGGTCGTGTGCTGCTTTATCGAACGACGCGCGCTCGTCGCACGAGAACCCGTGATCCGCGTCGTAGACGTAGATGGGCACGTTCGGCTGCGCCTTGCGGATCTCGTCCACCATCGTCATCGGGATGTGCGCGTCCTTCGAGCCGAAATGCATGATCACCGGACATTTCGGCTTCTCGTCCTTCAGGGCGGCGATCCGCCCGCCATAGTAGCACGAGGCAGCGTCGAACTTGAGACGCGACGCGCCGAGCCAGGCAACGACACCGCCGAAGCAATAGCCGACGATGCCGACCTTGCCGGCGCTCGCGACCGCGGCGCGCGCCGCCTCTGTGTCGAGCATGCCTTTGGCGATGTCGATTTTCGGCACGACCTGCATCGCCTTCTGCATGTCCTCCGGCCCATAGTTCACGTCGAAGTCACGTTGATAGCGATCGAAGAGGGCCGGCGCGATCGCCAGATATCCCTCCTTCGCGAAACGTTCCGTGACGTCGCGGATGTGATGATTGACGCCGAAGATTTCCTGGATGACGACGATCGCGCCTTTCGCCTTACCCTGGGGCGAGGCTTGCCAAGCTTTGAACTTGTGCCCGTCCGATGCCGTCAGTTCGACCCACGCGGCCATGATGTCCTCCTTGCGGTGATGCGAGTTATTTGCTCTTCGCGGCAGCCAGACCCAAATCCAAGTCGCAAGCGTCTTCGAGCTGGGTGAGGTCGTCGCCGATGGCGCCGAGTTCGCGTTTTCCGTCCGGGCTGTAAAGCCAGTACCAGTCGTACGAGCCGCCGAACACGAAGTAGCGATGCTGGCTGACGACCAGATGATCGCGGTATTCGCGCGTGTCGCAGTCTTTGAGAATGGCGAAGCCGTTCGACGGAAGGAGGTAGCGCTGGCGGTTGGTCGTCAGGTCGTACTCGTGCAGCGCGCTCGAGGTCGCCCATGCCGGTGTCTCGAACAGAACCTTGCGGCCGTCCGAGTTGAACGCCTTGTGCATGAAGTCGCAAAGCGTGTTCTTCGGGTCGACGGAATCGCGCGACGCCAGCAGCTTGCGCGGATTACTCTTGTCGCTGCCGATCACCCAAAGTTCGCGCCGCTCGGTCACGGTCGTATCGCAGGTCTTCGTCGCAGGCGTGCTCAGCTTGCGCGTGAAGACGACCAGAGATCCATTCGGCGACAGCACCGGGTCGAGGTCTTGGCCGGAAGAGGTCAGCTGTACTTCCTTGCCCGCGGCCGTCAGTACGATGTTGCCGTTCACGACCGATACGCTCGCCCGCTCCGCCGCGCGGGCGGAATGCGTTGCCAGACAAGCGAACGCAACGCAGGCGGCGAGTGCAGGGGCGGCGAGGCGACGAAGACTGCTCACGAACAAAACCACGCCCAACTATTCCTCTCTTCCGCGCGCGAAACCGTCACTCCCTCTGGGAGAGGGAAAACGTCCGCCTGACTTAGGCTGGGATCCGGACCAACAATTGCTCATAGCCTTTCACGAAGGCCGAATAGACGCGCTTCGGCTCATCCATAACCTCGATCTTCGGGAAGCGCTTCATGATCTCTTCCCAGATCACGCGCAATTGTAGTTCCGCCAACCGGTTGCCGACGCAGCGATGGATGCCGAAGCCGAACGAAAGGTGGCGCCGCACGTTCGGCCGCTCGATCCAGAAGTCGTTGGGCCGCTCGATGACCTCCTCGTCCCGGTTGCCCGATACGTACCACATGATCACCTTGTCGCCCTTGCGGATCGTCTTGCCGTGAAGCTCGATGTCGCGCGTCGCATTGCGCCGCATATGCGCCAGCGGCGTTTGCCAGCGGATCGCTTCCGATACCATATTCGGAATCAGATCGAGATCGGCGCGCAGCTTGTCGTATTGAGCGGGAAACAAGTTCAGCGCGTAGAGACTGCCTGAGATCGAATTGCGCGTCGTGTCGTTGCCGCCCACGATCAGCAGGATCAGATTCCCCAGATATTCCATCCGGTCCATGTTGCGGGTCGATTCGCCGTGCGCCAGCATCGAGATCAGGTCGCCGCGCGGTGGCGCGTTCACGCGCTCGTTCCACAGCCGCGTGAAGTAGTCGACGCATTCGAAAAGCTCAGTGCGTCTGGCGTCTTCGGAGACGAACAGCGGCGAATTCTTGCCGGCCGTCGCGACGTCCGACCACCGCGTCAGCTTACGCCGCTCCTCCCACGGAAAATCGAACAGCGTCGCGAGCGTCATTGTCGTGAGCTCGATCGACACCTTGTCGACCCAGTTGAAGACTTCGCCGCGCGGCAGGCCGTCGAGGATCTTGCCCGCGCGTTCGCGGATCACCGGCTCCATCGCCGCCAAGTTTGGGCCCGCGACGATCGGCGACACGACCTTGCGCTGCGCGTCGTGCTTTGGCGGATCCATCGCGATGAACATCGGCAGTTGGAAATCGACGTCCGGATCGAAGATCGTGATGCTCGGCTCCGACGAGAACGCCTCGTGGTTCGTGTCGACGGCCATGATGTCGTTGTATTTGGTCACCGACCAATATGGGCCGAACTCGTGCTCCGGGCAGTAGTGCACCGGGTCCTCGTGGCGCAGCCTCTCGAAATAGGGCCAAATCTCGTCGTTCTGAAACAACGCGCCGTCGGCGACGTTGATCTGGTCGAGCGGCAACGAATACGCGCGCTTGCGTGCGTCGGGCCGGTCGATGGTGGGGGCGGCAAGGGCCATGGAAACCTCCAGGGCAAAGTTGAAATGAGGGTGGGTGAACAGACCACGACGGCGGACGGCCAGGCAAGCGGCGAAGGCCTTGGAGTGTGGTGCATCACAATACTAATATAGGAGCGTTCGTGTTGGGGGACGCTAAGTTATGGGAGCGATGCTTGCGTTTGTCCGCCGTGTATTGGCTTGTACAGCGGCACTGCTGATTTTGCTTTTGCAGCCGGCAGTCGCCGGCCCCTCCGCGGAGGTGTACGGCCATCTGCCTGTCTACAGTCACGCACAGATATCGCCTGATGGAACTCATGTCGCGGCGATCCAAGGCCGCGGCCGCTTCGGCTTGATCGCCATCTACGACGTGACGGCACCTGGAACAGCCCCGGTCGTCTACGCGCCCGAGGATTGGATGATGCCGCGCAACATCACCTGGGCGAACAACCAGCGCCTGCTCATTGAGGTCGAATATGCGCTCAAGGGCGCGACCGGCGTTGGATTCTATCCATATCCGATGTGGCGCGTGATTTCGATCGATCGCAACGGCGGCGATGCCAAGACGTTGCTCAGCGATAAGCCCGAGCTGCGTTCCGATCACGGTAGTGGCTCCATCGTCGAAATTGATCGAGGAGATCCGTCCTACGTGTTGATGGTGGCGCCGACAAGACACGCCATGAACTACACGCTCGACATCTTTCGCGTGGATCCGGCGACGGGCACGTCGAAGAAGGTCGAGGAGGGCAAGTCGGGAACATGGGGCTGGGTCACCGACGGGCACGGCGACATCATTATGCGCGAAGACATCGACGGCGACGTCACGAGGTTTTACGCCAGACTTCCAGGTTCGAGCGATTGGAACGAGGTCTACCACTACACTGAGGATACAAGAGCCGCGTCCGGCATATCGGTGATTGGGCACTCGCCGAATCCGGAGGAGGTCTATGTCGCCGGCCGCGCCGGCAATGAGCATCAAAGCATCTACAGGTTCAATCTCCGAACCCGCGCGCTCACGCCGCTTATCGCGGCGGACGCGCATGCCGATCTGTACGGCGCCATCGAGAATCCGGCGACTGGCGATCTCTGGGGCGCCGCGTTCGACTGGGACCACCTGTACAGTGAGTTCGTCGATCCGGCAGCCCGCACGCTCTACGCGACGCTGCAATCCAAATTTCCCGGTTGCGATGTCGGCGTTGTGTCCGCAACTGAAGATGGATCGCGCGTCGTTGCGCAAGTCGAAGGGCCGACCAATCCTGGCGGCGCCTACTACCTCTTCGATACCAAATCGGGCCAGACGACGAAGCTTGGCGCCAAGTATCCTGAGCTCTCTGCAGCCGACCGCACAGTGCCTCAATTCTTCACATATCAATCGCGCGACGGTCTAACGATACCGGCCTATCTGACCCTCCCGTCCGGCACCGCCGGAAAGGCCCCGCCTCTCGTCGTATTCCCACACGGTGGCCCCGCGGCGCGCGACGACGAATCTTTTAGCTATTTCGTTCAGTTCTTCACGGCTCGCGGTTACGCGGTTTTTCAACCGCAGTTCCGCGGCTCAGAGGGCTTCGGTCGCGCCTTCGAGGATGCCGGCAAGTTTCAGTGGGGCCTCGCGATGCAGGATGACATCACCGATGGTGTCCAGAAACTCGTCGCCGATGGGAGGGTCGATCCTGCGCGCATCTGCATCGTCGGCGGGTCGTACGGCGCGTACGCAGCGCTCGTCGGCGCGATGCAATCGCCGCAGCCCTATAAGTGCGCGGTGGGCCTGGCGGGCGTATACGACTTGCGTCTCATTTTGATGGAACGTTTCGTTTACGCTCAGCGCGGGTACACGGATTACTACTACTGGCATTCGATCATCGGCGACACCAAGAAGGACGGTGCGAAGCTGGACGCTACATCGCCCGCGCTTCATGCCGATAAGATCAGCGTACCTGTCCTGCTGCTTCACGGCACGAACGACCTCACGCTTGCGGTTGTTCACGGCCAGCTGATGGCAAAAGCGCTGAAGGAAGCGGGCAAGAACTACACCTACATCGAACTCAACGGAGAGGATCACCACCTCTCACAAGGCGAGACGCGAACTCAGGCATTGCGTGAAATCGGCAATTTCCTTGCGAAATATTTGGGCCCTTAGAGCCGATTGCAGCAGCCACTCAGGTCGCTATTTAGGCGCTGCCAAACCAATCCGATCGATCTGCGCGTCGAGCACGGCGCGCACGCGGGCGAAGCGCGCTTCGCTCGCATCCGGCCAATGCAGATATTTCAGAGAGACGGGGCGCGCGGTACTGAACGCAGACAGGCTCGAGATCAGCATCAGCGCTTCGATCCGCGCCGCCTGAGAGACGCTTCGCTCTCCCATTGCGCGGCTGACGAGGCTCGCGGTCAGTTCGACGCCGGGCGCCCACAATTGCTCATAGAGAATCTTGAACGCCGGCCCGCTCTCCGCCATCTCTCGAAGCACAAATGCCGACCAGATCTCCGCTTGGTCGTGGTCGACGAGCAGAGAGGCGAGCGCTCCCACCACCTTTTTGAGCTGCTCGCGCGCCTTCGCCGGCGACATCGCGTTCTGCGTCTCGCGAAAGGCGTTCGCGACGAGCGGGAGCATGTGCTTCTCGTAGCGCTCGACGATTTCCCGTGCGCACGCGCGATAGAGCCCTTCCTTGTCCCCGAAGTAATATTGCAGCGCCGGCAGGTTGACCTCGGCGTCTTCGGCGATCTGCCGCGTGGTGGCCCCTTTGAAGCCGTGCGCCCCGAATGCTTGTAGCGCCGCGGCGAGAATACGCTGCCGCGCTTCATCGCCCTTGCGATAACCCTCGCGGGACGCAGCAGGCTTTCGGACGGAGTTCATCGGGGTCTCCAAAGGGCACTTGCACAAATATCTATCGCACGATATGAATTGAAAGTCTATCATCTGATAGGAATTGATGGAGCGCTGCGATGGCGGAAATGACCTCCTATTTGGGCTGGAAGATCGACTACAGCCAGCCGCCGGGCGAGATGTCGCTTCAGCATCCGGGTTCCGTGCAATGGCGCGTCTTCAAGAACCAGGTCGCGCTCGGCATCGGTGGCGTCGCCGCGGTGCTGATGGAATTCGCCGATCCGCGCATCCGGTCCGGCGTTTGGGATCACTCGACCTATAAGGCGGATCCAATCGGCCGCTCGATGCGCACGGGCATTGCGGCGATGGTCGGCTGCTATGGTCCGGCGAGCGCCGCACGCCGCGTTATCCAGGGCGTGACCAACATGCACGCGCATGTGAACGGCGCCACGCCGAAGGGTGAAGCCTATCGCGCGCTCGATACGGAGTTGCTCGATTGGGTGGCCGCGACCGCAGGCTGCGGCTTCGTCACGGCTTACGACAAATTCGTCTCGCCGCTCTCCGACGCCGATAAGGCACGGTTCTATCGCGACGGTGCCGCGGTCGCGCGCCTCTACGGCGCGCAAGTGTGCCCGCAGTCGTCCCAAGATTTCATCGCGATGATGGAGAAGCGGGCCGATCGTTTTGAGCCGCATCCGATCGTCGAAGAGTTTCTTGCGATCATCCAGTCGGGCAAAGCCGCGCCGAACACGCCGAAGTTTTTGCATCGGGCCTTGGCGCGCGCCGCCGTCTCGATCGTGCCGCGCCTGATCCGCGACAAGCTTGCGCTCGGCAAGGCCTACGACTTGACCACTGTCGATTGGCTCGCACTCCGCGCTGCCGGCGCCCTTGCCGACCGCAAGGCCGATCCGAAATCGCCGGCCTGCCAATCGAGCGTACGCTTGGGACTGCCCTACGACTTCCTCTACAAAAATCCGGTCGAGCAATCGCGCCTGTTGCTTAAAGCCGGCCTCGCCGAATCCGCTGCCGCTTAGTCGACGCGCAACGCCGCGCCCGTCAGCCGCTGATAGAGTTCCAGATAGCGCTTTTCCGTCGCCTCGATAACCGCTCGCGGCAGGGCAGGAGCGGGCGCATCGCCATTCCAACGACCCGCCTTTCGTTCGCCGTCGAGATAATCGCGCAGCGGCTGCTTGTCGAAGCTCGGCTGTCCGCGTCCCGGCGCATACAGGTCTTTCGGCCAGAAGCGCGAGGAATCGGGCGTCATCACTTCGTCGATGAGAATGAGTTTGCCGCTCGCGTCGCGGCCGAATTCGAACTTGGTGTCGGCGATAATGATGCCGCGCGCCTCGGCGATCTCGGCACCCTTCGCGTAGACCGCGCGCGCGAGGCGCTCGAGCTCGGCGGTCGCCTCATCGCCGGCGATCTTGCGCATCTGCGCGATTGTGATGTTCTCATCGTGCCCGCTCTCGGCCTTCGTCGCCGGACTGAAAATCGGCGTATCGAGCCGGTCGCTCTCGCGAAGGCCCTTCGCCAGCGCCTCGCCGGCGAGCGTGCCGCGCGCCGCATACTCCTTCCAAGCCGAGCCGGAGATATAGCCTCGGATCACGCACTCGACCGGCACGACCGTCGTACGCTGGCAGAGCATCGCGCGCCCGGCGATCTCGGCGCGGTGCACCTTGAGCGCCGGTACCGCGTCGACGATCTCCGCCGCCGATGCGGTGATCATGTGATGCCTGACAACGCCTTCGAGTTGGCGGAACCACCACGCGCTGATCTGCGTCAGCACGGCGCCTTTGAACGGCACCGGCTCCGCCATGATCACATCGAACGCGCTGATGCGATCCGTCGCGACGAGCAACAGGCGCTCTGCGTCGACCTCATAGATGTCCCGCACCTTGCCGCGCCCCAGCCTCTTGAGCGGCAGATCGCTGGTCGTCATCGGCGTCATGAGGAGGCCTCCGTCCGGAAGCCGGTGGTTATGCAAACCGGCCATCGGCTTGTCATCCCCGCGACAGCCAAGGCCCCGATCTCTTCACAAGACTTTTGGCGCACTGCCTTGGCTGGAACCCGCCGGCGCTCGGCGCGGGAACCAGCCTACGTCCAAAACTAAGGCTCACGATATCAAGAAAATCAAGTTGTGAGGCTTGAAAAATCAATTTTATAAATATATATCTCGACAAGACTAAAGTTTCCAGGCAGAACGCCATGGCCTCGCCGCCCAAGACCACCGATTGGCAGGAGCTTTTGAAGCTCACGCAGGGCGAGCCGCTCGTGGTCGAGCGCGTCTGCCTCGCCGGCCGCGACATCGCCATCGAAGGCGCCTTCGAGCTGCCGCAGCTCGCGAAGCTGTCGCTCGAGGATCAGATCTTCATCGTCGCCTTCGTGCGCTCGCACGGCTCGATCAAGGAGATGGAGCAGGTGTTCGGCGTCTCGTACCCGACGGTGAAGGCGCGCCTCAATCGCATCGCGCAGAGTCTAACCTTCGTCGACAACAATCCGACGCCTTCGCGCAACGAAGTGTTGGAGCGTCTAAAGCGCGGTGAGATCACCGCCGCCGAGGCCATCAAGGAACTGGAGAGCTTGCCATGACGCCGCCGCTTCTCGCCATCGTCGACATTCAGCGCAAGGCCGACGGGCGCATGTATCACGTTTGGCTGCCGTTGTTTCTGATTTGGCTGCTGCTGCTTCCGCTCGCGATCATCGCGCTGCCGTTCGTGATCATCATCGGCCTCATCGTCGGCATACAGATCTTCGCCGCGCTCGGCGGCCTGATGCGCGTCTTGAACAGCCTGAACGGCACCGAGGTCGAGATCGACCAAACGCGCCGCCATATCACCATCCATCTCGTTTGAACGGAGATCGCCAGATGAGCGAGAACCGCCGCCAAATTCTGCAAATGCTCGCCGAGGGTAAGATCACGGCTGACGAAGCCGAGCGCTTGATCGCCGCCATTGAGAAGGAGCCGCCTCCGTCGCCCGGCGCACCGCAACCGCCGCGCACCGACAAGCTCAAATACCTGCGCGTCGTCGTCGACGCCATGGATCCGCACGACGGCCCGACCAAGGTCAACGTCCGCGTTCCGATGCAGCTCCTACGCGCCGGCGTTCGCCTGACGAGCTTCATTCCGCCCAGTGCGCGCGACAAGATGAACAAAGCGATGCACGAAAAAGGCATCGACTTCGACGTCAATCAGCTCAAGCCCGAGAACCTCGAGGAGCTGATCGAGCAGCTCGGCGACCTCACCGTCGACGTCGATCACGAAGACGCCAAAGTCCGCGTCTTTTGCGAGTGAGCGACCTGCCCAAGGGGTGGAGCGCAATCGGCGATACCTCTGCGTTTGATGCCGAGCTGTCGAAAGAGTTGGCACCAAACCATCCCCTGCAGAATGTCGCGCCGCTGTCGGTAGTTGCACGGCGCGAAGACTGTGATGACATCCTCTGTCGATCAGCATCTGGCGAGGTTGCCGTTGTTCATTTAACTTGGACAAACCGACAGGAGCCACCACCTTGGCCTAAGGTCGTCTGGCGGTCAGAAGTCATGCAGGGGGCAATGACGATGTTCGCCGAGTGGAGTGAGCAGCACTACGAGACTGACTAAAGACTCGGTTCGCCAAGGTCGGAATATTTCGACTGCTTGTTCGCGAAACGAATGAAGGCGATCGTGTCGTAGAAGCCGTGGGCGAGAATCACGCTCCACAGATTGTGGCCGCTGATCACGAAGAGCGCGCCGAACAGCACGGATAGCTGCGTGACGATCAGCGCGGCCCGCAGTCCCTGATAAAGGTGCAGCACGAAGGCGACCAAGGCCGCCAAACAGATCCCCACCACACTCGCCGCAAACACACCGAGCGGCCAAGTCAGCGCCGCTTGCGTGATCTTGAGAATGATACCGCGCAACAGAAGCTCCTCGAGAAAGCCGCCGAGCACCCACGCGATGACAATCCCGAGAACGAGCTTCCAGCGCGATTCCCGCAGCGCTTTGAACGCGCCGAGCGTCGGCGGCGTCGCCACCAACCGCGTGGCGATCCAATCGGCGACCGGCGTGAACGCAACCATCAACGCCGTCCAGACAACGGCGAGACCGATCGTCAGCGGCCATGAAACCGAGAGCCCGAGCCCGAGCTTATCCAACATCGCGCGTCATGCCGCCGCTTTGGGCCGTACCAAGAGCAGCACGAGCAAAATCCCGACAATGGGTCCGGCCAGTCCGGCGAGGCCGCCTTCGACGCCCATGTCGCCGCCGGTCCACAGCGAAGGCCCGTCAACATTGAAGAAGTGCCAGCTCGTGCCCGATTCCGTTCCGGTGACGTTGATCCCGAGCACGGGCCCCTGGAACGCATTCCAACCGAAATGAATGCCGATCGGCAGCCACAACGCGCCCGAGCGCAGATAGGCGACGCCGAGCAGGATACTGGCCAGCATCACGTTGGTGCCGGCAAGCAAGCCCGCCGTGCCTTTCATGATCGGTCCGGCGTGCAGTCCCACGAAGATGATGGTCGAGACGACGACTGCGGCCGCGCCGGAGTACTTCGCCCAGATCTCCTGAAACAGATAGGAGCGCACGATCAATTCCTGATCGATGACGTTGACGAACATCATAAAGAGCGCAAGCCACAGCGTCGGCCACGAGAACGTCGCGAGGTTCGGCGCATAGTGCAGATAGCCCTGCGCCAAGAGGATCGCGAGCGGCACGCAGAAGATGCCGGCGCCGATCAACGTGCCGCCGATCAATCCGTCCGGCAGAGCGCTCAGAGAAAGGCCCAGCGTCCCCACGCCGCGCCGATCGACGGCAAGCGCCATGAACACAAACGCGATGAACACCGCCAGCATCGCCCCGGCTTCGACCAGTGTTCGCCACTCGAGATTTTTGTAAAAATCCGAACCGCCGAGATGAACCACCGTCAGCGTGGACGCCGTCAACAATCCGGCCCAAATCCCGTAGAAGAGAAGAATCTTACCGGTCGAAATCAATAGCTTGCGCAACGCCAATCCCCTGCCTTATGCCAGCAAAGACTAGCGCGAATAGGAACGCGCGTCAGCTAAGCCGCTGCGCGCTCGGTCGGCGTCAGCGAGAAGTCGACGCGCCGCCCGCCCCGCAGGATCGAGAAGGTCGTCGAATGGTCGATGCGCTCGGCGTTTAGACGGCGGATGAGATCGTCGACGCCTTCGATCGGCTGTCCGTCGATCGCGACCAGGATGTCGCGCGGCGCGAGACCAGCTCGGGCCGCTGGGCTCGACGGCTCGATGGTCATGATCATCGCGCCCGACGGACCGGTCTCCGCCGCACGCGCAAGCCGCCGCGGGATCGCGATCGTTTGCGCCGCGATGCCGATGAAGGCGCGGCGAACGCGGCCGTGCCGAACCAACTCACCGAGCACGAAGCTTGCCGTGTTCGAGGCGACCGCAAAGCAAATGCCCTGTGCGCCGAGGATGACGGCGGTGTTGATACCGACGACCTCGCCGCGCGAATTGACCAGAGGCCCGCCGGAGTTGCCGGGGTTGAGCGCCGCGTCCGTCTGAATGACGTCGTCGATCAACCGGCCGGAGCTTGAGCGCAGCGACCGCCCCAGCGCCGAGACTACGCCGGCGGTCACCGTGGATTCGAAGCCGAGCGGGTTGCCGATCGCGACGACCAGGTGCCCGGGCTTCAGCGTCTTGGAGTCGCCGAGCTTCGCCACCGGCAGTCGCCCGGGTGAATCGGCGTGCAGGAGCGCGAGATCGGTGTGCGGATCGTCGCCGATCAGCCGCGCCTCGATCGTCTGGCCCTCGGGTGTGGTCAAGCGAGCTGTTCGCCCGCCTTGTGCCACGTGGCTATTCGTCAGAACGAAACCGTCGGACGAAATGATGACGCCGGAGCCGGTTCCGGTCCGCCCCTTGGGGTTCGCCATTTCGACGCGCACCACCGCGGGGCCCACGTGCTCGGCGACGCCGGCGACGGCTTGCGAATAGGCGTCGAGCAACTCGCCGTCGCTCGCCCCCAAGGGCGAAGGAGCTCGGGCGTCGCGCCCATTGTCATTGTGGTCGGAGAGAAAGGAAATTTTCGGATGTTTGAGTGCCATGGTGAGGAACTCAAGTTGTGCGCGCCGCGTCTTTTTCAAGCGCGGCCCCAATGCACACAAATCCATTGGGGAATTGGCGCATCTTCACGATTGAGGTGCAAAGCGGCGACGCGCGGTGTCGCCGTGCCCGCCGATCAGCCTATATTCTCCTCGCACCTCCTTTGAAGGAGCCCCCCATGACTCTGCGCATCAACTCGGAAGCGCCCAACTTCACGGCCGAAACGACCGAGGGCAAAATCGATTTTCACGATTGGATCGGCAACGGTTACGCGATCCTCTTCTCGCACCCGAAGGACTTCACGCCGGTTTGCACGACCGAACTCGGCTACATGGCACGCCTCAAGCCTGAGTTCGACAAGCGCCACACCAAGATCATCGGCCTCAGCGTCGATCCGATCTCGAACCACGCGAAATGGGCGCACGACATCGAAGAGACGCAGGGTAGGGCGCCGAACTATCCGATGATCGGCGACACCGATCTGAAGGTGGCCAAGCTCTACGACATGCTGCCGGAAGAAGCGGGCGCAACCAGCGACGGTCGCACCGCGGCCGACAACGCGACGGTTCGCTCGGTCTTCATCATCGGTCCCGACAAGAAGATCAAAGCGATGCTCACCTATCCGATGAGCTCCGGCCGCAACTTCGATGAGGTTCTGCGCCTGTTGGATTCGATCCAGCTGACCGCCAAGTACAACCTGGCGACGCCGGTCAATTGGCGGAACGGTGAGGACGTGATCATTCCGCCTTCCGTCACGGACGAGCAGGCCAAGCAAAAGTTTCCCAAGGGCTGGAAGACGCTGAAGCCTTATCTTCGCTACGTCCCGCAACCGAAATAAGGAAGGGTGCCAATATCCTGGGTGTTCCAGGCCGGATCAAATCTCCCCTGATATCTCGCGTCGGCGCTGATCGAGTTCTTCGCTGTAGCGACGGAGCGCATAGGCCTCCGTCAGCACACCCCGCACGTGACGGTCTTGCAGATTGTCGACAACTACGAGAGCATCTGCTTCAGTCCGTTCGAACGTCTCGACGGCATTCTTAACGTTGAGCTGGGGCACGAGCATGTCGCCAGCGTGCCGCGCAAAGCTTCCAATCGTCGCGTCGGCCTCGTCGAGGGCGTGGACCTCCGCAACCGGCACGATTCCGCAATACCGGTCGTTCTTGTCGACCACGATGGCACGTTGCTGCGAGCCGAGAGGAAACACGTTGCAAAATTCTGCAACCGTCATATCTGCGGAAACGAGGCGCACGTCTTGCCGCATCAATCGATCGACGGTGAGTTGGTGTACCCAACCAACGTCATGCGCACTGCGAATCGTCTCGCCGCGCAAATGAAAGCGCCAGGTTGCGAACGAATAACCGAAAGTTTTGCGGACGATCAGCGATGCAACGCACGCCGCGACGAGCGCGGCGACCGTTACAGGAAAGTCTCCGGTCATCTCTAGAACAAGCATCGTCATTGTCATCGGACCGCCGACAATTGCGACCGCCAGCGCGGCCATGCCGATGATAGCCGCGACGTGTGGCGACACGGCATTGGCTGGATCGATGATCGTGGCAAATGAACCGTAAAGCGTACCTCCAAGCGCGCCCAAGAACAGCGACGCGAAGAACAATCCGCCGCGAAACCCAGATCCTATTGAAAGAGCGGAAGCGATGGCCTTCAAAGCGAACACCAACGCAATTTGGTGCATCGTGCTTTTACTGACCAAGTCCATGTGAAGTGCCCCGTGTCCGGCGGATAGTACTTGAGGCGACACGAGCGCAAGCGCACCGACAGCCAATCCGCCAAGTGCCAGGCGAACGCTCATGGGTACACGCAGGCGCGCGAACACCTGCTCAACGGCGGTGACGGCGTACATCAGGGCGACGCCGGCGGCTGCGCTGGCACCACCGATGAGGATAGCGTGCGAGTAACCGGATTCGGGCATCGGCAGCGTCATGGCGACGTCGACGCCGTATGTGCCTACAATCAAGTTTCGCATGACGAGAGTAGCCGCGAGAGCGCTCGCGACGACAGGGACAAGAGCAGCGATCGAATAAGTTCCGATGATGAGCTCGAACGCGTAAAAAGTGCCTGCAAGTGGGGCGTTGAATGCCGCTGCGATTGCGCCCGCCGCGCCGCATCCGACCAAGAGCCTGAGGTCACTCCTGCGAACATGCAGCCAGGATCCGATCCGAGAGCCCATTCCGCTGCACACTTGCGTGTAGCCGGCTTCGAGCCCTACCGACGCGCCGAAGCCATTGGAGACGAGATTCTGAATTGCGAGCACGAGACTGTCCGTGAGCGACATCCGCCCACCATGAAGCGCGTTCGCCTCTATGGGATCGATAATCTGCCTGGAGCGCCATCGGGCGAACGCAAAGGTTAGTGCGGCGAGAAGCAGACCACCAATCGTGGGCACGAGCAGCGCGCGTAAGGGCTCGACGGCGCTCGATGTACTTACCGCGGCTCCGCTTCTCAAGTTGAAGAGAGTGGAATGCAATGTCCGGGCAGCAATATTCATGACGAAGACTGCGAAGCCGCTAGTGACGCCTACGAAGGCGCCGGTCGCGGCCATCCCCGCCTCGAAGCCTCGGACAAGTCCGCGCAGCTTTGCTGGCGCGCGAACCGCCAACTTGAATGCCGGACTAAGGCCCACCGCCAACTTCATAATGTCTCAGGCAACGGCAACTAGGAATGCGCAACGTACCGATGTGTTGTCGGCACGCAGTCGACAACACCCGTCGTGACGCACCGTGGCGCGAAGGTACATCGGCAAGTCTTCCTGTGAGGTTGCGGCCAATTCGGTGCGGTCCGCTGTCAAATTGTCGCAGATTTCGAGCGTGGCTGCTCATCCGCTTCGGGCGCCAGAGGTCGAGGGATGGCGGCCCCGTTACAGATCGAAGCCAAGGTGGTCGCGCAATCGCGATCGCTCATCACGGTCGCGTGTGAGATCAAGACCGCGGATGGCTTGCTGATTGCAGCCGCAACTGCGCAGCAAATCGTCCAATCCCGCACGCTTACGCAGTCGTGACTGGGGGAAACATTCAGCAACAAACAGCGGCATCGAAGAAGCGCTGATTTCGGCCATTCTCCGTTCACGGATGAACGGTGGCTGAATCGCTTGTTCAACTGCTGTCCGACACGTCGCCCACATCTTCGTTGCGAACGGTTGGATGTCTGACCGTCGAAAACGGAGATGAAAACGATGCGTAAGCTTCTGACAACGACTGCGATGATTTTGATCCTTGGTGCCGCGACGCCGGCGCTTGCAGACGGTTACAACGGCCGCGACAATCACAACGACCGCAACGGGCCGGCACCTCAGGCCCGCACGCTCGAGCACAACGCGCCGGCGCCGCAAGGCCCCGCGTTCAAGCCCGACGGCAAGTTCAAGCCGGACGCTAAGTTCGATCGGGATGCCAAGTTCGATCGCGACGCCAAGTTCAATCGCGATGTCGGCGCTTGGGAACGTACCTGGAGGCCGTTCCGCGTCGACGTTCGGTTCGGCAATCATCAGCTGACGCGTGCGCAGATCCTGCGTCGCCTCGAGGCACAGGGCTACAACCGGATCTATGACCTGAAGCCCGCGAGCTTCGGCAGCTGGCGCGCCGTTGCCTCCTATCGCGGCCACCGCGTGGTCCTGCGGGTCGACCAATTCTCGGGCCGCGTGATCGCAGCACGCTACATCTAGCCGCGGCGCGCAACGGAAGAGGCGAGGAGCCAACGCTCCTCGCTTTTTTTCATGCCTTCGCAACCGGCGCGGTTTGCCGCTATCGTCCTGCACGGCACCAATGAGTGAGGGCAGAGATGCGCTGGCGTATCGGCGACGTGACGATCACCAAGGTAGTGGAGCTCGAGGCGACCGGCGGCACGCGCTTCATCCTTCCACAAGCAACCCGAGAAGCGGCCTCCCAAATCAAATGGATGGCGCCTCATTTCATGGACGAGGAAGGCCGGCTCAAAATGAGCATCCACGCCCTTGTCATCGAGACGCCGAGCGGCCGCCGCATGGTCGTCGACACCTGTCTCGGCAACGACAAGCAGGGCCGTGAAGTGCCGGCGTGGAACAACTTTCAAGGCACATTTCTACGCGATCTCGAAGCCGCAGGCTTCAAGCGCGACTCCATCGACACGGTGATGTGCACGCATCTTCACGTCGATCATGTCGGTTGGAATACGATGTTGGTCGACGGCAAGTGGGTCCCGACCTTTCCCAAGGCGCGCTATCTCATGGGCCGTGACGAGTTCGACTACTGGCGCGCCCAGCACGACAAGGGCGAACGGGAAGAGTTCGTCGCCATTTTCGACGACTCGGTGCGCCCGGTGTTCGAGGCAGGCCTGGTCGATCTCGTCGACACGAACCACCGCGTTTGCGACGAGGTCAGCTTCGTTCCGACACTGGGCCACACGCCCGGCCACGTGAGCATCAAGATCTCGTCGAACGGTGAGGAGGCGCTCATCACCGGCGACTTCATCCATCATCCTTGCCAGATGGCTCATCCAGAGTGGGCGGCGACGGTCGATTACGATCAAAAGGCTTCGACGCAGACGCGCCGCGATGTCTTTTCGAGCCTCGCCGGCAAGCCGACGCTCGTGATCGGCACGCACTTCGCGGGTCCGACCGCGGGCCGCGTGGTTCGCGACGGCGACGCCTTCCGCCTGGACGTGTAGGAGTTGGACGCGACAGGCCGAACCGTTCACTTTTGAAGACGCGATGCGCTGAAACGGAGCCGGTTGGAGCAGACAAAACTCTGTGCTTTTATCCGCGCAAACGAAATTGGAGACGTCAGTTGGTAAGGTTTGTCGTTCGGGTTGCGGCCATTGCGTTGTCGATCGCCGCGCCAATGATGTTTGGTGCTGAAGCCTTCGCCGCTGAAACGGCGCCGCAACGCTCGGAAGGCGAGAACCTCTATCGGCAAGGTCACTACGCAGAGGCGATGGCGTGGTGGACCGAGCATGCCGCGAAGGGCGATATCGAATCGGCGCGCCGCCTCGGCGTCGAATACATGGACGGTAAGCCGTGGGTCGTCCCGCAAGACTATAACAAGGCGCGCGCCTACCATCTGCAGGCCGCGATGGGCGGCGAACCGCGCTCGATGATGGATCTCGGCACGATCTACGAGAGCGGTCTCGGCGTGCCCGCGAACATGAGCGAAGCGGCGCGCTGGTATCTGTGGGGCGCCAAATACGGGTTCTCGCCTGCGCAGAACAACGTCGCGACGTTGCTCGAGTCGGGTGAGGGCATCGCGAAGGACGAGGTCGAGGCCTACAAGTACTACATCCTCGTCGCGCTCGACCAAGCGAAGACCTTGGGCGGTCCCAAGCCCGATCTCAATCATCCGCCGCAGGGATCGGCGATGGAGGTGCTCGCGCGCCGCTTGACGCCGGCACAGCGCGCCGAAGGCCGCGCACGGGCCGAAAAATTCGTGGCACTGACAGGCCCGCTTCCGCCTTCGGAAAATCACTGACCGCGCGCAATGCTCGGCTTGCCGTATTATCTTCGCGTGACGCTTGCGCCGGCGCGCACGGTTTCGCCGGGGTGACTGATGACTTGATCGCCGGCGCTCAGCCCCTCCAGCACCTCGGCGTATTCGTCGTTCATGTGGCCGATCTTCACGACCTTCAGACGCGCGCGTCCATCGACAACCTGAAACACCGTCCAGTCCGCACCGGTTCTGAACAATGCCCCGACCGGCAAGAGCAGCGTATCGTCGCTCCGCCACCGGATGATGTAGGCGTCGATCTGATAGCCGTGGCCGAGGCGCGCCCACTTCTCATGCGGGTCGGTGATGTCGATGATGACGTTGACGCGCTGCTCTTCGATGCCGAGGGACGAGACTTTCGTGATGCCGAACGGCTCGATGCGGCGCACCTTGCCGTTGAGAATGCCGTCGCCGCCCCATCTCGTGATTTCGACGGCGTCTCCGGGCGCCACCTTCACCGCATCGGTCGATAGCAGATCGACCACGATCTCGAGATTGGCTGGGTCGCCGACTTCGACAAGCGGTTGACCCGAGGCGACGACGCCCTCGCTTTCGTGAAGCACGCGCAGTATCTGACCGTCGATCGGTGCTCGCACCGCGAAGCAACAGGCCAGTTCGCCATGCGCGTTGCGATCGGCTGAGGGCACGATCAGTGCCGCCTCGGCGGTCTTCACCTCGAACTCGCGCTGGCGAAGCGCTGCTTCCGCCGTCGCTAAAGCGGCGTCGAGTGTGGCGACCGTCGCTTCGGCCGTGTCCAAACGTGCTTTGGACGCGAAGCCCTTGGCGACGATCGGGCGCAAACGCGCAAGTTCTTGACGCGCCAATTTGAGGTCGGCCTGACGCCCCTTCACATTCGCCGCCGCGAGATCGCGCGCCGAACGCGCCGCCGATACCGTGAATTGCAGCTGCTGGCGTGCCCGCGCGTCCAGAAACGAGGGGTCGACCGGCTCGATGGTCGCGACGACCGTTTTCTGCGCCTCGATGAAATCGCCGGCATGCGCCTCGATGCGCAACATCCTTCCAGCGATCGGCGCCGACAAGACATACACCTCCTTGACCCGCGTAATGCCGTCATCCTCGACGCCGACCGACATCGGGCCGCGCGCTAGGGTCATGATGTCGACGGCAATCGGCCGCGGCCAGAAGGCGTATGTCAGCCCCGCGGCCAACACGAGACCCAGGACAATCGGCCAGAGCCACGGTTTAAGCCTTTCCATATGTCAGTCCCTGGTCTTGAGCACGCGCACGAGGTCGAGGTTCTGGATGCGCCACGCGACGATCGCGCAGCTGATGGCGACGGATGCCAAAATGACGATGGTCGACTTGCCGTAGGTCGACGCGGCAAGGCCGAAAGGCAATTGATAGAGATCGGTGCTGAACAACGCGATCATCAATCGCGACAAGCCATATCCGACAGCGCAGCCGAAGGGCACGGAGAGGAGCGCCAACAACGCGACCTCGCCGACCAAAATGCGTGCGACCTCCTGCTTTTGGTAGCCGAGCACGCGCAGGGTCGCGAGCTCGTGCGCGCGCTCCGACAGCGTGATCCGCGTCGCGTTGTACGAAACGCCGAGCGCGATCACCGCGGCGAAGCCGACATAGAACCAGACCATCGTCATCATGTTTTGGTCGAGCAGGGCGCGGAACATACGGTAGGCGCGGCTCTGCAACGAAATCGTGAAGAGTCCTGGCATCGTCTTGACCCGCGTGAAGAGCGCATCTTCCTTCGTCGGGTCGATTTGCAGCAAGGCACCGTCGGCGACGGCGCCGTCGCCGCTGATCCGGTTGAGTGCATCGCGATTCATGTAGGCCAAAAGGCCGACATATTCGTCGATGATCCGCGCGACGCGAACGCGCGTCTGAGCGCGGCGGCCTTCGAGCACGTTGACGTCCAGCATGTCGCCGACATGGGCGTTCAGGTGACCGGCAAGACGCTTGGTTATCAACAGGCCCGACGGCGGCAGAGTTACGGCATGGCCGTCGGCGTCCACCTGTTGAGACAACTGCGAGCCAGGCTCCAGACCGAAGATCACGACGCGGCGGTTGCGAGGCCCATGCGTGAGCTTCACGCTGACGACGCGCCGCAATTCGCTGCGCACGACGCCCGGCAAGCGCACGACCTCGGCCCGCACGCTGTCGGCCCTCAACTCGGAAAAGCGCAGCGTGACGTCCTGGCGCTGTGCCCGGAAGAAGAAGGAATCGATCATCACGGTGACCGAGTCGAAGAATTGCAGCGTCGAAATCAAGAGGCCGAGCGATAGCGCCACGCCGATCACCGTCATCGATGACCGCACGGGAAAGCGCGTGATATGCCGCACGATCATGTAGCCGGTCGCGGTCAACTTGCCGAGCAAGCCGCTGCGCTCCAGCAGGCTCGCCCGGTAGCTGGCCGGTTGCGGCGGCGCCATCGCAACCGCCGGCGTCAATTTCACCGCCCGCTGCACGGCGATCAGCGCGCCCGAGCTCGACACGGCGAGTGCGAGGCCCGCCGACATCACGAAGATGTCCGGCGCGATCGAAAACGCCAGCGTCGGAAATCGGAAGTAGTCCTTGTAGAGCAGCGTGATCTGATAGCCGAACCATGCGCCGGCAAGCCAGCCGACGATGAGGCCAATGACTGCGACCGCAAGTGCAAATTTGATGAAGTGCCAGCCGACGTCGGCGTTGGAATAGCCGAAGGCCTTCAAAAGCCCGATCTCCTCGCGCTGTGTCTCAATCTGGCGTGAGATGACGGTGTACAAAAGGAACGCGGAAACCACGAGAAAGATCGGAGGAATGACGCTGGCCATCGACGTCAGCTGGCCGAACTCGCTTTCGAGGAACGAGTGCGAGATCTGCTGATCGCGCCCGTAGGCGCCGGTCGCGCCGTAACGAGCGAGGAGCGTATCGACGCGCGCGATGACATCGTCGACGGACGCGCCGCGTAGGACGCGCAAGCTCGCGTCGTTGAATGCCCCTTGATAACCCATGATGCCGGCAAGAACCTTCCGGTCCATCCAGAAGACGCCATAGCGCCTGTCGTCGGGCACCAGGTCACCTGGACCGATGACGTAGATATGCTCCGGCGACAGCGCGATTCCGGTGACGACCAGGCGCTGCTTGCGGCCGTTCATCACCGCCGAGAATGTCGAACCTAGAACGAGGTGATTGGCGTTCGCGAAGGCTTCGTGGACGACGACTTCGTTCGAGCGTTCGGGATTTGGAAACCGGCCGGTCTTGAGAACGAGCGCGTTCAGTGCCGTTTCGTTGTGCTCCGCGAGTGAAAGCGCGAGGCCCCGCAACGGCTCGGTCACGCCTTCCATGTCGATCGTCACGTAGCGCGCGATGCGCGTGTCGACTTGCGCCACGCCGGGAATGTCGTGCAGTCGAGCCGCGACGGAATCGGGTGCCCGCTTCAAACTCACGAACACGTTGGCAAAACGATTGCGCTCGTAATAGGCCTCCCGCGTGTCGTAGAGCGAGCACAACGCGCCGAGCGCCATGACGAGCGTCGCCACGGCCGAACCGATGACCAGCGCGATCGCCAAAACCTGGCCGCGCCGCCGCCACATATCTCGAGCGAGCTTGAGGTCGAGCGGGTGCAAAGCGTTGAGCGGGTTCACCAGCTGAGCTCCGACGCTTTGCGCTTGGTTGCGTTGGTCTCGACGGAGACGACGCGCCCGTTGCCGAAGTGGATGACGTGATCGGCCATCCCGGCGATCGAGGCGTTGTGGGTGATCACGACCGTGGTCGTGCCGAGCGTCTGGTTGATATCGGCGAGCGCCTCGAGCACGCGGACGCCCGTCGCGCTGTCGAGCGCGCCCGTCGGCTCGTCGCAGAGCAAAACTTCTGGGCGCTTCGCGACCGCCCGCGCCACCGCCACGCGCTGCTGCTCGCCGCCCGAGAGCTGTGCGGGAAAATGGTTGAGCCGGTCACCCAGTCCGACCAGCCGAAGAGCCTCGTCCGGCGGCATGGGCTTGTCGACCAGCTCGGTGACAAGCGCCACGTTCTCTCGCGCGGTCAGGCTCGGAATCAAATTGTAGAACTGAAAGATGAAGCCGACATGCCGGCGGCGAAAGACGGTGAGTTCTCGTTCGCTCGCGGCGGTCAGCTCACGGTCGCGAAAGTGGATCGTGCCGGATGTCGGCCGGTCGAGCGCACCCAAGATATTGAGCAACGTAGACTTGCCGCTGCCCGAGGGCCCCAAGAGCACGATCAGCTCGCCCTCATGCAGGTCCAAATCGACGCCGCGAAGCGCGTGGACCGCGGCGGCACCCGTACCGTAGACCTTCGTCAGTCCACGCACGCGAAATGCGACGTGCCGGCCTTCCTCTGTGGTATCTGGATTGGAACTGCCGTCCATACAGCACCCTTGCGCAGCTTGAGCGGTGCTGCTGTTTAAGACCGGAGTGCCTAGTGCGCCATCAGGACCGCCGGGACCACGGCGTGGCGCAGCACGTGTCGCGTCACACCGCCGAAGATGAACTCGCTGACACGCTGTGGCCGTAGCCGCCGAGCACCAACAAATCGCACCTTTCATAGCGCACCGCATCGACGAGCGCGACGTCGACACCCTTTTGGTCGCTGATCACGTGCGGGGCGGGCTCGACGCCATGGAGCGCCAGGTAGCGCTTTAGCTCGGCCAAATTCGCGCTCGCCTTCTGGTCGGTCACCTCGAAACTGTGCACCGTCTTGGCTTGCTTGAGGAACGGAAGCGCGGCGGTCACGGCATGCGCCGCGGTTGCACTGCCGTCGAACGCGATCGCCAGCTGCTGGCCGAGCTTGGAGATGCCGCCGGCGTCGATCGTCGGCGAAACGAAAAGAACTGGTTTGGCGCCGCTCAAGAGCGCGCCTTCCACGGCGTCATAGGCCCGCTGCATGTTGCTGTCGCTCGCCTCACCACAAAAGACGATCAAATCCGAAAGCCTGCTCGCGCGTTCGATGCACTCCGCCATCCCGCCGCTGACAATCCGCAATTCAGCGGACGGCTTTGCATGAGCGCCGGGTGTCTCGGTGGTTTCGACGCCGGTCTCCTTGATTGCCTCGGCGAACATCGTTGAAGCGACGCCCTGCGCTTCGTCGGCGGCTCTGATCGCGGCTTCGATGAAATGTTTGGCGGCGAACCCGCTCATATCGCGCCCGAGCGGAACAAAAGGTTGGGTCTCCAAAGGCTCGAATCGAACGAACAGCGCCTCGAGATGACACGAAAAGCGCTGCGCCAGCCCGAGACCGACGGCCAACGTCGTGCGGTCGGCGGGCGAGCCGAAGATCGGTGCCAGAATCTTGCGGTACATGGTCAAGCCTCCGTGCGGCCGGCCACAACCTTAGCCAGCGTGGCAAACCCGATGTTGACCGAGATCAAGTTCCATTTTGCCTACGCCGGCCGGGCCTTTGTCGCGCCCATTGCTTGGCGGACCCAAGGCACCACTTTCAGCAGGTCGAACGCGAGGCCCGAGGCGACCCCTGCTGCCACGGCGACTAGTAAATGCGTTGCGCTCGGCGATGCGAAGCGCAGCAGGTCGCGCAGCCCAGGAAGATAGAGCGCTAGCGCCATTCCGACGACTGCGCCCGCCACGATCAGCCAATAGGCGCCGTAGCCGGATTGCGCCGTCGGCTTCCACACATAGTCTCGGGTCATGTTCACGCGCACGAGCGAAAGATTTCCGGCGGTCAGTGCGATGAGCGTAAGCGCGCGCGCTTCCTCGACGGGCAGCGCTTCGAACAGGCTGATCCAATAGACCAACAGCGTGCCGGTAAGAAGGCACAAACCCTGTATCAACGCTAGGATCAATTGCTGACGCCCCATGATCGGTTGCGCGGCGTCGCGCGGGCCGTGCCGCATGATGTCGCGCTCTTCCGGCGTGCGTTCGAAGGCGACCGAGCACGTCGGATCGATGATCATCTCAATCAGCGCGACGTGAACCGGCAGAAGCAAAGGCGGCAGACCGAAGGCGATCGGCAAGAGCGCCAAGCCGGCGATCGGAATGTGCATCGCGCCGATATAGATCATGGCCTTGCGCAAATTCTCGAAGATGCGTCGCCCGACGCGCACGGCGCTGACGATCCGGCCGAGATCCTCGTCCAGCAGCACGATCGAAGCCGCCTCCCGCGCGACATCCGTGCCGCGCGCGCCCATCGCGACTCCGACGTCCGCGGCTTTCAAGGCTGGCGCGTCGTTGACGCCGTCTCCGGTCATGGCGACGAATTCGCCGTTCGCCTTCAGCGCTTGAACCAAGCGCAGCTTCTGCTCCGGCAGAATGCGCGCGAAAACGTTTGTCTTTGCGACCGCGGTTCGCAGCGATGCATCGTCCATCGCCGCGATGTCGCTGCCGGAAAGCACGCCGCCTGCAAGATCGATCGCGGCCTCGCGCGCGATCGCTTCGGCGGTCCCTGGATAATCGCCGGTGAGCATCACGACGCGCACGCCCGCGCTCCGCGCTTCCTCGACCACCTGGCGCGCCGTCGTGCGCAACGGATCGACGAAGCCGACGAGGCCCAGAAATTCGAAATCGAAGTCGTGCTGGTTTTCAGGCAACGTCGTCGCCGTTGAGCGGCCTGCCGCGACGGCCAGCACGCGCTCGCCCGCATTCGCGAGGCGGGCGACGATGCCAAGGACTCGGGCGGCCTCTTCGGCCTTCAGGTGGCATAGATCCACCACCGCTTCGGGAGCGCCCTTAGCCGCGATCACATAGGCGCTGTCTTCGTTGGTTCGCCACGCCTGCGACATCGCCAGGAAGCCGGGCGTCAGCTCGTATTCTTGCGCCAGCGCCCAATCGCCATGCAGATGCTCGCTGCCGGACAGCGTGGCCTGCGCAAGCGCGGTGACGGCTCGATCCATCGGATCGAACACCGGCACATGCGAGGCCAAGAGCGCATACTCGAGCAGCCGATGGTCGCGTTCTGGAAGCGCGGTCGACCCAACCGGCACTTGCTCCACATGGTCGCCGACGACCAGCGTGCGGACGCGCATGTGGTTCTCGGTCAGTGTGCCCGTCTTGTCGACACAGAGCACGGTCGCCGCGCCGAGAGTCTCGATGACGACCGGGCGCCGGGCCAAGACTTTGAGCTGCGTCAATCGCCAAGCACCTAGCGCGACGAACACCGTGAGCACCATCGGAAATTCTTCCGGCAGCATCGCCATCGCAAGCGCAATTCCCGAAAGCGCGCCCTGCAACCAATTGTTCTGGAAAAGGCCATAGTAGATGGCGATCGCCGCGCTCACCGCGACGGCGAATACGCCGAACGCTTTGATCAATTGGCCGACGGACTTTTCGAGCGGCGTCGCTCCGGTTTGAATCCGGGCAAGTGTCGCGCCGATCTGACCCGCACGCGTCGCTTTTCCGGTCGCCGTTACCTCGGTCAGCGCCCTGCCATGCGTAATAAGGGTGTTGGCGTAGACGGCGGTGTGCGCCTCGTTTGGATCCGCGCGCTCGCCGGCGGGATATTTCGCCACCGGCGCGGACTCACCAGTCAGCAGCGACTCGTCCGCATGCAACGCCTGGCTCTTCCAAATGCGCGCATCGGCCGGCACGCGCTCGCCCTCCGCCAGCAATAGCCAGTCGCCCGGCACGACGTCGCGCGCGGGGATCGTCTTGGGCGAGCCGTCGCGCACGACGCGCGCTGTCGGCGCCGCCATCGCGCGCAAAGCATCGAGCGCCCGCTCGCTGCGCGCTTGCTGGACGATGACAAGCACGATCGTCAGCCCGGCAAACGCGCTCAGCAGCAATCCTTCGCCGAGATCGCCGAGAACCAAATAGATGCCGGCAGCGGCGGCGAGCAGCAAAAACATAGGCTCGGCGAACACGCCAAGCGCAACGCCCAGGAGGCTCTTGCGGGCGCCCGCCTCCAATTCGTTCGGGCCGAATTGCTCGCGTTGTTGCGCGGCTTCGCCGCTTGTCAGGCCGCGTTCGTGGAACGGGGTGTTGTCAGAATTTGCCTGCATGCGGCCGCCCGCTCTTCAAGCGCCGTCGCGCGCAGCTTTTTCGCGGGCCTTGCGGGCCCACGTTTCGCGGCTGAGGCGATAGCTGCGAATCTCGAGCGGTGCGCCGCCGCCTGCCGCCGCCTTGTAATTCGTGTCGGTCAACTCCCAACCGCCTTTGTCCATCACGCGCAAGATCGGCGCGTTGTGCGCAAGAACGGTGCAGCGCGCGGTCTGCAAGCCGAGAGCCTCGAAGAAATGTCGATACAAAACCTCGCGCGTTTCCTCACGCGCACCTTTCCCGCGAGCTGCGACTTCGCCGACGAGCACGTTCACCAGAAATTCGCGCCGCTGCCAATCGATCCTTAGATCGCGAATACCGACGAGCGCGCCGCCGTCTTTTTGAAAGATGCCGAGCAAGTGCCGGTTGTGCCCATCGAAGGACCGGATGTAGGTGCGGATGTCCTCAACCGATGCGGCGCGCGCCTGCGCGTTGAGCATGCGGGCCGTGTCGGGATGCGTCAGCCATTGCGCCCAAGCGTCCGAGGCGTCGGCAAGCGCGATCGTGCGCAGCAGATAATGCGGCGTCTCGAGCCGGATTTTGGCTGGTTCGCTCATGCGGCCGCACTCGGCCGCGCCGACACGCGCGCGTACCACGCGCGCAGATGCTCTAGCTCGCGCGGTATGTCGAGACCGATAAAGCTGCAAAAGTCGATGCCGCAAAGCAGAACGATATCGGCCATCGAATAGCGCGATCCGGCCAGGAATTCGCGGTCATCGCTAAGTTCGCGATCGAGCCATGTCATGTTTCGCGCGACGATCGTCTTCTGATGTTCGCCGTAATCCTTGAATTGGTTGGGATTGACCACGGCAGTGCGCGGATCGGCGTTGATCCAGACCTGACCCATCGGTCCCCACAGCCGGAACTCGGCGCGCCGAATCCACATTTCGACCAGCGCCTGCTCGAGCGGTGTCTCGCCGAAAAGCGCCGGCTGCGGCTGCAGCGCTTCGAAGTAGCGGCAGATTGCGACCGACTCCGCGATGATCGTCCCGTCGTCGAGTTCGAGCACGGGCAGCTGGCCCAACGAATTCTTCTTCAGAAACGCGGGTGCCTTATGCTCGCGCTTGAGGATGGCAACGCGCACGCGCTCGACATCCATGCCTTTTTCGGCGAGGAAGATGCGGACCTTCCGCGGATTGGGTGCGGGATTCTTGTCGTCGTAGAGTTTCAAATCGGATCCTCCAGCGCGACAGTGGCGGCAATTCCAACCCTGCGCAAGCGCTGCACCGTTCTATAGGCTGACGCCATGACCAAGACCCGTGACGCTTGCCAAGCCCTTGACGCGCGCGATCCTCTCGCCGACATGCGCGCTCGCTTCGTGCTGCCCGAAGGCGTCATCTATCTCGACGGAAATTCGCTCGGTGCGTTGCCGAAGGCCGTCGTCAATCGTTCGCGCCAGATCGTCGAGCAGGAATGGGCTGAAGGTCTCATCCGGTCTTGGAACGACGCGGGCTGGTACACCGCGCCCACGCGCGTCGGCGCGAAGATTGCGGGCATCATCGGTGCCGAATCTGGCGAAGTCATCGTCACGGATTCGACCTCGGTCGATCTCTTCAAGTTGCTGATGGGTGCACTTGCTTTACGTCCGGGCCGCAAGACGATTCTGGGCGTCCAGGGCGACTTCCCGACCGACGCCTATATCGCGCAAGGCGTTGCATCGTTCGTCGGAGCGGAATTCGAGCGTGTGGCCGCCGACGATCTGATCGCCGCCATCGATGAAAAGACGGCCGTCGTCTGCCTCACGCATGTCAACTACAAGACGGGCTTCATCCACGACATGGCGAAGATCACGGCTGCGGCGCACGCGAAGGGCGCGCTGACGCTGTGGGACCTTTCGCATAGCGCCGGTGTTCTCGATCTGCAGTTGGGCCGGGCGGACGCCGATCTGGCCGTCGGCTGCGGCTACAAATATTTGAACGGCGGCCCTGGAGCGCCGGCCTATGTCTTCGTCGCCAAGCGTCACCAAACGGCGATCGGTCATCCCTTGACCGGTTGGTTCGGCCATAAGGTGCCGTTCGAGTTCGCGCCCGACTATGTACCTGCCGAAGGCATCGCCAAGATGCTTACGGGAACGCCGCCGATGCTTTCGCTCGCGGCCCTTGAAGCCGCGCTCGACGTCTTTGCCGGTCTCGACATGCGCAAGGTTCAAGCCAAGGCTTCGAGCCTCACCGAACTCTTTATCGAACTCAGTGATGAGCGCTTGACGCGCCATGGCTTCACCGTCGCGAGCCCGCGCAACGCGGCGGCGCGCGGTGCCCAAGCCTCCCTTGCGCATCCGGAAGCCTACGCCGTGGTGCAAGCCCTGATCGCGCGCGGCGTCATCGGCGACTTTCGCGCCCCCGACGTTGCCCGCTTCGGCCTCGTTCCCCTCTATCTCAGCCACGTCGATGTCTTTGACGCCGTCGGCATCATCGACGATGTCATGGAAACCGAGGCCTGGAACACACCGGCATTTCGCACCCGCAAAGCGGTCACCTGATCGGCCGGTTTTCATCTTCTTCACAGTCGGAACACAGGCGGCCCCCTTGTCAGCGCGCGCGCCCTGTCGATAATTCAAACATGCGGGGGCAAGAATTGGAGACGTTCCATGAAAGTCAGGGATGTTATGCACCCCGGCGGAGCGTTGGTCGCGCCGGAAACGCCGCTCTCGCAAATCGCCGCCATGACGAACGACGCTGGCGTGGTTCCGATCGGCGAGTGTGATCGCCTCGTCGGGATTGTGACCGAACGCGAACTCTCGGCCTACACCGCCAACGCTCTGCCCAATCTGACGGCGCGCGACGTGATGTCGAAGCCGATCGTCTATTGCTATCCGGAAGAAGAAGTCGACGACGCGCTACGCATCATGAACAAGCACGCCGTCCATCGCTTGCCGGTGGTGAGCCACCAGAAGCGCATGGTCGGTGTTCTCACGCTCCGCGACATCGCCGGCAAAACGCGGCACTGAGTGAAGAATGGGCGCGCGCCTACAGGGCGCGCGCCAGCGCGTGGACTAAAGATCTGAGATCGCCGTCTGGCAGGGCGACGGTTCGGGATGCGCCTTCTTCAGCGCGTCGACGATGCGCTGCTTGTCCTCGGGTTTGACGTCGAGCTCGGCAGCGACTGATTTGATCAGAGCGTTGGCCTGATCTTGCGTCATCGTGTTCTGCGTGACCGCCGTGTCGATGACCTTGCAGGCACCGACATAGGCGCCGGCCGCACCGCCGCCGATGCCGCCGATGATGAAGCCGACGATCCCGCCGACAATGAACGTGAACAAGAAGGCCAAGAACCGTCCCATAAGCTCCTCCATGGTTGCAGCTGCGTGCTGCGATATAGAACGGCGCGAACGCTGAAACGCTCCGCGCCTGCGGTCAAGCGCAGCAAATCTGTCATCAATGTGGCGCGAGGCTACGCCTTGGTGAGCTGCGCGCCGATCGGCAGATCGCGGAATCGCTTGCCGGTTGCCGCGAAGATCGCGTTGCAAAGTGCAGGCGCTAGCGGCGGAACCGGCGGTTCCCCCATACCGCTCGGCGGATAATCGTTCTCCATGATGTGGACGTCGATGACGCGCGGCGATTCGTCCATGCGCATCATCCTGTAGGTATCGAAGTTGCCCTCGACGACCGCGCCGTCCTTCACCGTGATCTGTTGGTGCAGTGCCGTCGACAAGGCGTCGCAGATGCCGCCCTCGCATTGCGCCTTCACGCCGAGCGGATTGATCGGCAAGCCGCAATCGATCGCGCAGGTCACCTTGTCGACCGTGAGTTTGTCGTTGGCGTCGACGCTGACCTCGACGACCTCCGCGCAGTAGCTCGAGAAGGTGAAATGCGCGGCGATGCCGCGCCCGCGCCCCTTCGGCAACGGCGAGCCCCAACCCGCTTCTTTGGCTGCGCGGCGCAGTACGCCCGCGAGCCGCGCGCCGACGAACGGCACGTCGAAGCCGTAGTTGAGCTTGCGCGTATCGTCGTGCAGCAGCGCCAAGCGAAAGGCGAGGGGATCTTGTTTCAGCTCATGCGCCGCTTCGTCGATGAAGCTTTGCACCGCGAACGCGTTGGCCGTGTGTCCGGGCGCCCGCCACGAGCGTCGCGGCGCACCCGACTCAACCGCGAAATATTCGCGCTGGAAATTCGGCACGAAGCCGGACGGGAAGGCATTGTCGTAGAGATCGGGCTCCCACGGCTTGGAGCCGTCGTTGCCGCGCCGCCGATAACTCTTCGATGTGCTCGCCAGCCGATGTTTGTAGGCGATCACCTTGCCGGCGCCGTCGACGCCCATCACCAGATGATGCCGTCCCGCAGGGCGGTAGTAGTCGTGACGCAGATCGTCCTCGCGCGTCCAAACGACCTTCACCGGTGCATTCACGGCCTTCGAGATGAACACCGCCTCCCAGACATAGTCGGCTTCGAGCCGCCGCCCGAAGCCGCCGCCGAGCCGCGCGGGGAGGACCCGGATGTTGTCGCGCTCGAGGCCGGTGATCTCGGCGGCGTATCGGCTCGAGAGTCCCGGCGACTGCGTCGAGGCGATGATGTCGCAGCCGTCGGCGCGCACATGCGCCGTCGCCGTCTGCGGCTCCATCGTCGCATGCGCGATATAGGGCACCGAGTAGACACGCTCGATCACGCGCGCCGCCTTCTTGATCGCGCCGTCGAAGTCGCCCTCGTCGTTCACCAGATGACCGCGGCCTCGCATCAGCCGCTCCATCTGCGTGGCCATCGTCTCGCTCGACTCGGAAGCCCACGGGCTCGCGCTCCAAGCGATTTTCAGGGCCGCGCGCCCCTTGAGCGCCGCCCAATAAGACGTCGCGACCACCGCAACGCCCGAGCCCAAGATGTATAGCGGCTCATCGGGTTTCGGCCCGTCGATCCGCACGACGTCGCGGACGCCGGGCACAGCGCGCGCAGCCTTGTCGTCGATCGACACGATCTGCGCATCGAATGCGGGCGGCCGCGCGATCGTCGCATAGAGCATCCCCGGCATCTCGACATCGATGCCGAAGCGCTCCGTGCCGCGCACGATCGTTTGCGCCTGTGCATTGCGCTGCGGCCTGCCGACGATGCGGTAGTCCTTGCGCGCCTTCAGCGGCACCGATTTGCTGTCGGGTTCAGCCTGTTTCGCCGCATCGCTCGCAAGCGCGCCGTAGCTGAGCCGTCGCTTCGTCGCGCCGTGTACGACGCAGCCCGGCTCGGTCGTGCACTCGCTCGCCGCCACCTTCCAGCGTTGCGCCGCGGCCGCGATCAGCATCTGCCTGAGCTTCGCACCGGCGGGCCGCAAGAAGGCCCAGGCATCGATCATTGAGCCCGAGCCGCCTGCACCGGCTGGAAAATCCGTGAACACCCAGCCAGGCCCGGCGGGATTGCGCTTGATCATCAACGGCAGCTGCTCGATGGAAACCTTGGACCAATCGGCGTCGAGCTCTTCGGCGATCACCATCGGCATCGCCGTGTTGATCCCTTGCCCCATCTCGGTCGACGGCGCGCCGATGATCACGCGTTCGTCGGGTTCGATGCGCACATAGAGCCCGAGCTGCACCCCGGCAGCCTTGGCAACCGCGCGCGGCAACGGCACGCCGGCGAGCAAGCCGCCGGCTGTCGTCAGCGATATCTGCAGCGCGCGCCGCCGCGTGAGAGCGATCGCATTCATTTGCCGCCCTCCCGCATCAACGCCGCCGCGCGATGGATCGCGCGCCGGATCCGCACATAGGTGCCGCAGCGGCAGATGTTGATCATCGCCTGATCGATGTCGGCATCGCTCGGCGCCGGGTTTTGCGCCAGCAAGGCGACTGCCGTCATGATTTGCCCTGTTTGGCAATAGCCGCACTGCGCGACGTCTTCCTCGACCCAGGCGCGCTGCACCGGATGCGATCCGTCCGCTGACAAGCCTTCGATCGTGGTGACCTTGATGCCGGCCGTTGCCGACATCGGCAGAACGCAGGACGGCTGCGCGTCGCCGTCGACGTGCACGCGGCACGCGCCGCACTGTGCGATGCCGCAGCCAAACTTCGCGCCCTTGAGTTTCAGCTCGTCGCGCAGATACCAGAGCAGCGGCATCTCAGGATCGCCGTCGTAGCTGCGCACTTCGCCGTTCACGGTGAGCTTGATCATCGCGTCCCTCCAGCTTTGAAGATGTTCGTCCTCGTCGGCACAACCGCCAAATGACATCGACGTGAGAACAATCCCCTGCGGATCGATGGGGCGCTCGCGGTTCTTCGCAGCTGCGGCACATGCTCGGCGTTGTGAGGGCACATCGCCCGTGCGCACAATGGTTCCGATGCCTCGCAATGCCGAGGCGCGAGAGAACAAGGGAGCAAAGCAATGGTGCGCGTATTGATTGCTGGCGTGCTCGGCGGAATTGCGATGTTCGTGTGGACCTCGATCGCACACATCGCCACGCCGCTCGGCTCGATCGGCTTCACGCAGATCCCGAATGAAGAGACGGTGCTGCCCACACTGCAGAATGCGATGGGGGACAAGCAGGGTCTCTATTTCTTCCCCTGGGTCGATCCGAACGATCCGAACGCGATGGCCGCGCATGAGGAGAAAACCAAGACAGTGCCGTCCGGTATCATGATCTACAATCCGCCCGGCAGCGTTGCCGGGATGAATCCCGGCATGTTGATCGGCGAATTTTCAAAGGAGCTCGCGCAAACACTGATCGCGGCCTTCCTCCTCTCGCTGACGGCGATCGGCGGCTATGTCATGCGCGTCGTATTCGTCTCGCTGATCGGTGTTTCGGCTTCGCTGTCGACCAATGTCTCGTATCTCATCTGGTATAATTTTCCGCCCGACTACACGTTGGGCAACATGTCGATCGAGGTCGTCGGCGGCATCGTCGCCGGTCTCGTGATTGCTGCGATCGTTCGCCCGCGCGCGGCGTAGCCTGTCTTCCGCTTGAAACGCGCCGCGCTCTCGGCCAAGAGTGCGGCGCGAAACGCGAGGGCAGGGCATCGATGTTCGAAGGTTGGGACACCTTTTATCTGGTGGCCGGCGGTGGTGCCGGCGTCTTCATCGGCGCCATGTTCGTCGTTGCCACCTTGACCGGCGACATCGAAGCTGACCGGTTGCGGGCCGGCGCTCAGGTCTACATCACGCCTGTCGTGTTCCATTTCGGTGTCGTCTTGGTGACCAGCCTGCTCGCGGCGGTGCCCAAGATTTCGCCGGGTATTTTGGGCCTAATTCTCGCCCTCGGTACGGCGCTCGGGCTTGGCTACGGCACGACGACGGCGATCCGTCTGTTCCGCCTCGACTGGAGCCGGGACGCCCCGGATCTCTCCGACAAGTTCTTCTACGCCATCGCGCCTGTCATTGCGTATGCCGCGCTCGGCATCGCCGCGCTGTACGTTTGGTTCGGGCCCGAGGACGCGCCCTATGTCATCGCGATCGTGCTCATCCTTCTTCTTGCTCTCGGCGTCCGCAACGCTTGGGATGTCGCGACCGCGATCGTCCAAGGAGCGTCGCGCAACGACAAGAGCGAGAGCTAATCCGCGCGGGCCGTGACGACGTGCGCCTGCATCTTGCCCTCGACGCGCCCTGTACCGAACGCGCGTGCGATCATTTCGGTGGCGAGCGCTGTGACGGCTTCGAGCTTGCTCGCGTCGCGCTGCTCGATCTCGTTGCGAAACGGGCTGCCTTGCGTGAAGGCGACCGCGACATGGCGTGGACTCTCGGCGCGCGCCATCTTCGTCAGCGTGACGATTTCGACCGACCGGAAGCCGCCGGCGCGAACGTCCGCTTCGATCTGCTTGACGTCGTGATAGCCGTGCGGCGTCCGCTCGAAGAAGAGTGGCGGATCGTCGGGAAAGATCTGCGCCGCGGCGTCGGTGACGACGCGTGCGAATATGTTGTCCTCGATGCCGTCCCACACGTTGAACACGAACCGCCCTCCGGTCTTCAGAACGCGCAGCGTCTCGCGATAACCGGCGGCCTTGTTCGGAAAGAACATCGCGCCGAACTGACAGCACACGGCGTCGAAGCTCTTGTCTCCGAAAGGAAGCAATAGCGCGTCGGCCTGGCGCCAGATGATGCGGTCGTCCTTGGTTTGCCGCACCATCGCGCGATCGAGCATCGGTTGATTGAGGTCGGTGACCACATAGCGCGCGTCGGGGGAGAGAAGCGGCGCCAGCACACGGGGCACCACGCCGCTTCCGGCAGCCGTCTCCAACACGTCCTTAGGCTTCGCCTCAGCGACGCGTTGCGCGAGGTCGACGGCATAGGGCTCGAAGATCAGCGGCACGAAATAGGTGTCGTAGATCTCGGGGATCGATCCGGCGAACTTCTTGTCGGAAGTGCTCATCTGTTGCTCGCAGTCTCAGCGCCTGAAACAGATCGCAGGCTGCACGAGTGTAGGAACCGCGGAGCGCGCGCGCAACTTCCGGCAGAAGCCGTTGCACTGCACGCCGCCCGTTGCGCGAACCGGTTTGACAGTTCGACGCTTTCTGTCAAATCTGTCGGCGATGGATCCCAAGGCGCAGATCATTACGGCCGCCGCCGCTGTCTTCACCCGCCACGGCTTTCGCCAGACGGCGATGACAATGGTGGCCGAAGAAGCCCGCCTTTCGCGCCAAGCGCTCTATCACCATTTCGCATCCAAGGAAGCGCTGTTCGCGGCACTAGTCGATGCGCTGCATGAGGCGGCGCTTGCCGCATCGAAGGATGTTGCCGCCCGCGTCACTGGCGACGCGCCCAGCGTGATCTTCGCCGTGATGCGCGCCTATCATCAGGATCTGATGTCGCGCGCTGCTGCGTCGCCCTTCGCGGCGGAGCTGCTTGAGGAAAGCGGCCGGCAATGCGGCCCGGCGGTTTCCGCGCATGCGCGCGCCTTCGAGAAGGAGCTTGAGCGCGTCGTCGAAGATCTCGTCCGTCATCGGCGCATGAGGCTAGTGCCCGGAACGAGCGCGCGCGATCTCGTCGAAATGCTGCAGGTTGCCGCCAAGGGCGCGAAGGCCGCGCACGCCGGCGAAGGCGAAGCGAAATACGCGCGCACGCTCAAACGCATGATCGCCGTGATTTGCGCCGGCGTTAGCGCATCCGGCGCGCCGTCACGCACAATGGAAAGAGTGGGAACACGAGGGAGGATCGCACGATGATCACGTTGAATGTGAACGGCGTGCCGCATGATGTCGACGTTGAGGAAGCCATGCCGCTTCTCTGGGTGCTTCGCGACGTGCTCAACATGACCGGCACGAAATACGGTTGCGGCATTTCGGCTTGCGGCGCCTGCACGGTCCTTATCGACGGCGTTGCGGTCCGCACCTGCGTGGTGCCGGTGAAGAACGCGGTAGGCCGCGCGATCACCACGATCGAAGGCCTGAAGCAGGGCGACACGTTGCACAAGGTGCAGCAGGCGTGGATCGCCGAGCAGGTGCCGCAATGCGGCTATTGCCAGTCGGGACAGATCATGGCGGCCGTGGCGTTGCTGACGGAAAAGCCTCAGCCGACCGATGACGATATCGACGCGGCGATGACCAATGTCTGCCGTTGCGGCGCTTACACACAAATTCGCGCGGCGATCCACGCCGCCGCGAAAGCGTAAGGGGGAGGCGATCATGGCACTCTCACGAAGGTTGGTGATTTTCGGTGGCGTCGCCGCGGCGGGTGGCCTTGCGGTCGGTTATGCGCTCCTTCCGTGGTCGACACTCGATCGGGCGAAGCGCCTCATCGCCAAGCCCGGAACGACGCCGCTTTCGGCATGGGTCAGGATCGGCACCGACAACACGGTCACCGTGTTCGTGCCACATTCCGAGATCGGGCAGGGCGTGCACACGTCCTTGCCGATGATGTGCGCCGAGGAACTCGACGCCGATTGGTCGCTCGTCGGCATGGAGCAGGCGCCGCCCGATATGGCGTTCGCCAACGGCGCCATGGCACTCGAATATTTGCGCGGCGACACGTCGATCCCGAGTTTCCTTCTGGGGACAGCGGTATTCGGCACACGCAAGATCGCCGAATACATGAACCTGCAGACGACCGGCGGCAGCATGTCGGTACGCACGACCGGCGTGCGCGGCATGCGCGTTGCCGGCGCCGCGGCGCGCGCGATGCTGATCAAGGCGGCCGCGGCAGCTTGGGGCGTTCCCGAGAGCGAGATCGTCGCAAAGCAGAGCAGGCTGAGCCACGCGTCGGGCAAGTCGGCGACCTACGGCGAGATGGCGGCGGCGGCCGCCGCCTTCGATCCGCCGATCGATCCGCCGCTCAAAGCGAAGAAGGACTACACCATCGTCGGCAAGCCGCTGCCGCGCTTCGACATTCCGGCGAAGTGCGACGGCACGGCGGTCTACGGCCTCGACTTGCGCCTGCCTGGCATGAGCCATGCGGCGATCGCGGCCTGCCCCGTCTTCGGCGGCACGCTGGTCTCGGTGAACGAAGCGCCGGCAATGGCGATGCGCGGCGTGAAGAAGGTGGTGAAGCTGCCCGCGGCGGTGGCCGTCGTCGCCGACAACACGTGGCGCGCCAAGGAAGCGTTGGCCGCGTTGAGCCCGGTCTGGAACGAGGGCGCGAACGCCGCCCATACGCAGGCCTCGATTTTCGCCGGCATGGAAAAGGCGCTCGACAAAGGCGACCTGACTGAGGACAACGCGACCGGCGATGTCGACGCGGCGCTCAAGAGCGCCAAGGGCGTCATCGAAGCCTCCTATCGCGTGCCCTATCTCGCGCACGCGACGATGGAGGTGATGAACTGCACCGCGCACTTCGAAGGCGACAAGCTCACGGTGTGGGGCGGCTTCCAAGGCGGGCTCGACGCGCGCGCTCGCGCGGCCAAGTTCGCGGGCCTCCCGATGGAGAATGTGACGCTCAAATACACCACGATCGGCGGCGGCTTCGGCCGGCGCCTGCCCGACTACTACGACTATATCGACAAGGCGATCGCCGTGGCGCGCCAGGTCGAGGGACCGGTGCAAGTGGTCTTCATGCGCGAAGAAGACATGACGCAGGACTTCTACCGTCATGCGTCGGTCGCGCGGATGAAAGGCGCGCTCGACGACAAGGGCCACGTGACCGCCTGGCTGCACACCTTCACCGAGAAGCATGATCCGCCGGAGGCGGTGTATGTGAACTACGACTTCGCCAATCGCGCCTCGCGCTATGCGAGCGGGACGAATCCGATCCCGTGGGGCGCCTGGCGCAGCGTCGATCATACCCAGCAAGGCTTCTTCATCGAATCCTTCATGGACGAGCTTGCGCATGCGGCGGGACAAGATCCGTTCGAATTCCGCCGCGCGCATCTGGCGGGCGCGCCGCGCCACAAGGCCGTGCTCGAAGCCGTTGCCGAGATGAGCGGCTGGGCGACGCCGCCAGCGGCAGGCCGCGCGCGCGGCATCGCGATGCGGGAAGCATTCGCGACTGTGGTGGCGCAAGTGGCCGAAGTTTCGATCCAGGATGGAGCGCTGCGCGTGCACAAGCTCTGGACGGCGTCCGATCCAGGAGAAGTCGTCAATCCGGCGACCTTCACCGCGCAAATGGAAGGCGGCGCGATCTATGGCTTGACCGCGGCGCTCTACGGCGAGATCGCGATCGACAAGGGCCGCGTGGTTCAGCAGAACTTCACTGACTACGAGATGGTGCGCATGGCCGATGCGCCCGAGCAGCACGTGCGCATCATCGAGTCCGGTGCGCGCACGGGCGGCGCGGGCGAGCCTGGCACGGCGCCGGTTGCGGCCGCGGTCTGTAATGCGATCTTCGCTCTCACGGGTCAGCGCATTCGCGAGCTGCCGCTCAAGAACTTCGATCTGACGACGGGCAAGAAGCTCACCGCCGCCTGAAGCGACTCGTCAGGTGCGCCGGCCGCTGGCCGGCGCATGCGCGCGGAGACGGCGAAATGTTTCCACGCGCTCAGATCTTGAGACATGCAACAGCGTCTATAGTCGCGGCGCCCGATGTGGGCGCCGCGAAAGGCGTGACGACTCAGTCGTCGTCACCGCCGTCGTCGTCATCGTTATCGTCGCCGTTGTCGTCGTTGTCGTCTTCCTGGTCGCGACGGCATTCCTCATTGCGGACGGTGTAGCCGTGTTGATCGCGGCACGAGCCGCGTGAGAATGCCCACCAGGCATGATCGCCGAGCTTGCAGCAAACGTTATCGCTGCGCTCGTTGCGGCATTGCCAACGGCCGACCTCACGTCC
>WGNJ01000006.1 GCA_016124635.1 Alphaproteobacteria bacterium | reverse complement strand
GCACGACCCTGCGCGGCGAGACCTTCAGCTGCACGACCTTGAGCCGCTAGCCCTTCAGCAGCGCGACCTTGCGCAGCAAGACCTTCCGCTGCACGGCCTTGAGCCGCTAAGCCCTCGGCAGCGCGACCTTGCGCAGCAAGACCTTCAGCCGCACGACCTTGAGCCGCCAATCCTTCAGCCGCACGACCCTGCGCGGCAAGACCTTCAGCTGCACGACCTTGAGCCGCCAGTCCTTCGGCAGCGCGACCCTGCGCGGCGAGACCTTCAGCTGCACGACCTTGAGCCGCTAGCCCTTCAGCAGCGCGACCTTGCGCAGCAAGACCTTCCGCTGCACGGCCTTGAGCCGCTAAGCCCTCGGCGGCGCGACCCTGCGCAGCAAGACCTTCGGCGGCACGACCTTGGGCGGCCAAACCTTCTGCGGCCTTGCCTTGCGCTGCGAGCCCTTGTGCAACACGTGCGTCAGCACTGCGTCCAGCCGCAACACGGCCGTTCGCGTCGAGCGCTTCGGCCGCCTTCAAGTAGGCAGCAACTCCCGCCGCGTTACGCGCAAAGAGCGCAAATGCTTGAGGATCCTTTGCGAGCGCTGTGAACGCCTCCGGCGACTTCGCCATGGCGGAAAGCAAGTTCGGATCGCGCGCCAGCGCTTGGAAACCCGGGTCCATCACCATCGCGCGGAAAGACGGGTTCTTCACCATCAGCTCGAAGGTATCCGTCTGCATCAGATCCGCGACGCTTTGGTCGCCAAGTCCGACATCGGCGTCGGAAACCTGTGCCGCGTGATACCGTTCAGCCGAGACGATCGTGCCGGATGTCGCGCCTCCGTGCGGAGGATAGCCCTGCGCGACAAGCGCCACGCCGGTGCCTACGACGACGAGCCCGGACAATCCGATCCAGGTTCGAATATCTTTGAGTAAAGCTTCGTAATCCATGAGCCCCTGCGCTTCCCATTACCTTTCCAGGAATTGGCTCAAAATGGTCTTCACCCTACCGCCCGGTCAATAGACGTTGATCACACCCCGCATTTACTTTGGTCCGCTTCGCAGCCGCAAAAATCGCCTGATTCTGGCTAGTTTTTGAGCGCCTCACCAGGAAACAACCCTAAAACAGCCGATCCGGGCCGGCACGTCGGCAGCGAGCAGCTACGGTGCCCTGCGGTTAGCCAGAGCCTCGACTAGTCGCCCGGCGTGAAGTCCCAATGAACCGCGAGAACCGCATCGTCCGCACGGTCGAAGGTCACGACCTCGGTTTGCTCGAGATTGGTGTAGAGCCACTGGAGTGGTTTTCCAGGATCGTGACGCGTCTCGGCGGGCGGTCCTAAATAGAAGTCGATGTCACGCCGCTCGATCCGGCCAAGCTTGATGCCGTAAGCCATCCGATAGCTTCCACCGGAAAGGTCGATCCTCTGAAGCACGAGCTGATGATCGTTCGTCTCCTCGGCAGTCACCGTTAGGCCGTCGTAGCGGAAGATGTGGACCGTGTCTCCCGCCGTGAGGGCGCCCTCTCTTGTTCTAGTCTCGCGCAAGACCGGGGCAAATTTTCGCAAGAATTCGAGCGTCATCGGACGGTCGATCGGCACACCGATGTTCTGATCGATGAAGGTTTGGATCTTGCACTGAGCATTGCAGAGCTCGGAGGCTGCGGCCCAAGTCGGTATGGTCCACCCGAGCAAAAGCGCGAACATCACCCGCATGCTTCCATCCTCTGCACTACGCTGCGCCTATTCAAAAGACACCAGCGCCCCTTCGTTGACATCTTCGCCGCCTTGCGCCAATATTGCGCAATTCGCAACATCTGGCAAGAACGCAAAACGCACAAATGAATTACGGCCCCCCCTCACTCGAACGCTTGGACCCCCGCTGTGCATACACAACGTAGCACTTATGTAGCGGATAAAATGGCTCAACTCAGCCAATGTAGCGGATTGAAGGGGGGTACGGTGATTCCCGCAACGGCCAGGCGATCCGTCCGCACGACGAAGCGTCGGCCGAAGTCGTTGAGCCTTGTGAGGCACGGGCCTCTGAGAAAGATTATTGCGACTCGTGACTGCCGCTTAGCTGCCCGGCCAAGGAGCGCCGAATGCCTTCCGAACTGATATCGCCGATTGAATCGCTTGGCCTGGCGGGAGCCACCCTCGACAGCCGGGTGCGAAAGGCCGCGAGCCACATCTCGGATCTGACCTACGTCGGCATCGCGCAGAATCTCCTTGCTGACGCCGTCGCCAATCAGATGACCTACGAGCGCGACGGCAAGTTCGAGCCGATCCCGATCATGCTGCGCCCGCTCCTCGCGATGAACGATCAGCTTGCCTACGTCCACCTCGTCTGCCTTCGCTTGACCGAGGCCCTGAAGCGCTTGCCCTCGCTCTACCTGAACGACGAGAACGTTCGCCGCATCATCCCGATCACCCCCGACGAGGAGCGCTGGCTCCGCGACACCTGGACCCCCGCGCACCATCGAAACAACACGGTCTATGGCCGGCTTGATGCCGTATGCGATTTCACGGCGGCGAGCTGGCAAGACACTTTGCACTTCATGGAAGCCAACCTTTCAGGCGTCGGCGGCATCAGTTACAGCCCGACAGCCGAGCAGCTGGTCATGCGCGATATCGTTCCGTCGCTCGTTGCGCACGATCCGCACCTTCGCATCGATCTACCGCGCGATCAGCGCGACCTCTTCGTCCAAGTGCTCATCGACCACGCGCGCGCGATCGGCCGCAACGATTGCAGACTCTGTTTTGTGGAGCCCAAATACGCGGAAGAAGGCATCAACGAGCAAGAGGTTCTGAGCAAGCTCCTTGCCACGCGGCACGGCCTGACGATCACGCACGCCGATCCGACCGAATTGCACGTCAAGGGAGACGACGTCTTCTATGAGGACACCTGCGTCGACGTCGCCTATCGCGACTACGAAGTTCGCGACCTCATCGAGCTCGAAGAGGAAATCGGCAAGCCGCTCGACGGTATGCGGATGCTGTTCAAGAAGAACAGGGTCGTCTCGTCGCTGGTCGGGGACTTCGACCACAAGAGTTGCTGGGAGATTCTGACCGACGAGGCCATTGCGGAGAAATACTTCAGCGCCGAGGAGTGCCGCCTGTTCCGGCGGCATGTGCTGTGGACACGCATCGTCAGCGAACGCAAGACGACCTTGCCGCACAACGTTGAAGGCGACCTCCTCGAATTCGCGCGCACCCACCGCGAAGAACTCGTGATGAAGCCGAACCGTTCCTACGGCGGCGAAGGCGTCACCATCGGCGCGGCCACCTCTCAGGCCGAGTGGGAAGCCCTGCTCGACGAGGCCGTCGAATGCGCCGACGACTGCGAAGAAGCCTGGGTCCTGCAGAAGGCGACCCGCCTGCCTGTCGCTGAGTTTCCGGTCGTCGGCCAGGACGGCCGCGTCTTCAGCGAGCCGTACTATCACGTGATGGGGTTTGCCCCGACCGAGAACGGCCTCGGTATCATGTGTCGCGTTAGCCAAAAACAGGTCGTCAACGTCGCCCAACACGGCGGCATGGCGGCTGTCCTCATCGGCCATCCGCCGCACGAGCTCAAAATGCCGAAGCGTCCGGTCGTTCACGCGGAGAAAGTGGAAGAAACACTTCGAAAGCAGATCACGGAGCTGCAGCATCTCGACCACGCCATCGCCGTCTTGGAATGGGACGAAGAAACGTCCCTGCCCGCTTCGGGCCACGACCAACGCGGAGAACAGCTCGCGATACTCGAATGCCTGCGCCATGGCATGCTAACGTCCGATCACCTCGGCGATCTGATCGAAGAGGTAGCGCGCCGCAACGAAGGCGACGAACGCTGGACGCGCGAACTCGAGCTGCTGCGCGACCAGCGGGTCGGCGAGATTTCCCTGCCGAAGGACCTCGTGCGCCGGTTCGCCGAGGTGAAGTCGCGCGCTCAAGGGGCATGGGAAGAGGCGCGCGACGAAAGCGATTTCGAGATCTTCGCCCCCGCCCTCGATGAGATGCTCGTCGTGCTCAAAGACACCGCGCAGGCGCTCGATAGCGAAGCCGATCCCTACGACATCTTGATGGACGAGTATGAGCCGGGCATGACGCGCGCGAAGCTCGAGCCCGTGCTGCAAGAGCTGCGCGACAAACTCTCACCGCTCGTCGCGGGTGCCCAAAAGAAGGCGAACGGCAACGACCCGCTCGCCGCCCGCAAATTCTCGGAAGACAAGCATTGGACGCTCGCGCGCAAAGCGTTGGAGGCGGTCGGATTCGACTTCGAGCGCGGCAGGCTCGACAAAGCCGTGCACGCCGGAACGAGCGCAGTCGGCTTCGACGACGTCCGCGTCGCGCTCAGCGTCAAAGACGATCTGACGCGCACGATCCTGACCACGATGCACGAGGCCGGTCACGCCCTCTATGACCAAGGCTACGCCGAAGCCGATCGCGGCACCTTGCTTGCCGAGGCGCCGAGCATGGGGCTTCACGAAGGCCTGGCACGGCTCTGGGAAAACCACGTGGGGCGTTCGGCCGACTTTTGGCAATTCTTCTTCCCGACGATACGCGATGTGCTGGGCCAGGAAGCCGACGGGCTCGACGACGGCCTCTTCTATCGGGCCGCCAATCGCATCGCACCAGGCGTCAACCGCGCCGGCGCCGACGAGCTCTCCTACCACCTGCACATTATCCTCAGATACGAGATCGAGGTGGCGCTGCTTTCCGGCGCGCTCAAGGTCAAAGATTTGCCGGCGGCCTGGAACGAAAAAGCGAAAGCCTTGATCGGCGTCGTGCCGTCATCCGCAAGCGAAGGCGTGTTGCAAGACGGACATTGGGCGTCGGGCATGTTCGGGTATTTCCCGACCTACACCGTGGGCTCGCTTTATGCCGCGCAACTCGTCGAAGCGTACGAACGCGACCATCGCCTATCGGCGGAGATCGCGCGCGGCGAGTTCAAGGCTCTGAACGCGTGGCTCTCCGAAAAGATCTACGCGTTCGGCGACCGCGTGACGGCCGACGAAGTCATCGAGCGCGCAACGGGAACAGGTCTTGATACCGCTGCCTATTTCCGTCGCGTCGACGCGCGGCTGAAGGCTTGACCAAAGTGGCGCGGTTCTCCGGCGATGACGATGCAGACAATTTTAGCGATCTGACGGCTGAAACAGCGCTCGCCGTCGGCGACATTGCGACGGTAAGAGATCGCAAACCAACGCTTCGACTCTGTGCGATCAAATTGAGAAAATTGTAACCCGCTCCCAGCGATCGCGAGCAAACTCCGGTAACGAGAAACGGCTAGCTTCGCCTGCCGAAATTGCTTGACGGAGCGCCTTATGACGATCGCCACGCAAATGCTGCAAGCCGCGATGCCCGAACTGCGCTCGCGCTACGCGACGCGCCTGCGCACCCAAAGCAGCGAGCTCCTGGACTTCATCTCACGTTGCGAGCGCGGCAAGCTGACGGACGAAGCTTGTGTCAACATGCGCACCCTCGCTCACAGCCTCTGCGGGACCGGTCGCACTTTCGGCTTCCCCGAGATCAGTGATGCGGCTGGGCGCCTGGAGAACGCCATCGACGCCGGCACGTCCAACAACGCGCAGACCTATATCGAGTTGACGCTCCGGCTGCTGCGGGCGTGCGATCCCGCCATCCAAAGCGCCGAAATCGGCGCCGTCGACGATAGCGATACCGTCGCGCCCCAGGCGCTGGAGCAGCCGCTGCTGCTCTGCATGTCCGACGACCATACGACGGTCACCATTTTGAAGCAGATGTTCAGCGCGCGCATGGAGATCGTATCGACGACCGACCAGATCGAAGCTCTCGATCTCATCAGGTTCAGCAATCCCGCGGCTGTGATCTTCGATATGGCCCCAGAACACTTCATGGCTGGCCTCGAGGCGTTGTATCAGGAGTGCACCAGCCAATGCGTGCCATTGATCGCCATCACGCCCAATCGCCAGGCTGCCGCCGTTGCGCACGCGATGTCCGCCGGCGCCGTCCAGTGCGTCGTCAAGCCGTTGTCCGTTGAGAAGCTCTATCACTGCGCGCACACGACGATCGAGCGCGGTAGGTTGATGGTTCTCGTGGCCGACGACGACGTCATCGTCCGCGAGATGATGGTGAACCGTTTCAAGGCGGCCGGCTTCTCCGTGATCGGCGCCAGCGACGGCGCGCAGGTGCTGGATATGGCCGCGCGCCAGCGCCCCAGCATCATCGTCCTCGATCGCATCATGCCGGGCATCGAGGGCGTCACGATCCTGCGCATGCTGAAAGCCAATCCGCTGACCCACGAGATCCCCGTCATCATGTTGTCGGCAAAACGCAAGGCAGACGAGATTGCGGAAGCGCGCCGCGCCGGCGCCACCGACTACATCGTCAAGCCCTTCAAGCCGGACCAAATCGTTCAGCGCTGCATAGACGAGCTCGGCCTGTCGGTTCAGGCGACGTCCGAGCGGCGTGTCGTTTCCCTGCCTACGACACGCCGCACTGGCCGTGCATCCTATCGACGAGTGTGATCAGCCGGTCGATCTCGAACGGCTTGGCAAGCGAAGCGTCCGCCCCGAGCGACCGCGCCCAGTTCAATACGCCGTCCGGCCGCCGTGAGCAGCCGCCCGAGATTGCGATGACGGGCGCGTCGATCCCGATATCGCGCAGCGCGTGGATCGTTTCAAAACCATCGGCGTCGGGCATGAACATGTCGACCAAGACGGCGTCGACGTCGCGATCCTCATACGCCACGGCAGACAAGGCATCGATGCCTTCGGCGCAACTCGAGGCACAGGTTACGCGATGTCCGGCATATCGCATCTCGGCCGCCAGCGCCGCCGAGAAATCCGGATCGTCGTCAATCAGCAGAATGTGAGACATGCCCTATCCCAATCTCCGATCGTCAATTGCGTGTGAGCGAGGCGCGGCGCAAGTCCTTCATCCACAATTGCGCCTGATCACTGCGCGGAGTGCCCCGCTTCCCGCGCTTGCTGTCATACATGGCTTGGTCCGCCATACTCAAAAGCTCTTGGGGATCAAGCGAGTCCTTGGGACAGATGGCGAGACCGAAACTCGCCGACACGCTGACATGCGGCGCTTCAACCTCGCCGCTCAACACGATCGGCTTACAGATGACGGCGGCAAAACGGCTTGCGCCTTGCCGCGCCTTGGCGCGCGTAAAACAGCCGTCCAGCAAGAACACGAACTCGTCACCGCCCAGGCGGCAAAGCGTGTCGTTGGTCCGAGCGATCGCCCGCGCCCGCTTGGAGATCGTCACCAGCACTTCGTCGCCGGCTGCGTGGCCGTAATTGTCGTTGATCGCCTTGAAGCCGTCGAGATCGAGGAAGGCAAGCGCAAATCCCCCGCCTTGCCGGCGTGTGCGCGCGGCCGCGCGTGCCAACGACTGCATCAAGCCCGCGCGATTGCTCAATCCCGTCAGCGGATCGCGCTGCGCGCTCCGCTCCGCATCCCGCTGTTTCTGTTTCCGCCTGATTGCGTAGTCGATCGAGCGCGAAAGATGCGCCGAGAACAGCTCCGCCTTGGGTATGAAATCCTGCACGCCGAGGTCGATCGACGATTGACCGATTTGTTCACTGCCGCTGCCGGTCAATACAAGCACTGGAATGTCGGCCGCATAGCGCATTGCGCCATGCACGGTGTCGGCGCCTCGGGTGTCGGGCAAGTGAAGATCGAGCAGAATGAGATCCGGCTTCGCCACCGCGATGGCACTCGGCATCTCGGCAAGCGAATGCGTTCGATGCAACTCATACTCGCGTCCCGGCGCGCACTGGAGCGCTCGCGCGAGTACATCCGCATCGTCGTCGTCGTCTTCGACACTGAGGATCTTGATGGCGGACATGGTTTAACCCTTGCTTCAATGTCTCGCGAGTGTGGGCGCAAAAGAATTAAACGAATCTATACAGAGTCGCGCCATGCTAAGAGGAAACCAAAGATTTTTGACAAACCAATCTATACTTGAAAACTATTCGACTAAAATTTCGACGGGTCAGTTAGTGCAGAGTTCACCACGAGGATTTACCAAGCATGATCAAGTCACCAGTTCCGGCGCCGGATCCCCTTGCCGACCTTCGGCCGAACTACGCGGAACGCTTGTGCGCCCGCGTCGATTCCCTATCGGAGTTCCTAGGGGACGCCCGCAAGGGCGCAGTCCCTGAGCTGGCAATATCTGAAAGCCACCGCTGTGTGCACAGCATGATCTCAAGCGCGGCCATCTTTGGCCACCCGGAACTTAGTCGAGCGGCACGCGCTGCGGAACAAGCGTTCGAGCGGCGCGCGACAATGGGCGACGAGCGGCTCATAAGTAGTCTCGAAGCTCTATTGGACGCCGCGAGCCACGTGCTTGATGTCTATGAGAAACCAAATCCTCGGAACCGGCAGCCTCGGAACTAAACGCTGCGTTAGACAAGCCTCTCCTACACTGTCGCAGTTCCGGAAAGACCCATGCGAACCTGCGATCCATCAACCAAGTCAAGCGACGTGTCGACCGTGCATTCCGACAAGGTCGAAGAACTCGAACGCGAACTCGACGACGTTCGCATGCGCCTCGATGCGGCGTTGAGGGCCCTCGAGACCACACGCAACGAAGCGAGTGTTGGATCGTGGGAATGCGATATCGCCACAGGTCGCATCACCTGGTCGGAGCGCTTGCGCGAGATGCTCGGCATTGTTGACCCGGATGCTGCCTTGCACGATGACATCGTTGCACGGATGCACCCGGACAACGTTGAGCATTGGCGCACCCAGGTTTCGGCGGCCGCACTCTCGTCCACGCCGATCGACATCGAAATCCGCTTGCGCCGCAAGCATCGCAACTATGTGTGGCTTCATATGCTTGGCCACGTTGCACCGGGACCCACGAACGGACCTGAGCGTATAATCGGTTCGGCACAAGACATTTCCTACCGCAAACACGCTGAGCTCGATCGCACCCAGATCAAAGAGCGGTTCGAATTGGCGCTGCAAAGTTTGAGCGTCGGCATCTGGGATTGGAATCTGGTCGAGAAGCAACTCTATTGGTCGCCAAAATACAAAGAGCTACTCGGTATCCGCGACCTCGATTTCCGACCCCGCCCCATCGATTTCGAAAAACGTCTGCATCCGGAAGATCGCCGGCAGGTCGCCGCGGCGCTGCGCGACCACTTGCGGAATGCCAAACCACTCGACTGCGAGTGTCGCTTGCGCCACGAAAACGGTCAGTACCTTTGGATCCGCCTTTGCGGTGTTGCGGAGCGCAACGCCTTCGGCAAAGCAATCCGCATGGTCGGCTCCGTGGACGACATCTCGGTTCGCAAGCAGGCAGAACAAAAATTGTCCGAACGTGAAGCTCGTCTGCGCAACATGTTTGATCACGCTGTCGATGGCATCATAACAATTGATTCAAAGGGTATCGTACAATCTTATAATCCGGCTTGCGAAAAAATGTTCGGATACGACGCCGGTGAAGTCGTCGGCAAGAACATCAGCATGCTGATGCCGGAACCCCATAAATCTCAGCACGACCGATACATAAGCAACTATCTAAGAACCGGTCACGCGAAGATCATCGGCATAGGCCGTGAGGTCGAGGGACGGCGCAAGGACGGTTCACTGTTTCCACTGGACTTGTCACTAAGCCAGTTCGAGGTCGCCGGAGGCGAGATACTGTTCAGCGGCAACGTTCGGGACATCACGAGCCGCAAGCAGGTCGAGCGGATGAAGAACGAGTTCATCTCGGTCGTGAGCCACGAATTGCGCACACCGCTCACGTCGATTCGGGGTTCTCTGGGCCTGCTCACATCAGGCCGGGAGTCTTCGCTCCCGCGCAGAACTATGGAGCTGCTGAAGATTGCACAGCGCAACAGCGAACTCCTGATGGTCCTGATCAACGACATCCTTGATATCGAGAAGCTGGAATCCGGAACAATGAAGCTGGCGATCCAGCCGGTTGAGATTGCCGGCCTGCTTGCCGACGCCGTGAAGTCGAATTCCGCCTACGCCGCGCGCTTCGACGTCCGCATCAAGCTGCGCGTCGAAGAGGATCTCCCGATGGTCCTGGCGGATCCGGACCGCTTGATGCAAGTCGTGTCGAACCTCCTCTCGAACGCCGCAAAATTCACCCGTCCCGGGACGGTCGTCGACGTACACGCCGGCCAAAAGTGCGATCGAATCCGCATCTCCGTGCGCGACCACGGCCAAGGTGTGCCCGACGACCTCAAGGGCATTTTGTTCGATAAGTTCTTCCAGGCTGATCCGTCGAATTCGCGTGAGCGACCCGGAACGGGCCTCGGACTGAGCATCGCGCGCCATTTTACAAGACTGATGAACGGCGACATCGACTTCGCGTCGGAGTGGGGAAAGGGAGCGACTTTCTTCGTCGATCTTCCCATCGCCGAAGACGAGATGGATCTGTCATCGCACGTTACCCAAACGACAAACGGGAGCCGCTCCTCGGAGAAGCGCCTGAATAGAGGGCCGTGATCATGAAGAGAAGTCAGACTCTGAAGCACATCGCCTGTATCGACGACGATGACGACATCTTGCGCGTTGCGGAGCTGACGCTCGAACTTATGGGCGGGTTCAAGGTCACCACCTTCTCGAGCGGACCCGCCGCTCTAGCCGGCTTGGCTACGGCATCGCCCGACTTAGTGCTCTTGGACGTCATGATGCCGAAGATGGACGGCATTGCCACCTTTGGCGCGATCCAGGAGCGTGACGACCTAAGGCACCTTCCCGTCGTATTTTTGACCGCCAAGATCCAGCCAACCGAGCGTCATGACTACGAGGCGATGGGCGCGGCGGGTGTGCTGGCAAAGCCGTTTGACCCAACGACACTTGCCGCAGAGGTAAAGGGGATCTGGAAAACGATCGCCGCCGACGGACCTCACGCGCCCAACACGTAAAGTGCTGCCAAGTCGGCAGGTCTGCGAAAGGGATAGCCTCCGACCCTTTGATGACTAGAACGCCTCTGCTCAGGCACAGAGACGGCACTCCGACAACCTGACCACTGACTTTCTTGCTCCTCGACTGTATATAAGCCGCCACTTGCTGAGTTTGCCCTGGGCCAAACAGTAAGGGCTACGCCGACAGCGGTGAAGCGCGCCTCACGAATTCATGGTCGAGGCTCCAGACTTGCCCCGCAGCCGCATCATTCACATTGTCGATGACGACGATGGCGCAAGAATGTCGCTGCGGCTCGTACTTGAACGCGCCGGCTACAGCTGCCGCACATACGAGTCGGCAGAGGCTGCCCTCCAGGGAAGGTTTGCGCATCGAGATTGCGCGCTTGTCGATATCCGCTTGCCTGGCATGAGCGGCCTGGAGCTACTTGAACGTCTGATCAATCAAAAGAATATCGCTGTCGTAATAACGACAGGATACGCGGATGTTCGCACCGCCGTGCGCGCTATGAAGATGGGAGCCGTCGATTTTCTCGAGAAGCCGTTCTCCGAGCCGGCGCTGATGGAAGCTGTCGCACGCGCCTCCGTTGAGCCCATTTCATTGCAGCGGATGATGCAAAATGCCCGAGCCGCCTCGGAGCGCATCGCGGTACTCACGCAACGCGAACAAGAGATATTTGTTTTAGTCAGTTCTGGAGCTACGAACGCGCGGATAGGAACGCGCCTCGGAATCAGCGCAAGAACCGTGGAGCACCATCGGCGAAAGATCATGTCGAAATGCGGGACCAAAACTCTGGCGGACCTCCTCCGCCTTGCCATCAGCGCTGGTATCTCCGCCCGCTGAGAGCAATGACAGCTGCCACGCAAGACGGGGTGACATAGGTAACCCTACGCATGCGTGGCCGACAGTTTTCGCGCCCTAAGACCTCCCCAATACTGGTCACATTCCAATGGGGAAAGCTGCAAGATGCTGGAGAGGCAATCTCGCGGTGACTCTGCACTGCTTCAGTCGCCGCAATACGAAACGAACACGCTCGGGACCTTGTTGGTTCTCGAGAAACGGCAACCGCTATTTCACTCTGCTGGAAGCGCGGACGAGGTCTACTTGATCGAGTCCGGGCTTGCATTGGTCTACCGCAACCTGCCCAGCGGGCAGCGGCAAATCCTCGAACTCGTGCAGGCCGGGGACGTTTGCGGATTCACGGACCGATCGCGGTACGTCTCGAGCTGCTACACGCTGACCCCGTGCATTGTACGGCGCATTCGCCAGCAGGACGTCGCGGTTTCGACGAGCGTGCGCTCCGCCGTCACGCAGAGCTTGCGACGGCGTCTGGAGGCATGCCACGACCACATTGTCCTCCTGGGCAGAAGCGGCGCTGAAGCAAAAGTATGTGCTTTGCTCCTGTGGTTGCGTGATCTCGAGTCTGCGGCTTCCTCGAACCGCACGTCATTTCACGTACCACTCACTCGAACCGAAATCGCGGACTACCTGGGATTGACGCTCGAAACCGTTGTAAGGACGTTCAAAGACCTTGAGCGCCGCCAGATCATCGAACTAAACGATCGATATGACCTTCGGATCGTTGCTCTGGAGGCCATGCGCGAGCGCGCAAGTCAGATCAATCGATGACGACCTCGGAATAAGGTTGTTGCACGGCGACGCCGACGTCAGCTTCCCGTCTGTTTGAGGCGCGAAGGTAATAAGACACCGCCATGTGAAACCGCGATTCCGAGCCCTCATCGGCAAGTTGCGCCGCTGCACGCACGAACAATTCGCGCTGGGCACCTTGAAGATCCGACGCCAGGACGCGATGCACAGGCTGCTCGGAAACGGATCGAATCTGATTTGCAACTCTCCAGGCCGTTCGGTAACTCAAGCCCACGATCTTGCGCAACATCGTCGGCCCAACCGCGGCGTTGCACCCGCGCAAAAGGAATATGATTTGCAGCCATTTGTGCGTCGGAATGTGCGTGCTCTCAAAGTAGGTGCCGATGCGAACAGTGAATTGCCGATAACACACTCGACACTTCTTCAAGCCAATTCGCGTGCGTTGGAGATCGTAAGGCTTGCCGAGGCGGCCACAGTGAGGACACGACGGAGTCTGCGGCCACCGTACTGTTTCCATATAGTCGAAAGCGGCCAACTCGCTCGTGAAGTAGGGCGCGGTCGCAATCACCAACGTCATGCAAATCACCTCGCTGCTCGCAATCGGAAATACAGCAGAGGTCAAGCGCGTTGTCCTTGACGCCGCTCAACTTGAAACACCAATACTTGGCGAATCAATCAGCAAAACACACACATGCGGTGCGCCAAGTGCAGAGGTTTGGTTTTGCATCTCTATGCGCTGTACCGGCCGACGTTAATCTCCGAACAACAACGAGCGCGTAGATTCGAGGCCAAGCATCGATCACGCACTCGGCGATGCACCCGACCTCAGTCAGTTGCGGGGACCGGCGAAGCGCACGACTAGGGGCTCAATTGGAGGCAATGAGGTCCGTACAATTTGAAAGCAGCAATCATATGACAGTCAAACATATTGCCTGCATTGATGACGACGAGGACATTTTGCGCGTCGCCGAACTGACGCTCGAGCTTATCGGCGGCTACAAGGTCACAACATTTTCGAGCGGCGAGGAAGCGCTCGACGGTCTTGCGGCGGTATCTCCCGATCTTGTGCTCTTGGACGTCATGATGCCGAAGCTGGACGGTCCGGCGACCCTTCTGGCCATGCGCGAGCGCGAAGACCTGAAATGTTTGCCGGTCATTTTTCTGACAGCCAAGATACAGCCGTCCGAACGGCGCCAATACGAAGCGATGGGCGCTGCCGGTATCTTGGCGAAGCCGTTCGACCCAGCAACGCTGGCGGACGATATCCAAAGAATCTGGCACGCCCGGACAGAGTTCAGCCGACTCCAGGAAGCCCCGCGCCGGTCCGCTTGAGGGCTCGTGGGCTGGGGCCGGGCACAACTTGCTCGGCTGCGGCAATGGAGCTAATAAGGCGCCCCGCCGTTGGGGGATCGTCTAACGGTAGGACCGCGGACTCTGACTCCGCTAGTCTAGGTTCGAATCCTAGTCCCCCAGCCAGCGCCGCGCCGTTGCAGATCAAGGCCTCCGGAAGCGCTCCCTGAGATGCCCTTCTAACCCCCTTCGCGGACAGACCGGAAGCGCCTACATTTATGCTCTGAACCTAGCTGCTGGACCTGCATGGCCATTCCCGCCGAAGCCTTCGACTTCCTGCAAAACCTGGACACCGTCTGGGCCATCGTCGCGGGCGCGGTATTGGCGACGGCTGGCGGAATAGCAGCCTCCCAGCTTGAACACCGCGTCGATACCAGCCGCTCCAAACGCCAGGCCGCCCTCTTCTTCGGCGAAATCATGGCCATGCTCAGTATCGTCGTGAGCTCCGCCGAGCGAGCGAAGGGCATCGGCGATCCGTTCGGCCCGGTCACGATGCGCCTGTTGCGAACGGTTCGACGAGAGATCGACGTCTACGATCGCAACCGAGAGCGTTTGTTCGAGATCCCTGATCCCGCTTTGCGCGCACGCATCCATACCGTGCTGTTGCGCGCGACAATGGGCTGCGAAGGCACCATCGAGGCAGCGACCGAAGCGACGGCGATCGAAACCGAATTGAAGCTCAATCCTACAATGAGCGACGAGCAGCGCTGCCATTTGCAAGCGAGGCTTGCGGACCAAACGGATCGGCGTGAGGGCGGCTTCGAGTTTCTCGTCGAATCGGCGGCGCAAGCCCGCAATCTGACCAAAGAGCTGGAGCCACTCGCGGGCGTCGACTTCACGACGCTGGCCCGCGCCGTCCAGAGCTTACAGAACGGCCCCGTCTCACCGCTGGAGGAGGAAGCGCCCACGGCCCGACGCGCGCTGGACCTGGCTTTGTCTACGACCGGAGAGGCGCGCGCCAACGATAACGCCACGTCTTGAGACCAGAGCGCGGATTGACGCTCTCACCGTCACGGAAAAGGCCCTGCTTCTCGTAGAAGCGCACCGCACGCAAATTGCCTTGATTGACCTCAAGCTGAATGTGTTGCGGCGACCGTCTCTTCGCCTCGCGGAGAAGGACCTCGGCGGCACCTGCTCCCCAAAAGGCGGGCCTCACCGTCAGCTGATCGACGTGGCCGTCCTTTCCGTCGACCGTGACGAAACCTGCCATTGCACCCGAGGCAACATCGAACGCGCAAACGATCTGCGCACCGTTCGATTGCAGCGCCGATAGGTGATCGACAAACCAGGCCCGGCGACCCTCGAAATCGATTGCCGGCATGGTCGCCCGCCAGCTCTCGACCCAGAGATCGACGAGCTCAGGCAAATGAGCCGGAACGAAGTCATAAAGTGAGAAATCCGCGCGCTTCACGCGCGCAGTCTACTGCGCGGCGTTGCGGAAGAAACGCCGCGGCTGCTTCGACCTGGGCGCCGGCTGCGCGGCCGCAGGTGATCTCGCCTGACCCGCGCCTGCGGCATTGGTCACCTGCGGTTGGTGGTGATCGTGCGCTGCACCGGAGATGTCCGGCTCGTCGTGTTGTGCGTGATCGCCGTCGGCCAAGCCGTCCTGCGGAGCGTGGTGACCGTCCTCGAGATCGCCAGCCGCGTGCAGATGATCGTGCCCATCTTCGTGTGCATCGTGCGTCTCAGCGGCGGCCTCGCTCTCATCGTACTCACCGCGACGAAGATCGGGCTCGTCGCTCATCTGCTGGGCCATCTGCGCTTGCCGCTGATGTTCGATCTCCGCGGCAGCCGCCTCTTCGGCGTCCGCGCGGTATTGGCGCAGGAACGGGGCGTCATGCAGATCATCGTAGAGTCCAAGCGTGAGCCGCTTCGCGCGCCCGATCATCTGATTGTAGTCGACCGACGTGATGCGCACATTCCGGTTGCGGCCTTCGATCCGTGGGTTCCCGTCGAGATCATCGACGCTCCCGCCGATGACGTAGACGTCGACGGCGTCTCGCTCGCGGATGGCGCCGGCCTTCATCAGCTCACGCACGTCACTCCAGGCTTGTAGCTGATCTTCCGATCCGACCGTGGCGCGGACATCGCGAAGTTCGACCAGCAACTTGCCGCCGGCATCTTGCGCGGCGCGCGACGGATCGAGACTCAAATCCGTGACCGAGCGCGCAAGCGTCGCGCTCGAAGACACCGCCTGCCCGCTCTCAGGGACGACGATATCGGGTTCGAAGACCCACATGGCTTGATCGAGCACCGGCCGCAAGCTCACCTCGCCGGCCGATGCCGTCCACACGCGCTCCATGTCAGCGATGTTCGTGAACCGAACCTTGACGCGATCCAACACGGCCAGGATTCCTTGCGCCGTCCAATCGGCGACGGCCTGACGAAGTGCAATCGCATCGTGCTCGTTCACCCCGAGAAGACGGGCGCCCGCGTCGAGAGGCGGTCTCGTCCCGAGACGCAGCCAGTCGAGCAGCGTTCCGTTGGCGGCGAGCGTCCCGGCAAGCTCGAGAAATTCTTCACGTTCGCGTTCGTTCGAAAATGAAAGCGGAAGCGCGCCTGCTGGGGTGTTGTTCAGGGCCAGTTTGAGCCCGCGGTTGTCCTGCGCCAGACGGCCGAGCTTCAATCGCGCATAGGAACGGCGGCGCTCCTGATCCCAGATGATAGCCAGAGCGACCAACGCGGGTGCGGCAAGGCCTAGAACAGTGAGAATCATGCCCGCGGTCGAACCCATCGCGGTTCCCCCTTCGCCCCAATTACTTTCCCCGAACTCGTACCTTACAACACTAAATCGGGGCTTCCTAGCAACCGAGAATTGGCATCACGGCGAAGATTTAATTTCGGCCCGAACGCGCCAGAGTACGCCCAAATGCGGGGCACTCCTGCTTAATCCGCCACCACATCGCGAGCCTTTCGCAAACACCGGCCGGACAGAAGTAGGCGCCAAAAGCCGACGGCCGAGCCCTCCGAGGGCCCGGCCGCCGCAAAGCGTTAAACCCTGTTACCAGCGGCTCCTGAAGCCGCCTGACACCGTATGCGTCGTGATGTCCTCGTTCAGATTGGCATCGTAATCGAGGAAGAGACTAGTCCCCTCGGACACCGGCAAGGCAAAGCCCGCGCCCAGGATAAGCGAGTCACGGTTGTAACTTTCGCCTGTGATCTGGGACACGCCGGCAGGATTGCCGATCGGATTCGCAAGGAAGGCCGAATGGTCGTCCAGGAATTCATGCGCCCAGATGATCCTCGCTTCCGGCACGAATTTCCGGCCCGAGTCCATCATGATCGGATAGCCGAACCTGGCGCCGATCATGCTCTTCAACGAGTCGAGATCGGCATCGAACACATGCAGCAACGATCCTGTGCCCGTCTCGTTGTACGAGTCGGTGTTCAGGTGCGCGTAGCTGAGCGCCCCCAGCGGTTGGATACGCAAGCCCTCGCGCGTTTCGAAGATCTTCCCGGCCTCGGCATACGCCGAATACGTCGTGCCGTCGTAATCGCCGTGCGCGCGCCCCAGCAAGTCGAAGCGTGTGACGTCGATATTATGGAAGATAACGCTGGTGTTTGCGTTCACATAGAAGCGCGCGTCGCCGTACGACATATAGCCGCCGATTTCGAAGCTCTTGACGTCGGCATTGTCCGCGAGCTGATTGAAATCGATATTGGTCTTTGTGTACTGCGCCGCGACGCCCGCCATGAAGATCGGCGAGAAGGCGTGGTCGACACCGACAATGCCGCCGAACGTATCGAAATTGGTTCCGGTGTGTCCGCTGTTGTCGCCGTTGGTATCGCCCCAAACACCGACAAGACGTCCCCAAAACGCCGTCTCGCCGGTTCGGCGCTGACCGGTCCTCAGCCATTCGAACGGATCCGTTCCCGGCGTTGCGTCCGTCATGACGCTCGTCGAGCCGGCCTCGTTCGCAGCGAAAGCGTTGAAACACCAACCCGGTCCGGCAACGCTGCACGATCCGGATCCAATGCCGTTCGAACGATCGTTGACCATCGACTTCCATGGCCCGCCCGTGTCGACCACGATGCCGCCGATGTCGGCAAGCTGGCCCAAGCCGCCGGAGCGAAGCACCGTCAGGTCCACCGTGTTCCCGTCAAGCACCTCGTCGAGTTGGAACAACGTGTTGTTGCTGATGAGCGCGAGCGTCGAGAAGTCGCCCGTAATGCCTCCGTCGGCGACTAGCACGTCGTTGTAGGTGACCGAGTTCAGATCCGAATTCGCTGACGCGAACGCCGGATCGAGGAAGCCTGCGATGTTGCCGTCGAGCGTTGCAGAACCCGTGATGTGGACCTGGCCATAATCGCCCGCTCCCGCAACCTGATCTCCCGTCAAGCTCGAGAAACCGGCGCCGCCTGGAGCGCCGAGATAAAACTCAAGCGTACCGCCCGCCTGTTGCGTGTAGCTGCCGGCGGTCAGCGTCGTCGACTTGTCGATGTAGAGCACGCCGCCGCTGTTCACGAAGACGTCGTCGACATTGCTCGAGCTGAAGCCGCCGCCGGCCGTATCGCCCTCGAACAGCGCACCGAGGAGCGCCGCGCCGCCGCCATCGACGGTGAAGCTTGAGATATTGCTGATCTTCCCGACGAAGTATTGCGTGCCGTTCTGCACGACAATGGCATCGTCGTTGACGCTGCCCTCGCCGCCGGTGTCCGGACTGCCGATGATGTCGCCGATGATGCCGCCGTCTTCGCCAACGAAGGTGTCGCCGTAGGTGTTCGACAGCCGCACGTCGCCGAGTATCACGCCATCGTCTTTGTTAGTGATCGTCGTGGCCGCGGTCGCAAAGTAGGTCGATATCGCGGTCGAGGCGTCGATCGTCCCGCCGTCGTTCGTGATCCCACCGGTCAACTGCGACTGAAACAGCACGACGCCCGTTCCTTCGGCCAGGATCGAACCGGTGTTTGTAAACCCACCGTCGTAGTAGCCGTTACCGCTGAAGCCTTCTATGACGACCGCATCCCCGGACGGCGCCGTGATGATGCCTGCGTTCGAAATCTCGCCTGAGAACGTATCGATGCGAAGGTGAAACGCATTGGACGGCGCGCTGAGCAAGCCCCCGACGCCGTTCGCGATATTGCCGGTGAACGACGGCGTGTTGATGTACCAACCGGTATCGTAGGCGTGGCCAATGATCGAGCCGTAGTTCGTGAAGTCGCCGGTGATCGTGCCGGCATTGAACAGAGCGCCGTCGTAGCCCCCTTCGATCACACCGCCGGCTTGGTTGGTGAAGTTGCCGTTCCACGTGTTGACGTTGACGTAGAGGCCTTCGTTGTAATCGCCGGTGATCGTTCCGGAATTCGTGAAGCCCTCGCCGCCTTCAGCCCCGGTATAGCTGTCGAGGATCAAGGCAAAGCCATTGCTGTCGCCATGCATGACGCCGGAGTTGTTGATGTCACCGCTGAAGCTCTGACCGCCGGTCACGGACCCTGGACCACCCTCAGTCGTGCCGGAGCCGATCAGCACAGCGGTCGGATATCCCTCCCCGCCGCTCGCGATAATCGTTCCACTATTAGTAAAGTTGCCTTGGAAGTCGTTGACGTTGACGAAAAGCCCAAGCGTCGCACCTTGCAGCACGCCGGTTTCGGTGTTGGTCAGATCGCCCGTGACGCTGTCGTAGGAGACGATGAGCGCCGTGCTGCCGCCGGACATGAAGCCGGTGTTGGTGATATTGCCGTCGAAGCTGCCTTCTGGGTAGTCGAACGCGGTGTAACCCCAGGTGGTCGCTCCAATCAACGCCGCGCCGACCCAGCCGCCGGTAATCGTCCCGTTGTTGGTGAAATCGCCGGTGTAGGTGTCTGCGATAATCAGCGCGCCGGTATTGCCGCCATCGATCGAGCCGTCGTTCTGGATGTTGCCGTTGAACGTCCCCGGCAAAGCTTTGCCAAAGAACGGGTCATATGGGTCAACTCCGACTGCGAGGCCGATCTCGCCACCGCTGATCGTGCCGTTGCTGCTGTTGGTGACGTTGCCGTTCCAGCTCCCCGCGTTCAGCAGGACGCCGATACCGCTCTGTCCCTCGATCAAAGGCGTGCCTTCGCCGCCACCGTTGGTGAAGTCGGCCTGAACGTTGTCGGCCCACACCACGAAGCCGTTGTAGCCGCCGACGATCGATCCGGTATTTGTGAACTGCGATGTACCTTCGCCGCCATTGGCATAAATCTGGCTGTTGCTGAAATAGGCGCCAGTGGACCCGCCGTGAACGTAGCCCGAGTTGGAGAAGTTGCCGTTGAACGTGTTCGCGAGGACGACGACCCCGCCTTCGGCCCCGTCGATATAGTTGTAATTGTTGATCGACCCATTGAAGTCGTTGACGTTGTCGGTAAAGAGCAGCGCGTCGCCAAAATTGCCTTCGATCGTGCCGTAGTTGTCGACGTCGCCGTTGACGGTCGTGGCGTCGAACACGACACCCCAGCCATAGTCGCCGGTTTCAGTGATGACGCCGTAGTTGGTAAGTCCGCCGCTGTAAGACCCGCCGCCTGCATAGATAGCTGTGCCGTTGACAGCACTTATCTGACCGTTCGAATCGTTGAAGATGCCACCTGAGAAATCAACGTTGTGGTAGCCGGAATCGCCGATACGGATACCCCCGCTATCACCGTTCATTGTCCCGTTGTTGTAGATACCGCCTGACCAACTCGTGAAGGAATCGGCGATGTACACGGCGTTGTTGCCGCCGGTGATGACGCCATTTGAGTTGTTGATGAGTTCACCGCTCATCGTGCCGTAGAGTGCGGCGATGCCGTTGCCTGAGAGCCCGCCCGCAATACCCGCGTTGTTCGTGATGTCACCGGTAAGCGTACCGTAGGTGGTGATCGTGCCGCCGTTCGTAAATCCGATCTGCAGCGCGTTACCGGTGCTCGAAGTGATCTGACCTTCGTTGCGGATGCCGCCGGCGACATCCCCTTCAATCGTCAGCGCGCCATAAGTGCCGTTGCCGTCCGAATGCCCGCCGACGATGAGGCTGTTGTTCAACAGCTCACCGGAAATGCCGCCCTTGCCGACGAAGAACGACGCAAAGCCCGACCCAGGGTCACCCACATGCGCATTGACGGTAACATCACCAGTGGCGCCATCCGCGTTGACGCACGTAACGTTGGAGCTGACCGTCGTGCTGTCGGGCGGAATATTTTGCGTTGTCGAGCACGCTGCTTGCGCTTGCTGGACGACACCCAGCCCGCCCGACGCCGCAGCAATAATCGCCAACGTTGAAACACGTGAGAGCAGCCCGATACGGCTGCGCAACTGAACTTGCATGGAGGATTGCCCCTTCGAACTGTTCACGCCCGCTCCGCTAGCCACTATTCGCACCCCTGGATCGTGCCGCCGCCGACATTGCCGTAGCTGCCATCCTCGTTGATCACGACTTTCTCGCCGGAGTGCAGATCAAGCTCCTCTCCAGTCTTTTTTGATTTGAGATAGACCGTGTAGCTTTCGCCGTTCGGCCCGTACTCGACGGCAACGGCGTTTTCGGTAAACCGGAAGATCGTTCCGCGAATGCCGATCGTGACTGTCGGCGTGTCGATCTTCACTTGATCCTTTGGAATTGTTCCGGAGACGAACCGGAAGACGCCGCGCGTCGCGCGCAGCGTTTGTTTGCCGGCCCCACCGGGACCTGAGTAGACGTACTCGTCGACGACCATCGTCGAGTTCGGACCCATCGAGAGCTTGCTACCGTCGAGGAAAGTGACTTCGAGCGCGCTATTCGGCTTCGTCGACAAGGTCGCGTTGCGAATGACGGAGTCGTTTAAGTGAAGTTCGCCGGCTGTCGGAGCCTGTGGCTCTTGTTGGTACGCTGATGATCTGATCGCGGACGCCTTACCGACCGGTTCGGCACACGCCAGCCCAGAGCTCACAATAAGCGCAACGCAACTCAATGCCGCTGCGGCGGCACTATGACGACAACGCATGTAGAATGTCTCCCCTGGAGCCGTCGATCTGGCCCTGGGCACGCCGCCCAAGAACAAATCGTTAAACCGAAACTATTATCCCGCTGCGGGCATAGCTATCAGATTCGCGAGCATTTAAGCCAGTTTTGTGGGCCGCCCGACCTGCACGCATTCTTTAGTTGCGTCGTGCAAAATTATTCTTGTTTGGCGAGATCGAATCATCCGCTCCTTCGCACACCCAAACACGCTATTGTAAGTTGCCTAATAGCGTTCACTACGGTATTGGGGGCGTCTGGGGCGAGGGTAAGCCAAAAGACCAAGACGGTGGGCCAGTTGCGTGACCGAACGTGGAAACGGTGAACGCTGCGATCGGGTGAGATCAAAGCGAGAACAGACCAACCAAAATCGGCGGAGTGGGTCCCTGTTGCCACTACGAAGGCGGCTGTGCAGGTCCCACGTAGCCAAAGTTGTCGTCGTGCATGTTGCATTTGCGCCGTGCTGAACGTGTGAGCCAGAAATGAGCAGAGACATTGATCGTTCGGCCCCGGCGGTTCGTCGCTCTTACATCATTGCGACGATGATCTTCTTGATTCTCGCCGCATGGATCATCTCCGGCCAACTCAATCAACTCGGCTTCGGCAAGCAAGCGGCTGCACCGCAAGCCGGTCAAACTGCGGCGACAAGCGGCGCCACCCCGCCGCCGCAACAGCACGCAGCGGCTGCGCCTGGAAAGCCGAATGCAGCACCCAATGCCAATAGCCCGCAGATTCCGACGGTGCGCGTTCGCACCATCACGGCTCAGCAGCGTGCAACCGATCTCGTAATCCGCGGCCGCACCGAGGCCGTGCGCAAGGTCGAAGTCAAAGCGGAAATAGCGGGCGCCGTCTCAGCCGTTCGCGCGCAAAAGGGACAGGTCGTCAAGGCCGGCGACGTGCTGTGCGAACTCAATATCGACTCACGCGCCGCCCAATTGAAGATGGCCCAGGCAACCGCGCGCCAACGGCAAATCGAGTACGAAGCAGCCAAGACACTACAGGCAAAAGGATTCCGCTCTGAAACGGCCGTCGCTCAGGCGCTCGCCGCCTACGAAGGCGCAAAGGCCGACGTGCAGCGGATGGAAAAGCAGTTCGAGGACACCAAGATCCGCGCGCCGTTCGACGGTGTGGTCGACAACCGCATGGTAGAGGTCGGCGACTACATGGTCCCCGGCACGACATGCGCGCTCGTCGTCGATCTCCATCCGATGCTGGTGGTCGGCCAGGTATCCGAAAACGAAGTTACGCTGATCAAGATCGGCGACCAGGGTTGGGCCACGCTCATTACCGGTGAGCGCGCCAAAGGTCATTTGCGCTTCGTGGCTCAAAGCGCAGATCCTGCGACACGCACGTTCCGCGTCGAACTCGAGGTTCCCAACGACGCCAGCACCATCCGCGACGGCGTGACCGCGGAGATTCATGTAACGACAAGGACGGTGCTCGCGCATCGAATCTCGCCGGCGATTCTGAGTCTTGATGACCGTGGTGTCGTCGGTGTGCGCATCGTCGAGGCAGGAAACCGCGTTCGCTTCATGCCGGTTAAGATCATTGCCGACGGCGCCGACGGCACTTGGGTGACGGGCTTGCCTCCGACGGTTACGATCATCACCGTCGGACAGGAATATGTGATCAACGGTCAGGTCGTGAACCCAGTTCCTGAAGACAAGACGGTCCAAAGATGACCGGCATTGTCAATTGGGCCATCGAGCGGGCTCGTCTGACGATCAGCGTGCTGATCGCGGTCATCGCGCTGGGCACCTATGCCTATATTTCGATTCCGAAGGAAGCCGATCCGGACATCCCGATCCCGTACTTCCTGATCACCGTCTACCATCAGGGTATCAGCCCGGAAGACGCTGAGCGGCTCATCATCAAGCCGCTCGAGGTCGAGCTAAAGACGATAGAAGGCCTCAAGGAGCTGCGCGGAATTGGTCAGCAGGATTCGGCTCTAATCGCGCTCGAGTTCGACGTGAACTTCGACAAGGAACAAGCGCTCCGTCGTATCCGCGAGAAGGTCGACAACGCCAAGTCGAAGCTGCCGCTCGACCGACAGGAACCAATCATACAAGAAGCGAACGTTTCAGATTATCCGGTCCTCAGCATCAACCTCTCGGGCGAAGTCCCCGAGCGAACGCTTTTTCACGCCGCCAAGCGCCTGAAGCGCGTGATCGACCAAATTCCGGGCGTCCTCAGCGCGGACCTCTCGGGCCAGCGCGAAGAGTTGCTCGAGGTCATAATCGATCCGGCAAAGCTCGAGACCTACGGCGTTTCGAGCGACGATCTCTATCGCCTTGTGTCTTTGAACAATCAGTTGGTCGCTGCCGGTTCGCTTGACACCGGTCGCGGCCGCTTTGCCGTTAAGGTACCGGGCCTATTCGAAACGCCGGACGATGTCTTGCGCCTGCCGGTGAAGGTGAAGGGTGACGGTGTCGTCACGCTGCGCGACATCGCAGAGGTTCGCCGCACCTTCTACGACCCGACGACCTATGCGCGCTACAACGGTCACCCAGCGATCAGCGTCGACGTCAAAAAGCGTACCGGATCGAATATCGTCGAAACCATTCGGCTTGTGCGCGAAGCGGTCGAAAAAGAACGCGCCGCGATCCCGCCGGGCATCCACATCGACTATGCGGGCGACGCCTCCTATTGGATCAATTCGCAGCTGACGCAGCTGACGAATGCCATCTTGCTCGCCGTTGCCTTGGTCATGATCTTGATCGTGGCGTCGCTGGGACTTCGATCGGGTCTCATTGTCGGCCTGTCGATCCCGACCTCATTCCTGATCGGGTTCCTCTGCCTTTGGCTCGGCGGATACACGCTGAACATGATGATCCTGTTCGGCATGGTCATCACCGTCGGCCTTCTCGTCGACAACGCGATCATCGTCGTCGAATACGCCGACCGAAAGATGACCGAAGGCTTCAGCAAGAGAGAGGCTTTCGCCGAGGGCGCGCGCCGCATGTTCTGGCCCGTCGTGGCCTCGACCGCGACGACGCTTGCCGCATTCGCGCCGATGCTGTTCTGGCCGGGCGTGCCCGGTAAGTTCATGGGCTACATCCCGCTGACCATGATCTTCATCATGACGGCGTCGATGGTGGTCGCTTTGCTCTTCCTGCCCACGGTCGGCGCCCTCGTCGGCAAGCCGGAGCCCGTGCACCCCGCGACCGCGCACGCGATCTTAGCTTCGGAAACTGGCGACCTCAGCGAGATACGTGGTTTTCCCGGCCTATATGCGCGCATGCTCATGTGGACCGCGAGGCATCCTCTGTTCGTTGTGTTTGGCGCCGTCACGACCTTGGTGGTCGTGATTATGATCTTCAGCAAGTTCAACAAGGGCGTCGAATTCTTTGTCGAAACGGATGCTGATCAGGCGTCGATCATGGTTCGCGCTCGCGGCAATCTTTCGATCGAAGAGAAGCGTCAGCTGGTGATCGAGGCTGAGCGCCGGATCCTCGGCACGCGCGGCGTCAAAGGTGTCTACACGATCGCCGGTGCGAGTGGCGGCGGCCGCGGCGGCGGCCCGGTCGATACCATCGGTGTGATCTATGTAGAGCTGCTGCCATATCACGAGCGCGGGCCCTCGAAGGCGATCATGGCTGATCTGCGCAAGCGGCTCGAAAACATGCCCGGCATGTTTGCCGAGCTGCGCGAGCAGCAAAGCGGCCCCAGCGGCGGCAAGGACATTCAGATCGAGATAGGTTCCGACAATTATCCGCTGCTCGATAAGGTCGTGTCGCAAGTACGACACGCCGTCGACACGTTGCCCGGTCTCCGCGACGTGGAAGATTCGCGTCCTCTGCCCGGCATTGAATGGGCGCTGAGAATCGATCGCGAACAAGCAGGTCGCTTCGGCGCCAATATCGGCACTGTCGGCGCCGCGGTGCAGCTCGTCACCAACGGCATCAAAGTGGGAACCTATCGCCCCGACGACTCCGAAGACGAAATCGACATCCGCGTTCGCTTCCCCATAGAAGACAGGGGAATTGACGCGCTCGACCGCTTACGCATCAACACGAGCTTCGGCGTCGTTCCCATCACCAACTTCGTCAAGCGCGTCGCACAACAACAGGTCAACAGGATCGAACGCATCGGCGGTCTGCGCGTATGGCGCATCCGCGCGAACGTTCAAAAGGACAAAGGCTTCAACACCAGCGAGCGCATCGGCAAGCTCAAGGAATGGATTGCCGCGCAGCACTTTAACCCGACGGTTCGCATCAAATTCCGCGGCGCGGACGAAGAAGCCAACGAGTCGGGCCAATTCCTGATTATGGCGTTCCTCGCGGCGCTGCTCGCAATCGGCGCGATATTGATCATCCAGTTCAACAACTTCTGGCACGCGCTGGTCATCTTGTCGGCGGTGATCTTTTCCCTGATCGGGGTCTTCCTCGGCATTTTGATCCAGCAACAGATGTTCTCGATCATCATGAGCGGCACGGGCTTCGTGGCGCTGATGGGCGTCATGGTCAACCACAACATCGTGGTCGTCGACACGTTCCACCATCTGCTCGATCAAGGCTTCAAGCCGATGGATGCGGTCGTGAGAACGGGTGTCCAACGTCTTCGCCCGATCATCCTGACGACGGTCACGGCGATGCTCGGCCTGTTGCCATTGATGTACAAATTCGACGTCGATTTCTTCTCGCGCGAGGTGCATTTCGGCGGCCCGAGCTCGGACTGGTGGGTGCCGCTCGCGACCGCCATCATCTACGGCATGGGTTTCTCGACCATGATTTCGCTGTTCGTAACGCCCGCGATGCTCGCCATTGAGCACAAATATTGGGCCCGCGATCGCAGAGAATGGGGCGAGTACGGTATGCGCGACGACGCTGAATCCCTTCAGCCCGCCGAATAGCTACAGCGAGACCCTGCGAAGCCTGAGCGCATTGCTGATGACGCTGACCGAGCTAAGCGCCATCGCCGCGGCCGCAACGATCGGGCTGAGCAACGCGCCTGTAATCGGGTAGAGCACACCGGCCGCAATGGGAATTCCTGCCGCGTTGTACGCGAAAGCGAAGAACAGGTTCTGCCGGATATTCCGCATCACCGCCTCCGACAGCCGGCGAGCCCGAACGATCCCCGACAGGTCGCCCTTGACCAGTGTCACGCCGGCGCTCTCGATCGCAACATCGGTGCCGGTTCCCATCGCAATGCCGACCTCCGCCGCTGCCAGCGCCGGCGCGTCATTCACGCCGTCGCCCGCCATCGCGACCGCGCGCCCCTGCCCGCGCAGCGTCTCGATCACCGCACCCTTCTGGTCCGGCAGCACATCCGCGAATACTTCTGTGATACTGAGCTTGCGCGCCACGGCGTCGGCCGTCGTCTTGTTGTCGCCTGTCAGCATCACGACGCGCACGCCGCTTGCCGTCAGCGCCGAGACGGCTTCAGCCGCCGATGCCTTGAGCGGATCGGCAACGCCGATGACGCCGGCAGGCTTGTTGTCGATCGCGACGAACACGGCCGTCGCACCCTCGCCGCGCAGCCGCTCTGCGATGTCTTCGGCGGCATCCGCTTGCGCGCCAAGGTCGGCGAGCAACTTCGCATTGCCGACGGCGAGCGCATGACCTTCGACCATGCCCTTCACACCCTTGCCGGTCACAGCTTCGAAATTTCCAACCGCGCCGACGTTGAGCCCCCGCTCCCGCGCCGCACTCACGATTGCTCCCGCGAGGGGATGTTCGCTCGATCGCTCGAGCGCCGCGGCGAAGCGCAAGACGTCGCTCTCGCCCACCGAGCCCAGCAATTCGACGGTGACGACTTTCGGCTTGCCTTCTGTCAGCGTGCCGGTCTTATCGACGACGAGCGTGTCGATCTTCTCGAGCCGCTCGAGCGCCTCGGCATTCTTGATCAGCACGCCGGCGTGAGCACCACGGCCGACGCCGACCATGATCGACATCGGCGTCGCAAGCCCAAGCGCACAAGGACATGCGATGATCAGAACGGCCACGGCGGCAATCAGACCGTAAGTGAACCTTGGCTCGGGCCCCCAGATTGCCCACGCTGCAAACGCGACGGCGGCCGCGACCACAACAGCAGGCACAAACCAGCTCGAGACTTGATCGGCCAAGCGTTGGATCGGCGCGCGGCTTCGCTGCGCCTTTGCGACGAGGTCGACGATCTGCGCCAGCATCGTATCCCGGCCGACTTTTCGGGCCTCCATAACGAAGGAGCCCGATTGGTTCATCGTCCCACCGATGACGGTATCACCGGCAGTCTTGGCGACCGGCATGGACTCGCCCGTCACCATGGACTCATCGACACTGCTGCGCCCTTCGAGAAGGGCGCCATCGACGGGCACGGCCTCGCCCGGACGCACGCGCAGACGGTCACCCTTTGCGACTTCGCTCAAGTCGACGTCTTCGTCGATGCCGTCTGAGCGAACGCGGCGGGCCCGTTTCGGCGCAAGCTTCAGCAACGCGCGAATGGCGCCGCTCGTATTTTCGCGCGCCCGCAACTCGAGCACCTGCCCCAGCAGCACCAGAACCGTGATGACGGAGGCCGCCTCGAAATAAACGGCGACCGCGCCGCTCGCATCACGGAACGCGGGCGGAAAGATTTGCGGCGCCAGAGTCGCAACGACGCTGTAGGTCGAGGCGATCCCAGTTCCCATTGCGATGAGCGTGAACATGTGCAAGCTGCGGTTCAGGATCGATTGCCAGCCGCGAACGAAAAACGGTGCCCCACCCCACAGCACGACCGGCGTCGCCAGCGCGAATTGAATCCAATTGGCGGTTTGGCTCCCGATCCACATGTGCAGATCGGTCAGATGGCCGCCCATTTCGAGCACCACGACCGGCGCGGCGAGCGCGACGCTGATCCAGAAGCGACGGGTCATGTCGATGAGTTCGTGGTTCGGTCCGGACTCCTCAACCGCGCTTTCAGGTTCAAGCGCCATGCCGCAGATCGGACAGCTGCCCGGCCCCACCTGACGGATCTCGGGGTGCATGGGACACGTATAGATCACGCCTTGCTTGACTGGCTTTTCGGCTGGCTCCTTGTTCGCATCGCCCCCCAAATACGCTTGAGGATTCGCAACGAACTTCTCCCGGCAGCGCGGATTGCAGAAGTGGTATTCGGCGCCCTTGTAGGTCGCATGGTGAGCCGTCTTGGCCGGATCGACAGACATCCCGCACACGGGATCTCGCACTTTCACGGCCGTCGCCGCTCCTTGACCATGGTGACCGTGATGGTGATGGTCGTGCCCGGAATGCTCCGCCATTTATTGGCTCCGTGGGCTATAGTTTGAATCGTAACCGTTGAGTGCTACATATACCCCAGGGGGGTATGTTTCAACCCATGCAGAACGAAACGAAGAAAGCCTGTCTTTCCCGCCTGAGCCGCATCGAGGGTCAGGTGCGCGGTCTCGGCAAAATGGTCGAGGACGACCGCTACTGCATCGACGTGGTGACGCAAGTTCAGGCCGTCATTGCGGCCCTGCGAAAGGTCGAGGGCGAGATTCTCAGCGATCACATCGCGCACTGCGTCGAACGCGCAATCAAGAGCGGCGACAAAAAGGCTCAGCGCGAAAAGGTTCAGGAACTCGTGCAAACGCTGGCGCGAGCGCGGGAGCGTTAAGGCCCCGCCAAACTGGCGACCGCCTGATCGGACCAGCCGCCGCCCAGTGCACGGAACAGCGCAACGCACGCCTGGAGCCGGGCCAGCTGCGTTTGTGAAAGCTGATCTTGAGCCGAGTAGAGCGTGCGCTGGGCGTCGAGCACGGAGATGAAGTCCTCGACGCCCGCGCGATAACGGACGTCGGCGATGCGAAACGCCTCGGCGGCCTGAGCCGCCGCGAGGCTCCGTTGATGTTCCTCCGCCGCCAAGCTTGCCACAGCGCCGAGCGCCACGTGCACGTCCGAGAACGCCGTGATCACGGCGGAGCGATAATTGGCCACGATCTCCTGCCGCCGCCCGATCGTGGCCTCGTATTCGCCCTGGAGCCGTCCGTTGTCGAAGATCGTCTGCAACAACGACGCGCCGATCGTGTAGGCGGCATTTGCCGGATTGAAGAGAGAGGAAAGCGCGGCACTGGCGAACCCGGCCGAGCCGGTGAGGGAGATCGTTGGAAAGAACGCGGCGCGTGCCGCCGCAATATTCGCGTCCGCGGCCAAGAGGTCCGATTCCGATCGGCGTATGTCGGGCCTGCGGGCGAGAAGACCTGATGGTAGCCCCGGCTTGACTGTCGGGGCCGCGAGACCAGCCATGCTTTTCGCGGTCACATCAAATCCTTGCGGCGGCAGCCCAAGGAGAAGCGCAAGGGTCGCCCTCGCCTCTCGCTCGGATTGCTCAAGAGCGGGGATCGACGCCTCCTGATTTGCGACTGCGGCCCGTTGTTGCGCCAGATCGAGCGGCGTCACGACACCCGCTTTGACGCGCGCCTCGATGATCTTCAACACGCCGCGCGCATTCTCGAGGTTCAGTTTCGCCGTCCGCAGCCTGTCGCGCAGCGACAGTATCTGGAAATAGGTTGATGCCGCGCTCGCCGTTACGGTCAGCGCCACCGTTTCTCGGTCGTATCGGCTCGCCGCCAATGACGCTTCGGCCGCGGAGAGGTTCGCGCGATTGCGGCCCCAGAAGTCTAGTTCATAGGAAGCGCCGACGTCGGCACTGAAGGAGCGGCGCTGCGAAACAGTGCTTTTGCCGCCCAAAGGTCCGGATTGCGAAGCGCCGACGCTGAGATTGACGCTCGGCAGCAACGCCGACCCCGCGACCTTCGCCTGCGCTTCCGCTTGCATTATACGCGCTGTAGCGGCGGCAAGATCCAAGTTCTGCGATTGCGCTTTCGCGATGAGGTCGTCGAGTTCATTGCTGTTGAACGCCCGCCACCAGCTCGGCGACGGCCACTCGTCTGCGTTCTGTGGGATCGGCCCTTCCCAGGACGACGGCACATCCGTGTCGGCCAATCGGTCTGTCGGCGCGTCGGTCGCGCAACTCGCGAGCGCCAATGTCGCAATCAGAAGAAAGACCCGGTAGCCGCGCATCGTCATTCGCTCTGCAGCGCCACCACAGGATCAAGCCGTGCGGCCTTGAGAGCTGGCGCGAACCCGAACACAAGGCCGGTCGCCGCCGCGCAACCGAACGCGAGAATGATGGGCGGCGCCGTGAACTCCACCGCCGTTCCAAAGGCGCCGATCAGCAGGCCGACGCCGATCCCGCCCAGCACACCGATGATCCCGCCAAGCGCCGACACGACGACGGCCTCGGTCAGGAATTGCTGCAGGATGTTTCGCATACGCGCGCCGGTCGCCATGCGAATACCGATCTCGCGCGTTCGCTCGGTGACACTGACCAACATGATGTTCATGACGCCGATGCCGCCGACAAGCAGAGAGATCGCGGCGACGGAGCCGAGCAGGATCGTCAATGTGTTTTGCGCTTCGGAAGCAGTTTGAACGACCGACGCCATATTGCGGATGTAGAAGTCCTCGCTCCCGTGCCTCGACTTCAAGAGCTCCGTCAGCGCCTCCTGCGTGGCGTCGATCGCGGCAACGTCCTTCGCGGCTACGGTGATCGAGCGCAGATAGCGTTGCCCGAATAATCTTAGGCTACCGGTCGAAAGCGGAACGAAAATGATATCGTCGGCGTCGCTCCCATAGGCCGTCGCGCCTTTTTCGGACATAATTCCGATCACCAAGAAAGGCACGTTCTTCAGCAACACGTACTGCCCGATCGGATCTTCACCGCCGGGGAAAAGTTGCTGATACGCCGTCTTGCCAAGCACGGCGACGGAGGCATAGCTGCGCTCGTCGTCCTGACTGAAAAACGTCCCCTGCGCCACGGGCCAACTCCGCACCGTGGTCAAGTCGGGCCAGGTCGCATCGACCTGCGTCTGGTAGTCGTTGTCGCCGAAGCGCGCCGTGATCGTTCCCTGAAGCTCCGGGACTGCCGCAAGGACATTGGGCACGGACGACATCGCTTCGGCGTCCGCCGGCACCATCGTGGTCACGGTACCGCCGACGCCTCTTCGATGCGGCTGACCCGGCCTGACGAGCAGAAGGTTCGTCCCCATCGAGCCGATCTGCTTTACGACTTCCTGCTTCGCGCCTTCGCCGATGGCAAGCATCGCAACGACCGAGCCGACACCGATCACGATGCCAAGCAGCGTCAAGATCGTGCGGAACAGATTCGCACGCAGCGCCCGCAGCGCCATGCTCGCCGCTTCGCCCATGTCGCCCCAGAACGCGTCGCCGGCAGGCGACTGAGCGGCAAGCTCTCGTGCTTTGTCCGAAGCAGCGCCCGGATCGACGCCACTGTCCGAGAGAACGACCCCGTCCTTGATTTCTATGATCCGCCGCGCCTGCGCCGCTACGTCTCGATCGTGCGTGATCAAAAGTATAGTGTGCCCTTGATCAGCCAATTCGCGCAGCAGCGCCATAACTTCCGCACCGCTCCGGCTATCGAGCGCGCCTGTCGGCTCATCCGCCAGAATGATCTGTCCGCCGTTCATCAGCGCGCGCGCGATCGACACCCGCTGCTGTTGGCCGCCCGATAATTGGTTTGGGCGATGCGTGAAGCGATCGCTAAGGCCCAGCTTAGTCAACAACGCTTTCGCGCGCTCACGACGTTCCTCGAGGCGCACACCAGCATAGATGGCGGGCACTTCGACGTTCTCGACGGCGCTTGCCGTTCCGATCAGGTTGTAGCTTTGGAAGATGAAGCCGAATGCCTCGCGGCGCAGCGCAGCAAGCTCGTCCGAGTCGAATTCGGAGATATCGCGCCCTGCGAACCGGTAAGTCCCGCCGGTCGATCGATCGAGGCAGCCGATGATGTTCATCAAGGTCGACTTCCCCGACCCGGATGCGCCCATGATTGCCAAGAACTCGCCGGGATAGATCGTCAGCGAGATTCCATGCAGAACCTCGACCGCGACATCTGTGCCCGAAAAGAAAGTCTTTCGAATGTCGGTAAGCTCGATGAGCGGTCCGGCTTCAACGACAGGTTCTATTTGCGTCGAGGGCTTGTTCATCAGAAGCCAAGGCGCGGCCTGCGGCTGCGACCTTGCCCACGCTGCTGTGTCTGTCCGCTTCCCGACTGCGCCGCTGTTCCGGCAACGACCTTATCGCCCTCTTTCAAGCCGGAGACGATTTCCGCGGACACGCGATTTGTGACGCCCACCGTCACTTCGCGATCTTCCTCCGCTCCGCTTGCCGAAACCAAAGTAACGTGCGCGGTGTGCCGGCGGGGCCGATAGCGATGCAACGCCGCGACCGGCACAGTGAGCACATCTTGCTTTGAAGCAATGACGAAGAACACCTGCGCCGTCATCTGCGTCATCAACTCGTTGCGTTGGTTCGCGACATCGAACAGCGCCGTGTACAATACCACGTTGTTGACGACTTCGGGCGTCGGCAGCACCTGCTTCAACTTGCCGGTCCAGCGCTTTCTCGGCGCACCGAGGATGGTGAAATAGGCATCCATCCCAAGGCGCAGTTTCGGCACGTCCGCCTCCGACACCTGCGTCCACACCGTCATTGTCGACAGGTCCGCAACACGCAGGATCACAGGCGCCTGTTGGTTGGCGTTGATCGTTTGCCCTTGCTTTGTAGTCACGGAAACAACGGTACCGGCCATAGGCGCGTAGATCTTCGTGTATCCGAGCGTAACTTCGTCGCCATGCACGGTCGCAGTCGTTTGCGCGATCTGCGCCTTCACCGCCGCCACTTGCGCCGTCGCCGAGCGCAAACCCGATTCCGCCGATTGATAGGCATCGGTGCTCGTCGCATTCGCCGCTTTGAGCATCTTCTGACGGTTAAACTGACCGCGCGCCAACTCGAGCTGCGCCTCCTTGTCACGCAGCGTCGCCTGTAAGTTCTTCAGCTGAGCTCGCCCCGCTTCGACCTTTGTGTTCAGCACGGCTGGGTCGATCTCGGCGAGCAACTGCCCGGACTTCACCGTATCGCCAATATCGACGTAAAGCTTCTTGAGCTGTCCGGACACTTGTGCGCCGACGTCGACATAGTCACGCGGCTGCAAATTACCGAGAGCGGTGACGGAATCCTCAACGTCGCCACGCTCGACGGTCACAACCAATTGGCTCGCCGTATCGCTCGATCCGCTCGTCCACCAGTAGGCCAACGCAGCAACGAGCAGCAGAAACACAACGAGTGCCGCATAAATCTGCCAGCGCGGCCGTTTGCGCGCGAAGCTCGCCACGCGCGCAGCATAAGGGCTGGCAGCAACTCGATCTGCCGCATCCCGAAGGCGGCCCTTGGCGGACGCCCCATCGTTAACCGTGCCGGCATTGACCTTTGGGGGCTCTACGTCGAGGCTCATCGAGTTTCCGCAATCGGCTTCCACACCGTCTTCGAATGCTCATGCGCTGGAACAGTTTCCATTGCAATATTCGTGCATCGGCCGGTGCGCTCACATCACTGTAATTTCGACGCTTTTTCTTAACAAAATCAGCATCTGGCGACAGTTCGCGACAAACGTCACACCTACGTGTCGCCAAACCGAACACCTGTTCATCCGCATGAAAACGCTGGGAAACCCAGCTCAGTCGCCAGCCGCGACGGCAGGCTGAACCCGCACAATCTCAGGATTGATTTCTGGATCCTGCTCAACCTCGAGCAGCTTTTCGCGCGCAGCTGCGGCCTCGCGCTGCCGGTTCCACATCGCCGCGTATGCCCCACCCCGCTGCAGAAGGTCTGAATGTCGGCCGCGCTCGACGATCCGGCCATGGTCCAGAACCAAGATCTCGTCGGCGTCGACTACGGTCGACAGACGGTGAGCGATGACCAGCGTGGTGCGCCCGCGCGACACGCCTTGCAACGCCGCCTGAATTTCACGCTCAGTATGCGTGTCGAGAGCGGATGTCGCCTCGTCGAGCATCAAGATCGGCGGGTTCTTCAAGATCGTTCTGGCGATCGCAACGCGCTGTTTCTCGCCGCCGGAAAGCTTCAGCCCGCGTTCGCCGACCATCGCGGAATAGCCCTCAGGCAACTCGCGAATAAAGGGCTCGATCTGCGCCAGTCGTGCAGCCTCTTCGATCTCGGCGTCTGTCGCGTCGATACGGCCGTAGCGAATGTTGTAGCGGATCGTGTCGTTGAAGAGCACCGTGTCCTGCGGAACGATACCGATCGCGGCGCGCACGGAATTCTGGGTTACGTCGCGAATGTCCTGCCCATCGATCGTTACGCGACCGGAAGCGACATCGTAGAAGCGATAGAGAATGCGCGAGATCGTCGACTTGCCCGCCCCCGATGGACCGACGACGGCCGTTGTCTTCCCGGCCGGCACGGTGAAGCTGATACCATGGAGAATGGTGCGTTCAGGTTCATAGGCGAACACGACGTTCTCAAATCGTATTTCTCCGCCCGAAACCTTCAAATCGAGCGCGCCCGGTTTGTCCTTTACTTCCTCGCGGACATTCAGCACGTCGAACATCTTCTCCATGTCGACGAGCGCTTGGTTGATCTCGCGATAGACGGTGCCGAGAAGATTCAGCGGCACGTAGAGCTGAACAAGAAAGCCGTTGACCACGACCAGACCGCCGATCGTCATCTTGCCGGCGGAGATCATGTAAGCGGCAAGCACCATGACCGACACGAGGCCGAGCGTGATGATCACGGCCTGGCCGGTATTGAGAAGCGACAGCGACATTTGCGCCTTCTCGGAGGCACCGGCAAAGCGCGCCATCGCCTTGTCGAAGCGGCGCGCTTCGTGCTCCTCGTTGTTGAAATATTTTACTGTCTCATAGTTGAGCAGGCTGTCGACGGCCTTCGTGTTCGCCTCGGTATCGCTGTCGTTCATTTGGCGGCGAATGACCGTGCGCCACTCGGTTAGTTTGATCGTGAACAAACCGTAGAGCACGACGGTCAGGATCGTGATGACCGCAAAACCCCAGTGATACCCGTAGAAGAGGATGGCGCTGACCAGCGACAATTCGAGGATCGTCGGCACGATCGAGAACAAGGCATAGAACAACAGGATATCGATACCCTTCGTACCTCGCTCGATGATACGCGTTAATCCGCCTGTCTTGCGCTCAAGATGGAAGCGCAGCGACAGCGCATGGATATGGCGAAAGGTTTTGCCGGCGACCGTCTGCACGGCGTTGTAGACGGCCTTTGCGGCGATCGCGTCGCGCAGCTGCGCGAACGCCTGCATCAAGACGCGCGAAAGACCGTAGGCGAGGATCAGCGCGATCGCGACGCCGACGGTTTGCGCGACATGGTTCTTCGGATCGAGGGCATCGATCGCCGCGCCATAGAGCAGCGGAAAGGAAATGGTGAAGACCTTGGCAAGCGCGAGCGCGCCCATCGCCAGGAGGATGCGCACCTTCAAGTCGGGCCGGCCGTCCGGCCACAGATACGGCAACAACGCGCGCAAAGTCGACAAATAGGATTTCTTCGCGACGTCGCCGCTTTCGGTCACCTGAGACATGGGGCTGACTTAAGCCATGACCGGTCTGACTTCCAGGCACTGTTGGCAGTATTCGCTATCCGGGCAGCACAAGCCGCGTTCCGGGTCGAATAAAGTCAGGATCGTCGCCGATGCGATCCTTGTTCGCCTCGTAGATCTGGCGCCACTTGCGCCCGCTGCCCAGCTGCCGACGCGCGATGCGCCACAGGCTCTGGCCCCGCCGCACGCGAAGCGTCGTATGCCGATGCCGCCGCGCCGGCCTGTGGACCTTTGCCGGCTTGCTCCGCGCCGAGGTCTGCGCCGCGATCAGCGACTGATCCTGAGGTGACAGTGGCGGCGCAGCCAGTGCTGCCTTGAACACGAAGTTGGTTTTGTCGAGCACCGTTCCATCCGCGCCGACGAGCTCCAGCACGATCTTGGGCTCGCTTTCGTCTTTGCCCTTGTCGACGGTGGCGAACCACGCCCCGTCGCCGCCGACGATCGCGGCACCTGCAGCCTGTCCGTTCACACTGACCTTGACGGTCGCGCCGGGATCCGCACGCCCCCTTAGCTCAATGGAGTTGCCCTTGCTTGGTTGAACGTCCTCGACAACCAGACCTGTTTTTGCAGCCGGTGCTGCCGTCGTTGTCGACTGCAGCACCGTTGCTTCAGTCCCCGCCGTCGGCAGAGGCGGAACGCTCGGTGTTGCTTCAGCGTCAGGCGCCGACTTCGCATCTTCAGACGAAGCCTGCGCTTCGTCGCTGGTGGACGGGGCGTCGGCGGTGCCGACGGGAGCGGACGCCGGTGCCGCAGTAGAAGCGGTCGAACTCGTATGCTGGGCCGGCTGGACGGGCAAAGTCGCCACGACGTCGGAATGCGTGGCCGGATGATGCGCCAGCCAATACATGGCAATGGTGATCAACGATAGAATGGCGAAAATGACGACGAGGCGGGCCATGGAACCGATTTCCGAATACGCTGCAAACCCGGCGCAAATTTAGGCGACGCACCGGGTGCGCGCAAATCGCAAAAATGGCCGATTTGAGTGGACAACTAATGCGGTGTGCTTAACGACCGCAGGTAATCCGCGATCGCAAGCCTGTCCTCGGCCGTCAGGTACTTCGTACCTTCTGTGATGACTTCCGCCATCGGCCCCTGCGCCTGATCGAAGTCGGGCTTGCTGCCGCTTTCCAAATAATCCGCAATCTGGTCGCGCGACCACCCGGCAAAGTCCTTAGCTCTAGGGCCCGCGAGCGCCGGAACTTTCCATCCGTCCGGGCCGTGCGGGTTCCCCTGAAGCCACGCGGTTGCGACGGTCACGCCCTGCGCGTCACGCGGGCTGTGGCATTCCGCGCAATGACCGACCGCGGTCACCAAATAGCGGCCCCGATTCCAAGCGGCAGACTGGGCCGGGTCGTCGGCAAGCGATTGCGGCTCCACGCCGTGCTGCAGCTTCCAGATCTTCACCAGTGCGCGCCACGAATACGGAAAACGCAACGCGTGCCGCTTGTCGGGAGAGTGCACGGCGTTTTGCGTCATCAGATACGCTTTGATTGCCAGCACGTCTTCGACCTTCATGAACCGATAGGACGTGTACGGGAACGTCGGATAGAGCTGCTCGCCGCTTCGCCCGACGCCGTGCTTCAAAGCGCGCACGAACTCCGCATCGCTCCACTTGCCGATGCCCGTCTCGTCGTCCGGCGAAATGTTCGGCGTGTAGAAAGTTCCGAACTGCGTTTTGATTTGGCGCCCGCCGGCGAAACGCTGGCCGCCATTCTTCTTGTCCCAATGACACGGCAAGCAGGCCGCCGCACGCACGAGATAGGCACCGCGATCGGCCATGCCCGGCGCAGCGCTCGAAACACCAGCGGGAAGTCGCTCGAGCGGCGCCGGCCACTCGAGCCAAACAAACCCAGCCGCTGTCGCGACAACGGTCGCAATCGCTAGCCAACGCAAAGCGGCGAGCATTACTTCTTCGGACCGCGATATTCGTCGTGGCAGCTGCCGCAGGCCTTGCGTAGCGAGTCGAACGCCGCCTTCGCGTCCTCGCTCGCAGCGAGTTTTTCATCGGCTGTTTGCAGAGCGGTTACGAGCGCCGCCGCCAGCTTCTCGAAGCCGGGACGATCGCTCCAGATTTTCGGCAACGCGCGTGTGACCACGCCCGGATCACCGTCGGCCGTGCCCGCAGGAAAACGTGATGGGATGGTCTGTGCGATCGCAATCGCCTCGGCGAGCTTGGCGCGAGCGCCCGCCGCGTCGGCATCACTCAACTCAAAAGCTTCCTTGACCTTACCGCCCATCTGCTTCATCGCAGCGACGCGCTGATCGACGATCTGTTGCTTACCGCCAGGCGCGTCCTCGGCAATCACGGCCGTTGCCGCGAGCGCAAAACCAAGCACGACAAGGCAAATAGTCCCTCTCATTCTCATCCCCCTCAAGGTCAGGTCGCCGCGTTAACGCAATCGTTAGCTTGGCCACGGCCGTCCGCCAAGAGGCCCAGATTTGTGCGTGTGCTCACTGTCATCGTTTTGCCGCAAGACTGGAACAGGGTTTCAAAGCGTTTACAGTATCCTCGTATGATCAAGTACCCGCCGACCTGCGTTCAGCCTCGGGAATAACAATGCAGAAGCTGATGGGAATTTGCGTCTTTTGCGGCTCCTCCGAGGGGTCGGATCCGGCATACCTCGAAGCGGCTCGGACCTTGGGCCGGAGCGTTGCCCAAGCCGGCATACGCCTCGTCTATGGCGGCGCATCCATCGGCCTGATGGGCGAAGTCGCACGATCGGCGCTGGACGCCGGCGGCGAAGTTGTCGGCGTCATCCCCCAGTTCCTGCGCGCGCGTGAGATCGAGTTGGCGACGCTCACCGAATTGATCGTCACGCCGACGATGCATGAGCGCAAGGACCGCATGCACAATCTCGCGGACGCCTTCGTGATCTTGCCGGGCGGCCTCGGCACGCTCGAGGAGGTGCTCGAAGCGATGACGTGGGCGCAACTTGGCTTGCACAAGAAGCCGATCGTCTTCGTCAATATCAAAGGCTTCTGGGATCCGCTGTTTGAAACGTTCAAACGCGTCGGCTCCCACAACTTCGCGCGCTACGGACTCTATGAGCTCTACACCTCCGTGCCGCGCGCTGAGGACGTCGTCCCCGCAATCACGAACTTCCAGCGTCAAGCCGCCGAATAGCGTTCGCGGGTCAACGCCTCCCACGAGATCAGCGCCAGCGCCAGCCAGATCAATCCGAACGTCACGGCGTGCGCCGCCGTGAACGGCTCGTTGTACATGACGACAGCCAGAACGAGCGAAATCGACGGCGCCAGATACTGCAGGAAACCGATTGTCGACAGCTTGATCCGCCGCACGCCTGCCGCGAACAGAAGCAGCGGTATCGCCGTCAACGGCCCAGCCAACACGAGCAACAGGTCTGTCACGCGGTCATGATGCAAGAAGAGCCCCGTGCCGTGCAGATCGAGATAGATCAGATAGCTGAGCGCGATCGGCGTCAGGATGATCGCTTCGATGGTCAGCCCGACGAGCGACTCGACGGGCACGTGCTTGCGGATGAGACCGTAGAGGCCGAAGCTCACCGCCAGCGTGATCGAGATCCACGGCAGCACGCCGACCGCGATCGTTTGGTTCAACACGCCGACCGCCGCAAGGCCGACGGCGACAAGCTGGATCCGTGTCAGCCGCTCACCCAAGAGCACCACGCCGAGCGCGAAGTTGACGAGCGGGTTGATGTAGTAGCCGAGGCTCGTCTCCTCGATCCGCCCGACGTTCACCGCCCAGATGAACAAGCCCCAGTTCATGCCGATGAGCAGCGCGCTCACGGTCAGCATCTGTAGCGTTTTGCGCGTCGTCAGAGCCTCGCGCAGCAGCGGCCATTTGCCGAGCGCGAAGATCACGCCGCCGGCGAAGAGCAGCGACCACAGTATGCGGTGCATGACGATCTCGATCGCCGGCACATACGCCATCTGTTTCCAGAAGATCGGAATGATCCCCCAGACGGCGAAGGCCGTCGCGGCGTAGATGACGCCGTTATTGTGCGCGTCTTTCTCGGACATCTCGGATGAAGGTCAGCGTCGCGGCCGGTAAATGTAGCGATCGTTCATAAATTCCGTCAGCACGAATTGAGTCACGGCAGGAGGCAATTCGTTCAAGATTTGGTTGAGCTCCGCCGCCTTGCGCGGCAGCTGCCCGTCTTCGACGCCGGCGGCTCGCATCAAATCCCCCATCATGGTCGGATTGAAGGCGCCCGGCTTCATGTTCGCGAGCTCCGCTTTGACCTTCACCGCAATCTGGCTGAAGCCTTTGTCCGCGCAGGCACTGACAGACTCGCGCAGCGCCGCAAGGAAGTCGTCGGCTTGATCGAACGTCTTCTGCCCGATCGAAATGTGCACGTTCGCCTCTGATCCGTGATAGCCGAATTGCGGCTGTATCCCCCAACCTCGCGCCGCCATCTCGTCGATGAGGTGAAAGCAAGAGAACTTGTCGCTCGTGAAAGCAACTTGGTTGGAATCCGGTTCGCCGACAAGGCGCAAGCCATGCGTTTCGCGAATGCCTGCCACGATCTTTTTCGTCGCCGACCAAATCCGCTCCGCAAGGCGCAAATAGCCCTCATCGCCCAGGAAGTTCATCACGGCCCACGCCGCCGCCATCGGCCCACCGGACTTCGCCGACTGGATGGTCGGATTGACAATCGTGTATCCGGTCCAATCGGCGGTCACGAACATCTGAAAGCGCCGCAGATCCTTCGAGCGGTGCAAGACCACCGACGCGCCCTTCGGGCAATAAGCGTACTTGTGTAAGTCCATCGACATCGATGTGACGCCCGGAACACGGAAGTCGAATTCGCCGAGCTTCGCGCCGAGCCGCTTGAAATAGGGCAGCAAGAATCCGCCGATGCAGCCGTCAACGTGGAAGAGGAGATTATGTTTCTGCGCCACGCGCGCGATCTCCTCGATCGGATCGAGCACGCCGTGAGCGTAGGAAACGGCAGACGATACGATTTGGATCGTGTTCGGCGTGATCGCCTTTTCAATCACCGCCGGATCGGCCTTGTAGGTCTTGGGCGAGACCGGCACCAATACCTTCTTGATACCGAGGTAGTGGCAGCCCTTTTGAAACGCCGCGTGCGCAGTCACTGGCAGGATGACTTCAGGCTCCTTGATATGCGGCTTCGTCGCGCGCGAATAGTCGCGCGCCGTCTTGACCGCAAGCAAGCACGATTCCGTGCCGCCGCTCGTGAAGTTGCCGACGACACCCGGCACGTCGCCCAGATGACCCGCCGCCATCGCCACGAGCTCGTTTTCGATTTGCATCAAGCTCGGAAAGACGTTTGGCGCCAGCGCGTTCTCCGTGAGATAACGCATGTACGCCCACTTCCCGATTTCTTCGACCTCAGGGCCTGCGTCGTAGATGTAGCCGAGCGTCTTGCCGTCGCGCCAATGCGCATCGCGCCCGCCCAATCCTTCGAGCGCTGCTTTGACTTCAGCCTGTGATTTGCCCTTCTCAGGAATCTGCATCGATCTCTAACTCCGTGTCGGCGACGCCCCGTCACGCAGCAACTTATAGGTGACGGAGTCGAGCAGCGCCTCGAATGAAGCATCGACAATATTCGGTGACACGCCGACAGTCGACCAGCGCGCGCCGCTGCCGTCAGCGCTTTCGACCATGACGCGTGTGACAGCCTCCGTACCCGCCGTCAGGATACGGACCTTGAAGTCGACGAGCCGCAGATCCTCGAGCCATTTCGAATACCGGCCGAGATCCTTGCGCAAGGCCTGATCGAGCGCATTCACCGGGCCGTTGCCCTCGCCCACACTCATCAAACGCTCACCGTCGACGACGACCTTCACGACGGCCTCTGAGGTCGTGACCTCCTCGCCGATCGCGTTGTGTCGCCGCTCCACGCTGACGCGAAAGCTCTCGACATTGAAGAAGGTCGGCACTTGCCCGAGCGCCCGGCGCGCAAGCAACTCGAGCGACGCCTCCGCGCCGTCATAGGAGTAGCCAAGAAACTCACGTTCCTTGATGCGCTCCAGCAAGGTGGTGACGCGCGCGTCCTTAGAGTCGACGTCGATCCCAAGCTCGACCAAGCGTGAAAGTAAATTGGAGCGCCCCGCCTGATCCGACACCAAGATCTTGCGCGCATTCCCAACCGTCTCCGGCGGCACGTGCTCATATGTGCGCGGATCCTTAGCCACCGCTGAGGCGTGCAACCCGCCTTTGTGCGCGAAAGCAGACGCGCCGACATAGGGCGCGTGCCTGTTCGGCGTTCTGTTCAAGATCTCGTCGAGCAAGCGCGACACGTGCGTCACCTGTTTGAGCTTGCTCGGATCGATGCTCAAGTCGAAGCGCTCCTTGAACCCCGGCTTCAGCATCAAGGTGGGGATCAGCGAAATCAGGTTCGCGTTGCCGCAACGTTCGCCCAGACCGTTGAGTGTCCCTTGGATCTGCCGCACACCGGCCTCGACCGCCGCCAGCGTGTTGGCAACCGCATTGTCCGTGTCGTTGTGCGTGTGAACGCCGAGCATGTCGCCGACGAAGACTTTGGTGACCTCGCCCACAATGCGGCTCACCTCATGTGGTAGCGTACCGCCGTTCGTGTCGCACAGCACGAGCCACCGCGCGCCGCCGTCGAGTGCGGCCTGCAAACACCTCAAAGCATAGGCCGGGTTGGCCTTGTAGCCATCGAAGAAATGCTCCGCGTCGAACATCGGCTCGCGCGACCGCTGAGCGACCGCGGCCATGCTTTCCGTGATGGCGCGTATGTTGTCCTCGCGCGACACCTCAAGCGCCACATCGACGTGAAAGTCCCACGTCTTGCCTACCAAGCAGCAAGCCGACGCCTTGGCGTCGAGTATGCTCGCAAGGCCGGGATCGTTGCCCGTGCTCCGTCCCGGCCGCTTGGTCATGCCGAAGGCGACCAACGTCGCGTGATTGAGTTTCGGCGGCTCATTGAAGAACGTGGTGTCGGTCGGGTTCGCACCCGGCCAGCCGCCTTCGATGTAGTCGATGCCAAGTTCGTCCAGGGCCTGCGCGATCTGCCGCTTGTCCTCGACGCTGAAATCCACGCCTTGCGTCTGCGCCCCGTCGCGCAACGTCGTGTCGAAAAGAAAGAGCCGGTCCCGGGTCATGACATGACCTTCCATGTTGTGCCGCCGGGCCCGTCTTCGATCGCAACACCCATCGACGACAATTCGGCGCGGATACGATCGGCCTCCTTGAAGTCCTTCGCTTTGCGCGCAGCGCCGCGCTTGGCAATCAGCTCTTCAACGCGTGCTGCATCCACACTTTGCCCGACAAGAAAATCGGCATCCTTTTGATTGTCGTAGAGCCCGAGGAACACAAGCGCCCGCTTGAAGTGCGCCCGATCCTCTTGATTTGTCCGCGCCGCCGCAGCCATCCGATGAAGCGCGGCATACGCCGCCGGTGTGTTCAGATCGTCCGACAGTGGGGCCAGAACGTCCTCATGAAGATCGGCCGACGGCGCCACATCGTGCAACAATCGCGCCCAGTCCATCAGCTCCGTACGCGACCGGGTGAGCCGGTCGAGCGTCCAGTCGATCGGCTGGCGATAGTGCGTGCTCAGCATTGCATGGCGCAACACCAAGCCGTGCCATTGCTCGCCGCCGAATTTTTTCTCCGCCAACAATTCACGGATCGTTATGAAGTTGCCGAGGCTCTTCGACATCTTCTCGCCCTCGACCTGCAGAAAGCCGTTGTGCATCCAGTAATTCGCAATCGGCTTGCCGTGATGCGCGCCTTCGCTCTGCGCGATCTCGTTCTCGTGGTGCGGAAAGATGAGGTCGATGCCGCCCGCGTGGATATCGAAGGTCTCACCGAGATGCTTCTCGCTCATGGCCGAGCATTCGATGTGCCAGCCGGGCCGTCCTTTGCCCCAAGGGCTGTCCCATCCAGGCTGCTCGCCCGTCGAGGGCTTCCACAACACGAAGTCCATCGGATTCTTCTTGTACGGCGCCACCTCGACGCGCGCGCCGGCGATCATCTCGTCGAGCGGTCGGCGGGACAGCTTCCCGTAGTCAGGATCGGAGGGCACATGGAAGAGCACATGCCCCTCGGCCGCATAGGCATGATTGTTCCTGACCAGCTGTTCGATCATCGCGACGATCTCAGCCATCGTGTCGGTCACGCGGGGCTCGATCGTCGGTTTCAAGCAACCGAGCGCCAGGGCGTCTTCCTGATAGATTTTGGCGGTGCCCTCGGTCAGCTCACGGATGGAGACGTGCCGCTCCGCAGCGCGCGCGATGATCTTGTCCTCGACATCGGTGATGTTCCGCACATAGGTCACATGCTTTTCGCCGTAGAGATGACGAAGCAGGCGAAACAGCACGTCGAAGACGATCACAGGCCGCGCGTTGCCGATATGCGCAAAGTCGTACACCGTCGGTCCGCAGACATACATGCGTACGTTCGTGCGGTCGATCGGTTCGAAAACCTGCTTTTCGCGCGCCAGCGTGTTGTAGATCGTCAGTGCCATCTCGAAACCTCGTCAAAGCCCCTCGGCCGCTGGCCGGGCGTTGCGAAATCTCCGAAGGCAGTGTTTAGAGAATCAGCGCGCGCGGCCAGTCGGTGTTTTAGCCGCAAATACAAATCGAAATGGCCGCCCGCGCCGTCGAAGCGCCGGTCATGTCCGCGATGTTCGCCTGCAGGACCATTGTCAGCCGTTTCCGTCATGCCGCCTGACCGGAGAGCCGCCGTGCGGCTCGTTCAGGCCCGATCAGAGGTAGCAGCTTCCGCATCTCCGGTCCATGGTCATGGCCGGTCAGCGCAAGTCTGAGTGGCTTATAAAGCGCCTTTCCCTTAACGCCGGCTTTACGAGAAACCGCGGCGGACCATTCGTGCCAGGTCTCTTCGGTGTAGGGACCGGTCGGCAACAACGCGCGCGCCTGGGCGGCGAAGTCCTGATCCTCAATCACCGGCGCCACCGATCCGGCGACGACATCCCACCAAACCTTGGCGTCGTTCAGCACCTGAATGTTGTCGCGCACCGCCTCCCAGAATGCGACGCCGCCGGGCACGCCCAATTCGATCAAGCGTTTCTGGACCTGCTCGAAAGGCGTGCCGTGCAACAGCTTGTGATTCAGCGCGCGCAGCTCAGCCGGATCGAAGTGTGCCGGCGCGCGGCTCATGTGGCCCATGTCGAAGTCGGCGACGAGATCCGTCAGCGTTGCGCGCGGCACGACCGGATCCGAGGTGCCGATCTTCGCCAGCAACGAGTTGAGCGCCATCGCTTCGATGCCGTCGTTGCGCAGCTCTTCGATCGAAAGCGACCCGGTGCGTTTGGAAAGCCCCTCGCCGCCCGCGCCGACCAGCAGCGCCAAATGCGCAAACGCCGGCGCCTTCGCGCCCAGCGCTTCGAAGAGCTCGATCTGTGTGCCCGTGTTGGTGACGTGATCTTCGCCGCGGATGATATGCGTGACACCGAAGTCAGTGTCGTCGATCACGCTCGGCAACGTGTAGAGATAGCGCCCATCCTCGCGGATCAGCACCGGATCGGACTGCGAGGCGGTGTCGATCTGCTGTGGCCCGCGCACCAGGTCGTTCCACTCGACGCGCTTCCCGTCGAGCTTGAAGCGCCAATGCGGCCGGCGCCCTTTGGCCTCGAGGTCCGCCTTCTCCGCGGGCGTCAGATTGAGCGCAGCACGATCATAGATCGGCGGCTTGTGCGCTGCCTGCTGCCGCTTGCGCTTGCGATCGAGCTCCTCCGCCGTCTCATAGCAAGCGTAGAGCCGACCCATCTGCTTCAGCTTCTCGGCCGCGGCATCGTAGACCGCCGTACGATCCGACTGCTTGGCGAAGAAATCATGCGTCAATCCGAGCCAAGCGAGATCGGTCTCGATCCCGCGCGCGAACTCTTCCGTGGAGCGCTCGGTATCCGTGTCGTCGAGGCGCAGGATGAATTTGCCGCCGGCCTTGCGCGCAAACAGCCAATTCACCAGCGACGTCCGGACATTGCCGACGTGCAGCTTCCCAGTAGGCGACGGAGCAATGCGAACAACGACGGTCATCTAACGCCTGGGTATGAAGGATGAAATGGTGCGCATCCAGCAGTTGGCTTCTCGGGGTCGCATGGGTCTAGCCGATACTCAATCGCAAAGTCTTGCTCAAGGCACGCTGGTTTACCCTTAAGCATCGGCGGCGCATAACGCCACGCGCGAACAGCTTCAAGCGTGCCGTCTACAAACTCCGGCACGAAAGTATGCTCAATGCGGACATCGAAAACACTTCCCGCCTGATCAATTCGCGCAGCCAGCACCACAACATCTTCCGCCATGAAATGAGGTTTCGTCGGATACCGTGGCGCAACGGCTTTTATGGGCGGCGTCGTGGGGCCGTCGATGGCAGTCTCAGTGATGATCACGGGGCAGGCCTTGTGCCATTCATCGTCAGAATGAGAAAATGCTGTCGACACATCAACGCTAGCGATCACTGACACGATTGCGAGCATCGCTTCCATCACGTCGCGTCCCTGAAGGCGTTGGTGATGGGGTAGCGCCGGTCGCGGCCGAAGTTCTTGCGCGTGATCTTCACGCCCGGAGGCGCCTGCCTGCGCTTGTACTCGGCAATCGAGAGCAAGTTCTCGACACGCTTCACCACCGTAAGCGGATGGCCTCGCTTGACAATATCCTCGACCGGCATCTCGTTCTCGACCAGGCACTCCAAGATATCGTCGAGCACCGGATAGGGCGGCAGCGAGTCTTCGTCCTTTTGATCGGCGCGCAACTCGGCCGAAGGCGGCTTTTCGATCACGCGCTCCGGCATGACCCGGCCGGAAGGCCCCAGCGCGCCCTTCGGTGTATGCTGGTTGCGCCACTTCGATAGCGCGAACACCTGCATCTTGTAGATGTCCTTGAGCACATTGTAGCCGCCGCACATATCACCGTAGAGCGTAGCGTAGCCGACCGACATCTCGGACTTGTTGCCCGTCGTCAGCACCATCTGCCCGAACTTGTTCGAGATCGCCATCAAAACCACGCCGCGAATGCGCGATTGGATGTTCTCTTCCGTCGTGTCGGGTGCCCGCCCGGCGAACATGGGCGCCATCATCGTGCCGAACGCCTTCACCGCATCCTCGATCGGCACACTGTCGAGACCGGTGCCGACGAACTTCGCCACCTGCGCAGCGTCGTCCAAGCTCTCTTGGCTCGTATAGCGCGACGGCATCATCACACAGCGTACCTTGTCGGGCCCAAGCGCGTCGGCTGCGACAGCCGCCGTCAATGCTGAATCGATACCGCCAGACAATCCGAGCACGACTCCGGGAAACCGGTTCTTGCGCACATAGTCGCGCAAGCCCAGCATCATCGCTTGATAGGTCGCCTCGAGACCCGTCGTCAGCGTCGCTTGCGAGCCGACCTCGCAACGCCACTTGTCACCGTGCTTTTGCCACTCAGTGACGAGCAGCGCCTCCTCCCAGGCCGGCATCTGAACCGCAAGTGAGCGGTCAGGATTCAAGACGAACGAGCCGCCGTCGAACACAAGTTCATCTTGGCCGCCGATCTGGTTGAGATAGGCAAAGGCGAGCCCGCTCTCGACCACGCGGTTGACCGCAATGTTGAGCCGCGTCTCTTCCTTCGTTGCCTCATAGGGCGAGCCATTCGGCACCAGGATGAACTCACCGCCCGTCTCGGCGATGCACTCGACGACGTCACTCTTCCAGACGTCCTCGCAGATCGGCACGCCGATCCGTACACCGCGCGCCGTGATCGGTCCCGGCATCGGCCCAGGTGTGAACACGCGCTTCTCGTCGAATACGCCGTAGTTCGGCAGGTCGACTTTGTAGCGCAGCGACTTCACCGCGCCGCCGTCGAGATAGGCGAACGCGTTGTAGAGCTTCTCGCTCTCGACCCACGGTGTGCCGATGAGAACGGCGGGGCCCGACAGGGTCTCCTGCGCCAAGGCGCCGACCGCCGCGCGCGCCTCCTCCTGCAACGCCGGCTTGAGCACCAAGTCCTCCGGCGGATAGCCGCAGATGAAAAGCTCGGAGAACAGGACGATGTCCGCGCCTTGTGCCGCGGCGTCGGCCCGCGCTTTGCGCGCCTTCGCTAGATTGCCGCTGATGTCGCCGACGACGGGATTGAGTTGCGCGAGGGCGATCTTGAGGGAGGAGGTCATGGTCACCGGAATATAAGTGGAGTCGAGCAGCCTTTCAGGAATTCCACGTACCCCCCGTCTATCCGCTACATTGGCGGAATTCCGCCATTTTATCCGCTACAAATCCGCTACGCTGTGTATGCACAACAGGTTCGAGCGAAGCGGTCTCCAAGTCCATCCTTCCCATCTTTGAACAGCCGCCGCGAGCGCAAGCTACGCGACTTCGCCGGCTCCGATAGCGCCCTGTCGCGCGCAGCTCACGCCTTGCGAAATACGCAATGTGCCTTTTCGCACCGGCGATACGATCTGTCAAGGCTAGGACATCGGCAACTCGGCCAACCTCATCCTAAAGCGAAGCTTAAGCGTGCATTTGCGGCATTAATCGCGGCTTTAGCGGTTCAGTGCATCATTGTCGATCATGGCGACCGATCCGCACTGGGCTTCGAAACAGATCAACACGCTGGCCGAACAAAAGGGCTGGCCGCTGTTCGACGATCCGCAACTGCGCTTCGTCACGCCGCAACTCAAGACGGTCATGGCCGTGTGGGACGACAAGCGCGCGGGCCGCACAATGCCTTCGCGCGCCGAAATGACGCTGCGCGATCTCAAATGCGCGCTCGCCAACATCGCCCTGCTCGACATTTGCAGCACCGGCGGGCGCATGCGCTTCAAGGTGCGTCTTTGCGGCGGTGCGCTCGATGCCTTCTTGGGCGGACCTGCCACCGGCCGCTTCTTGGACGACGTGGTACCGCGCGATTTCTCCGAAAAGTGGGCGGCGACTTGGCGCCCGTCGATTTCGGCCCGCACGACCGCACGTATCGTCGCGCGCGTCGAATTCCCGAACCGCCGCTACTACGTGGCGGAAACGTTCAACGCGCCGCTTGCCGACGACGGCGAGAATCCGGACGTCTTCCTGACCGCGACTTATTTCCATTCGCGAGACGATCTCGGTGCGCGCGCCGACATAGCGACGCAGCTGATCGCAGAGCTTGGCCCGCTCGCCATCCCGCCCCCCGAGGAAGCAACGGCCTAGCGCCGCTGCTTGAAAGAGTCAGGGCCCGGCGTTTAGCCGAGCCCTGAGGTCTTCAAGGTGATCGGATCGTTCAGTCGAAACCGTACGAGACGCCTGCCGTGACGACCGCACCGTCGTCCTTGAACTTGATGCGGACGCTGTCGCCATCGACGGCCAAGATCGATTTGCTGAGCAACGTTTCGCTGCCGAGATCGTAGTACTCGCCCTGGACGCGCACTGTGATCCGGTTGGTCCAGGCATACTCGACGCCGCCACCGACGATATAGCCCGTGCGATAATCCGTGTTGTCCCACAGACCTTCGTCATCATTGTCCGCAAGGTAGTTGCGAACCTGTCCGACAGCGAGACCGCCCGTGATATACGGCGTGAAGTCGCCGAGGTCGTACCCCAAGCGCCCGCGCAAGGTGATGAGCTCTCTCAGTTCGACTGTCGTGGTCAGGTCGCAGTAGCCGCCGGCACAGAAATCGTGCGCGGTATCCTCGGCGCCCGACCAACCAATGTCGCCTTCAACACCGAACACCCAATCGCTGTTCTGCCAGTTGTAGCCGGCATGAAGGCCGCCCACGAAACCATCGCCGGTCAGCGAATATCCCGGGCAGCCGCCCCACCAGCAATAGTCAGTGTTCGCAATGTTCATCCTCGAGTCGTCGTTGACTCGCAACCAACCGGCATCCGCACCAAAATAGAACCCCGGCGCAGCCTGGGCCATTCCAGCCAGCAGCAAAATCGAGCCGCCAACGGCCCCAACAAGCTTCAACATTTGTTTTTGCTCTCCTGAAAGCGCGCAGCTCGCGCTCGCGGCCGACGCTGCACCGCGCGCAGTAAACAAAACCCTTCCCGCCCCCCACCCACGTTGCCGTTTCGAAACGAGCGTGCTTTTCCTGCATCAGGGGTAGGAAGGGGTTCCCGCGCGTGCCGCCGTAGGCGCGGCAAACTCTGCCCTCATTCATAAGACCTTGAGCCGCTTCCCCTTATCTTGTCCGCTCATTGCTGAGCGCGCGAACGCATGACCCACTACGACCTCATAGTTGTCGGCAGCGGCCCGGCCGGCCGGCGCGCCGCCATTCAAGCCGCTAAGTTCAAGAAATCGGTGCTCGTCGTTGAGAAAGGTCACCGCGTCGGCGGCGTCTGCGTCCACACCGGCACCATCCCCTCCAAGACGCTCCGCGAGACGGTGCTCAACCTTTCGGGTTGGCGCGAGCGCGGCTTCTACGGCCGCGCCTATCGCGTCAAACAGGATATCTCCGCCCAAGATCTGAACCGCCGCTTGTCGATCACGCTCGACCATGAGGTCGAGATCCTCGAGCATCAGCTCGCGCGCAACAAAGTGGTGAAGATCGCCGGCACTGCGCGCTTCGTCGACACGAACGCGATAACCGTGACCGGCGCCGCGGGCGAACTGCAAACCTACACGGCCGATCGGTTCATCTTGGCCGTCGGCACCGAGCCCTATCGTCCCGCCGACGTTCCATTCGACGGCGAGGCGATCCTCGATCCGGACGACATCCTCAACCTGAGCCGCCTGCCCCGTAGCCTCTGCGTGATCGGCGCCGGCGTGATCGGCATTGAGTACGCGACGATCTTCAGCGCGCTCGATGTCAAGGTCACCGTGATCGAGCCGCAGACGCAGATCCTGCCGTTCGTCGATCACGAGCTGATCGACGAGTTTGTCCACGATATGCGCGATCGCGGCATGTTGCTCCGCCTGGGCTGCAAGACGAAGGCGATTACGCGCGTTGCCCAGGATGCCGTGCGCGTCGACCTCGAGGATGGGCGCCAGGTTTGGGCCGAAATGGTTCTGTTCGCCGCCGGCCGCCAAGGAGCGACGGCCGCTTTGAACCTGGCCAGCGTCGGTCTTAGCGCCGATGCGCGCGGTCGCCTCAAGGTCGACAAGGAAACCTTCCAGACCAGCGCGCCGAACATCTACGCCGTCGGCGACATCATCGGTTTCCCGAGCCTCGCCTCTACCTCTATGGAGCAGGGCCGCATCGCCGCCTGCCATGCCTTTGGCATGGAGCCGCAAGCGCCGCCGGAATTCTTCCCCTACGGAATCTATTCGGTGCCGGAAATCTCGACCGTCGGCATGACCGAAGAGCAAGTGCGCGAGCGCAAGATCCCCTACGAATGCGGCATCGCACGCTTTCGCGAGACATCGCGCGGCCACATCATGGGCCTCTCGTCCGGCTTCATGAAAATGATCTTCGCGCTCGAAACGCGCCGCCTTCTCGGCGTTCACATCGTCGGCGAAGGCGCAACGGAGCTGATCCACATCGGCCAAGCCGTCGTGAATTTGAACGGCACGCTCGACTACTTCGTCGAGAACACGTTCAACTATCCGACATTGGCCGAGGCGTACAAGATCGCGGCGCTCGATGCTTGGAACAGAATGCCGCGCGAGCAACCGAGCACGCGGGCCATCGCGGATCTATCGGAAGCTGCCGAACAGGTCTTCGCCGCGCGTGGCGGCCGAAGGCAATAACGTTCGATAGAGAGCGATCGGCCAAAAAGAAAAACGCGCACCGGTTGGTGCGCGTCGTTTATCTACCGAACTCTAGTTCGGATCACTCGTCGTCATCGTCATAAGAATCGTCGTCTTCGTCGTCCTGCGGCGCTGACGATCCGTAGGCGGCTGCGTGACGGCGATAGCCGGCGTAACCGTCGTTCCGAGCGGCGCCATAATCGTATCCATTCCGCCGGTCGTAGGTCTGGTGATAGTAGTTTTCACGATGGGCGTAGAACCCGTCGTTGTAATAGTCCTCGCCGTATTCGTCGTGATGGCGACCAGAGCGGTGATCGCTTCCGCCGATGCAAAGGCCCACGCACAACGGGCCAAGTCGAACGCCGACCGTGACGTCGTCGTCCGCCGCCGCCGGCGCGGTCAATCCAAACATCGCCGCGACGAATGTTGCAGTACCAAGTGCCAGAGACGCGAGCAGCTTCATGAACGAAGTCCCTCCTGTTGGCCGCGGTTCGAATATCGCATGCGCGCGTTGCCGTCTGCAAACACACAGGTGGTAGTTCTGCTTTGCTCGCGCTCGATCAGAACGAAGTCTCCGAACTCATGATTGCAAAACCCACGAAGCTCCAGGACTTCCGTCATTTTTTGCAGTTGCTCGCCGGTCGCGAACGCCTTCAAAAGCTCGTAGTGGCTTTCCCCCGCCGCGTGTACGCCGGACACGATTGCATCGACTAGTTTCAGCTTCGTCCCGGGTCCGAGTCGATTCGTTGCAACACCACGCCCGGCGCGCAGGGTGCCGTTGCGACTCGCATGCTCGAGCGCGCGAACGACCGTCGTACCGATCGCAACGACCCGGCCGCCTTCCGCCTTCGCTCTTCTGATCGCTCGAACAGTGCTCTCCGGAATGACATACGCCTCGTCGAACGGCAAACGCTTGTCGAGCTCCGCATCGCCGGTCGACGAGATGCCGGCGGCGTGTGTGAGTGTCGCAAACTCGGTTCCGCGCGCGGCAAAGTCATCGAGCATCTTCCACGTCAGAGCAAAGCCAGCCGACGGCGGCTCGAATGCCATCGGCATCGTCGCCGCTCGCGTCCAAACATCCCAAAGCTTCAACGGCTCGACGACATGCGCGTATTGGATCGGCTTTCCGTGCGCCGCGAACCCAGACCACAATTCGGCTTCGCTCGCGACAAACCGTAGAGCGATCACGCGCGCATGATCGATGGAGCGCTCGACCTCCGCGACCAACGATCCGAGTAGCAGACGATCGCCTGCTCGCAAAAGCGGCGGCGGCGCGCGATGCTCGGTCCGCGTGCGATAGTTGCCGGCGCCGAACACGATCGCAACGAAGCGCGCGGCATCGTCGTCCAATTTTCCGGCAAGCCGCACCTCGATCGCCTCGCCGGTCGGCAGGTGCACGCCGTGGAAGCTTGCTGGCAAGGTCGCCGCGTCGTTTGCGACAACGACATCGCCGCGCCGAAGCAAACGCGGCAACTGCGTCGCGCTCACTTCGCGTAGCAAGCCTTGTGCATCCAAGGAGAGCAGCCTGGAGCCGGACTGAGGTCGGTTGGCAGCGATCATGCGTACCCTCCGACAGGCTGCGCCGCTCGCTGCGGCGGCAACGCCGCGACGATCGCAGCGATCAACTCATCTGCCGATGTCTCCGGCCGCTTCAGCGATGCGGGATCCGCGTCCGGCACGGCAAGCGCATGCAGTGCCGTGTCCATGTCGCCCGGATCGAGCGACAGGACGCGAACACCGTGCGCCGCCTGTTCCTCGTTCCAAATCGCGCTCAGATGTTTGAGCGCGGCCTTGCTCGCGCCATACGCGCCCCAACCTGCATACGCGTTCACCGCGGCGTCGCTCGAGATATTGAGCACGACGGCGCCACGTCCCTCGCGCGCAGACGCCGCCAGCGCACCGAGCAACGCCTTGGTCAACCGAAACGGCCCGACCAGATTCACGGCGATGGCTTCCTCCAGGTCTTCGCAATCGGTATCGCCCAGTAGACGCAACGGCACGGGGCCCAGGCTCGAGGCGTTGTTGATCAGGACGTCGAGGCCACCGAGACGACCGTTGATTTGAAGCGCGATCGGATAGATGTCGTCCTTGACACCGACATCGCCGACGATACCGGCCGCCCCTGTTTCGCGCGCCACGCGCTCGACGGCCTCCGCTGTGCGCGCGACAATGGCGACTGCTGCGCCGCGTTTGCGAAAAGCCCTAGTCAGAGCAAGGCCAAGTCCGGACGTCCCGCCCGTGACGGCAACGCGAAGTCCGCTAAGATCGTTTGATGTAGCCATAGGTTCCTCCAGTCTTGTGGGGCAAGATGGAGGCGCCGGGCCGAAGCAGCGAGCGCGATGTCCAATTCCTTGACGAATGATCGATCAGATGGATGAGCCCGATCAGATAGCGTCGCATCTGGCGCGCAACCTGGCGGCGCTTCGTCATGTACGCGGCCAGACGCAGGATGCGCTGGCCAAGACCGCCGGCGTACCGCGCTCGACCATCGCCAATCTCGAATCCGGCGAAGGCAATCCGTCGCTCGCCGTGCTCGTGAAAGTCGCCGGCGCGCTCGGCGTTCCGATCGACGAACTTCTGGCTTCACCGCGCGCCCGGGTACGAAAATGGTCGGCGGCGGATATCGCGGCTCAACATCCGGGCGGCGGCATCACGCTGCGCCCGCTCGTGCCGGAGCCTTCGCCCAACGAGCTGCTCAACATCATGGACTTTGCGCCCGGAGCGAATTTGCGCGGCACGCCGCACCTCTCCGGCACGCGCGAATACTTCACCTGCCTCGAAGGCAGCGTTGTCATTTACGTTTCGGGTGACCGCCACGAGCTAAGCACTGGTGACGTGCTCGCCTTTCCAGGCAACCTGCCGCACGCCTATCAGAACGCGAGCCAGACGGCCGCAGCCCGCGGTATTTCAATCGTGGTCTTGGCAAAAGCCGAGAGTTAGCGGCGCGTTAACGCCACCCGTGCGACACTGTCGAGATGCAGAGCCACGACGTGCGCCAAGACGAAGAGCGCAGTTACGCTTTCATCGTCGTCATCGCACTTCTCATTGCCGCGTTCGTCGCCATCGTTGTCGCGCTGATCATGCGCCGCGACACGGACTACGCCCTTGTGCTCGCGACGCCTCAGGATTGCCTCCGCGCTTTCGACGAAACGAAGTGCCGCGCAATCGTTGCCCGCGCGATGGAAATCCAGGCCTCGACGGGACCGCGCTTCGACGATCAGCGCGTTTGCGAGATGCAATACGGTTTCGGCAACTGTATGCCGGCCACTGTTCTAAACCAGGCGTTCTACACGCCCGGCGTTGCGGCAATCGTTCTGGCGCGGGGCTTGGTCGACGACCCGAACGGAATGATCCCACTTTATTTCGACTCGGGCGACAAGGGCGGCGCGCAAGGGCGGCGTGTGCTCTTCAGAGGGCGGCCGATCGGAATCCTGCGCGACAAACGCTTCGGCGGCGCCGCCATTTCGGTTCTGACCGATCTTTCCGGCAAGCCGCTCACCTCAAAAGCCATCAAACGCCTGCGCGGCTAGACCTTGGCCGGCGACGCAAGTGCCTGCCGGATCTTCACCGCCAGATCGATCCGCCGATAGGGTTTGTTGAGCAGGAGTACGCCGGGGTCGAGCCGACCGTGATGCATGATCGCATTCTCGGTGTATCCTGACGTGAAGAGAACGCGCATATCCGGCGCACGCCGTAGCGCCTCGCGCGCAAGCTGCGGCCCATTCATGCCGCCGGGTATGACGACATCGGTAAAGAGAAGATCGAACGATTCCTTGTCGAGAACGCCAAGCGCATCTGAAGCGGTCGCCACCGCGACCACCTGATAGCCGAGTGCCGCAACCTGAGCCGTCACATGATTGCGAACTTGATCGTCGTCTTCCACTAGCAGAACGCGCTCTGAGCCGCCTTCGATCGTTTGGCCCGTGCCCGACTCGGCCCCAGCCGAAGATCCAGTTGCCCGCGGGACGTAGAGTTTGACCGTCGTGCCGTGCCCCACTTCGGTATAGATCTTCACGTGCCCGCCCGATTGCTTGACGAAACCGTGCACCATGGAGAGGCCGAGGCCCGTGCCCTTGCCGACCTCCTTGGTCGTGAAGAACGGTTCGAAGGCGCGCGCAACCACGCCTGGACTCATTCCGCAGCCGGTATCCGAGACGGCGATCATCACGTAGTTGCCGGGCGCCACCTCTTCGTGACCGCGCGCGTAGGTATCGTCGAGCGCGACATTGGCTGCCTCGATCGTCAACTTGCCGCCGTCCGGCATCGCGTCGCGCGCGTTAATGCAGAGGTTCAGGAGCGCAGCCTCAAGTTGCGCGGCGTCGACGAATGCGGGCCAGAGATCGGCGCGAGGCGCGGTCACGATCTCGACATGTTCGCCCAAAGTGCGCCGCAGTAGCCCGTCCATGCTTTCGACAAGGGCGTTCACGTCGACAGCCTTGGGATCGAGCGTCTGCCGGCGCGCAAACGCCAAGAGACGATTGGTGAGTTCTGAGCCGCGCTCGGCCGCCGACATCGTCATCTCGGCAAGCTTACGGATTGGTGGGTCGCTCAAGCGCTCCATGAGCGTTTCGGCGTTGCCCATGATCACGGTGAGCAGGTTGTTGAAGTCGTGTGCGATGCCGCCGGTCAGTTGGCCGACAGCCTCCAACCGCTGCGACTGACGCAACCGCGATTGCAGCTCGCGCCGTTCGGTCACGTCGCGGAAATAGATCGCCAGCCCTTCCTCGGAGGGATGAGCGCGTGCTTCGACCCAAAGCTCGAGGGGCGCATAGGGCTCCTCGAATTCGATCATCCGGTTTTCCTCAACCGCCCTCTGGAATTGCGCCTTGAAAGCTTCGGCGCCTTCGAAGTGATCCCAGACGATCTGGCCGAGCAAATCTTTGCGAGACACGCGCAGCAGGCGCTCGGCTTCCTTGTTCATATAGGTGACGCGCCAATCTCGATCGAGCGTCACGAAGGCATCGGTAATGCTCTCGAGCGTCGCCAACAGACGAACTGCGAGTCGATTGGCCTTCTCCTCGGTCACACGCTGATCGTGGATGTCGGTCGCCGTTCCGAACCATTTGACCAGCGTGCCGTCGTCGTCCCTAACCGGAACGGCGGACACGAAGTGCCAGCGATACTGCCCGTCATGACGCCGCAAACGGAAATCCATGGTGAAGGGCACACCGTCCGTCTGCCCCTTGTCCCTCACGGCGATGGCTTGTTCCAGATCGTCCGGATGTACGGCGTTCAGCCAACCGTAGCCCGGTGCCTCGCCGGGCACCTTCGTCACGCCGGTGTAGGTGTAGAAAGCATCGCTGACGTAATCGATGCCGCCGCCGGGCGGTGTCGTCCACACGATCTGAGGCATCGCCTCAGCCAGTTGCTGGAACCGTTCCGCACTTGCCCGCAACGCGCGCTCCGCCGCCTTGCGCTCGGAGATGTCGCGGCAAATAACCTGCAACACCAATTCGCCCTGACTGTAGAACGATGCCGCGCGCACCTCGACATCGACGACGCTGCCGTCGAGGGCGACGAGTTGTTCTTCCAAAAGCGGGGCCACGCTGGGCGCTCTTAGCAGCCGCGACACTCTCTCCTGAATCTTGTCGTGGAAGGCGGGGTGGAAGAACTCGCGCACGACCCGCCCGTGCAGTTGCTCGGCGCTCGCCGCCTTGAGCAACTTGACGCCGGCCTCGTTGATGTAAGCGAGCCTTCCGCCGCGGCTGATCAGTACGAGATCCGGCGTATTCTGCACGATATCGCGGTAGTGCAATTCGGCGTCCGGAGCCGGCGAACTGTTCATACCCGCCGGCGCGTCGCGCAGCGTTGCGAGATAGGCCGCCTTCCCCTCCCACTGGATTTCGCTCAAACGGATGAGGGCCCCCGCGCCCGTGGCGCTGTGCAAACCGATTTCGACTGCACTCCCCGCCGCCAGCACGCCGATCCAGGGGCGTCCCACCAAACCGCCCCGCTTGCATTGAAAGAACGTCTCCGCCGCAGCGTCGGCGAAGATGACATTGCCTTCTTCATTGACAATGAGAACGCCACGGGCGCTGTCACCAGCCGCCACGCGCAATCGCTCTTCAAGAGAACGCGCAGAATCCATCCGCCACCGTCCGAATGCAGATAGGCAGAATCTAGTGCCTAATGCTTATGTCGGCGACCCGAAGATTCCAATAAGCCCCAAGATTGTTGGGCAGGTTCAAACCTTCTTGCCGACATAGCCGAAGATGATGGCGGCAAGCCCCAGTGCTCCGACGACGCCTGATACTTGCCCAACCGTTGCCATAAGCGCCCGCGGATCCGTCGACTGGGGCGCCATCCCCATCATGACGAGGAAGAAACCGATCGCGAGTCCGATCATCACGGCACCCACGATCACCAAACGCCAATTCTTCTGCCTCACAACTCCCCCTCAAAGACCATCGCTATTCGATCGCGCAGAATTCCCTGTCGCCCGTGCGCGCTTCGGCCCGTTCACAAACCGCCGCCCACAGCGGTGTTGTCCGATCTTCGATTTCCTGCGCCATGTGGAGCAGATCACCTTGAACCATGTAATGCCTTGGCCCCATCGAAAACCAAGGCGGCATGAAGCGGCCGCCGCCGCAGAGCGGATGATTGATGGCACGACTGCCGCACGCCATGTCACGCAGATTGTTGTAGCGGACGACGGCCTCGAGAATGCGCGCGTATTGATCGCGATCCGAATCCGCCGGCAGATACTGTTCGTCGCCGCGCGACGCTCCGCCGATACCAAGCACGGCAAGGCCGCGCGCTGTCTGATCGTGCATGACCTCTGTTCGCCCGATCAGGACTTCAACATCGATTTCTGTTTGCGCGCCGCCGGCCACAACAAACGTGGATGGAACCCAAAGGAAAGAAAAAAGGATCGCAGCGAACCACGTCATACCGCAGCTTTGACCGCGGCAATCACGCGGTCAAGCTGTGGGTCGGTTAGATAGGGATGCATCGGCAAGCTTAAGACGCGTTGCGCGAGCCGCTCGCAAACCGGCAATCCGCCCTTCGGCGCAAACCGCGAGAAGGCCTGATGCTGGTGCAACCCTTTGAAATAGTAGATCGAGCTCGGAACGCCGGCGTCGGCGAGACGTTTTTGAACGGCCTCGCGGTTGTCGACTTGGATGGTGAACAAGCCCCAAGCGCTTTCCGTCCCGCGCGGAACATGCTGCACCTCGACCGAGTTCCCGAGGCCTTCGCGATAACGCTTGGCGACGTGACGACGAACCTTCATCTCGTCGTCGAAGATCGAGAGTTTCGACAACACGACCGCACACTGCATCGAATCCAGGCGACCATTGATGCCGACCCGAATGGACTCCCTCTTCGCGGCGTCGGTGCCGTGCCACCGGATCGACGCCCATCGCTCGAACCGGGCCGTATCGTCGGTGAACATCGCGCCGCCGTCGCCGTAGGCGCCGACTGTCTTCGAAGGGTAGAAGCTGGTCGCCGTCATATCGGTGAGAATGCCGACCGCGCGACCGTCCTGGCCGCCGCCAAAACTCTGCGCCGCATCAGCGAGAACAAGCATCCCGTGTTTCGCCGCCAGCTTATTGAGTGCGGTGTAGTCGGCCGGCAAGCCATAGAGATCGACGGCAACCACCATCCGAGGTTTCAGCTTGCCTTCGCGGAGCGTGGCTTCGATCTGGGCCTCGAGATGCTTGGCGTCGATGTTGCAGGTATGCGGATCGACATCCACGAACACAGGCGTCGCGCCGGCCAGAAGCACGGCGTTGCAGGTCGCATTATAAGTGAAGCCAGGGATGAACACCGCGTCGCCGGGGCCAACCTCCTCGCCCATCAGCGCGATGACGAGCGCGTCCGTGCCGCTCGCGACCGCGAGCCCGTGCTTGACCCCGGAATATGAGGCAAGCTTCGCCTCGACCTCAGCCACCTCCGGACCACCGATATAGGCACCATGGTCGAGCACGCGCATCAGACGCTGCTCGATGTCGGCGCGCAGACGCTTCGCTTGGCTTTTGAGGTCGAAGAACAGAATCGGGGCGTCGTCTGCCACCGCGACTGCGGCAGCCTTCGCAGAGTTAGTCGACATAAGCGGGGGTCTTTTCCTTTGCGGCGTCCAAGATCGAGAGCGCAGTCGCAAGCGCACGACGCGCCTCTTGGGGCTTGATCGCAGGCTCGGCGCGCGTGCGCGCCGCGCGCACGAACTGTGCAACGCCATGCCCGAGAGGATCGGTCGAGGGACACGGCATGTCGGTAGCGCCGCTCGCGCTTCCAAAGGCCTTCAACGCGCGCGGCGTCGTGTTGGTCATCTCACGGGTGAGAAAGTCGATGTAGATTTCGCCGTCCGGATAGACGATGCGCGTAAACCGCTTGCGCGTCTCCGCCATGCGGCTCGCGAACAAGCGTACGTTCATCCCGTCGGCGAGCTCCAGATCGACGGCGACTTCGTCCGAGCGCGAATGCGGCAACGAGCGTTCCTTAGCCCTGAGCTTCGTCACCGCCGCGCCGTTCAGCTGATGCATCAAGTCGAGGTCGTGGATCATGAGGTCGAGCACGACGCTCACATCCGTGTTGCGCGGGTTGAAGGGCCCGGCGCGATGGCTCTCGATCGACAACGGCATCACCGGGCTTTCGAAGAGCCCCATGTGCCGCATAACGAAACGCTCCTGATGGCCGGTGTGCAACACCAGGCCGCTCGCCGCCGCGAGTGCGATCAGCCGGTCCGCTTCGTCCAACTTCGCCGTGAGGGGCTTTTCCATGAACACGTGTTTGCCGGCCGAGAGGCAGGCGGCGCCAAGCTCGCCATGGGACGCCGCAGGCGTCGCGACAGTGACGACGTCGACGTGAGGGAGCATATGCCGGTAGTCCGCGAACACGGTCGCGCCGAGCGAACCCGCCAGCTCACGCGCGCGCTCGATATTTGCGTCGGCCACACCGATCAGCTCAACGCCCGGAAGGGTCGCGTATTTTTGGGCGTGATACCGCCCGAAGGCACCTGCGCCGATAACGCCAGCGCGCAAGTTAGCTTGTGTTCTCAAGGGCCGAACTCTTTGCCAAGATACAAGCGGCGTGAGGCGCGCGCCGCCCAATGCTGACCATCCCTGTCAACTTGAGGTAGTGGCACCGCGCGTTAAGCTGCTTCAACACAAGAAATGTTGCAGCTTTGTAAGCCGCCCCTTGGCCTCGCGTTGGCGACAGGCCAAACTCATGGTTGACGCTATCTCCAACATCGGAGTTCTCCCGCATGCGCAACCTCAAGAGCCGCGAAATCCACCTCAAGAGCCGCCCGGTCGGCATGCCGACGCCAGCCAACTTCGAATTGGCGGAAGTCGCAGTGCCTGAGCCCAAAGACGGCGAGGTTTTGGTCCGGAACATCTGGATGTCGGTCGATCCCTACATGCGTGGTCGCATGATGGATCGCGAAAGTTATGTGCCGCCCTTCCAGATCGGTCAGCCGCTGCAGGGGGGCGCGATCGGTCAAGTCGTCGCAGCCGGTAAAGGTGCGACATTCGGCGTCGGCGACTACCTGAACCACATGCTGGGTTGGCGCGAGTACGCCGTCGTCGGTCAGGCAGCGATGCCGCAGAAGGTCGATCCGAAGCTTGCCCCCGTGCAGAGCTTCCTCGGCGCCCTCGGCATGCCGGGGCTCACGGCCTATGTCGGGCTCTTCAAGATCGGCGCATTCAAAGACGGTGAGACGGTCTTCGTCTCGGCTGCATCGGGTGCGGTGGGCGCCGTCGTCTGTCAGCTTGCCAAAGCGCACGGCGCCTATGTCGTGGGCTCTGCCGGATCCGACGAGAAATGCGACTGGCTCGTCAAGGAAGCCAAGATCGACAAGGCGATCAACTACAAGAAAGAAAAGGATCTCAACGCTGCCGTCGGCGCCGCGTTCCCGAAGGGCATCGACGTCTATTTCGAAAACGTCGGCGGCGCACATCTTGAAGCCGCGATCAACCACATGCGCATCCACGGCCGCATCGCTGTGTGCGGCATGATCGAGCAGTACAACAACACGACGCCGGCGCCGGGCCCCGCCAACTTCATCATGGTCGTGCCCAAGAGCCTGCGCATCGAAGGCTTCATCGTCTCCAACCACTTCAACGAGCTGGCCAAGTTCCACGCCGAGATGGGAAAGCTCGTCGCCGCCGGCAAAATGAAGTGGCGCGAGAGCGTCGTCGATGGCATCGAAAACGCACCGCAAGCGTTCCTCGGGCTCTTCAAGGGCGACAACTTCGGCAAGGCGTTGGTGAAAGTCGGCCCCGACAAGGCGGTGTAGTTTTCCTGGAGCCAAGATGACCACGCACCGACGCTGGACACTCGCGCGCCGCCCCGACGGCCTTCCGACGGCCGACGACTTCCGTCTCGAGCAATCGCCCCTGGCCGAACCGAAGGACGGCCAGGCGCTCGTGCGCGTCGACTACATCTCCGTCGATCCCGGCATGCGCTCGCGGCTTTCCGGCGACAGCTATGCCCCGGCGATGGAGATCGGCACGACGATCGAGAGCGCCGGCGTCGGTACCGTCGTCGCGTCGCGCAATCCGAAGTTCGAAGAGGGCGCCAAGGTCTGGGGCGGCTTCGGCTGGCAAAGCCACTACATCGCCGAGCGCGGCATGCAGGCTCTCGACCCCGCCATCTATTACGGCCCGGCACGCGAGACCTGTGCCATCGGCGTGCTCGGCATTCCAGGGCTCACCGCGTATTTCGGTCTTGGCGATCTTGGAAAGCCCAAGGAGGGCGAGACGGTGCTCGTCTCCTCCGCCGCCGGCACCGTCGGCGCGACCGCCGGGCAAATGGCCAAGATCGAGCACTGCACGGCGATCGGCATCGCGGGATCGGACGCCAAGTGCGCGTATCTGCGCGAGATCGGTTTCGACCACGCGATCAACTACAAGACCTGCGGCGATCTCAGCGCCGCAATCAAGGCCGCCGCGCCAAAGGGTGTCGACATCTATTTCGACAACGTCGGCGCCGAGCAGCTCGATGCGGCGATCCTCAACATGCGCCGCGGAGGCCGCATCGTCGTCTCAGGCCAAATCGCCGAGTACAACGCGAAGGAACCGCGCGGCATCCGGCACACGACGCCGTTCATCACCCAGCGGCTGAGAATGGAAGGCCTCGTCGTCTACGACTACGCCGCCAAGTTCAACGAAGCGCGTGCGCAGCTCGCGCATTGGATCCGCCACGGCAAGCTCAGCTTCCGTGAGGAAATCGTCGACGGCCTCGAAAACGCACCGGCCGCATTCCGCGGCCTCTTCACCGGCGAGACCTTCGGCCGCCGCCTCGTCCGCGTAGCGCAGGTGCACTAGCTGACGTTGATCTTGAGTACGGCGCCGACCGCCGTCGCAACGGCTTGCTTGGCTTGGGCCGCACTAAGCTTTTGATCGCGGCGCAAGCGCCGCCAAGCCTCGAAGCTCAACAACAAGTCGAGCGCTTCGACCAGACCGCGCCGTTTGCGCATCTCACCCGGCAGCGCCTCGATTACGCGCGCCCGGCTGAATTTGACGAGTTCCTCGTGCCCCTCAGTCAGGAATTTCGACTTGTGCCGTATAACGTCCGCCGCGCTCTTGAAGGGCAACATCATTTCGAACGCTTCCGACCGCCGCTCAATCAGCTCCTCGATCCGTCCCCGCCAATCCGTCGCGACGAACGCCGCTGTTATCGCCGGGAGAACGCGTTTCGAAATCTGGGCGGACATTTCACTGTAGAGCGAGTCCATGTCGTCGAAGTGGCGAAACACGGTGCGCAATCCGACGTTCGCGCGCGCCGCAACTTCTTGCGCGCTCGGCGTCAACACGCCCTCCGAGACGAGCGCAATCATCGCATCGACGATTTTGCGCCGGTTGGTTTGGCCGCGAATACGCCGGCCGTCGACTTCAACCGTTTCAGGTTTTTGCATGAGCCGGTGCGCGCGAAATCTCAATTGCGGTGATGAGCCCGAGCACGATGAACCCGGCGAGTGCTCCCCACTGCCCAGGTACCGCCGTCGGCAGCGGCTTCCAATAGAAGAGAAGGAAGACTGCGCCGGCCTCCATAAGCGTATGGACAAATAACAGCGGGCGCACCAATGCGCGCTGAAAGAACACGGCGGTAAAGTCGACGAGCGCCATCCCAAGTTGCCCGACGCCAACAGCCGCGAGCAACGAGACGATCGCCGCACGCCCTGCCCCCAGATCGAGACCGGCGATGACGCCCGCGCCGCTGTCGGGCAGAAACAGATGCAGCGACCCGCGCCCCAGATTGATGAGACCCAAAATCGCGATGACACAGGTCGCCATCATCGAGGGGCCGGAGCTCTGGCGCTCGTCGCTCATTGCTCGCGCACTTCGATCAGCAATTGGCCCGCGAGGCCCGCCTCACGATGCTCGCCGAATTTCGCAACGTCCGGCGACATGGCAATTTTCGCGAACGCTTCGGCCGAGGGATACTCCATCAGCGCCACCACGTCCCAAAGCTCGCCGACATCGCCGATCACCTGCCCGTTGGCGGCTCCCGAAAAAACGATCCGCCCGCCGTGGCTGAGCACGAAGGGCACCATGAGGTCGGCGTATTTTTGATAGGCCTCGCGTCCCGTCAGGTCGGTGGCGCGCCCATCTTTGTAGACGGCTTTGTCTTTGAACTTCAGCAGATTGAGCATCACGATCGGCTTGCCGTCGTTTCTGCCGATCAGCGCTTGTATCTGTTCACCCTTTGGATAGACAGCGTTTTCGACGTTCATATCGCCCTCAATTGCGCTTGGTGAAGTCGTGGATGATAGCGACGAGTTCGTCCGGCGCGTCTTCCTGGAGGAAGTGGCCGGCGTCTTTCACGATCGTATGCGCTTGGCCTTGCGTGCCGGGGACGCGCTCTTTGAACGGACGCTCGCCGCCTTTCGTCACCGGATCCGAATCCGAAAACGCCGTGAGGAACGGCTTGCGGAATTCGCTCAAGACCTTCCAGGCGGCGACGTTCTCAGCGACCGACGCGTGTTGCGGCGTCACCGGCACGAGTGCCGGAAAGCGCCGAGCACCGGCCTTGTAGGTTTCATCCGGGAACGGGGCGACATAGGCGGCCTTCACCTCCGCGCTCATTCCCTTCTTTGTTCCCATCGCCAAGATTTCGCCGATCGGCAGCTCCGGCACGGTTTGGCTGAACTCAAGCCACTGCTTGAAGCCGTCGGTCATTCCGCTGCCGACCGGTAGGCCCGTGTTCGCGACGACGACGCGCGCGAAGCGATCCGGAAACGCCGCGACCAGCCGCAGACCGATCAAACCGCCCCAGTCCTGACAGAACAGGGTGATGTTTGTGAGTTTGTTGGCGACGAGCCAATCGCTCATCCACTTCACGTGCCGCTCGAACGTGTAGTCGCTCTGCTCCGTCGGCTTGTCCGACTTACCGAAGCCGATGAGATCGGGCGCGACAACGCGGTGACCTTTGGCGGCAAGCCCTGAGATCATCTTGCGATAAAGGAACGACCAGGACGGCTCGCCGTGCAAAAGCAAGATAGGCGCCGCATCGCGCGGCCCTTCGTCGATGAAGTGGATGCGCAACTCCGTTCCATCGGCGTCGCGTACCGTCGTATAGTGCGGCGCGAACGGATAGTCGGGCAGGTTTGCAAAACGCGCGTCTGGTGTGCGGAGGACTTTCATCGGGTCTTTTCCTCGCGTTGAAATAGTGACATAACGAGTGTCACTATTTCTTTACCACGTCAAGTTTGCGGTGTGGGTGGGCGCGTCCCGACTTCAGGCTCACGTACGGCCTCGCCGCTCGAATTCGTTAACACCTAGAGCCGCTTAGTTCCCGCTTGACTCTCCGTCCCAACAGGCGCTGAATGAGAACATAAAGTGAACAATAGACAAGGCGGTGACCCGTGCCAAGTGGCTTGGCGGCGGAGGATTTTGGGTCTCTACGGCGCACCATAGCGGCGCTGGAGGCTGGCGGTCCGCGGGATCGCCAGAAAGCCCCTCGCCCGCCTGTGACCTTCGAAATCAAGGCGCTCGACGAGATGTTGGGTGGCGGCCTCGCCTCGGCCACCGTGCACGAGATCGTTGCGTCCGCCGGCGGCGATCTTTCAGCCGCCACCGGTTTCGCCTGCGCCGTTGCTGCGCGTACCAAACGCAAGCACGTCCTCCTGATCCAGCACGACTTCACCGCTTGGGAAGGCGGCAATCCTTACGTCCCTGGCCTCGCCGAGTTCGGTCTGAGTCTCGCGCACTTCACGCATCTGCGTGTCGGCCACACCGACGATGCGCTTTGGGCGATGGCCGAGGCGCTCAAGTGCCGTGCCTTCGCTGCCGTGATCGGCGAGTTTCCGGCGAACTCGAATGCGCTCGATCTCACTGTCACGCGCCGCCTGATCCTCGCGGCACAGCAAGGCGACGGTCTCGGCCTGCTTTTGCGTCATGCGGGCACGTTGACGACCAACGCCGCGACCACGCGCTGGCAAGTCGCCGCTCGCCCGAGCGTCAGCGATGAGTTCGGCGGTCTCGGCATACCCGTCTTCGATCTGGAACTAACGAAGAATCGCTTCGGCCCGTGCGGTCATTGGACTTTGGGGTGGAATCAACATGAGCAGCGCTTTGTCGAACCGCTATCTGTCGGTGTGGCTGGAGAGGTTGCCGACGGACCGGATCGAGCGGCAGTTCTCGCGAACTGAAATCGAAACGCGCCCGCGTGTCGTCGTCAGCGACATCAAGAGCGCGCTGCGTCTCGTCGCGGTCAATGAGCCGGCGAGCAAGCTGGACTTAGCCCCCGGCCTCGCGCTGATCGACGCGCGCGCGATGTATCCGAACATCCTGGTCGAACACGCCGACGAAGCCGCCGACCGGCAACTCTTGAGCGGCATCGTCGATTGGACCAACCGCTACACGCCGCTCGTCGGCGCCGATGCGCCGCACGGCATGATGCTCGACATCACGGGTTGCGCCCATTTGTTCGGCGGCGAGGACGCGATGCTGCGCGACGTCGTCCGCCGCCTGCGCGCGCAAGGCTTCATCGTCCGCGCCGCGATCGCCTCGACGCCCGGCGCCGCGTGGGCCGTCGCGCATTACGGCAAGCCCGGTGTCATCGTCCCGAGCGCGATTCGCGAAACGCTTCTGCCCTTGCCGCTCGCGGCACTGCGCATCGATACCGAGACCGTCGACGCTCTGGCGCGTGTCGGCCTGAAGCGCATCGCCGACATCGTCGATCGCCCGCGCGCGCCCCTCGCCGCCCGCTTCGGCACGCTCCTCGTGCAGCGTCTCGATCAAGCCTTCGGCCGCTTGAGCGAAACCATCACCCCGCGCATGCCGGTCGCACCGTATATGGCAGAGCGCCGCTTCCCCGAACCGATCGTGCTCGAGAGCGACATCCTCGCGACCATCGAGCATCTCGCAAGTGAACTTGCTCGCCGCATGGAAGAGCGCGGCGACGGCGCTCGCGCATTGCAGGTGACGCTCTTTCGTGTCGACGGCGCCGTGCGCCGCCTATCCGTCGCGACGAGCCGTCCGCTGCGTGATCCGCGCGTCCTCTGCCGTTTGTTCTCCGAACGCTTCTCTGTGCTCAGCGATGAGCTCGATCCAGGCTTCGGCTTCGACGTCGTGCGTCTCGCCGTGACGAACGCGGATTCGATGGTCGCCGACCAGGTTCAATTCCTCTCGCCCGGAGAACAAAACGAGGACATCGCCGATTTGATCGATCGTCTCGGCGCGCGCTTTGGCATTCGCCGGGTCATCCGCTACGTGCCGCAAGAAACGCACATCCCCGAATACGCCGTCGAAGCCGTCGCCGCACGCGAAGTGCAAACCATGCCAAAGCTCAAGACCGAAGCGCCGGCGCAAGACAGCGTCGCACCGGTCAGGCCTCTCCGCATGTTTGAGCGCCCCGAGGCGATCGAAGCCGTCGCCGAAGTTCCCGATGGTCCGCCCGCGCGTTTTTCTTGGCGGCGCATGCAGCATCAAGTGACGCGTGCCGACGGACCTGAGCGCATTGCCATGGAATGGTGGCGCGACGGCGAAGGCCGCCCGCTCACGCGCGATTATTTCCGCGTCGAAGACAATGCCGGCCGAAGATTCTGGCTCTACCGCGAAGGCCTTTTGGGTCCCGAAGTCGACCGCACCCGTTGGTTCATGCACGGCCTCTTCGCATGATGAACATGAACAGCGCGTACCACGCTCGTTCATCCTCCACCGCTTTAGCGGGGGAGGTGGATCGCCGCGCAGCGGCGAGACGGAGGGGGCCTGCGGGACCTCTTCAAGCGAACGCACATGAATCCCCCACCACCATCCGACTTCGCCAAGGCTTCGCCGGATGGTCCCCCTCCCCCGCTAAAGCGGTGGAGGATGAGCGAAATCGAAGCTTCCTGAAGATACACGCGGGGTCACAATGAGTGATCAACCGCCTCACAAGCAAAAACAGAAGTGGCAATGGAAAGGCACCTATCCACATACGAAGGAAACAGAATCGCATGCTTTGGCGAAAACGCTTCGCCGGAAGATGACGCATGCTGAGGTAATTCTCTGGCAAAATCTTCGGCAAAAGGCGATCGACGGGATCAAATTCCGTCGACAGCATCCGATTGGCACTTACGTCGCCGATTTTGTTTGTTTACGCGCAAAGCTCGTTGTCGAAGTTGATGGAGAAACCCACTCGACTGAAGCCGAGCGCGCTCATGATGCACGCCGACGCGCCTTTATGGCTCGGTTCGGTTGGAAGGAAATTCGCGCTAGCAACAACGATATCTACAAGAACATCGACGGCGTACTCGAAGCCATTTGGCGCGAAGCCAGTACACGCTTACGCCGTTCCGCTCAATTCCCCCTCAAGGGGGGAAGCTAAGTAGGGCGCGTGGCCATGACAGACACCAACGTCATCACGCTCAACGACTTCCGCCGGGAGCGGCAGAGCAAAGCTGAGACGCGTCAGCAGCAACAATCATCGCCACCGCCCTATGCCGAGTTCGCCGTCACCACGAATTTCTCCTTTCTGCGCGGCGGCTCGCATCCGCAGGAGATGGTGTTGCGCGCGGCGGACTACGGGCTCGCCGCCATCGGTATCGCCGACCGCAATTCGCTCGCCGGCGTCGTGCGCGCCCACAGTCAGGCAAAGGATCTAGACATCCGTTTGGTTGTCGGCGCGCGCCTCGTCTTTTCGGACGGGACGCCCGACATCATCGCCTACCCGACCGACCGCGCCGCCTATGGCCATCTCTCGCGCCTGCTCACGCTCGGCAATCGCCGCGCCGAAAAAGGCGATTGCATCATCAATTTTGACGATCTCGCCGAGCTGCACGAAGGCTTGCTCTTTATCGTCGTGCCCCCGCGCCCCCGTAGCGACCGCGTCGAGCCCGCGCTGAGGAAGCTCAGCGCCATTGCGCCCGGCCGCGTCTGGCTCGGCGCCTCGATCCTCTATCGCGGCGACGACAGGCGTCATCTCACACGGCTGATCAATGCCAGCGCGCGCCACAACGTGCCGCTGATCGCCATCGGCGACGTGCTCTATCACGATCACGCACGGCGCGCGCTCCAGGACGTCCTCACCTGCATCCGCGAGGGCGTCACCATCGACACCGCCGGCTATCACCTCGAAGCTAACGCCGAGCGTCACTTGAAGCCGCCGTCCGAAATGGCGCGCATCTTCGTCAAAATCCCGGACGCGATCGACGAGACGATTCGCTTCCTCGCGCGCATCGACTTCTCGCTCGACGAGCTGCGCTACCAATATCCGGAGGAAACGCGCGAAGGTTACGCGACGCCGCAGGAGGCGCTCATCGCCTACAGCGAGGCCGGCGCCCGCTGGCGCTACCCCGACGGCATCCCGGAAAAGGTCCGCAACGCGCTCGACCATGAGCTTCAGTTGATCGGCGAGCTGAACTACGCGCCCTACTTCCTCACCGTCCACGATCTCGTGCGCTACGCCCGCTCGCACGGAATTTTGTGTCAAGGCCGCGGCTCGGCCGCCAACTCGGTGATCTGCTACTGCCTGCGCATCACCGAGGTCGATCCGGTCAAGGTCGATCTTCTCTTCGAACGCTTCGTCTCGGCCGAGCGGCGCGAGCCGCCCGACATCGACGTCGACTTCGAGCACGAGCGCCGTGAGGAGGTGATGCAATACATCTACGAACGCTACGGCCGCCATCGCGCCGGCATCGCCGCGACGGTGATCTCCTACCGTGGACGCAGCGCCGTTCGCGACGTCGGCAAAGCCTTCGGCCTGTCGCAAGATGCGATCGGCGCGCTCGCTTCCACGCTCTGGGGCTGGTCCGACACTGGGCCCGAAGACAAAGAAGTGCGCCGCGCCGGCCTCGATCCGAGCGATCCGCGCCTGAAGAAGGTCCTTGCCCTCACGGGTGAGCTCATCGATTTCCCGCGCCATCTCTCCCAGCATGTCGGCGGTTTCGTGATGACGCGCGATCGTCTCGATGAAGTCGTGCCGATCGGCAACGCGGCGATGGAAGATCGTACGTTCGTCGAATGGGACAAAGACGATCTCGACACCCTCGGCATCCTCAAGGTCGATGTGCTGGCGCTCGGCATGCTCTCTTGCATCCGCAAGGCTTTCCAGATGATCGAGACGCATTACGGCCGGCAGCTCACGCTTTCGAACGTACCGTGGGACGAACCCGCCATCTACGACATGCTCTGCCGCGCGGATTCGATCGGCGTCTTTCAGGTCGAAAGCCGCGCACAGATGTCGATGCTGCCGCGCTTGAAACCGCGCGAGTTCTACGACCTCGTCATCGAAGTTGCGATCGTGCGCCCCGGCCCTATCCAAGGCGGCATGGTTCATCCTTATCTGAAGCGCCGCCAAGGCATCGAAAAGGTCTCTTTCCCCAAGGACGAGCTCAAGGAGGTGCTGCACAAGACGCTCGGCGTGCCGCTGTTCCAAGAGCAAGCGATGCGCATCGCCATCGTCGCCGCGGGCTTCACGCCCGCCGAGGCCGACAAGCTTCGCCGCGCTATGGCAACCTTCCGCCGCAACGGCACGATCCATCACTTCGAGAAGAAATTCATCGGCGGCATGATCGAGCGCGGCTACGAGCCCGAATTCGCCGCCGCCTGCTTCAATCAGATCAAAGGTTTCGGCGACTACGGCTTTCCCGAAAGCCACGCCGCGAGCTTCGCCAACCTCGTCTACGTCTCATCGTGGATCAAATGCCACTACCCCGACGTCTTCGCTGCCGCGCTCCTCAACGCACAGCCCATGGGCTTTTATGCACCCGCGCAAATCGTCCGTGACGCCCAAGAACACGGCGTCGAAATGCGCGCCGTCGACATCAACGCCTCCGACTGGGACAACGTGCTGGAGCCTTATTCATCCTCCACCGCTTTAGCGGGGGAGGGGGACCGCGAAGCGGTGGAGGGGGACAAGCCGGGTGACGACCTTCCCACAATTCAACATGCCCCCTCCGTCTCGCCGCGGAGTTTACCCCGGGCAAGCGCAGCGCCTGTAACCCGGGGCGGCGATCCACCTCCCCCGCTAAAGCGGTGGAGGATGAGCGAGCACCTCCATCCGCGCCACGCATCGATGGCGGACGAGATTCGCACCACCTGCGCCATGCGTCTCGGCTTTCGTGAAATCTCTGGTTTCAAGCAAGAAGACGCGGCGCAGCTCATGGCGAAGCGCGGCCAAGGCTACGATTCGATCCGCGACCTCTGGCTGCGCACGGGCCTCGATCCTTCGACACTCGAACGCCTCGCCGACGCCGATGCCTTTCGCTCACTCGGCCTCGATCGCCGTGAAGCTCTGTGGGTCGTGCGCGGCCTGCGCCGCACCGGCGACAAGGACGACCTCCCCCTCCTCGCCTTCGATCATGCGCGCGAGCGCGAACCCGATTTCGCGCTGCCGCCGATGCTGCTCGGCGAACATGTGGTCGAGGACTACCGTCATCTCTCGCTGTCGCTCAAAGCTCATCCGACGGCGTTCGTGCGCGATGAGCTCTCTGCCCGCCGCATTATCCGCAACGGCGACCTGACTAAGATTCCGGACGGCCAGCACGTCACGGTTTCAGGCCTCGTGCTTGTCCGTCAGCGTCCGGGCACCGCAAGCGGCGTCATCTTCATGACGCTCGAAGACGAAACGTCGATCGCCAACGTCATCGTCTGGCCGAAAGTGTTCGAACGCTTCCGCCCGCTCGTTCTGGGAAGCCGCTTCATCGCCGTGCGCGGCCGCCTGCAAAGCGAGAGCAGCGTCATCCACATCGTCGCCGAACACATGGAGGACCTGACGCCGCTCCTCGGCATGCTCTCGGCCGACATCGTTTCGATCGACACGCTCTCGCGTGCCGACGAAGTCAAACGCCCGCCGGCCGTCGACGGACGCGCGCCGATGAAGCGACCGCAATCGCGCGTCATCCCGCGTGAGCCGCCGCCCGACGAGATCGCGCTTTACAAGCACCCGCGCGCGCAAAAAGTCATGCCGAAGGGCCGAAACTTCCACTGACGACCGGCGCCTTGCGCCATTCGGCGACACGCGCCAGCAATGCATCGCGCAAGCTTGGAAAGCTCATCACCTCATCGGCGCCAAGCGAGAATTCGATCGCGGCCCTTGCGCCCACGCGTAGGACAAAGCGGCACGTCATACCCGCATCGCCTATGCGCTCGGGCCGATAACAGCGCCCGGCGTAGAGAAATGTAAGCTCGCGCGGATCGCCGGGATTCGGCTCACGCGACAATAGGAAGACCCAAGGGCTTGCGGGGCTCTCGACGCGCCACAGATTCCAGTCCGCGCGCAGCACCACCTGTCGGCCGGTCCAATCACCGCGCCCCTCGATCGCTTCCAGGAGATCGCGGATATCCTGCGGCGGCACCCAATAGGCGGGCCAGAAACGCGCCTCGAGCTGCGGCTTGCGAAACATGTCCATCGCCTCGCCACCAAAGAGCGACGACGGCAGCGCCAACTCGATGCCGCGCGACCCGCAATCAGCGGCCGACGCCATCGCGGCGAAATAAGCCCCGTCACGCGCATCCCAGCAGCCGGCGAGCCGCATTAGCTGCACGTTCAATCCGCCGCTGCGAACATAGGCGCTTGGAATGAAATAGGTCTCGGCGCCCGAGCGCACTGCCAGCGCTGGTCGAGCGGCCGCGATCTCATCGAGCCGCTTGGCGCCGATGAGCGCGCCGGCACCCGCCGCCAGCATCACAGCCAATACGATCGCAACAGCCCGCCGCATGAATCCGGTCCCTTGCGACAAAGGCTAAAGGCGCCAAGACTGAGGATGCAAGTGTGGCGCTATTGCGCCGCCGCCGGACGCTGCGCTTTGACGCGCTCCGCGCGGATGCCTTCGGCAACCAGGAACGCGAGTTCCAGCGCCTGATTGGCGTTGAGCCGCGGGTCGCAGTGCGTGTGATAGCGGCTCGACAGATCGGCGTCGGTGATCGCCGCCGCGCCGCCGGTGCATTCGGTGACGTTTTGCCCCGTGAGCTCGAGATGCACGCCACCAGCATGCGTGCCTTCCGCCCGGTGCACTTGGAAGAACGTCTGCACTTCTTTCAGCACGCGATCGAACGGGCGGGTCTTGAGACCGCTCACGCTTTTCACCGTGTTGCCGTGCATCGGATCACAGGACCACACGACGACGCGGCCCTCGCGCTTCACCGCGCGAATGAGACGCGGCAGGTGTTCCTCGACCTTGTCGGCGCCGAAGCGCGCGATCAACGTCAGCCGCCCAGCCTCGTTCGACGGATTGAGCGCGTCGCACAAACGAATGAGATCATCGTTCGATAGCGACGGCCCGCACTTGACCGCAATTGGATTGCGGATGCCACGCGCGAATTCGACATGCGCGCCCTCAAGCTGGCGCGTGCGGTCGCCGATCCAGAGCATGTGCGCCGAGGTGTCGTACCAATCGCCCGTCGTCGAATCGATACGCGTCATCGCCTGCTCGTAACCGAGCAACAGCGCCTCGTGGCTCGTGAAGAATTCGGTCGCGCGCAGCTGCGGCGCGGAGTCCGGCGTGATGCCGCACGCTTCCATGAACTCGAGCGTCTCGGAGATCCGGTTGGCGAGCGTGGCGTATCTGTCGCCCGCCGGCGAGCCGGCGATGAAGCCCAAATTCCAACGATGCACGTTGTGCAGATCGGCGTAGCCGCCTTGCGCGAAGGCGCGGATCAGGTTGAGCGTCGACGCCGCCTGGCCATAGGCCTGGATCATTCGCTCCGGCTCGGGCCGGCGCGAAGCTTCGTCGAACGGCGCAGCATTGATGATGTCGCCGCGATAGGACGGCAGTTCGACACCGTCCTGAACCTCGGTATCGGCTGAGCGCGGCTTTGCGAATTGACCGGCGATGCGGCCGACTTTGACGACGGGCATCGCGCCGGCAAAGGTCAGCACGACCGCCATCTGCAAAATGACGCGGAAGGTGTCGCGAATGTTGTCCGGATGAAATTCGGCGAACGATTCGGCGCAATCCCCACCTTGCATCAGGAAAGCGCGCCCCTCGGCGACTTGCGCCAAGTCACGCTTCAGATTGCGCGCCTCGCCCGCGAACACGAGCGGCGGATAGGTTTTGAGCTTGGCTTCGACGCGCGCCAGCGCCTCGCCGTCCGGATAAACCGGAACCTGGGCGACGGGCTTGGTTCGCCAGCTCGAAGGACTCCAACTCATAGTGGTTTAGATAGCGGACTGAGGGTCCGTTGACCAGAACCGCAAGATTGCGCGGTTAATCGGTCGCTGCCCAAGATTCAGGCGTCAACTAAACCCAGGTTTGCAGGCCGATCCACCCGTAAGGCCACAGAAACGCCGTGACTCCGAACGCGAGCACGGCGCTCAGTATTGCAAAACCGCGCACCCATCTCGGTGCATTGGTGGCGATCAGCGCGGACAGCAGCGCCAACCCGCCAAGCACAGGAATCGAATAGGACAGATACATCAGTGATTGCGCCATGATCGACGGCGTTCCAAGCGTCGTGATCGACCCGGACGTGTTGTCCGACAAGACCATCACAAGGAGACCCAGCAGGGCCGCCGGCGCAACAAGCGCAAGCGTCGGCAACAGCCGCACCAGCACACCACCTCGTTCGGCCAGCCTGCCCCGAAGCAGACCGACGATCCACGCCACCGCGTAGAGCAATGAGAATGCCAAGAGGGCTACATAGAGTGCAGCGCCGACGCCCTTCACTGCCATCTCGTACATCGGCACTCGTCGATCGGCCTCGAGCATCGTCAGCAATTGAGGCCCCTCCGGCCCGTCGGCAAACACCACATTCGGCCCCGCGACATCGGGCTTTTCGAACAAGCGGCGGCCCACCTCGTGACGCTGCGTCCCATTGATCCAAAGTGCACCGTTCTTCACCTCGACCGGCGTCCAACTCAAGATATGTTCGAGTGGAGCAAGGATCGCTTGTCGCGGCGTAATCGACTGGTAGTAGCCGGCAAGCGCTTCAAGTTCGCCCGGTTCCGGCTTCACTTCGACCACCGCCGGCTTGGGCCAGTCGCGTTCGAGATAAGCGGTGATCTCGTCCATCGCCTTCTGCGCGCCGCTCTGCCCGGAGTTGATCATCATGACCGCGCCGGCTTTGTGTTCGGCATTGTAGATGTAAGACGCCGCGAAGCCGTCGATGCCGCCGTTGTGCCCGCGATAGACCGCTTTTTTGGTTGCGGTCGCGTAGTTGCCCAGGCCGTATCCCGCCGTTAAGCCGTTACGCGCCGCGATCGTTGTTGTGGTCGTTTCGATTTGTGCGACGGACTCCGGCTTCAACAATTGCCGTCCGTTGACGCTGCCGCGGTTGATCAAGAACAGCGCCAGCTTTGCGAGGTCGATCGGAGTAATGTCGAGCGATCCGGCGGGCTTGCCGACGATATCGACATAAGGTTCTTCAAACGACGCGTCCGTGCCGCTGTAGCTCTTGGATATCCGGCCGGCGATGTCCGGCGTAAGCGTCCAATGCGCCGATGTCATGCCGAGAGGCTCAAAGATGCGCGTGCGCGTAAACTCCGCCCACGACATCCCGGAAGCTTTCTCGACGAGATAGCCCGCCATGACCGGCGGCGCATTGCTGTAAGACGCGTAGGTACCGGGCTTCCACCGGCTGCGATAGGGACCGTAGAGCTGCACCGCTTGCAGCAGCGGCACGTCGCCCGCAAGCAGATAGTGGTGAAACCCGATATCGTCGAAGCCGGTCGTGTGTTCGAGCAAATTGACGACCCGCACTGGATCGGTCGCCTCCCAAGGATTGACGAATTTTATCTCCGGCGCGACGTCGGCGAGCTTCGCGTTGAGATCAATCTTTCCTTCCTCGACCAGCATCATCACGGCGATGCCGACGATGCTCTTGCTGATGGAGCCTGCGCGAAACACGGTGTCCGTCGTCACCGGGACTTTGGCGGCAACATCGGCGAGGCCGTAGCCTTTGCTGACCACGACCTTGCCGTCCTCGATCAGTACGACGGACGCGTCGGGAATATGCGAATCTTGGAAGCTCTTGCCGATGCGCTGATCAAGTTCGGCAATTGATCGCGGGGCCGGCGTCTTCGCTTCGTCCGCGAACGCAAGACCACTCAAAGCAGCGAGCACGCTCATCGCCACCAGCAAACTCGGCAAACGCATAGCCGCCCCCCCACGGCGCCAATCGGCGTCGGCTTCACTTAAGCACTATTGAGAACTATTCAACAAGCGACGGTCAGCGTGTGACGATCTCAAGACCGTGCGTGTGGCCGAGGATCAAGGTCTGGCACATTCCAAGAAAGAGACCGTGGTCCACGATTCCGGGCACGCCGGACAATGCGCGCGCCAACTCCTCCGGATCCGGAATGAACTCGCAGCCGACATCGGCGATGTAATTCCCTTGGTCCGTCACAAACGGACGATCTCCGCCGCGCAAGCGGATGAGATTGCCGCGGCATCCGCACCCGGCGACGATGCTGGCGATGCGCTGAATCGTCGTTTGCGGCGCGAAGGTGACGATCTCGATCGGCAACGGAAACAGGCCGAGCGCATCGACGCGCTTCGACCAATCGGCGATGACCACCATGTGCTTCGACGCGGCTGCGACCACCTTCTCACGCAGCAACGCGCCACCACCACCTTTGATCAAGCGCAGATCGCGATCGACTTCGTCGGCGCCGTCGACGGTCAAATCCGGCGGACCCAATTCATCGAGCGGCACGACCTGAATACCGAGTTCGCGCGCAAGCGCCTCAGTACGGAGCGACGTCGACGTCGCTCGAATGTTGAGGCCATCGCGCACGCGCACTGCCAGCTCGCGCACGAAGTGCTCGGCCGTCGATCCGGTCCCCAGACCCACCGCCATGCCGGGCTCGATCATCTCGATGGCCTTTTCCGCTGCGGCGCGCTTTTGGTCGTCGGTCGTCATGTGATAGCTCATGCCGGGATTTAGAGACCAAGCCCCGATGAGAGTCGAGCCTGTCGTTTTGCAGAACGCTTTCGTCCGCCTAGAGCCTGTGGACGAGGCCCACCGCGAAGGCTTGCGCCTCGCCGCGCGGGGCGACGCAGCCTTGTTCGACTATATGCCCGTGGACTTGAGCGGCGGCGATTTCGATCGCTGGTTCGATTGGTCGAAGAAGGTCAGCGACGGCCGTCACGAGTTGGCGTTCACGGTCATCCAAAAATCGGACAACCGAATTGTTGGGTCCACCCGCTATCTCAACATCGACGCCGCCGACAAGCGCCTCGAGATCGGTCACACCTGGTATGCGCGCGACACTTGGAGTACCGCGATCAATCCGTCCTGTAAGTTTCTACTCTTCGAATATGGCTTCGAAGTGCTGCAATGGAATCGCGTCGAGCTAAAGTGTGACGCCCGCAACACGCGTTCCCGCGCCGCAATCTTGAAGCTCGGCGCCAAGGAAGAAGGCACGCTTCGGAAACACATGATCCTGCGCGACGGCTTTGTCCGGGACACGGTCTATTTCAGTATCGTCGCCGAGGAATGGCCGAACGTTCGCGAAAGATTGAGCGCGCGGATCGAACAACTCGCCTGAACCACGCGGTTGCGCGCGATTTTTCTGGTTAAGCCGGATTTACGCTTAGCGCGTTGCGTCAAACGCGCGTTGACCGATCCTGAACGAATTTACCGTATCCTCTCACATACTCGTGTGGGGCGGGTGCATCGACCGGCTCTGTCACGATTTCGACTTCGTTGAGAGCTGAAGTGCAGTCCATGACGACGCTGCGGCAAGATCTCGATCATGTTTTCCCGACATACTCGCGGGGCGAGTATCTCGCGGACTTGGCCGCGCACGTAATGGGGCTTGCCGTCGGCGTCGTCGCTACGATCGCTCTCATGATCGAAGCGTCGAACTACGGTCAGCCGCTTTTGATCTTCGGCGCCGGCATGTACGCCCTCGGCCTCATCGCCATGCTGAGTTGCTCGGCCGCCTACAACCTCTGCCCACCCTCGCCTTTGAAGTCTCTGCTCCGCAAGTTGGATCATGCGGCGATCTTCGTCATGATCGCCGGCACTTACACGCCGGTGCTTTTGAATCGCGTCGGCGGCGACTGGGGCGTCGGTCTCTTGAGCTTCGTCTGGCTCGTCGCCTTCGGCGGCGTCTTTTTGAAGATCATGTTCCCGCGGCGCTGGGAGATGCTGACGATCGCGCTCTATGTCGGCCTCGGTTGGTCGATCCTGATCGCCATCAACCCGCTGCTTCGCTCAGTCTCGGTCGAAAGCCTGATCCTGATCGGCGCCGGCGGCGTGATCTATTCGATCGGCGTGATCTTCCACCTGTGGGAACGTCTGCCCTATCAGAACGCGATTTGGCACTGGCTCGTGCTCATCGCCGCGAGCTGCCATTACATCGCGATCATGAACGAAGTCGCGATCGCCGGCACCCTCACCGGCCACTGATCGCCTTTACTCGACCGTCACCGACTTCGCCAGATTGCGCGGCTGATCGACGTCCGTGCCTTTGACCACGGCCGTGTGATAGGCGAGGAGCTGCACCGGAACGGCGTAGAGCAGCGGCGCGGCGAAGGGATCGACTTCCGGGACTTCAATGCGTGCCCACACCTGGTCTCCGGCGAGCTCGAGCCCGCGCTTGTCGGAGATCAGTACTACGCGGCCATTGCGCGCCATCACTTCCTGCATGTTCGAGATCGTCTTCTCGAACAGGCTGTCGTGCGGTGCGATGACGATCACCGGCACGGTCTCGTCAATGAGCGCGATCGGCCCGTGCTTCATCTCGCCCGCCGCGTAGCCTTCGGCGTGGATGTAGGAAATCTCCTTCAGCTTCAACGCGCCCTCGAGCGCCATCGGGTAAGCGAGCCCGCGGCCGAGATAGAGCACGTCGCGCGCCTTGGCCAACTCCTGCGCCAACGCCTGATAGACGCCGTCCTGAGCCAACAGCCCGACGATGTGGCGCGGCACCTCCATCAACGTGCGCGTCAACCGGATCTCGGCGTCGCGCGAAAGCGAATTGCGCGCACGCCCGGCCGCGATCGCGAGCGACGCCAGCACCGAGAGCTGACAGGTGAACGCCTTCGTCGACGCCACGCCGAGTTCAGGGCCGGCGTGCGTCGGAAACACGATCTCGGACTCTCGCGCGATCGTGCTCGAGGCCACGTTGACGACGGAGGCGATGTGCTGCCCCTGTTCTTTGCAATAGCGTAGCGCCGCCAGCGTGTCGGCGGTCTCGCCCGATTGCGACACGAAGAGCGCCAAGCCGCCGTGCGGAAGGGGTTGATCGCGATAGCGAAACTCGGACGCAACATCGATCTCGACCGGCATGCGCGCGATCCGCTCGAACCAGTATTTGCCGACCATCGTGGCGTAATGCGCCGTGCCGCAGGCGACCATCGTCATCTTCGGCAAGGTGGCAAAGTCGAACGGCAGTTTCGGCAGCGACACTGCCTGGGTCACCGGATTGATCACGCTGTTCAGTGTGTGACCGATCACTTCCGGCTGCTCGAAGATTTCCTTCGCCATGAAGTGCCGGTGCGAACCTTTGTCGACCAGGCTTGCCGACACCGTTGTCGTGGTGATTTCACGATTGGCCGGCCGATCATTCGCGTCGTAGATCTCTGCGCTGTCGCGGCGGATAACGACCCGATCGCCGTCCTCGAGATACGCGACCTTGTTCGTCAGCGGCGCGAGCGCGAATGCATCGGACCCCAAATACATTTCGTTCTTGCCGTAGCCGACGGCGAGCGGCGGACCGCTGCGCGCACCGACCATCAGACTGTCGTCGCCGGTAAAGATGATGCCGAGCGCGAACGCACCCTTGAGCCGCCTGATCGCCGCCGCCGCCGCCTTCTCCGGCGCCAAGCCCTGATTCAGGTATTCAGTGATGAGATGCACCGAAACTTCGGTATCCGTGTCCGTGTGGAACTTGTGGCCCTTGGCCTCCAGTTCGGCCCGCAATTCGCGGAAATTCTCGATGATGCCATTGTGCACGACGGCGACGCGATCCGAGACATGCGGATGAGCGTTCGTCTCGTTCGGAACGCCGTGCGTCGCCCAACGCGTGTGACCGATGCCCGTCGCGCCCTTCAGCGGCCGTTCGAGCAGCACCTTATCGAGCGCGGAAAGCTTGCCCGGCGCGCGCCGCCGGTCGATCTTGCCGTCGACCAAGGTCGCGATGCCGGCCGAGTCGTAGCCGCGATACTCGAGCCGCTTGAGCGACTCCAAGATCACGGGCGCCGCGTTTTCATGCCCGACAATCCCCACAATGCCGCACATCGCTCGCTACTCCTTTGACTTTGCCTTGGCGGCTTTTTCCGCGCGCTTGCGCTCGCGGAACTTGGCCGCCCACCGGCCGACCGTACGCTGCTCGCTGCGCTCGACGGCAAGCGCATCACCCTCAACTTCCTTCGTGATCACGCTCCCGGCGCCGATATAGGCGCCGTCGTTGATCTTGACCGGCGCCACCAGCGCGCTGTTCGAGCCGATGAACACGTTGCGCCCGATGTCGGTGAAGTGCTTGTCGAAGCCGTCGTAGTTGCAGGTGATCGTGCCCGCGCCAACGTTCGAGCCGGCGCCTACGCGCGCGTCGCCGATGTAAGTGAGGTGATTGGCCTTGGCGCCGTCCTCGATCACCGCTTTCTTCACTTCGACGAAATTGCCGATGTGCACGTCGCGTCCGATCTGTGCCCCTGGCCGCAATCGGGCGTATGGCCCGACAATCGCACCTTCGCCGATCGAGCAATCCTCGAAATGGCAAAACGCGTTGATGCGCACATTATCGGCGACCCGCACTTTGGGACCGAAGAACACGTTTGGCCCCACGGTCACATCCCGGCCAAGCTGCGTATCGTGCGAGAACCACACCGTCGACGGGTCGATCAACGTCGCGCCGTTCTCCATCGCACGTTCGCGCAGGCGCCGCTGCATGACGCTCTCGACCAGCGCCAGCTCGGCACGCGAGTTGACGCCGAGCACTTCTTCGGCCGGCGCTTCGATTGCGACGCAACGTAAGTTGCGCTTCCGCGCCGCATCGACGATTCCCGTCAGATAGAATTCGCGCTGCGCATTGTTGTTGTCGAGACCCGCCAGATATGTGCCCAATCGCTGCGCGTCGAGCGTGAAGCTGCCCGCGCTGCAAAACTTGATGCGACGCTGCTCCTCGCTGGCATCCTTGTATTCGACGATGCGATCCACGTCGCCGTTCGCAAGCAAGACCAAGCGTCCGTAGGCGGCCGGATCGTCGGGCTTGAACCCGATGAACGCGATCTCGGCGCCGCTCTCCCGCGCCTTCAAAAGCTTCTCGAGTGTCGCCGGCGTGAACAGCGGATGGTCGCCGTAAAGCACCATGACGTCGCCGGCGAAGCCTTCTAGGGCCGGCAGCGCCGCGCGCGCCGCGTCCCCGGTGCCGAGCTGCTGCTCTTGCACCGCGCTCGAAGCACCAAGACGGCGCGCTTCTTCGGCGACCTCGTTTTGATCGGGCGCCACCACGACAACGGTCTTGTTGACGCCGATGGCGTTCAAGAGGCCGAGCATGTGCCCAAGAATGCTTTGCCCGGCAACCGCGTGCAGCACCTTCGGCAACGTGGATTTCATCCGCGTGCCTTTACCGGCAGCGAGTAGGACAGCGGCGAGCGGTTTCTGCCGCTTCAATGGCATTTCATTCCGGGACGTCAAAGCTCACTAGCCCTTGGGGTAGAGGGGCTTCCAGCGCTTGGCTACTGGACGCTGTCATAGGTTTAACCGCTTCCGAAATAAAAATATGTTTCGCTTTCTTGCGCGCTGGTGCAAGGAAAGCGCCAGTTTTCAGCCAGATTCTGGGCGGCTTCGTGGCTCATGCTTTACCAAGGACGGTGATTTTCGACCTCGACGGAACGCTCGTCGATACGTCGCCGGACCTCACCGCCGCGCTCAACTCGGTGCTCGTCGCCGCCGGGCGACGGCCATTGCCGGAAGAGGAAGTGCGTCACCTCGTCGGTCGCGGTGCGCGCGTCCTCATCGAGCGGGGAATGGAGGTGACGGGCGATGCGGTCGATCAGGCACGCGTTCCCGAGTTGCTGAAAGACTTCATCGCGCACTACGGCGACAACATTGCCGCCGGCAGCCAGCCTTTTCCGGGTGCCGAGAAGGCGGTTCGCCGCCTCATCGCAGGCGACCACAAGCTCGGCATCTGCACCAACAAGCCGGAAGCGCTGTCGTTCAAATTAATGGACGCTCTGAACCTGCGCCGGTTCTTCCCCGTGATCCTTGGCGCCGACAGCCGACCCTATCGCAAACCGGACCCGCGCCACCTTCTGGACACCGTTGCCAAGCTTGGCGGCGATCCCGCGAACGCGGTGATGATCGGCGACAGCGAGACGGACGTGAAGACCGCGCGCGCGGCGGCGATCCCGATCGTCCTGGTCAGCTTCGGCTACACCGAAATCCCCGTAGAGCAACTGGGCGGCGATGTGATCATCGATCATTTCGACGCGCTTGACGCAGCCATCGCCGGGCTCGCTTGACTTGGGCCTGAGCGAGACCCTATAGCACCCTTCCCCTTGTGTTTCGGGCACTTAGCTCAGCGGGAGAGCACTACCTTCACACGGTAGGGGTCGCTGGTTCAATCCCAGCAGTGCCCACCATCTCCTTGAGCTTGGACGCGCCGTCACCCATCTACGTCTCTACGTCTGGATGTCATGCACGGCGGCGACCTGTTCACCCTCCTGTCGAGTTCCGAGGTTTGGCTGGCGTTCGTCACGCTGACCACGCTGGAGGTGGTGCTCGGCGTCGACAACATCGTCTTCATCGCCATCCTCGCCGGCCGTCTCCCTAAGGAGCAACGCGACGCGGCGCGCCAAATCGGCCTCGCCGTCGCGCTCGGCACCCGTCTCTTGTTGCTGGGCACGCTCTACTCACTGGCGCACTTGGAAACGAAAACGGGCCTCAATCTCTTCGGCCGCGAGATCTCATGGCGCGATATCGTACTCGGCCTTGGCGGGCTCTTCCTGATCTACAAGGCCGTCGCCGAGATGAACGAGGCGATCAGGCCGAAGCACAAAGACAAGGACCAACGATCCAAATCGCGTCAACGTGCCGCCTTCGCGATGATCATCGTTCAAATCGCCATTATCGACATCGTGTTCTCGATCGACTCCGTAATCACCGCCATCGGCATCGCGCAGCAGATCGAAGTGATGGCTGCCGCCATCATCGTCGCCGTGTTCGTCATGATGGTGGCGATCAATCCGATCGCCGAATTCATCGATCGCCACAAGGAGATCAAAATCGTCGCGCTGAGCTTCCTGCTGCTCGTCGGCTTCGTGCTCATAGCCGACGCGCTCGGCAGCCCGGTGCCGCGCGGCTATCTCTACTTCGCGCTCGGCTTCGCATCGCTCATTCAGGTCCTCATCCTCTGGGCCCAGGCCAGCGAAAAGCAAATGAACCAGCTTGAGAAGCGCGAAGCCGCCGCCAAACAAACCGAACACCAGGAGACCTAAGGGGCCGCGCAGGCTCTCACTTCGCCGGGTCGCCGGTCCTCAGGCTTCGTGATGTAATCGAGGATCTCTTGCCAAGCGCGCGCGCCTTTGACGTCGCGCAACAGCATGTGAAAGCCGTCCATGTAGCAGATCGACCGCACCTTGCTCATGCGGCGCACCAGTTCCTCGATCGGCTGGGACGGCACGATCTGATCGTCGCCTGCATAGACGACCAACGTCGGCAGCGTCTCCTCGGGCGCGCGCTGCCACGCTTCCTCCATCAGATTGACGAGGCCGTAGACGGCATCCACGCGTGTCCGTTTGATGACGTAAGGGTCGCGGCTCAGCGCCTTGAGCACCGGGATGTTGTCGGTCGGCTGCCGGTTCAGCCCCTGCCCTGTCACCTGAGATCCGGGTGAGATCTCCATCATCGTCCGGAGCAGCGTGCGTTCAGCGAATCCGAGATGCGACCACCCGAGAAACGCCGGCGAGATCAAGATCACCCCATCTGCGCCGACCACCTTTCCTTCGCCACCGCTCAAGATCGCGACCGCGCCACCCATGCTCTCTCCCATCAAGAAGAGCGGTAATCCCGGATGCTTCGCACGCACGAGCGCAACGAACTCGCGCGCATCGGAGACCATGGTTGCCGTTCCGGCCCAGCGTCCATCGCCCTCGGTCCGCCCGAACCCGCGTTGATCATAGGCATATGTGGTAACGCCGTTCTCGGCCCAAAACTTCGCCGGCATCGCGAAGGCCTCGCCGTAGTCGTTCATGCCGTGCAGAGCGACGATCACGGCTTTCGGCTTTGCGGCAGCCCATGTGCTAAACGCGAGCGCGTAGCCGTCGCTTGCGATCCAATGCCCGGCATCTCTGAAATGCGCTTCCGTCGGCGCGGGTCCGGGCGGGAGCGTTTGCGGCGTCGAGCACGCCGCCAGGGCGACACAGGCCACGACGCTCAGCGCACGTATCAACCCGCCAGCGCGGCGGCGACTCGCTTGCGCAGTACCGGCAGAAGCTCCGTCTCGAACCACGGGTTCTTTTTCACCCACGCATTGTTGCGCCATGACGGATGCGGCAGCGGTATGAAATCTGGCCCGTACTCGCGCCACGCCTGCACCGTCTCCGTCAAACTCGATTTGCGCCGCTCCTTCAAATGCCATGCTTGCGCGTATTGGCCAACCAAGAGCGTCAGCTCGACATGCTTGAGTGCAGAAAAGAGCTTTTCACGCCACAGCGGCGCGCACTCCCGCCGCGGCGGTAGATCCCCGCCCTTATCATCCAGACCGGGAAAGCAGAACCCCATCGGAATGATGGCGATACGGCGCTCGTCGTAGAAGGTTTCGCTGTCGATACCGAGCCAGCTTCGCAGTCGATCGCCTGAGGGATCGGTGAACGGCGTACCGCTCGCATGCACGCGCGTGCCTGGCGCCTGCCCGACAATGACAAGCCTGGCGCTCGGCCGCGCCTGCAATACCGGCCGAGGCTCGTGAGGCAACTCAGCCGCGCAGACGCGGCAGGCCCGTATTTCCGTGAGCAGCGTTGCGAAACTGGTTCGGCTCACGCCACGTCTTTGGCGATCGCAGGCGGCACCGGCACCGGAAAGTCGAGCAGCATCTGCGCCAGCGCCTTGCCCTGCGGATCGTTGCGCAAGCTCGCGATGCCGCCGCCGCCAAGCGCGTCGAACAGCAGGAAGTTCACCGCGTTGACACCCGGCAAGTCGAACCGTGCAACCTTGCCCGGCCCTTCGAAGAGATGCGCAAACCACTTGGCGACGGCTGCTTCCGTCAGCGCGGCGCGAATGAGCGGGTAGTATTCGCCTTTGCGCGCAATGACGCCGACATTCGCATGGTTGCCCTTGTCGCCGCTCCGCCCGTAGGCGAGTTTGACCAGCGGCACCTCGACGGCGTTCGACGGCGGCGTACTTTCCGGTATCTGCGGCCGCACCACTTTGCTCGGCGAAAATCCGCCGGCGACACGCACATCCACGGGCTCGACGTCGCGACCAACGTGAACGCGCACATCGCAGAATGATTTCGCCACCAAGATCGGAAAGTGACGAACCACCGGCGAGACAGTCGGCCGGTTACCGCCCATACCACCGGTGCCCTGCGCCATCGACGTGCCGGATGAGGTCGCCTCCCGCACGAGCAACGAAAGCGCCCGTTCGTTCTCGTGTTTGGCAGCAATCTTGAGCACGACCTCGCGCGTCGCCCGCGCGCCGGGCCGCGCATGCGGACCGTAAGACGCTTCCGCCCCCAACACCTCGGTGCTCGTTTCGCGGAACGGCGGCATGTTGGAATTCTTCAGCACCGAGCGCATGCGCTCGAACACGGCCGCCGCCGTCTTCTCGGCCTTCTCGCGCGCATCGATGCCGCCGATCGTCAAATACATGCCGACGCGAAAGCCGTCTTCGTACGTGCCGGAGGCCTTATAGGTGTCGGTCGGAGGCAGACCCTTCGCGCCACTGACCCGCACGCGGTCCGGTCCGACCTCTTCGATCTTCACTTGGCTGAAATCGCACGCGACATCTGGCAGCATATACGCTTGCGGATCGCCGATCTCGTAGAGCATCTGCTCGGCGCAAGTCCCGAAGGTCACGCATCCGCCGGTGTTCGCGGGTTTGGTCACGACGAGGGTACCGTCCGCCGACATCTCGCCGATCGGATAACCGATGTTCTCCCAGTGATTCGACTCGCGCCAATCGGTGTAGGTGCCGCCGCAAGCTTGCGCCCCGCACTCCAGAATGTGGCCGGCGAGACTTCCCGCCGCCAGCAGATCGTAATCCGTGTCCTTCCAACCGAACTCGTAGAGACAGGGGCCGAGCGTCACCGCACTGTCGACACAGCGCCCGGTGACGACGATGTCCGCGCCGAGTTCCAGTGCCCGCGCGATCGGCCGCGCGCCGAGATAGGCGTTCAAGCTCATGAGTGAAGCCGGCATCTGGTCGCCGGTGAACATCTCCTGCGTCCCGCAACGCCGCAGTTCGTCGTTCTTCGGCAGAATGTCGTCGCCGGTCACGTAGGCGACTTTGAGACTGAGCCCTTGCTCCGCGATCAACGCTTCGACGGCTTCCGCGCATGCCTTCGGATTGACGCCGCCCGCGTTCGCAACGACCTTGATCTTGTTGCGCGCGATATCCTTCAGGTGGCGCTTCATCGTTACGGTCACGAAGTCGGTCGCGTAGCCCGCCTTCGGATCTCTCGCCCGCTGCCGCGCCATGATCGACATCGTGATCTCCGCCAAATAGTCGAAGACCAGATAGTCGAGCTTCTCGGTCAGAAGCTGCGGCACGGCGATAAAGCTGTCGCCCCAGAAGGCGCTCGCCCCGCCGATGCGGATCGTTTTTGTCATGTGTCTGCTCCTATCCGAGCGACTTCAGCAGGTTCCGTGCGATCACGAGCTGTTGCACTTGGCTCGTACCTTCATAGATGCGGAAGATGCGCACGTCGCGATAGAATCGCTCGACGCCGTAGTCGGTGACGTAGCCCGCCCCGCCGAAGATTTGCACCGCGCGGTCCGCAACCCGCCCGACCATCTCCGACGCATAGTATTTGGCGCAAGCCGCTTCCATCGTCACGCTTTCACCGGCATCGCGCTTCTTCGCGGCGTCGAGCACCATGCAGCGTGCAGCGTAGGACTCGGTCTTCGAATCCGCGAGCATCGCTTGGATCAATTGGAACTCGGCGATCTTCTGCCCGAATTGCTCGCGCTCGAGTGCGTATTTGGCTGCGTCCCGGATCAGACGCTCCGACACGCCGACGCACACGCCCGAAATGTGCAAGCGCCCGCGGTCCAATACCTGCATCGCCACGCGAAAGCCTTGGCCCTCCTGGCCCAGCAAACACTGTGCCGGCACATGGCAATCCTCGAACACGACGTCGCAGATGTGCGCACCCTGCTGGCCCATCTTGCGCTCGGGCTTACCGATGGTGATGCCCTTCAGATTGGAGGGAACGAAGAATGCCGAAATACCGCCGGCCCCTTTGTTCTGTGGATCGGTGCGCGCCATCAATGTAAAGACGGCGGCGCGATTCGCGTTCGTAATGAACCGCTTTGTGCCATTCACGACGTAGTGGTCGCCCTTGCGGACTGCGCTCGTGCGGACGGCCGCGGCGTCGGAGCCGGCGCCGGGCTCTGTCAAACAAAAGCTCGCGACCGCTTCGCCGCTCGCGAGCTTCGGCAACCATTCGTTCTTCTGATCGTCGCGCCCGAACATCACGAGGCCTTGGCTGCCGATGCCGACATTGGTGCCGATCACCGAGCGGAACGCCGGCGACGTCTGGCCAAGCTCGAAGCAGACGAGGACTTCTTCCTCCATCGTCAACCCAAGCCCGCCATACTCGGTCGGGATCGAGAGCCCGAAGAGCCCCAACTCGCGCATCTCGGCAACGACGCTGTCCGGCACGAGATCGTCGCGTGCCACCTTGTCCTCAAGCGGAACCAATCGCTCGCTGACAAAACGCCGTACGGACGAAATCAGTTGCTCGCGGGTTTCTTGATCGAGAGGCATGAAGAAAGTCACCCTTCTGGTTTGCCCTAGAATGTCACGGTCCGCCCCTGGGTCACAACGCTTTGCATTGCCCAAGGGCAACTCCGCCGAACCGCCCACGACTTCGGACACTACGGTCGGCGCGGCCGTTGTTTGGCGGAAATCGACTTGATGATCAGCCGGTGCCTCTGCTTCGGATAGAGCGGCGGATCGGCGAGCTTCAGGCATTGATCCATCAAGGCCTTCACGTCGGCATTCTCGAGCATCGCGGCGCCGTCCTCGAGCACGATGTGCCGCACGGTGTTGCCGCTACCTTTGAGCAGCTTCTTTGGATCCTTGAGCTTTTGCCCGCCGAACAGAAACAAGCTCACCCACTTGGGATAGACGGCAATCGAAAAGATCACGTCCGATGCCCGTTCGGTCGGCGCAAATCCAATCGCGAGCGCGTTGTAGTTGTCGTAAACAAGCTCCAGCGCGCCAGGCAAACGCTTACGCATCGCCGCCAACACCTTCTTCGCCCGAGCGGCGATCGCCGGCTCGAACTTGGCGATAAAACCATCCAGTTGCTTCTTCGGTGAAGGCTCCGCCATCCCAATTCCTTCTCGCGCCGCCTCGAACTTGCTATTCAGACCAATTAGACGGAGCGAACGATGACGCAGAATACGGGCGCCTTGGCCGGGGTCAAAGTCGTCGACCTGAGCCGCGTGTTGGCCGGCCCCTATGCCACGCAGATTCTGGGCGACCACGGCGCCGACGTGATCAAGGTCGAGCCGCCGATGGGTGACGAAACACGCGAATGGGGCCCGCCCTTCCGTGATGATAAAGGCGCGCGCGGGCCGAGTTCCTATTATCTCAACATCAATCGCAACAAGCGCGGCATCGCACTCGATCTGACCAAGCCCGAGGCGCGCGAGGTTGTGCTTCGTTTGCTCCAAGATGCCGACATCCTGATCGAGAATTTCAAGATCGGCACGATGGAACGCTGGGGCATGTCGTATGAGACGCTGTCTCAACGCTTCCCGAAGCTCATCTATTGCCGCATCTCGGGGTTCGGCAGCGACGGCCCGCTCGGCGGCATGCCGGGTTACGATGCCGTCCTGCAAGCGATGACCGGTCTCGCCTCCGCCACCGGCTCACCGGGATCGGGCCCTGTGAAGCTCGGCGTACCGATGGTCGACATGACGACTGGCCTCAATTCGGTGATCGGCATTCTCCTTGCGCTGCAGGAGCGTCACCGCTCCGGCCGCGGCCAGTTCTTGGAGGTCGCGCTCTACGACGCGGGCATCTCTATTCTCCATCCGCATTCGGGAAATTGGCTCTGGGGCGAGCGCATTCCGAAGCTCATCGGCAACGCGCATCCCAATCTCGCGCCCTACGACCTGTTCCAGACCAAGACGCGACCTATTTTCCTCGGCGTCGGCAATGATGCCCAGTTTCGCAAGGCCATGACACTGCTTGGTTGCCCCGAGTTGATCGATGATCCCCGCTTCAGGAACAACGCGGGCAGGAATGCCAATCGCCTCGAGCTGACCAAAATCCTCGCCGCGATCTTCGCCAAGCTCGACGGACTCGAAATGGCGACGAAATTTCTGGAGGCAGGCGTTCCCGCCGGCCCGCTCAACCAAGTGAACGAAGTGATGACCGATCCGCAGACGAAGGCGCGCGGCATGGTGGTCGCAAAGGACGGCTACAAGGGCGTCGCATCGCCGATCAAGATGGGCCGCACGAAACAATCGCTCCGAACAACGCCGCCCGACTTCGGCAGTGACAACGACGCCGTGCTGAAAGAAGCCGGATATAGCGACACCGACATCGCGAAACTGAAAGCGAGCGGTGCGGTTCTCACGGCGATGCGCTCCTGATGCTAAAGCTCAGCGTTCTCGACCAATCGCCGATTCGCAAAGACGGCACCGCCGCGGACGCCGTGCACGAGACGATCGCGCTCGCCAAAGCGTGCGAGGAATTCGGCTACAATCGCTATTGGCTCGCCGAGCATCACAACACGACGTCCTTCGCCGGCTCGACCCCCGAAGTACTCATCGCGCGCGTCGCCGCCGAGACCAAGCGCATGCGCATCGGCTCGGGCGGCATCATGCTGCCGCATTACAGCCCGCTGAAGGTCGCCGAAAACTTTCGCATGCTCGAGACGCTCTATCCCGAACGCATCGATCTGGCCGTCGGCCGCGCACCGGGCAGCGATCAACGCACTGCGGTTGCGTTGCAAGCAGGCCCTCAGCCATGGGACATCGAAACCTTCCCGCAGCAGGTCGCGCTGCTGCGCCATTATCTCGAAGAGAGCGCGGGGTTGGCACAGTGGCCCGCCGATCATCCCTATCGCACGGTCCACGCAAGCCCGCGCGGTCCCGGCGTCCCTGAAATGTGGATGCTGGCGTCGAGCATGAGCGGCGCGGTCTTCGCAGCCGAGCTCGGTCTGCCGCTCTCCTTCGCGCACTTCATCTCACCCGAAGGCGGCCTCGATGCCGTCGCGCTCTATCGCAGCCGCTTCAAGCCGCGCACGCCGGACGCGCGCCCGCGCGTCGCCGTCGGTATCTTTGCCATCGCCGCGCCCAGTGAAGACGAAGCTGAGCATCTCTGCGCGACTCGAAACCTCTGGGTGATGCAGCTCTTGCAAGGGCGCGCCGGCGCGTTTCCGTCACCCGAAGAAGCGCTCGCTTATCCCTACAGCGATGCTGACCGCGCGCAGATAAAGGCGATCTCCGCGCGCAGCATCTCCGGCAATCCGACCGTTGTCCGCGACAAGCTGGCAAGCCTCGCCGCCGCGTACGGCGCCGAGGATCTCAACATCTTGTCGATCACGTATGACTTTGCTGCTCGGGTTCGCTCGTATGAGCTGATCGCCGAAGCTTTCCGGAATGCTCCAGCTTGACGCGCTTCTCGATAAGCGCGCGAATGCGGTGCTGAATCCTCGGCGTAATCGGGAAGTTCCAGATCAGCGCGATCGACGGGATCCAGAAAATTACCGGCAACAGCACATAGACCGCCGACAAGACTTGGATCGCCTCGTGCGTCTTGACGGCGGCCTTGGGATCGTAGCCAAGCCATCCGGCGAGCGTTAGCGCCAGAACGACGCCCAACATGTCGCCGCCCTTGATCGCAATGCCGAAAAACGAAATCAGCAAACCGGCGCGCGGTTGGCGAGTGCGCAACGAATCGAGATCGACGACGTCGGCCGCCATCGATTGGCCGAGCGTAAACGGCGCCGAAAATGCCGCGCCCAACGCGGCAAAGGCAATGATGTTCGGCCAATACCCAGTTCCGCGCAGGGACGGCAGCACGGCGAACACAATCATGCCGCTCATCATCGCGATCGACAGCGCGCGATGCTTTGTGAATCGCTTGCCCGCCCAAATCCACACCGGCGCGAAGAAGATCGACGCAACAAGCAGCGCCAGCAGGGATTGACTGGCCTCTTTTTGCAGAAGACCGGCCGCGTCGACGAGATAGAACAGCAGCAGGCTCTCCGCGGCCTTTGATCCGAGGCGAATGCCAATGATGGAGCTGAACAGCCGAATGAACGGCCAGTTCGTCGCGGCGGCCTTGACCGCACGCCACATCGGAATGTGTTCCATCTCTTTGACCGGCGGCTCCGGCGTCGTCAGGTAGAGGATGCCGGCACCGATCGGCGTCAGCACGAGGATCGCAACACCGAGCGTTGCCATCACGCCCCAGAGGCTGCCTGCCGCATGGGCATTGGTGACGGCGGCCGCCGTCGCTTCCGGTTCCGGCGCGCCGCTTCCCATGAAGACCGGAATGGATCCCGCAAGCGCAAGGCCAAGCAGCGTGAACACCTCGCGCACGCCGGTGATGCGCGAGCGTTCGTTGTAGTCGTCCGAAAGTTCCGCACCCCACGCCCCGTAGGGGATCGTGATCATCGTCCAGCCGAGATAGAAAACGGAGATCCAGATCAGCAAATAGACTTCGCGCGCGAACTCGCTCTGCTGCATAAGAAACGATTGCGGCAGAAACAGCATGTACACGCCGAGCATGAAGATCGGGGCGCCGAGAAAAACCCAAGTGCGACGGCGGCCGATGCCCCACCTCGTCCTGTCGCTCACGTAGCCGATCAACGGATCGACGACGAAGTCGGATATGCGCGCCAAAAACAGAATAATGCCGACATCGACCAGGTTGATGTGAAGGTCGCTGGCATAGAATTTCGTCACGAAGACCGAAATGGGCAGGCCCGCCGTGGCCAAGGGCACGGCAAGCTGGCCGAAGCCGACTAGGGTCGCCCACGAGAGGCGTCTCACAGGCTGTGCTTCGACGGTCAAACGCTGCACGGGATCATTGGCTCCGGCGCCGGTGGGAATGCATGCGATAGGGGGCGCGGCGCTCAAACACAAGCCGTCATTGCGGCTTGACGTCTCAACATGTGGCGATCACGTGCCTATCGCCGCCAAGTCTTGAGATAGGCAATCAACAGGCAGACGAAGCCGAGGATCAGCATCAGGCCGTTTATGGTCAAAAACGGCAAGACGATCTTGAGATCGACCAACGGCACGAAACTCAGGACCGCAGTTAGAAACGCGGCGCATCCGGTCGCCCACAGGATCCAGTTCAGCGTCGTGTTCTTGTGCGCCTGCTCGTAGGAAACGTAGGCCACGGCGAAGCACAAGATTCCGACGACAGGCATCAGCACATTGACCTGCACGAACAGAATGCTCAGCGGCAAACTGACCACGTTTATGCTGCCGAGGATCGCGAGCATGCCTGCCACCCACATCATCCACGACTGAACTCGCCCCATCTCAAGCTCCTACAACGGAAGCAGCCCGACCACGGCCGCCGTCATGCAGGTCGAAAGCGTGCCGGGGATGATCGACTTGAGGGCCAATTCCACGATCTCGTCGCGGCGCGACGGCGCCAGCGCGCTCACGCCGCCGATCATCATGCCGACCGAGCTCAGATTCGCGAACCCACACAACGCGTACACCATCAGCAGTTTCGACCGCGCGCTCAAAGCATCGCCGGGCAATGCGGCGAGATTGAGGTAAGCGATCAGCTCGTTGAGGATGGTCTTGGTCCCCATGAGGCTGCCAGCTGTCGCGGCCTCGCTCGCGGGCACGCCGATCAGCCAGACGATCGGCGCAAAAAACCACCCGGCGACACGCTCGAAGGTCAGCGGCGTATCCCCGACGGTGACATTGCCCAAGATCGAATTGGCGAGCGCGACCAGGGCGATCATTACGACCAACATCGCGATGATGTTGAGATAGATCTTCATGCCATCCTCGGCGCCTTTGGCGACCGCGTCCATCGAAGAGCGATAGAGACGCGCCGTACTTGCGTTCGACGGCGTCGTTTCCTCGCCCGGTATCATCACTTTCGACAGCAGAATTGACGCTGGGATCGACAGCAACGACGCGACGAGAATGTGCCCGATTGCATTCGGCACGACCGGTTTGAGGATGAAGGCGTAGAGCACGAGCACCGTACCGGCGACTGTCGCGAGCCCGCAGGTGAAGAGCGTGAACAACTCGCTTCGCGTCAGCTTCTCGAGATAAGGCCGGATCAAGAGAGGCACCTCGATCATGCCCAAGAAGATGCTGGCCGCGCATCCGACGCCGAGCGCACCGCCGATTCGCATTGAGCGCTCGAGCGCCAGCGCGAAACCTTTCACGACCACCTGCAAGACTCGCCAATGCCAGAGCAATGCCGAAAGCGCCGACACGACCAGCACCAGAGGCAAGATCGAAAATGCCAGTGTCACCATCGAGCCCTGATCGGTAACCGCGAACGGTGGTTTGCCGCCGCCGACAAAGCCGAACACGAATGACGTTCCCTTCGCCGTCGCCGCCTGGATCGCATCGACGACGACGTTGAGCGAATAGAGCCCATCTCGAATGATGGGAATTCCAAGCAGCAGGACGGCAAGAATGATTTGCAGACCGATGCCGACGATCACCGTTTGCAATGGAAACGCGCGTCGATTCTCGGAGAGGAGCCACGCGATGGCCACAAAAACCACCAAACCCAAAGCACTCTGTAGATAAGGGATAATGTCCATGCGCTGCACCGTCCCGACTCAAGCTACGGTCAGCATGGCGACTATTCGTAAATCGCAGTAGGCCGCGGCAACCAGCAGATGCGCGGTTCTGCCGCTTGACCGCTTTGTAGGCGTTACGCCAGAACAGCGGCAATTCGCAATTGCAGCAATCGAGGTAAAGAGCATGTCCATACGCTTTGACGGGAAGGTCGCCATTGTCACGGGCGCTGGCGGCGGCCTAGGCCGCGCGCACGCGCTGGAACTCGCCCGGCGCGGCGCCAAGGTGGTCGTCAACGATCTGGGCGGCACTGTCGACGGTTCGGGCGGCTCGTCCGAAGCCGCTAAGAAAGTCGTTGAAGAGATCAAGGGCTTCGGCGGCCAAGCGATCGCCAATGGCGCATCCGTGACCGACGACACTGGTGTCGCAGGCTTGGTCAAGCAGACGATAGACACCTTCGGCCGTATCGACATTCTAATCAACAACGCCGGCGTCCTGCGCGACAAGAGCTTCGGCAAGATGGAGATCAAGGACTTCGAGTTCGTGCTCGACGTCCATTTGATGGGCTCGGTCAAAGTGACGAAGGCTTGCTGGGAAATCATGAAGACCCAGCAATACGGCCGCATCCTGATGACCTCGTCGTCGTCGGGTCTCTACGGCAACTTCGGCCAGACGAACTACGGCGCCGCCAAGCTCGGCCTCGTTGGCTTCATGAACACGCTGAAGCTCGAGGGCCAAAAGGACAACATCAAGGTCAACTCGCTGGCCCCCGTCGCGGGCACCCGCATGACCGAGAACCTGATGCCGCCGCAAGCGCTCGAAGCGCTGAAACCCGAATACGTCACGCCTGGCGTGATCTATCTCGTGAGCGAAGACGCGCCAAACGGCGTCATCCTCGCTGCCGGTGGCGGCGCATTCGCCGTGGCGCAGATCATCGAGTCGCCGGGCGCGTTCCTGGGACACAATGACCTAACCGCGGAGAAGGTCGCCGCGGCATGGCCGAAGATCAGTGACATGTCGGGCGCGAAAGCCTACTTCATGGGCGGCGAACAGACCGGCAAATTCTTCCAGCTCATCAGCGGCAAATAACGTCGATCACGGGCTGGTCATCGTAATAACAAGAGTCCCGCGGTGACTGAGACTATTCGTGACACTTCGATAAGGTCTGCTCCATCGGCTGCATCCAAGCCCGCCGCATCCTCGGCGCTGCCCGGGTGGGAGGTCGGCATAGCGCCGTTCGATCTGATTTCGATGACGTTTTTCGCGGTCGGAGTCGGCATCGTCACCGGTATCGGCGCCTATATCTTCCGTACGCTCATCGGTCTGATCCACAACCTCTTCTTCTTGCAGAAATGGTCGATTGCGTTTGACGCCAGCGTCTTTACGCCAATCAACCCGTGGGGACCGTGGGTGATCCTTGTGCCCGCCGTGGGTGCGATCGGCGTCACCTTCATTATCGCCAACCTGGCGCCGGAGGCGAAGGGCCACGGCGTCCCAGAAGTTATGGATGCCATCTACTACAACGGCGGACGCATCCGCCCGATCGTCGCGATCGCCAAATCGCTGGCCTCGGCGTTGGCGATCGGCAGCGGCGCCGCCGTTGGCCGCGAAGGGCCGATCATTCAGATAGGCTCGGCGATCGGCTCGACCCTTGGGCAGATCGTTCGGATGCCCGCCGGTCAACGCATCACATTGGTCGCCGCGGGCGCCGGTGCCGGCATCGCCGCCACGTTCAACACGCCGATCGGCGGGGTCTTGTTTGCGATCGAACTGATGCTGCCTGAAGTCAGCGTCAACACCTTCTTGCCGGTGGCGGCAGCAACCGGCACCGCGACGTTCATCGGCCGGCTCATCTTCGGTCCGCAGCCGGCCTTCAAAGTTCCGCAGATCGACGCGCTATCGCTCGCCCATCCTGATGTCGCGCTGGTGACCCTTTGCCTTTACATACTGCTTGGAGCCCTCTGCGGTGTTGCCGCGGCCGCGTTCATCAAGACGCTGCACGTTGCAGAGGACATGCTCGAGAAAATACCAGGCCGCTACACGCGGCATATCCTCGGTATGCTGCTGGTCGGCGGACTCATCTACACACTGCGCGAGACGTACGGTCATTACTTCGTCGAAGGCGCGGGGTACTCGACGATTCAGGCGATCCTCAATCGCTGGGACGCGGGCGCTTGGATGCTGGGCCTCCTCTTTGTTTGCAAGCTCTTTGCAACGTCGACCAGCCTGGGCGCCGGTTCGTCGGGCGGTATCTTCTCGCCGTCCTTGTTCATGGGCTCGACCTTGGGAGCCGCCTTCGCAACGATCGCGGCATTGCTGATGCCGGGCCTCGGGCTCGACGTGCCGGCATTCGCAATGGTCGGCATGGGTGCGATGGTCGGCGGTGGTACCGGTGCCGCCATGACCGCCGTCACCATGATCTTCGAGATGACGCTCGACTATCACATCGTGCTGCCGATGATCCTCGCGGTCGCGGCGGGGCTCGGCGTGCGTCGTGCGCTGTCGCGCGAGAACATCTACACGGCCAAGCTTGTCGGTCGCGGCCACGTGATTCCGAAAGCGTTACACGCCAACATGTTCCTTGTGCGCGCCGCCAAGGACGTCATGGAAAAGGGGTTCTCGCTCGTCCCGGCCGAGATGCGCCTCGACGCCTTCTTGCAAAGGCCCGAGCATCGCCACGGGATGCGTCACGTGATTGTCACCAATGGCGACCGCATCATGGGCACGGTGCGGATCAATACGGGGCTGCACAGCACGGCAACGGAACTCGGACCGGGGACCAGCTTCGGCGACGTCGCCAACAAGCGCTTCACGATTGTGCGCGCGCACGACGTCGCCTTCGACGTGATCACTCGGCTTTGGCGAAGGAACGGCGCCATGGCATTGGTCGTGCGCGACGACTATCCGAAATTCCATCTGCCGCGGCCGGCCGACGTTATCGGCATCATAACGAAAGAGCACGTTGCCGACGCCGTCGCGGCCGGTATCCACACCTTCCCGCGACCAAGCTCAGGCCAGCAATGAACGGCAGGCGCGCGGTTTCTAGGACAGCCGCCGCATCGGATCAGTCAGCATCGCCTTCTCGCGGCCGCCGCGCTTCTTGAGCTCCTCGGCGCACAGCCGCTCGATCTCCGGCATCAGCTCGCGATAACGACCGGTACGGCCCGATATGAGCCATCGCGACGCCAGCGCGAAGCGCAGCCAACCCGGCGCCATCACCCGGTGCCTGCGCCGCTCGACACCATCGACGATCGCCTTGACCGCAATGTCGACGGAAGCGATCGCGCGCAGCGGTCCAGGCAAGTGCTTGCGCATGAATTGAAACGCCGCGTGACCCTCGCCGGTCTTCACGAGGTCGGTATCGAGCCACCCGAAATAGGCCACGCCGACCGCAATCCCCAGATGCACGACTTCGGCTCGGAATGTGTCGCAAATCGACTCCGTCGCCGACTTCGATGCACCGTAGGCGGCCATCCCCGGCGGTGCCGCGGCGGCTGCAATCGATGCGACGCCGAGGAAATAGCCTTTGCTTTCCTTCAATGCCGGAAACGAAGCTTGGATCGTATTGAACGTACCGCCGAGATTGACGTTGATCACGCGCTCGAAATGATCCGGCGACATCGTCCGCAGCAGATCGTAGTTGGAAATCCCGGCGTTCGACACGACGGCATCGATGCGTCCCCATCGCTCGCGAATGCTCTCGAACGCGCTGGTGAGCGCGATCCGATCCGTCACGTCCGCCTCGAACGCCATCGCCCTGTCGCCGAGCGCACGCGCGTTCGAGCGCAGAAGATCGCCCTCAAGGCCGATCAACGCGACACGATAGCCGTTGGCCGCCAATCCCGATGCGACGCCGGCGCCGATCCCACGCGCGGCGCCGGTAACAACAGCGACCTTGTCCGCCATCGTGTTTCTTGCCTTACAGTCCCAGCACCATCTTCGCCATGATGTTGCGCTGAATCTCGTTCGACCCGGCGTAGATCGACGCTTTGCGCATGCTGAAGTAATAGGGCGCCGTCGTCACCGCGTAGTCGGGCTGCGGCCAGGGCTCGTTCACCCGTGCCCACGGATCCTGCACGAACGGCATCGCCGCATAGTTCACCGCCTCGAGCGCGAGCTCGGTCACGGCTTGCTGCAATTCCGTCGCGCGCGTCTTCAGAAGCGAGGATTCGGCGCCCGGCCGCTGACCGGCGGCCATCTTCGAGAAGATTCGCAGTTCCGTGAACTCGAGCGCCTGAATTTGGATGTCGACGTCGTCGATCTTCCGGCGAAAATCCTCCGACTCGATGAGCTTGTGCCCGTCGGCCTGCTCGATCGTCGCAACGGATCGCACTTTCTTCAGAGCGCGCTTGAGACCCGGAGACCCAGCGTTGCCACGCTCGAACTCGAGTAAGTATTTCGCATAGGTCCAGCCTTCGTCCTGCTTGCCGACGAGGTTTTCCTTCGGCACGCGGACGTCGTCGAAGAAGACCTGATTGATCTCTTGTTGGTTTTCCGCCGGGCCATCGAGAGTCACGATCGGTTTCACCGTGACGCCCGGCGTCTTCATGTCGATCAAGATGAACGAAATGCCTTCCTGCGGCTTCTTCCCAGGCGTCGTGCGAACCAGGCAGAAGATCCAATCCGCCCATTGTGCGTGGGTCGTCCAGATCTTGGTGCCGTTGCAAAGATAATGATCGCCTTTGTCCTCGGCGCGCATCTGCAAGCTGGCAAGGTCGGAGCCCGAGCCAGGCTCCGAATAGCCTTGGCACCACCAAATGTCGGACGACAGGATCGGCGGCAGATGCATCTTCTTCTGCGCGTCGCTCCCGAACGCCATGATCACCGGCGCCACCATCTTCAAGCCCATGGGGCTGACGATCGGTGTTCCGGCCGAGGCCATCTCGATCTCGAAGATGTATTTCTGCGCCGACGTGAACCCGGCGCCGCCAAACTCCTTGGGCCAATTCGGTGCCGCCCAACCGCGGTCATAAAGAGCCTTCTGCCACTTCACCTGCCCGGCTTTGTCCAGATAGCCGTTCTTGGTCAGCGACATCTTCCGCTTGAGGTCTTCGTCGTAGCGCTCGGTGATAAACGCACGAACCTCATCGCGAAATTTGATGTCTTCCTTGCTGAAGCTGAGATCCATGGCCTCAGACCTTATCCAGCAATTCGATCGACGGTCGGCCGTCCAAGACGCCTCCGAGCTTCGGTCCGGCCGCCGCCATATGCGGCGTCGTCCGATGAGCATCGAGATCAGCCTGGCTTTTGTATTGCTCCATGACGATGTAGGTCGACGGCTGGCTGCGCGACTTGAACACCTGATAGAGCAAGCAGCCGCTTTCGTTCTTTGCGACCGCTTCCTGCAGGTCGCGGAATACGGTTTCGAATTCCGTTTCCTTGCCCGTCTTCACCTTCAGCGTCGCGACGATTCCGATTGTCATGTCCAGTGCCTCCCAAAAGCCAATAGTGATCGATGCAATAGACTAAAGCCCGCGCCTAAGCACAAGCGCTCGCCGCACGCGGCTGACGCTAGGAAACGGGTTTCGCCCACGTCCTTGGTGCCGAGGCCGCTCACGAAATTGGTCGAAACGCTCCTAGCGTCCTTTGTACTGACCGGGCCGCTTCTCGAAGAACGCGTTCACCGCCTCCGCGTGATCTTCGGTGTGATGCGCGAGCGACTGCATGGCAGCCGACAGCTCCATGATCATGTCGAAGCTGGCACTCTGCCCCTCGCGCAGCAGACGCTTCGTCATACGGAGAACATCCGGCGGCTGACGCACGATCTTCTGCGCCAGAGCCTGCGCCTCGTTCATCAGTTGATCACCCGGCACAACTTTCGACACGAGCCCCCATGACAGGGCCGTCTGGGCGTCAATCGTTTCGCCGGTGTAGAGGAGCTCCGACGCCCGCGCCATCCCGATCACTTTGGGCAGCAGCCACGCGCCGCCGTCTCCCGGGATCAGACCGATCTTCAAGAACGTCGCCCCGAAGATCGCTTTATCCGACGCAATCCTGGTATCCGCCAAGCAAGCGACATCGTTCCCGAGACCGATCGCCGGCCCGTTGACGGCCGCGATCATCGGCACTTCGATCCCCCAAAGCGCGCGCACCATGCGGTGAATACCCGTGCGATAGCGCTCGCGGATCGCAACGGCGGGGCCCGCGAACGAGCCGCCGCGCTCGCGCATCGCCTTGACGTCGCCGCCCGCGGAGAACGCCTTCCCAGCGCCCGTCAGGATGACCGCGCGAACGCTCCGGTCGGCGTTGAGCCGTGCGCAAACGCCCTCAAAGAGGTCGCCGTCGCCTTCGTGCCCCAAGGGATTGCGTGCGTCCGGCCGATTGATCGTCAGTGTCGCGACCGGTCCTTCGATATCGACCAACAATGCTTCGCTCATGCGTTCAGGGCCCTTCTTCGAGTGCTTGTTAAGATCACGGTAACGAACCAAGCCTTTGACGCCAAGAGAAACCCGGGAATTCGCGGCGGCCTCGCCACCCGCTGGTTCGCCATTTCCTTAACGGCTTTCTGGCACGCTTTGCCTCCCGGGGTTTCAAGCAGAGCGAGAGCGCGTCGAGCGTCCATGACGTCCGCAGCCAACAACTCGTATTCGTCTCAGACGAACGCAGCGAAGCGCGCGATGACGGCCGAGCGCGTTGCCAAGCTCAAACTCGACCAGCTCCAATTGGTGGTCAAGAACATCCGCCCCGGTATGTTCGGCCTGCCGATGTTGGCGTTGGCGATTTGCTTCGTCCTCGCGGAGTGGGTGCCGCTCGTCGAACTCGAGATGTGGTTCGGCGCGGTGCTCGCCGTCACCGCCTTCTACGCCGCGGGCCACCATATCTTCTTGCGCCGCGGCCGCGCGCAGCTCCGATATGCCGACCGCTGGACCTGGATCCTGAGCGCTCAAGCCGCCGTCTTCAACGTCGTCTGGGTGCTGCCGCCGCTGATCTTCTGGTCGGAGTGCAGTGACCTCGGCCGCATGTTCCTGCTGATGGTCTACGCCTGCAACATGGCGGGCGCCGCCGCCATCACGTCCCCGTGCAAGCCGTGCAGTATCTCCGCGCTCATTACCAACGCCATTGCCATTATCCTGCCGCCGCTGCTTCAAGGCGGCGGCTTCTACTATGGCATCGCCTTTCTCGCCGCCGGCTTCAGCTTTTTCATGGCGTACATGGCGCAGCAAGTTTACGCCACGACACGCGACATGTTGCTGCTGCGCGAGGACAAGAACGATCTCATCGAACAACTCACCGCCGCGAAGATCGAATCCGACAAAGCGCGCTATCGCGCCGAAGCCGCGAGCCACGCCAAATCCGAATTCCTGGCCAACATGAGCCATGAGCTGCGCACGCCGCTCAACGCCATCCTAGGCTTCTCGGAGATCATGAAGGGCGAAGTCTTCGGCCCTGTCGGCAGCCCACAATATTCTGAGTACGCGGCCCACATTCATTCGAGCGGCGAGCACTTGCTCGGCCTCATCAACGACGTGCTCGATTTGAGCCGCATCGAAGCCGGCCGCTTCGTCATCAAGGCAACCGAGATCGACCTCAAGGACGAGATCGCCGGCGCGATCAATCTCTTCGCCGTCCGCGCCGCTGAGGGCAAGGTCGACCTCCAGCGCGACGTCGAGAACGACCTACCGCTGTTGATCGCCGACGAGCGCGCCGTGCGCCAGGTACTGCTCAACCTCATCTCGAACGCGATAAAGTTCACGCCCGAGAACGGCACCGTCACGATCTTCGCCCGCCGCAACGAGCAAGGCGGCCTCGATGTCGGCGTCACCGACAGCGGCGTCGGCATCGCTCCCGAAGACGTCCCGCATGTCTTCGAAGCCTTCGGCCAGGGCCAGCACGATCTTTCCGTCAAGGAGAAGGGCACTGGCCTCGGCCTCCCGATCGTGCGCGGCCTCGTCGAGGCCCACGGCGGCAAGGTCGGCCTGACGAGCGAAGTCGGCAAGGGTACCACCGTCACCGCGAGCTTCCCGCGCGAGCGCCTTACCGCCCCGCAGCCAGTCCCAATCCGCCTCACTGCCGTGATCTGAACGGCCGAGCCTCGCGGCGCTTAGTCGAACGAGGCGTAGCGCTTCAGGTGGTGATCGACGTTGCCGAACATCGTGTCGATCATCGTCAGCCGCTTGAAGTAGTGGCCGACATTGAGCTCGTCCGTCATGCCCATGCCGCCGTGCAACTGCACGGCGTTCTGGCCGATGAAGCGTCCCGCCTTGCCGATCTGCACCTTCGCGGCCGAGGCCGCCTTCTTGCGCTCGGTCTCGCTCTCGCCCAGCTTCAGCGTCACCATGTAAGTGATCGACACCGACTGTTCATAGTTCATGAACATGTCGACCATGCGGTGCTGAAGCACTTGGAACTTGCCGATCGGCACGCCGAATTGCTTGCGCGTCTTGCAGTACTCGACCGTCGTGTCGTTCAGCACCTTCATCGCGCCGATTGCTTCGGCCGATAGCGCGGCAATGCCTTCGTCGGTCACCTGCTCGACCAGCTTCAAACCGTCGTCGACCTGGCCGACCATCGCGTCGGCGCCGACACTGACGTTCTCGAACGTCACCTCCGACGCGCGCAAGCCATCGACCGTCGGATAGTCGCGCGTCGCGACACCTTTCGCCTTCTTGTCCACGACAAAGACCGAGACACCCTTCGCGTCGCGTTGCCCGCCGGACGTGCGCGCTGTGACGATGAGCGTATCGGCCCACGGCGCGCCGACGACGACGGCCTTGTGACCGTTGAGCGTGTAACCCGAGCCCGCCTTCTTCGCGGTGACCTGCAAGTCGGCAAGATTGTAGCGCCCTTGCGGCTCGGCAAAGGCGAAGGCGAACACGCGTTTGCCCTCGATGATCTCCGGGATCAGCTGCTCTTGCTGGGCCTTCGAACCGCCGTGGCGGAGAAAGCCGCCGGCCAGCACGACCGTCCCGAGATAGGGCTCGACCACGAGCCCGCGGCCGAACTCCTCCATGATGATCATGGTCTCGATCGGTCCGCCGCCGAGCCCACCCTGCTCTTCCGTGAACGGCGCGCCAAGCAGCCCGAGCTCCGCGAACTGCTTCCAGTTCTCACGCTTCCAGCCGGCTTCGCTCTTCACGATCTGGCGGCGGGTATCGAACGGATAGTTGTTTTGCACGAACTTCTGCACGCTGTTGCGCAGCAGCGTTTGCTCTTCGGAAAAGGCAAAATCCATGGACGTTCCCGGCTAGCTTTTGGTGTTGATATCGGTGCGTACGTCTTAGAGGCCCAAGACCATCTTCGCAATGATGTTGCGCTGGATCTCGCTCGAGCCGCCGTAGATCGTCGTGCGCCGCGTCAGGAAGTAGTTCTGCGCCGCGCCGGCCGCATACTCCGGCCCCGGCACATACTCGTTCGTCATGTGGTCGTGCGCGAACGGCTTATAGGGATTGCCGTAATAAGCCACGGCCTCCAGCGTCAGCTCGGTCAGTCGCTGCTGAATGTCGGTGCCTTTGATCTTGAGGATCGAGGCCTCGGGTCCGGGCCCCCGTCCCTTGCTCTCGCCGGCAAGCGTCCGAAGCTCGGTGAATTCGAGCGCCAGAAGATCGACCTCGAGCTCCGCCACATGCCGCGAGAACTCCGGATCGTCGAGCAGTGGCTTGCCGCCGTCTTGCTCGGTCTCGGCGATCTTCTTCAGCTTCTCGACGCCGCGCTTCGAGCGCGCGACGCCCGCGATGCCGGCCCGCTCGTGTCCCAGCAGGAACTTGGCGTAGGTCCAACCCTCGTTCTCTTTGCCGATCAAGTTCTTCACCGGCACTTTGACGTTGTCGAGGAAGACCTCGTTCACTTCGTGCGCGCCGTCCATCGTGATGATCGGCTTCACCGTCACGCCAGGCGTCTTCATGTCGATGAGCAGGAATGAGATGCCTTGCTGTTGCTTGGCGTTCGGATCGGTACGCACGAGGCAGAAGATCCAATCGGCGTATTGCGCCAGCGTCGTCCAGGTCTTTTGACCGTTGACGATGTAGTAATCGCCCTCGCGCACCGCCCGCGTCTTGAGCGACGCGAGGTCCGAGCCCGAGCCAGGCTCGGAGTAGCCTTGGCACCACCACACCTCGCCGGAAAGGATCTTGGGCAGGTGCTCCTTCTTCTGCTCTTCGTTGGCGAAGGTGTAGATCACCGGCCCGACCATCGCCACGCCGAACGGCAGCACCAGCGGCGTATCCGCCCGCGCGCATTCCTCGGAGAAGATGTACTTCTGGGTCGACGTCCAGCCTGTGCCGCCATACTCCTTCGGCCACGACGGTGCGATCCAGCCCTTCTTGTAGAGCGCCTTGTGCCAGGCCAGGAAGTCGTCCTTGCTCGTGAACTCGCCGCGCGATTTTCCTCTGATCTCGGCGGGGTAGTTCTCCGCGATGAATTGGCGGACTTCGTCGCGGAACGTCTCTTCGGCGGGGGTAAAGTCGAGATTCATTGCTTCAAGCTCCTGCGAGGCGGCTGGTGGCCGCCGGCAATTTGTCGATGGGGCGGATGATACCGAGGGCGCGTCCGCTTGCAATTACCGCCTTCGCTTGTGCGGCAAGGGGCGCCGCATGACGCTACGGTCGCGCCGCCGCGACGGCCCATCATGCCGTTCGCGGCGAACCACCAGCCGCGGCCGTGCTTTGCAGTGGTGTCACTCAAGTTCGCACATTCGCACAATGGCTCATTTCCGCGGAAAAATCCGTCACGAAAGCTCACACGCGTGACGGATGAAGGTCGAACAATGGTCACTCCAGATTTCACTTCGCATCGTCAGAAGACTGATCAAATGCATATTGCGTTTTTAGCAATACCGTGTCAACCAGGCCGGCGCGCCTGGACCGCGAGTCCGTCGAGCACTACCTTCGCGCCATGTCAGGCGCCCGCCCCTTCAACTCGCCCTGCGTAGACGTGTGTTCGATCGACGACGACACCGGCTGGTGCATCGGCTGCGGCCGCACCATGAACGAGATCGCCACCTGGGCCACGATGGGTGACGAGGCCCGTAAGAAGGTCCTTCGCGAAGTCGACATCCGCAAGGCAGATATTCCAAACCGCGAGCACCGCGCCAAACGCCTGCGCCGCTCACCGTATTGAATTCTGATGCCGCCGGAGATGTCATTGGTTTCAATGCATTGCAGAATCACCGAGAATCTCCCGAAGTAGGAAACGCGGCAACTGAAGTGACTGAGGCGCGAAGACATGAAGCAATTCGCACCAAGAGCAATCCAGCTCGAAACGCCAAATTACATTGTGCGCAGCCTCGAAACGGCGGACATCACCGAAGGTTGGCAAAGCTGGCTTGCTGACCCGGTCACGGCAAACAACCTGAATGCAAGACCTGCGAAACTTACCTTCGAGGAACTTGCCGATTTTGTTCGGAGCTTCGATCGCGTGACAGCGCATCTCCTCGGCATTTTCGATAAATGTAGCGGCTTGCTGATCGGAATTCGTGCGGTGATGATTGACGCCGAGCAAGACGAATTTCTAGTCAACATCCTCGTTGGTGAAACGGGTGCAAGAAACAAAGGTGCGCGGAGCGAAACGCGGGACGTCATGTATCGCTACTTCTTTGAAGAAATGGATCTAGCGTCCGCCCGGTGCTCCGTTCTTGGAACCAACCAACAGATTCTAAAGGTCATGGACCGGAACGGCTGGGTTCACGAGCACAGCAGCTACAAGCCTGCGGCGAACCGCGAGGCCTTCGTGGAATTGCGCCACTACAGGCTAACGCGCGACGAGTGGCGAAGGAGGGAAGCCCAAAGAACGATTGCCGAAGTCGCCCTCAAATGAGGACACTCGCTGCTCGCCCATGGCGTCAACCGGTCAACTCGAGCGAAATATTAGTCATATGGGCCGGGCGGCATTTTGGTGCGCCCATCATACCGAACGATTGGAAGCGTAAAGACGTCCAAACCTTCGATGCAGCGTGCATTGACGGAGATCACCCCGCCAGGATAGCCGGCGCGAAAGAGCGCAACGCCGCACGCCGGACAAAACTCATGCCCACCGTCGGCATCACGCCACTTGTATGTCGAGACGACGCACTTTTGGGTCAGCAACCGTATCGCGGCCGCAGGGACCTTCCAGTGCAGAAAACCGTGACGACCGCAAGTCGAGCAATTGCATTCCACAAGACCGGTGAGATCGGCGTCGACCTGAAAACGGACCGCGCGGCAATGGCATGAGAGGGTGTAAGGGCGTTCCATCCGCATTGTCCCTTCAAGGCCAGCGACTGCCTCGTCGCCAATTCATAACCGTCGTCAGAAAATGTGTCCCAACCCGGTCGTTCGCGACGAACGAGGAACGAAGAACCCTACAGCGTCGGCACGAACTTACCGTTCTTCGGCCAGCCCTTGGGCACGATACGTCCGGCCTGAGCGCGGTCGCCGATGTATTCCTTGATCTCGCTCTTCTCCCACGTGCGGCCGTTGTAGTCCTTGAGCCCGTCGGCGAGCACGAATGCGGTGCCGTCGACCAAACCGCCGTCCTTGTACTTCTGCAGCGCGACGCCTTTGCCTTTCGCGAGCTCCGGCACTTGTTCGAGCTTGAAGATCAGCATCTTCCGGTTCTCGCCCGTGAACGCCACATGATCGCCGGCCGCGGGCACGCAAACCTTCGCCTCCTCGCCGGCATCGACGTTCATGATCTGCTTGCCGCTTCGCTTCTGCGCGATGACTTCGTCCTCGGCGACGCGGAAACCGCGGCCTGCGGTCGAGGCGACCATGAGTTGACGCCCCGGCTGATGCACGAACAGCGCGACGACGTCCTGATCGTTTTCGAGATCGCACATCAAGCGCACCGGCTCGCCCATGCCGCGCCCGCCCGGCAGCTGCGAACAGTCGAGCGTGAAGAACCGCCCGTTGGTCGCAAACAACACGAGCTTGTCCGTCGTCTGCGCCGGAATCCAGAATTTGCCCTTGTCGCCTTCCTTGTATTTGACGTCGTCGTTGTACTCGATGTGCCCCTTCATCGCCCGGATCCAACCCTTCTCCGAGCAGATGACGGTGATCGGTTCTTTCTCGACGAAGGTTTCGAGCGGCACATCTTCGACGGTCGGCGCATCCGAGAATGCGGAACGGCGTTTGCCGAGCGGCGTCTTGGCGCCGAACTTGGCGCGCAAGGACTGAAACCCTTCCTTGAGCCGGTCGTTCTGCAACTCTTCCGATTTGACCAGCGCCTTCAGTCCTTTCTGCTCCGCGACGAGGTTCTTGTGTTCCTGGCGGATCTCGATCTCTTCGAGCTTGCGCAACGAGCGCAGGCGCATGTTCAAGATCGCTTCGGCCTGATTCTCGGTCAACTTGAAGGCCTTCATCAGATCGGCCTTCGCGTCGTCCGCCTCACGGATGATTTTGATCACCTTGTCGATGTTCAAATAGATCGTGAGAAAACCGTCGAGGACCTCGAGCCGATCGGCGATCTTGGCGAGCCGGTAGTTCGAGCGGCGGATCAGCACATTGCGCGAATGATTGAGGAAGGCGATGAGCACTTCTTTGAGACTCATCACCTGCGGCGTCGAGCGCTCGTCGAGCACGGTCATGTTGAGACCGATGCGCACCTCGAGGTCGGTGGCGCGAAACAGCTGCTCCATCAGCATTTCGGGATCGACATTGCGGCTCTTGGGCTCGAGGACGATACGCACGTCCTCTGCCGACTGATCGCGCACGTCATCGAGCATCGGCAGCTTCTTCTCGATAATGCCCTCGGCGATCTGCTGGATCAGCTTCGCCTTCTGCACTTGATACGGAATCTCCGTGACGACGATGTGCCACGTGCCGCGCGCACCTTCTTCCTTGTGCCACTTCGCGCGCAGGCGGAACCCGCCCTTGCCGCTGCGATAGGCTTCGGCGATCGACTCCGCGGGCTCGACCACGATCCCGCCCGTCGGGAAGTCCGGCCCCTTGATGTATTGCAGCAGCGTCCCGTCGCGCATGTTCGGCGTATCGACGAGATGGATCAGCGCTTGCGCGATCTCGTCGAGATTGTGCGGGGGGATATTGGTCGCCATGCCGACGGCGATGCCGCCCGAACCGTTCGCCAGCAGGTTCGGGAATCCGCCGGTGAGGATCAGCGGCTCTTTGTTCTCGTCGTTGTACGAAGGCCGGAAGTCGGTGCCGTCTTCGTCGATGCCTTCGAGCAGCGTGATGGCGGCTTCGGTCAACCGGCATTCCGTGTAGCGCATCGCCGCCGGATTGTCGCCGTCGACATTGCCGAAATTGCCCTGGCCCTCGACCAGCGGATAACGCAGCGAAAAGGGTTGCGCCATGCGGACCAGCGCGTCGTAAATCGACTGATCACCGTGGGGATGGAATTGACCCATGACGTCGCCGACGACAGTCGCGCATTTTTTCATGCTCGACGATGGGTCGAGACGCAGACGATGCATCGCGTAGAGCACGCGCCGATGAACCGGCTTCAGCCCGTCGCGCACGTCGGGCAGCGCGCGCTGCATGATCGTCGACAGCGCGTAGGCGAGATAACGCTCACCCAACGCATCCTTCAGCTCCACGTCGCGCACGACATCGTCGAGCATCGCGAATCCCTTTCAACAACAATGGCTTGGGTTAGCTGGCGGGCCGTTCCGCCGCAAGCCGCTCAACCAATCTGGTTCTAGCAGCCGGCACGGCAATCCCGCCGGGTTCGAGCACGCTCCGGCTGAGGAAAAATCCGGTCAGCGTCAAACCGTCGGCCAAATCCTTGAGGCTTGGGCTTGCAGTGTGGTCGAGCAGAAACGCGGGCAAGGCGAATAATTTGTCCCGATAAGGCATCGCCGCGCCCGCGCTGACCGCACGGCCGCTTTTCGGCGATACATGAGTGAGGTCGTCTCGCGCACCGGTTGCGGCACAGCTTTCGAGGTCGAGCCCGAAGCCCAAGTCCTCGAGCAGCACGGCTTCGAAGCGCACATAGTCGGCGACGCCTGCGTGCGCCGGCTCGTCCGACAATGTCGCGAGAAGGTGACTGAGCGCCTCGAACGCGCGAGTGTGAACCTCGCGCTCCGGCAACGTCGCCGCCGTAATGGCGCATGCCGACGCGAGTACATTCAGCTTCAAACCGTCGGCGAAAAATTGCGCGGCTCGCGATCGCGCGAGCTCGACGGAATAGGTGCCGAGATGCTCGTCCAACCGCCCACGCCACTGCGCCGTCAGCAGATTGCCGGGCTCGAGCGCGCCCTTGAGACGCTTCGACGTGGCGCCACGAATGAGGCCGAGATGGCGCCCGTGCTCGCGCGTCAAGGCGTCGAGGATTGCCGAATGCTCCCCGTAATGCCTAAGCCCTAGAACGATCGCGTCGTCGCTCCAATCCATGACCAGCACCCTAGCTCAATCGCATCGCATGACGCCGCCACATTCTTTCCTCCCCTGCACGCAAAGCGTGCGGGCGGAGGTGTCGAGCCGGCAAGGCGCTGAAGTGAACCACTGTGCGACTATGGCGAGACGGAAGGGGTGGCTCACCGCGCGCAGGGAAGGAAAGGCGTAGCGCTATCGCTTATTTGTCTTCTTCGCCGCCTTCTTCGGCTGCGCTGGTTCCAAACCGATCTCGCGCAGATGGCGCGGATCCTCCGACCAGTTTCCAACCTTCACGTGCAAAAACAAGTGCACGCGGTGGCCGAGCATTTCTTCCAAGGCTTTACGCGCTTGTTCGCCCAGGAGCTTGACCATGGCGCCGCCTTTGCCGAGCACGATCGGCTTCTGGCTTTCGCGCTCGACGAAGATGGTTTGGTCGATGCGGACGCTGCCGTCCTTCTTCTGTGTCCACTGGTCCGTCACGACTGTCGACGCATACGGCAACTCTTGATGCAGCCGGTCATAGATGCGCTCGCGCGTGATTTCGGCCGCCAGCAGTCGCAAGGGAATATCGGCCGCCTGTTCTTCCGGATAGGCCCACTCGCCTGCCGGCACGTGCGTCGCGAGATGCTTGAGCAGCACCTTGGTACCGCTGCCGGTCTGGGCAGAGACCATAAACGTGTCGCTGAATTTGCCCTGTTTGTTCAGTGCGTCGGCGAGCGGCAACAGCTTCTCGCGCTGAATGGCATCGACCTTGTTGAGCACTAGGATCGCTTCGCGGTCGGCTTTGTTCAGTCCCTCGACGATGCGCGCCGTATCCTTCGCCGCAAGGCCGTTCGGCTCGGCCGCGACCGCCGGCGCATCGACGAGCACGGCGACAAGATCGGCGTCCGCGGCGCCGGCCCACGCGGCGTCGACCATCGCCTCGTCGAGCTTGCGCTTCGGCGCGAATATCCCCGGCGTATCGACGAAGACGATTTGGCTCGCACCCTCGATCGCGACGCCGCGTATGCGCATGCGCGTCGTTTGGACCTTGCGGCTGACGATCGAGACCTTCGACCCGACCAGCAGATTGACCAGCGTCGACTTGCCGGCGTTCGGCGCGCCTAGGATGGCGACGAAGCCGAAACGCTTTGCCTCATCGGCCATCACCCGTTCACCCGCGCCATCAGCGCGCGCGCCGCCGCTTGCTCGGCCGAGCGCAGGCTCTGACCTTCGCCCTGCGCTGGATCATGCCGCTCGATCCGCACCTCGACGGTGAAGCGCGGCGCGTGATCCGGCCCCTCGCGTTTGACGACGCGATAGGCCGGCGTGCCGAGCGAGCGAGCTTGCGCCCACTCCTGCAGCACATTCTTTGGATCGCGCAGGTCGCCCTTGACCTCGGTCATCAATGGCCGCCAGTAGCGCGCGATGAACTCGCGGGCCACGTCGATACCGCCGTCGAGATAGAGCGCGGCGATCACCGCCTCGCAGACGTCGCCGAGGATCGCCGGTTTCTTGCGCCCGCCGGACCGATCCTCGGCCGGCGCCAGAATGAGATGCTTGTCGAGGCCCGCCGCCTCCGCGACGCGCGCACATGTCTCCATCCGCACGAGCGCGTTGAGCTTGAGCGCAAGGGCACCCTCGCGCTCTTCCGGAAACTGCCTGATCAGCATCTCGGCCACGACAAAGCCAAGCACCCGGTCACCCAGGAACTCGAGCTGCTCGTTGTCGGCTTTGCCCGTGCTCGAATGTGTCAGCGCACGCTCAAGCAGCTTCGCTTCGGCGAAGTTGTGTCCGAGCGCAGCGATTAGTTCGCCGTTGGCTTTGTTATTCGACAGGCTTGAAGAACCGATCGTAGCGAATGGCCCAAGGCCACTTCCAGAATTCCCAGATGTGGGCCTTGCATCTGCCCTCATCATAGCAGACGGCGGAGATGATGATGAACTGGGCTTTTCCGATGAGGTTTTCGGCCGGCACAAAGCCCACGCCGCCGTTCAGATCGCGGCTATCGGCCGAATTGTCGCGATTGTCGCCCATCATGAAGAAGTGGCCGGGCGGCACGACGAATTCCTGAGTGTCGTCGAGCTCGCTGCGGCGGCAGTCGAGAACGTCGTGCGTGACGCCGCCGGGCAGTGTCTCGTGGTAGCGCGGGACCGGCTGCGCCGCCGGACAGTCCGACTCCTCTTCGTCGAAATAGCCGGCGGGCGTTTGCTTCGCCATCTCGCCGTTGATGTAGAGCTTGCCGCCGATCATCTGGATGCGGTCCCCCGGCAAGCCGACCACGCGCTTGATGTAGTCGATGTCCGGCTGCGAGGGCTTGCGGAAGACGACGACGTCGCCGCGCTCGGGATCTGAACCCCATATGCGCCCCGAGAACGCGTTAAAGGCCGAGAAGAAGAAGGAGTACTTCGAGTAGCCGTACGAGAATTTGGTGACGAAGACGTAGTCGCCGACCAAAAGCGTGTCCTTCATCGAGCTCGATGGAATGACGTAGGGCCGGAAGATGAAGGTCAGAATGACCGACACGATCAGGAGGGCGTAGACCACCGTCTTCACCGTCTCGACGACGGCTGGCGACTTCCACAGCCGCATCAAGATCTCAGAGTTCATGCCCGTCCCCCGCAACTCGCCGAATCACTCAAGAAAATGAACGCCTTCGGCAGCGCGGCGCATCCAATAGGATGCCTCCGCCGAGTGTCAAGAAATTTGGGATTAAAGGGCATTAAGCTCATCTTGCGTGCGGCATCTTGGTGTCGCTGTCGTTTACAGAATCGCCGCGCCGCATTCACTTAATTGCGTGCAGGATTCGGTCGGTTCTGAGCGTCCACGGCCAGGTCCAAACCTCCGCCAGCCGAGTCGTGCAATCCCAATCGCCCGAGCATGACCAAGACGACAGGACGAACTCGGCGCGGCCGATGATGTTCGCCTCTGGCACGAATCCGACGCCGCTGTCCGGCACACGGCTGTCGTTGGAGCGGTCGCGATTGTCCCCCATCATGAAATAGTGGCCCGGGGGAACGATGAATTCGGGCGTATCGTCGTATTCGCCGTTGGCTTCGCTATCCAAAATCTCGTGCGACGACCCGTCGGGAAGTGTCTCGCGATAGCGCGGGACGGGCACGTCCATCCCGTTCGACAACGATTCGACGAAGTCGTCGACGCGCTGCATCTTCGCCGGCGTGCCGTTGACGTAGAGCACGCCGCCGGTCATTCGAATCCGGTCGCCCGGCAGACCCACTATACGTTTGATGTAGTCGATCGACGGATTCGCCGGATAAGCGAAGACGACGACGTCGCCACGTGCCGGCGCAGAGGCAAAGATGCGGCCTGAAAACAGATCGGGGGCGAATGGAATCGAGTAGTTCGAATAGCCGTAAGGATACTTCGAGACGATGATGTAGTCGCCCACCAGCAGCGTATCTTCCATCGAACCCGAGGGTATCCGGAACGGCTGAAACAGGAAGGTGCGAACCACGAAGACGATCGCCGCCACGACCACGATCGTCTGCACGAACTCGCGCAGCAACTTGGAGCGAAAGGCGCTTTTCAGAAGCTCAAAGCCTTGCGCGGCCGATATTGTCCGCAGGTTCACGCGCCAGGCCCCCGGCGTTTGCCGCCAAGCTGTAATCGATAAATCAAGAACGCTCTCGCCATGATCTAGGGATGTAGAAGTTTCTCGCGGTTTCCGGCTGATGCCCTAAGGGCACAACGTTAAGTGTCAACCCATTGCCCGGGTGTCAATCAAGCCGACGATTACTTTTAGGCAATTGTCGTTGCGATCGGCTCAATCGCGAAGGGAACTGCGGCGTTTGCCATAGCAGCATTTGTGCGACACATCGGCGAATACTTGCAGCGAGGGCTCCAACGGTGGAAGGAGACAAGCGCGATACGCTTAGCCACGCGAGCCGATTCACAAGGTGATTCTGCCAAGTCGGACGCGCGCACCCAACTTTGGCACCAAATGCGGCAGCACTGTGGCTGCTTTCCACGCTCACCGTTTGCACCTACAGTAATTTGATTGGGGACGTGCCGTTGCTGGGGGGCAAGTGGCATGAATTTTTCAGATTGGTTCGCCGCCAAATGGACGGCTGCCATCGAACTTGCGCAGAGCGTCTGGGCACTCGTTTTGGCGTGGCCCGTTCCCACGATTGCCACGGCGGTCCTGATCGCCGCCGTGATCGCGACGCTCTTCATCCGCAGGCGCGACCACTCTCTCGGCCCCTCGCCCGACCGTCAGGCTGAGCAACTCGGCCGCATCCAGCGCCTGCGTGGTTCACGCGTGATCGCCATCATCCACCGCGAGACCCATATGGGCGCTATCCCTTTCATGGATCCCGGGCGGAGCTACATCGATCTGAACGATTTCGAGGGCGTGGTTGCGGCGATCAGCAAGACGAGTGCGGATCGTCCGCTCGACATCATCCTTCACACAGAGGGCGGTGAGGCTTTGGCCGCGCTCCAAATCGCGCGCGCCGTCAAAGCGCATCCCGCCAAGAAGACGGTGTTCGTCCCATACTTTGCGATGTCCGGCGGCACCCTGATCGCGCTGGCAGCAGATGAAATCGTCATGAGCGACCACGCCGTCTTGGGGCCGATCGATCCTCAGATCAGCGGACTGCCCGCCGCCTCGATCATCAAGGTCGCGCGCGACAAGCCGATCGAGACGGTGAACGACTTCACGCTCATCCAGGCCGACATCGCTCAAAAAGCGATGGATCAGATGCGCCGCCAAGCCTGCGAGCTGATGGAGGGCACCTACAATCACGACGGCACTTGCACGATCTCCGATGAGCTCGCGAGCGGCAAGTGGACCCATTCTTATCCGATCACGGTACCAGAAGCGCGCGAGCTGGGCTTGAACGTCTCGACCGAAATGCCGCGCGAGATCGTCGACCTCGTCGCGCTTTATCCTGGCGCCGGCTCGCACGCGCCGAGCGTTCAGTATCTGCCCGGCCAAGACGGCCGCGGCTGATTACTCGTCCTTCACCGCCGAGATGATGACGATCGCCTGCGCCAGCGGGAAGTCGTCCGTTATGGTGAGGTCGATCTGCGCCTTCATGCCCGGCGGCGTAATCTTCTGAAGCCTGGCGAGGGCACCGTTCGTGAGCGCCATGGTCGGCTTGCCCGAACGCAGGTTGATCACCCCCATGTCGCGCCAGAACACGTTGGCGCGCAGCCCGGTGCCCAGCGCCTTCGCGCATGCCTCCTTTGCCGCGAACCGCTTTGCATAGGAAGCGGCGCGGTTCTTGCGCCCTTCGGACTTCGCCTTCTCGACATCCGTGAACAGCCGGTCGATGAAGCGCGGACCGAACCTCTCGAGCGTTTTCTCGATGCGCCTGATGTCGATCAAATCGCTGCCGAGGCCGATGATCACGCTTTCACCTCAAGATCAGACTGGCTTGAGCCGCGTGTGCGGCCCGGACGGCAACTCTACCCGAATCGCATCGCCGGACGCGACATTGCCGCTTGCGATGACGACACCCATGACGCCCGCCTTGCGCATCGGGTTGCCCTCTCTGTCTCTTCCGAGCGTCGCCCGCATCAATCCTTGCTGCAGTCCGTCGAGCTGTGTGCACGGATTGCGCAGGCCGGTCACTTTCACAACTGCATTCGCCCCGATATGCAAGAGTGCGCCCGTCGGCAGACCAAGCAAATCGACATCGCGCGTTGTTATGTTCTCGCCGATCAGCCCGGACGTGACCTCGAACCCCTGAACTCGAAGCTCGTCGAACAACTCCGCATGAACCAAATGCACTTGGCGCAGATTGGGTTGCGTCGGGTCCCGCGCGACACGCGACCGGTGCTTGACGGTGACGCCCATATGCGCGTCGCCCTCGACCCCAAGCCCCTCGAGAAGCCGGATGCGCGCAACATTCGGCTTCGACATCGTATGCGAGCCACTGGCGCTGACGGCGACGACACGTCCGCTCATGAGATCGCTTGGCGCCCCTCGTCCATCAAGTGCCGCATCCGGCGGATTGCGGCATCGAGGCCGACAAAGATCGCCTCGCCCACCAAGAAGTGGCCGATATTGAGTTCGACGATTTGCGCGATCGCCGCGATCGGGACGACGGTATCGAAGGTCAGCCCGTGCCCGGCATGGACTTCGAGCCCGAGATCCGTGGCCTGCTTGGCGCCGGCCTTGATGCGCTCAAGAACCCGGTCGCGCGCAGCGTAATCTTCGTGCCCATGCGCGTCGCAATAAGCGCCGGTATGAATTTCGACCACCTGTGCGCCGAGCGATTTCGCCGCTTGGAACTGCATCGGTTGCGCTTCGATGAAGAGTGAGACGCGGATTCGCGCCGCGACGAGCTGCCGAACGATGGGAGCCAAATGATTATGCCCGCCCGCGGCGTCGAGCCCGCCTTCGGTCGTACGCTCCTCGCGCCGCTCGGGCACGAGGCATACCGCATGCGGCTTGTGCCGCAGAGCGATCGCAAGCATCTCCTCGGTCGCCGCCATCTCGAGGTTCAGCGGCTTGCCGCCGACGCCCGCTGCGAGACGATCGATGTCCTCATCGCTGATGTGCCGCCGGTCTTCACGCAAATGTGCCGTGATCCCGTCGGCGCCCGCCTCGACGGCGAGCTGCGCAGCGCGGATCGGGTCTGGAAACTTGCCGCCGCGCGCATTCCTGATCGTCGCCACGTGATCGATATTCACGCCTAGGCGCAGATATGGCGCCTTCTTCCCCTCCACCATTACTCCACCTTCCGCACTTCGACCTCGGCTTGGGACAGCCGCCGATAAAGCCGCGAACGCTCCACGATCGGCCACCAGCCGTACAAGAATACGTCGAGCGGTCCCCACATCGCCACCCAGCCCAAGATCAGCAAACTCTCGCCGACGATGGGCTCGAGAGGCGGGCTCAGCATCTGCGCGACCAGAGCACGCAGCGACAGGCATATCGTAAGAAAGGCCAACCCGATCAGCAGAGCGTTGCGGCCACGTTGAAACTGAAGGCGCAGCTGCCGCCGCTCGTTCTTAAGCTTGTAGTCGAAGTGATTGCGGATTCCGTTCGCGATATCTTCGGCCGGCGCCTTCTGGGCCTCGTCGGCCAGTAAGCTCACGCGGATGCGGAAGTTCTTGTCGCCGATATCGCGCAGCCAACCGACAATGAAATCTTCCGCGTCGGAATCGAGATCCTTTTCGTTGAACGGTGAAGGGTCGAATGAGTTGAAGAGTTGGCTCAACCGATTGAGCCGCACCATGATTGTCTCGGTGGGCGCGTCGCGCTTCGTCACGCCAATCCTCGGCTGCCCGGCTTGATCGCCGGCGTGTTCCTCAAGCGGGCGGGCAACTTCGCCGGATCGTAGGCGGGGAAATTGACGCGCGCGAGCGAGAGCAGCGGCACGCCGACTTTTGCCTTGCCGCCCGAGCGGTCGATCAAGCACGCCGCAGCCACCACATTGGCCCCGGTCTTCTTGATGGCGTCGATGCACTCGCGCGACGACAAACCGGTCGTCACGATGTCTTCGACCATCAACACATTTGTTTTCTTGTCGAGATGGAAACCACGGCGAAGCTGAAAGGTGCCGTCTTGCCGCTCGACGTACATTGCCGGCACGCCCAGATGCCGCGCGGTCTCGTAGCCGGGAACGATGCCGCCGACAGCCGGCGATACGATCGCGTCGATACGCTTTTTCACCTTCGTGCGAACGAGCGCCGCGAGCGCCTTGCACAATTTCGCGGTGCGCTTCGGATACTGAAACACCAGCGCCTTTTGCAAGAACACGTCCGAATGCAGGCCCGACGAGAGAACGAAATGCCCGTTCAGCAGGGCACCCGCCTTACGAAACTCGCTCAGCACTTGCTCCGGCGTCATGTGTTTCAGGTCCTTTCTCGCCATGCGGGCGGTCGACGGAGTTGACGCTCGGCGATGCGTGCAGAGCGGCGATGATGTTGGCGAGGTGTTTCACGTCGCGCACCTCGACGTCAACCACGAGCTCGAACACGAGCGGATTGCGGTTGGTGATTTTCAAATTGCTGATGTTGCCGCCGTGCCGCGCGATCACCGTGCACATCGTGGCAAGGGCACCGGACTCGTTGTTGAGGCTGACATTGAGGCGCCCGACTTGCGGTTCGTTCGCCGCGTCCTTGGCCCAGCGCAGGTCGAGCCAGCGATCGGGTTGATCCTGCACATGCTCGAGCTGCTCGCAGTCCGCGGTGTGCACCAACACGCCCGTGCCGGGCGTCACAACGCCGATGATCCGGTCGCCGAACAGCGGATTGCAGCAAGGCGCGAGATTGTAGGCGAGGCCCGGCACCAACCCTTGAATTGGGATCGCCGCGCCCTTCGCTTTCTTCGTCGCCCACGCCGACCATGCCGCAATCGTGTCGCTCGTCTTGAGATCCGGGAAGATGCCGGTCAGCACCTCTGCGGCCGTAACCGTGCCCTGCGCCAAAAGCGCATAGACCTCATCGGCCTTCGCAAGCTTCAGCTTCTTCAGAACGCCGTCGAGCGCCTTCTCCGAGAAATCGCGGCCAGAGTCCTTGAAGGCCTTCTCTAAGATCGCGCGGCCCATGCGCTGCTGCTCGATGCGTTCGGCGTTCCGCAAATAACGGCGAATGGCGGAACGCGCTTTGCCCGTCACCACCATCTGATCCCAGATCGCAGACGGCCCTTGCTTCGGCGAGCGAATGATCTCGACGGAGTCGCCGTTCTTCAACGGCGTCGCCAGCGGCACGTGGCGGCCGTTCACCTTGGCGCCCACCGTGCTGTCGCCGATGTCCGTATGCACGGCATAGGCAAAGTCGATCGGCGTCGCGCCGCGAGGCAACGAGATCAGCTCACCCTTGGGCGTGAAGCAGAAAACCTGATCTTGAAACAGTTCGAGCTTCGTATGCTCGAGGAATTCTTCCGGCGTATCGCCGATGCGAAGCGACTCGATCAACGAGCGCAATGACTCGTAAGCGTCTACCCGGTCGAGCGGCTTCCTGCCGTTGACCTTGTCCTTGTAGCTCCAGTGCGCCGCGACGCCGCGTTCCGCAACCTCGTGCATTTCGCTCGTTCGTATCTGCAGCTCGACGCGCTGGTTCTCAGGCCCGATGATCGTCGTGTGCAGGGACCGGTAGTTGTTCGACTTCGGCAGCGAGATGTAGTCCTTGAAGCGGCCGGGCACGTGGCGCCACGAGCCGTGCAAGATCCCGAGGGCTTGGTAGCACTCGTCCAGCGTCTTCACGACCACGCGAAATGCGAAGACGTCCGAGAGCTGTTCGAACGTAATTCGCTTCTCCTCCATCTTGCGCCAAATCGAATAGGGCCGTTTCTGCCGGCCCGTGACCCAAGCGTTGAGGCCGTGTTCGGCGAGCTTGCGCTTCACCGCGTCGGCGATGCGGCCGGTCAGCTGGCCGCTCTCTTTCTGCAGCGTCTCGAGCCGTTTGACGATCGACGCGCGCATCTCCGGATTGAGTTCGGCGAACGCCAGATCTTCGAGCTCGTCGCGGAACCGTTGCATACCCATGCGCCCCGCGAGCGGCGCATAGATGTCCATCGTCTCCGTCGCGATCCGCCGGCGCCGGTCCGCATTCTTGATGTGGCTCAGCGTACGCATGTTGTGCAGGCGGTCGGCCAGCTTCACGAGCAGTACGCGGATGTCGCTACTCATCGCCAGCATGAACTTGCGGAAGTTTTCCGCCTGCTTCGTCTGCTCGGATTGGAGCTCGAGCTTGGAAAGCTTGGTCACGCCATCGACCAGATCGGCGATCTCGCGGCCGAACATCTTTTCGATCTCGTCGTGCGTCGCGTGCGTATCTTCGATCGTGTCGTGCAAGAGCGCGGTTACGATCGTCGCTTCGTCGAGCTTAAGGTCTGTCAGGATGCCGGCGACTTCGAGCGGGTGCGAAAAATAGGGGTCGCCCGAGTCGCGCTTTTGATGGCCGTGCGCTTTGACGCCATACACATAGGCCCGATTGAGGAGATCCTCATCGGCCTCCGGCGCGTAAGCTTTGACACGTTCAACGAGTTCGAACTGCCGCATCATGGGCAATCACTCCCATGTGCGCACTCTGCCAAAACGAAGTGTTGCCGCCGATGCGGCGTGAGGCGCAGAGCGATAGGCCGAAGCCCGATCGTCTCTCCGAGGATCCGGGATGCGGCCCTATTCCTCGCCCTCGTCAACCTCTTCCACCTGCTCGGGACGCTTGTCCGTATCGGCGCGCATGCCGCGCGCGTAGTCGGCTTCGGAGATATGAGCAAATTCCGGCACATCCGGCGTCTCGTCGAGCGTCGCTTGCTGGATTTCGGGTTCGTCCTGCTCGATGTGACGCTGCAGGCTGTGCACGAAGTCTTCGCGCAGCTGATCCGGCTGGATCTTGGTCGAGGCGATCTCACGCAGCGAGACGACCGGGTTCTTGTCGTTGTCGCGGTCGACCACGAGCTGCGAACCGGAGCTGATTGCCCGGGCGCGGTGCGCAGCCAGGAGGACGAGCTCGAAACGGTTCGGGATTTTGTCCACGCAATCTTCAACGGTGACGCGCGCCATCGGCGAAAAGACCTCAATATCAAGGGCAATCCGTTCAATTAGCTTGCTGCATACGCGAAGGCAAGGGGGCTGGGCCAATTAGCGAGCGGATTCAAGCCGCTCTAGTCCATCTTCCCCAACAATCCTCAGCAATTCGCTAACCGTCTGCCCAGTCTCGGGATGACGCCAATCAGGCGCCAGATCGCACAAGGGCCTAAGGACGAAGGCACGCTCGTGAAGCCTTGGATGGGGCAGCATCAAATGCGGCGCATCCGTTACCAGGCCGGCATAGTCGACGATGTCGATATCCAACGTGCGCGGCGCATTCTTGACGGTTCGCTTCCGTCCGAACTCGCTCTCGAGTTGGAGCAAAGCGCGCATCAAATCGGCCGGGGGCAACCTGGTTCGCACACGCGCCACCACGTTCACGAAGGGTGGGTCCGCAGCGTCGGGCCAAGCCGGGGAGCGATAGAACGGCGATACCGCCTCGACAATCACGCCGCGGCTCGGCAGCAACGCCAACACGCGCCGCAACGTTTGCTCGGGCGAACCGACCGACGACGGCATGTTCGCGCCCAAAGCGAGGTAGATCATCGTTCGATACTAGATCACCGCGGCGGCAGCATGAACCGCCAAGTTCCTTCGAGGTCACGCAGCTCGAGAGCGCCGGTTTCCCGGCAAAACTCGATCAGTGTCCGGACGAGGGATAGATGAGACGGCGCCACGAACTCGCCCGATCGAACGGCCGCCAGTCCGTTTCGGCCTGCGCCAAGCGGTCGGCGATCGCGAAGAACACGGCCGGGTTCACGCCAAGGCCGCAATGGCTCGCGTAGACCTCGATGTTGTCCGTCAAAGCCGAGCGCTTCTCGACGCAGGTTCGCCAAGCGACGACGCCGTCGGTCTTCGAATAGATGGCGGTCGACGGGATGCCGGCCGGCGGCTCACGGAGCGCCGCAAACTCTTCGGCCATTTCGTCCGGATCGATATCGTGGCCGGTAATTGCCCGGTAGATGTGGAAGACATGGCTCGCCCTCGGATCTCCGCCGAAGGGACTGCCGAGCGAAATAACTTGGCGAACCATGTCGGGGTACTGCTTGGCGATCTCGCGCGCCATCACGCCGCCCAAGCTCCACCCGATCAGCGTCACTTTGCGGCCCATCTTGCGATGAACGCTCTGCAGTCGATGCGCGAGGAGTTCGCCCTGAGGTCCGATCGCCTTCGGGCCGAGATTGCGGCCGAGCTCCCAGCAGAAGGGCTCGTAGCCTTTCGACCGTAGAAATCGGCGCAGCGGAACTGTTGTCCCGCCGCCGGCGAGAAAACCGGGCAGCACCATCACCGGATGACCGTCGCCGCCTGGCGCGAGACGCAGCAGGGGAGAAGCGACAGGCAGCGTCGCCAATTCGGCGAGCGCACGCTGCCCCTCGATGAGCGCGAGGCCGATCGACGGCGGCTTGATGGCAACGGAGGAGTCGAAGGCTTCAACGACCGCCATAAGTGGTCCTCGCTCTACAACCCGAGCGATTCGCTCAAGTTTTCCACAAGGAAGCTATGGTTCCAGGAAGGGTGCGGCAAGATTTGCAAAGGCATGAATACGATGCCTGCAATGATGTTGCGCTGCATTCAGATGCAGATTTACCACGCTAGCGACTGGCAGCTTGCCGTGGACGCAAACAGATTATTAGAGTTGGGTCTATCAATGTAGACTACCCTGCGCTTCGGCGCTGCAAGATCGCGTAACCCATGACGGAATCGAAAGAAAGTCAGCCCTCTTATCCGACGATCTCGCGCCGCGAACGCAAGAAGCGCGAGACGCGCCGGCGCATCTTGGAGGCCGCGCTGCAGCTCATGGCCAAGCGGCCCTACGCCGAGGTCAAGATCGAGGAGATCAGCGCCGCTGCCGACGTCGCCAACGCGACGTTCTTCCTGCACTTCCCGACCAAGGCATCGCTCATCGCCGCCTTCAACGAAGAAGTCGCGAGCAAGATCGCCGAGGAACTCGGAGCCTTCGAAGGTACCGCGGTCGAAAAGCTCGAACGGTTGCGCACGATGATGCTCGACGAGTGGCGCAAGCATCGAAATATGATGCGCCAACTTGTGACGGAATTCGTTGCGCAACCAGCGTCAATGGCGGCATTTTCCGAAGTGAACCAAGGCCTCGTCGAGCTTGTTGCCGAGGTCATTCGCGAAGGACAGAAGTCCGGCGAATTCGATGCGCATCTCGATCCCTATGTCGTCGGCCTATCGCTCGTCTCCACCTGGAACGCGATTGCGGTCAGTTGGGCAAAGACCGGCGACACCGACCGCGCGACCGAGGCCAATCGTCAGGCCCTTGAGCTCGTGCTGCGCGGCGTCCTGCGCGCCCGCGCCGCCGCCTAGAAAAGCAGCACCCAACCCCATCCAGAATCTATTGTTGCAGTCGTCAGGAGCGCGGCCAATTTCGCGCGGATTTCTGCGCGTTTACGGGCTGCGTCAACGCGGCCCTAGAGTCTATAATTGACGTCAACTCCATTTTCTTATATGCACCTGCGAAGTAACTGCCGGCGGTATAATCGGCCCCTAAACAAACAAACCTCTGGGACGGAAACACAATGGAACAGCTGTCGGGAATGGACTCAGCCTTCCTCTACATGGAGACCGCCAAGACGCCGATGCATATCGGCGGCATCGCGATCTACGATCCCTCGACAGCGCCGAACGGCTTTGTTCGTTTCAAAGACATCCTCCGCTTCATCGAGGAGCGTCTGCACCTCGCCAAGAGCTTCCGCCGCAAGGTCGTCACGCCGCCGCTCAACATCGACTACCCATACTGGGTCGAGGATTCCGATTTCGACCTCGAATATCACGTACGCCACATCGCGCTGCCGCAGCCGGGCGACTGGCGCCAGCTCTGCATTCAAGCCGCGCGCCTTCATTCGCGCATGCTCGACCTTAAGAAGCCACTCTGGGAATTCACCGTCGTCGAAGGCTTGAACAAGATCCCCGGCGTGCCGAAGGGCTCGTACGCGATCATCTCCAAGATTCATCACGCCGCGATCGACGGCGTCTCGGGCGTCGACATCGCGACGGCACTGCACAGCCCGTCGCCGGACACGGCGATTGCGCCGCCGGAGAAGCCTTGGCTGCCGGAGCGCACCCCAAGCTCGGTTGAACTCATTGCGCGCGCCCAGCTGAACACAATCGCGCTGCCACTGCGCTTTGGCCGTCAAGTGGCCAAGACACTGCCCGGTCTTGCGCGCCTGGTTCAAGGCGTTGCACGCGGCACCTTGCGCTCGGGCTTCGGCAGCGTCCCTCGCACGCGCTTCAATGGCTCGGTCGGTTCGCATCGCGTCGTCGGCGGCTGCGACTTCGATCTCGCCACCGTGAAGGAAATGCGCCTGAAGGTTCCGGGCGCAACCGTCAACGACGTCGTCGTCGCCATCGTCGGCGGCGCCATGCGTCATTACCTCAAGGGCAAGAGCGAGCTGCCTTCGGAATCGATGGTGGCCATGGCCCCGATCTCCGTGCGCACCGCTGGTGAGCGCAACACGCTCGGCAATCAGGTCTCCGCGATGACGATCCCGATCGGCACGCATATCGCCGACCCGCTCGCCCGCCTGACGTTCGCGCACGACGAAGCGGAGGCCTCAAAGGCACTCACGAAGGCTGTCGGCGCGCGCGAGCTGTCAGACTATTCGAAGTTCACGCCGTCGATGCTGACCGGCCTCGCAGCCCGTCTGTACGTAGGCCTGGGCTTGGCTAACCGCGTTGCGCCGATGTTCAACACCGTGATCACCAACATCCCGGGTCCGCCGGTTCCGCTCTATATGAACGGCGCGCGCCTCGTGACCCAGTATGGCCTCGGCCCGGTGTTCGAAGGCATGGGCATTATCCACCCTGTGTTCTCGAATTGCGGCCGCATCACGATCTCGTTCACGTCGGATCGAGACATCATGCCGGATCCGGAGCACTACCAAGACTGCATCCAGGAGTCGTTTGAGGAAATGAAGGCCGCGACTCTGGGCAAGCCGCGTGAACGCGCCGGCGAAACCAAGAAGCGCTCGCGCAAGAAGAAAGTGTCACTGGCTACCGTCGACGGCACCAAGGTCGACAACGCCGCCTAAAGGAGACGTGCATGTCCGCGGTCACCGCGAACGGCATCAAGATCGAGTACGACGAGATGGGGCCGAAGGACGGCCCCGTCATCCTGCTTATCATGGGCCTCGCGGCGCAGATGACGTTGTGGCCGCAGGCGCTGTTGAAGATGTTCACGGACGCAGGCTTCCGCGTCGTGCGCTTCGACAACCGTGATATCGGGTTGACTGAAAAGTTCCACGGCCGCCGCGTCGTGAACCCGTTGTTTCAGATCGCCGCCAAGGTGATTGGCGTAAACAATCTCGCGCCCTACACGCTGCACAACATGGTCGCCGACGCCGTCGGCGTGCTGGACGCCCTGAAGATCAAGCAGGCACATGTCGTCGGCGCATCGATGGGCGGCATGATCGCGCAGCTGATGGCAGCCCAGCATCCGGATCGCGTCCTCTCGCTGACGTCGATCATGTCGGGCACAAACAACCCGAGGCTGCCGCGCCCGAGCCGCGAGACGATGGGGCTGCTGCTTGCCGGCGGATCGGCGCGCGGCGGCAAGTCGAAGGAAGAAATTCTCAACCGCATGATGGCGGTGTGGGATGTCATCGGAACGCCCGAGTCCGGCGCCGACAAGGCCGAGTTCCGCAAGACGCTGGATGCGGCCGTCACCCGCTCCTACTACCCCGCCGGTGTTCGGCGACAGCTCGCCGCAATCATTGCGACCGGCGACCTGCGTCCCTACATCCGCAAAATTACGGCCCCGACCCTCGTCATTCACGGATCCAAGGATCCTCTGGCGTTGGTTGAAGCCGGCATCGATTCCGCGCGCAACATCAAGGGCGCGCGCCTGGAGGTCATCGACGGCATGGGCCACGACCTGCCAGCGAAATTCCTGCCGCGGATCGGTGAGCTGATCATAGCTCACGCCCGCTCCGCGCAGGTAACAGCCGCGCAATCTGTTGCGGCATAACTGAGCACAGATGGAGACTGACATGACGACTGCAAAGAAGGCGCGGCGCACGAAGACGAAGGTCAACGGCACTGCCAAGGTCCATGCGACCGAGACGAACGCGAAGATGTTCGCGCGCGTTCAAGACAGCTTCCGCGACGCGGGCGAAGCGCTGCGCGAAGCCGGCGGCCTCGCCGGCGACCAGAGCCGCAAGATCGCGCTCAAGGTCATCTCCAATGCCGAAGAGAACATGACGCAGGGTTTTGAGACGCTGCGCGCCGTCCTCGAGGCGGAGAACTTCCAAGACGCGCTCAAGATCCAGCAAGAGGCGCTGCGCGAGACGTTCGAGCGCAATCTGAAGCAGATCCGCGAAGTCACCGAGATGCTGACGATGGGCGGCCAGTCGGCGTTCAAGCCGCTCGGCAAGTTCGTCGCGTCCTTTCGCGACGCCCCCCGCAAGGCGGCCTAAGAAGCGCTAGAAGTCGTCGAAGCGCCTCGCCCAATTGCATTGGGCGGGGCGCCATTCGTTTGGGGAACGGTAGGCATGGCGAACGCAAAACCGAAGAAGCAGCTCGTCGGCGGGCGCGAGATGGGCCGTGTGCTGATCACCGGCGCCTCGGCCGGGATCGGCGCCGAGCTGGCCCGCGTCTTCGCGAAACATGGGCACAAGCTCGCGCTCGTCGCGCGCAGCGAAGACAAGCTAAAGGCACTTGCCGATGAGCTGAAGTTCGAATTCGGGACGGATTCGATCGTCGTGCCCGCCGACCTCTCGACCGCAAAAGGCGTCGCGGGCGTCGTGGCAAATCTCGACAAGCGTAAGGAAGAGATCGACATCCTCGTCAACAACGCCGGCGTTCTCGAAGTCGGCGCATTTTCGGAGACGTCGACCGAAGAAGTCATGAAGCTCGTCCAGCTGAACATCGCGGCCCTTACGCAACTGACGAGCTTGCTTGTGCCGCGCATGGTCGAGCGCAAGTTCGGCCGTGTACTGAACGTTGCCTCGCTCGCCGCCTTCCAGCCGCTGCCGACGATGGCGGCCTACGCCGCAAGCAAGGCCTACGTTCTCTCGCTCACCGAAGCCTTGTCCGAGGAGTTGCGCGGCACCGGCGTGAAGTTCACCGCGCTCTGCCCCGGCCTGACCGACACGGCGATGGTGGCGGGCGTCAAAGCGCGCTCGGCGACCGCGGCCTCTCTTCCATCCATGCTGATCTCCGATCCGAAGGACGTCGCCAAACAGGGCTATGCCGCGTTGATGGCAGGCCGTGTCATCCAGGTGCCCGGCATCCCGAACCAAGTGAGTGCCGCGTGGGCACAAGTGACGCCGCGGTGGCTGACACGCACGCTCACCGGCTTTGCGGCGCGACGAGCCGATTGGGCCAAGCGCGTCTGACCTGACGCTCGCGACACCAATCTGCCCGCGAATCACTGTCTCCAACCCGCCTTGCAGTTACCTCAAACCCGCTGCTGGATCGGAAATTCGGCGAGCATCATCGAAAAATGGGGAGAATCGGGGGTCTGAAGCCCCGGTAGCCTCTTTTTTTGCATCCCGCGGTTGCGTTAAAGCTTGTTCACGTTGGTCGGGATTCTCCGTCCACGGATATTACTGCAGTGATTTCGGGAGTTCTTGATGCTCTTCTATCCGCAAGAAAAACTCGCCCTGTTCATCGACGGAGCCAACCTCTACTCGACGGCCCGCGCTTTGAATTTCGACATCGATTACAAGAAATTACTGACCGAATTCTCGAAGAAAGGCGTTCTGGTCAGAGCTTATTACTACACGGCGCTGATCGAAGACCGCGAATACTCTCCGCTCCGCCCCCTCGTCGACTGGCTCGACTACAACGGCTACACGCTCGTCACCAAGAACGCGAAGGAATTCACCGACTCGATGGGCCGCCGCAAGATCAAAGGCAACATGGACATCGAGATCTGCGTCGACATGATGAACATGTCCGAGCATGTCGATCACATCGTCCTGTTCTCCGGTGACGGCGATTTCCGCCGGCTCGTCGAAGCGGTGCAACGCAAGGGCCGCCGCGTCAGCGTCGTCTCGACCTTACGCACCCAGCCCGCGATGGTCGCCGATGACCTCCGCCGCCAAGCGGATCACTTCATCGACCTCGTCGAAGTCCAGCCGTCGATCGCGCGCGAGGGCGGTCCGCGTCAGCAGTACAATCAGAACCATCAGCAGCAACAGCAGGCTTACGTACCGCCGCAACCGGTCAGCCTCGACAGCGATTGATGCGCGCCGCATCTGCGGCAGCGCTTGCCGCCGCCGAAGAGCCGCCGCACGATTGTTCGCTCTGCCCTCGTCTCGTCGATTACCGAACGGAAAATAGAAAAGCGCACGCCGGCTGGTTCAATGCGCCGGTCCCATCGTTCGGTTTGAACGACGCGCGGCTATTGATCGTCGGTCTCGCGCCCGGCGTTGGCGGCGCGAACCGCACCGGTCGCCCTTTCACCGGCGACTACGCCGGCGACCTGCTCTACGGCACGCTTCTCAAGTTCGGTTTTGCCAAGGGCAAATACGAGGCGCGCTCAGACGACGGCCTCGAGCTTGTCGACTGCCGCATCACCAACGCCGTGCGCTGCGTCCCCCCGGAAAACAAGCCAACGCCTGAAGAAGCCAAAACCTGTCGGGTCTTCCTCAAGGCGACATTCGAAAACATGCCGCACCTCAAAGCCGTCGTCGCGCTCGGCCGCATCGCGCACGACGCAACGCTGCGTGCGTTCGACCAAAAGCTCAATCGCTTCACCTTCGGCCATGGCGCAAGGCATACGCTTTCGCACCTGACGCTCTTCGACAGCTTCCACTGCTCACGCTACAACACGAACACCGGCAAGCTGACGACGGAGATGTTCGAGGCGGTCTTTGCAGCAGTCAAAGCAACCCTCGGCTGAGCACATGGCAGAACCCACGTTCTCAATTCCCACCCGCACGATCACGCTCACAGTGATCGCGATGATCGCCTTCGCAGCCAACTCTGTTCTGTGCCGCCTGGCCCTCGGCTTCCACACGATCGACGCGGCTTCGTTCGCGACCATCCGCGTCGTTTCGGGCGCGCTCACGCTGAGCGCCATCATGCTGCTGAGGGGCAACCGCAACATTCTTGCCGGAGCAAATTGGCGCGCCGCATTGATGCTCTTCGCCTATGTCGTCTTCTTCACCTACGCCTACATCTCGCTGAGCACGGGTACAGGCGCCCTCATCCTCTTTGGCGCGGTGCAGCTCACGATGTTCACGGCGGCATTGCGGAGCGGCGAAAGTTTCTCGCCGCTTTCCTGGCTTGGCTTGGGCCTAGCGATCGCCGGCCTCGTTTACCTGGTGTCACCCGGCGTAACCGCACCTGATCCCGCCGCCGCTTTGTCGATGGCAATCGCCGGCGTTTCCTGGGGCTTCTACTCGCTCATCGGCCGCGGCGCGCGCGACCCCTTGGCGGCGACGACGGGTGCCTTCGTCCTTTGCGTTCCCGCAATCGTCGTGGTTGAGCTGCTGTCCATGAATATCGGCCTCGAAGCCACCACGCGCGGCCTCTGGCTTGCCGTCGTGTCCGGTGCGATTACCTCGGGCCTCGGCTATGTCATTTGGTACGCGGCGCTCCCGGGCCTGGGCGCGACCAGCGCCGCGACCGTGCAGCTTTCGGTCCCCGCGATCGCCGCGCTCGGCGGCGTGCTCTTCTTGTCGGAGCAACTCAGCGTTCGTCTCGTCGTTGCCGCCGTCGCGACACTCGGCGGTGTCACGGTCGTCCTCATGCAGCGCGCGAAGCGAAGGGCCTAGAGGTCAGCGCTCATCGCCGTCCCAATCGGGTCGGCGGTATTGCCTCAACATGGATCGCCAGGTGGTAACGTCCGAATAGTCGCGCGGTCCCCAATGCTGCAGCCGCTGACCGCGAAGGAAGAAAAGATAGTAGAGAGCACCGGTCGCCGCGCCGCCGAGATGCGCGCCGTGACCAATGGGCAATCCGCCGCCCCCGGCCTGCGCATAGAGGCCGATCGCATCGATGCCTACGAACAGGATCGCGCCGACGATCGCCGGCATCGGAATGATGGCGAAGAGAAGTAGCCGCGCCCGAGGGAACAAGAAGCAGAACACCAGAACCACGCCGGAGATCGCACCGGACGCGCCGAGCGCCGGCAGATCGGGTTTGTGCAGCAGAAAAGCCGATACGGCCGCGTGACTGATCGAGCTGATCACTGCGGCGACCAGATAGAAGCGTAAGAACCGTCCCGATCCGATGACCGCCTCGACGATCGAACCGAACATCACGAGCACATACATGTTCAGAAAAATGTGCAGGAAGGCGATGTGCGAAAACGCGGACGTCAACACAGTCCAATAGCGGCCGGCGGCCAGTGCGTCCCAGCTGATCAAAAAATTGTCGATCATGAACTGGCTCTGGCCGAGCAAGAGCCACATCAAGAAGACGACGATATTGAGCGCAAGAAGAGCGGGTACGACTGGCGGCATCGAGCAACCTTACACCTAATCCCGTGATTCAGGTGCCCCGACGGACATCGCCGCGAGGCGCCTTTAGCTGTAGCGCTCCTCTTTCCAAGGATCGCCCACATTGTGGTAGCCGCGGACCTCCCAGAAGCCCGGCTTGTCGTCGCGCGAAAATTCGATGCGTTTCACCCACTTGGCGCTTTTCCAGAAATAGAAGCGCGGGATCACTATGCGAACGGGCCCTCCGTGCTCGCGCGTCAATGGTTGGCCTTCCCATTGATAGGCGACGATGACATCATCGGCATCGAACACATCGCGCGCGACGTTTGTCGTGTAGCCGTCATAGGAATGGAAAATGACGTGTTGCGCTTCGGCCTTGGGGCGCACCAATGCAATGAGATCTCGCGCGGCGACACCCTTCCAATGATTGTCGTATCGGCTCCACTGGGTGACGCAGTGGATGTCGGAAACGGTCTCTGTTTGCGGCAGCGCTAGAAACTGCTCGTAGGACAGCGTCGCCGGGAGCTCGACCAAGCCGTCGACGGCCAGCCGCCAGTCGCCCTTGTCGATGTCCGGCTGCAGACCCAGATCGAGCACGGGCCAGTTCTTCACTTCGCGCTGACCGGGCGGCAATCGCTGCACATGCCCTTCGTCCGGCATGCCTGTGAGCAGCCTGCCGTCGCGCGCCCACTTCTGCTTCGTCTCGATCAGCTTTTGCTTGATCCGACCCTCGTCGTCGCCCTCCGCCATGCTCAGCCCTTCATGCGCATGAGCCGCCCCTTCTCCCGCTCCCAATCGCGCTTCTTCTCGGTGTCGCGTTTGTCGTGCAGCTTCTTGCCTTTCGCGAGACCAAGCTCGATCTTCGCGCGGCCCTTCGGGTTGAAGTACAGCTTGAGCGGAACGAGCGTCATGCCTTCGCGCTCCACCGCTTGGCTGAGCTTCGCAATCTCACGCTTGTGCAACAGTAGTTTGCGCGGCCGCCTGGTTTCGTGATTGAAACGATTTCCGGCCTTGTATTCCGGAATATAGGCGTTCACGAGGAAGATCTCGCCGTCCTTGCTGTGCGCGTAGGACTCCCCGATCGTCGCGTGGCCCTCGCGTAGCGCCTTCACTTCCGTGCCCGCAAGCTGGACGCCGGCCTCGACGGTCGACTCGATGTAATAGTTGTGGCGCGCCTTGCGGTTTTCCGCGGCGATCTTGTAGCGCTCTTCTTTTTCTTTCTTCGCCATTGCTTCAGCACAATCGATTTGACGCCGCCCGCTTCCAAGCGGCGGCATCGTCTACATCATTCGACCCCTGTTGAATATGGGATAGCCAGCGCCTCTGGACGAGGTGCGAGTGCGATCTAGTTGACCAGCCCCGCTTTCGTCATGGCCGCGCGGACGCGCGCCTTCGACGTCTCGGTCAGCGGCGCCAACGGCAACCGGCAATCCTCGCTGCACAGTCCGAGCAAGCTCGCCGCATACTTCACCGGTGCGGGACTGGTTTCGCAGAACAGCGCCTCGTGCAGCGGCATCAACCGATCCTGGATCGCGCGCGCCGCCGCGTAGTCGCCCTTCAGCGTCGCGTTTTGCATATCGGAGCATAGACGTGGTGCGACGTTCGAGGTCACCGAAATGCAGCCGACGCCGCCATGCGCGTTGAAGCCGAGGGCGGTCGGATCTTCACCGGAGATCTGGATGAAGTTCGCGCCGCACGCGAGCCGCTGCTGAGTCACGCGGCCCAAATTCGCCGTCGCATCCTTCACGCCGACGACATTGGAAAGCTTGGCGACGCGAGCCATGGTCTCGACACTCATCTCCACCGCGGCTCGACCAGGAATATTGTAGATAAGGATTGGTAACCGCGTTGCCGCCGCCACCGCCTGATAATGCAGGTAGAGACCTTCCTGCGTCGGCTTGTTGTAATAAGGAGTCACCACCAGCGCTGCATCGGCACCGAGTTTTTCTGCAGCTTGCGTCAGTTCGATCGTGTGCGCCGTCGAGTTCGTGCCAGTCCCGGCAATGACAGGCACGCGCCCCTTCGCGGTTTTGACAGTCGTCCCCACGACGGCCAAGAATTCATCATGTGACAGGGTGGGCGTTTCGCCCGTTGTACCGCAGGGGACCAACCCCAACGTGCCTTCCGCAACCTGTCGTTCAACGATCTCGGCAAGAGCCTTAAGATCGACTTTTCCATCGCGAAACGGCGTTATCAATGCGGTAATCGAACCGCGAATTCGGTCAAGATTCTGGGTCATTGTAGAATCGTGTTAAAGGGGCCTTAGGCCAAAAGTTAGACCTTGCTCCGCAGGGGAACAAGGCGCTGATTTTACGACACTTTTGATTGGCGCGGACCAGTCAAATCGATAAGGTGCCTGATACCCTGTTGAGTACGGTACCCGGGGGAACCGCGTGACATCGACATTCGGCAATCGTTTGCGCCGCGTCGGCGCAATGCTCCTTTTGTGCAGCACCGCAGTAGGCCCCGCATATGCGGCCGCCGAAATGTCTCCCATCTACGACGACGACGAGGGCGGCCCGCGCGAGACGCGTGCGCACGCGCAGTTTCTCTCGTCGAGTGATCTGAGCCAGCTCTCGCAGGCTTTCGACGCCGCAGACCGCAAGGATTGGACGCGCGCGCGCGACATCGCTTCGCATATTTCGAACCAAGCCGCGCGCGACCTCGTCGATTGGCGCGCCTTCGTCACCAAGGACAACGGCGCCACCTTTGCCGAGATCAACGCCTTCATCTCGAGTCATCGCGACTGGCCGAGCCAAAGCCGCCTGCAAGCGCGCGCCGAAGAAGCCATGCCTCTGGATATGGCGCCCGACGATGTCATCGCCTGGTTTCAAGGTCGCCAGCCCACCAGCGGCGAAGGCATGCTGAAGCTCGGCGAAGCCTATTCGCGCAAAGGTCAGACGGCCAACGCGAAGAGCTGGATCGTCAAAGCATGGGTGCAAGGCAACTTCACCCCGGAGCGCGCTGCCTATGTCGCGACGCGCCACAGCGATTTGCTGACAACGGCGGACAATGAAGCGCGCCTCTCGCGCTTGTTGTGGGCGGATGAATTCACGCAAGCCCAGGCGATGACCAACATAGTCGGTCCGTCGTGGGTCACGCTCATGAACGCGCGCATCAAGATGCGCCGCAACACACGGGACGCCGACGCTGCCTATCAGCATGTCTCCGGCCCGCTTGCAAACGATCCTGGCCTGCTCTTCGATCGCGCGCGTTGGCTGCGCAAGCGCGATCGCGAAGCCGAGGCCCGGCCCCTTCTCATCCGCGCTTCGGCGGTCATGACTGGACCGCCGCCGGACGTCACCGATTGGTGGAACGAGCGGAATTATGAGGCGCGTGCCGCCCTCGACGCCGGAGACACGCAGCAGGCCTATTTGTTGGCCGCCGGCAACGATCTTACGAAAGACGACGGCGTCGCATATGCGGAAGCCGAGTTCCTCGCGGGTTGGATCGCGCTACGCTATCTGAATAAGCCCGACCAAGCTCTCACCCATTTCTTGCGGCTGCGCGAGGGCGTATCGGCGCCGATCAGCGTGGCGCGAGCCCACTATTGGGCCGGCCGCGCCGCCCAGAAGGCGGGGCGCACATCGGAAGCTTCGCGCCAATACGGTTTGGCCGCCGCTTACCCGATGACCTACTACGGCCAGCTTGCGGCCGTCGTCGCGAACCCTAAAGCGAAGCTCGACCTGCCCGCAGGCCACGGCGCGACGCCCTCGACGAAGCGAGCGTTCATGGGCCAGAGCCTGATGCAAGCGATGCAATGTCTCGCCGACGTTGGCTCGCAAGGCTTGCTCCGCTCATTTGCCATCGCGATTGCCGAAGGCGCCGACGATCGCGACGAGTTCACGCTTCTGAACAATTTCCTGCGCCAACTGAACGAACCGGCGCTTGCGCTACGCGTTGCGAAAAAGGGTCTCCAGAAGAACCTTCCGGTCTTCGACATTGCCTATCCCACGACGGGCTTGCCTCCGTTCCGCGGCGACGGCGCAGCGCCGGAGAGCGCGCTGGTCCTGGGTCTGACACGTCAAGAAAGCGAGTTCGATCCGGAAGCACACTCGGGTGCGGGTGCGCGCGGGCTCATGCAATTGATGCCCGGCACCGCGAAGCTGGTCGCGAGACAGCATGGGCTGTCTTACTCGAGTAAGAACGATCTCTATTCGCCGACGACGAACATGCAGCTGGGCATGGCGCACGTCGCCGATCTTCTGGACAAGTTCTCGGGCTCGTACGTGCTCGCGGTCGCCTCCTACAACGCCGGCGCAGGCCGCATCAGTCAGTGGATCTCGCAATACGGCGATCCACGCGCCACGCCGGACGACATGGTCGACTGGATCGAGCGCATCCCCTTCAACGAGACGCGCAACTACGTGCAGCGTGTGCTCGAGAATACGCAAGTCTACCGCAACATCCTCGCCGGCCGCGGCGTCGAAATCGCGCTCGATAGCGATCTCAAACGCGGCGCCTATTCGACAGTGAGCACGGTCGCACCGCAGTTCTCATCGGCGCCCGCAGCTGCCGCCGTTGCACCGATCGCGGCCGCAGCGGCAGCGGAAGCGGCGGGCTCTCAGCAGACGCCGCCCTCGCCCACCACGACCGGCGACGCTCAGGCGCAATTCGTCTCCGTCGTCTCGAGCACGCCGATTGCCGACGATCCACCTGACGAGCCGAAGAAGCCGGCCGCGAAAGGCAAGAAGCACAAGAAGGGCAAAGGCAAGAAAAGCAGAAGGCGCCACCACCATCGTGCGCACCACTAGGGCAAGAGCAAGAGTCAGGGTTCGAACCGCTAGTGCAGCGTCGCCTGCGGATCGCGCCCGCCCAGCATCATGTGCAAGCGCGCAAGCGCGTCGCCTTCACCAAAGCAACGTGCAAGCGCCTTAGGCCCGAGCGCGGCCGCGGCGTCGACGTCCTCAACGGCGGCACGTAGCATCCGCTTGGTCTCCGCCACCGCGACCGGCGATAGCGCTGTGAAGTGTTGCGCAAGCTGCTCGACGGCGGGCGCAAAGTCTTTTTTGTGACGCGACGTTCGACAGCACGCCTAGCATGAAGGCGCGTTCAGCCGTCACCATTCCGCCGGTGAGCGCCAACGCGGCCGCCGAGCCAAGGCCGCTGACGCGTTGCAACCGCGCCAACCCCGCGCCGCTCGAGACGAGACCCACGTTGATCCCAGGCAAGCCGAACCGCGCATCGCCGCGCGCCAAGCGAATGTCGGCGTGCAGAGCGAGCTCAAAGCCGGCGCCGAGGCACGCGCCTTTGATCGCTGCAATGACGGGAATCTCGAGCTTCAGCATTGCGCCATAAATCGCCAGGGCTTTCTGCCCCAACGCTTCGGCCTCCGCCGGTGCATAGGCGGCGATCTCGGCGATGTCATTGCCGACCGAGAAGGCGTCCTCGCCGGTGCTGGTCAAGACGACCGCGCGCAAGCTCGCGTCCTTGGCTGCCTCATCGAAGGCGCCCAGCAAGCCGTTGCGCGTGTCGTTGTTGATCGCGTTGTTCGCTTCCGGCCGGTTGATCGCAACCGTCAGCACGCCGTCGTCGCTGCGCTCCCGAAGTACGCAACCGGTTTCGGCGGCCTTTTTCGGCCTGCTCATGCGCAATCCATCTCCGTCGTTCGGTTGAACGGGGAATGCCGGAGTCTAGGCGCAAGAACGGCGGAGCGGCAAGGCTGCCGCTCCGCCGCGCAGAACTTCAGAAAAAACGTTAGTGAGCCGTCTCTTGCAGCCACAGGCGCGCCAGGCGCTGCGCTTCGGCAATCTCGTTCGCACCCATCTGCTGCGCCAATTCCGAACGCCACAACCGCGCCTCCACCACGCCTTTCATGGCGGCGAGATTGAAATATTTGTGCGCCTTGACCAGATCGAGCTCGACACCCTGCCCGGTCGAATAGCACAGGCCCAGTTGGTACAACGCATTCGGCTTGCCCGCGCGCGCGTCGCTTTCGATGTCAGCGACGGTATCCAAATCGATCACCGCCATGGGGCTTCTCCTCCATTTGAATGCCGCAATTCTTCTTGGTGCACGGCATGATGGAGTCAGATTTGAAGGCCTCTCGCTGAATGGCGGGTTAATAGAGGAGATGCGTTTTGTTTAACAACGGCGGGCTTTTTTCAGTTAAGGCGCTCGCGAATACTTTTGAAAACAGACTGAAAAATCGCAGCTCTTCGAGTTAACGCTGCAGCGCTCGTCACATTAACGACGGCATATACCGATGCTGAACGGGAGAAAAAAATTCGCTGAGCTCGATCGGAATCCGGTGCAGCGGGCAAAAAAAGAACTGCGGCCCGCAATACGCTTGAAAGCGCACCCGCGAGCCGCAGCTTCGATTCAAGACAAAAGAAGCGCGAGCTATCTCCGCTTCGTCTTGCGCGCGGCCTTCGGCTTCGCCGCAGCTTTCGTCTTCGCCTTCGCCTTTGTCTTCTTCACAACCTTCTTCTTCCGTGCCATCGGCATTGGGAGCAACTCCTCAAGTGCAATGAGGGAAACGCACCCCGCGTTTCCGAACGCACGCATGATGAGCAACTCGTGCGTGAGTCGCAACCCGAGCCGACGCACCACGGTGATGCAAGAAAGACACGCGCGCAACATACGCAGTGTTGTCAGGCAATTTTAAAGCTCGTCAGTGTACAGACGAAACAAAACTCGTCGCTTGTCGGCACACCGCTCGCTGCTTGCCTTTGACGATTCGCAGGCGAATCAGGTGTGGAGAAGTGATGACTGATTCACGTCGTCGCTCTCAACAGGCCGCACAACATCATCGTCCGTCGAACGCACGCTGCGTGCCAAACCATGAACGGTTTGCGGCGCGGCCTATAGCGCGAGTTTCCTTTTGAGAAGCTCGTTGACGGCTTTCGGATTGGCTTTGCCGCCGGTCGCCTGCATCACCTGGCCGACGAACCAACCGAGCATTGCGGGCTTCGCCTTCACCTGCTCGACCTTCGCAGGATTGGCGGCGATCACTTCGTCGATCGCCTTCTCGATCGCGCCTGTGTCGGTGACCTGACGCAGTCCTCGCTTCTCGACGATCTCTTTTGGATCGCCGCCCTCTTCCCAAGCAATCTCGAAGACATCTTTTGCAATCTTGCCGGAGATGGTGCCGTCACCGATCATGGCGATGATCGAACCGAGCGCGTCGGCCGACACCGGGCTCTTCCCCACTTCAAGACCTTCTTTGTTGAGCCGCCCGAACAGCTCGTTGATCACCCAGTTCGCCGCCAACTTGCCGTCGCGCCCCTTTGCCACCTCTTCGAAATAGGCAGCACTCTCGCGCTCCTGCACCAGCACGCCGGCATCGTAGGCGTTCAAGCCATAGTCGCGCATGAAGCGGGCTTTCTTGTCGTCGGGCAGCTCCGGCAGCGACTTCTTGATCTGCTCGATCCAAGCATCCTCGAGCTCGAGCGGCAGAAGGTCGGGATCGGGGAAATAGCGATAGTCGTGCGCCTCTTCCTTCGAGCGCATCGAGCGCGTCTCGCCCTTCTTGGCGTCGAACAGGCGGGTCTCCTGATCGATCTTCCCGCCCGCCTCGATGATGTCGATCTGCCGCCGCGCTTCATACTCGACGGCCTGCGCGACAAAGCGCATGGAGTTGACGTTCTTGATTTCGCAGCGCGTTCCGAGCGGGCCGCCAGGCTTGCGCACCGACACGTTCACGTCCGCGCGCATGGAGCCTTCCTCCATATTGCCGTCGCAGGTGCCGAGATAGCGCACGATTGCGCGCAGCTTGCGCAAATAGGCGGCCGCCTCCTCCGACGACCGAAGGTCGGGCCTGGACACGATTTCCATCAACGCCACACCGGCGCGATTGAGATCGACGAACGACATGTGCGGATGCTGATCGTGCAGGCTCTTGCCGGCGTCCTGCTCGAGATGCAACCGTTCGATCCCGACTGTGATCGCTCGCCCGCCTGGCAGGTCGACGATCACCTCGCCCTCGCCCACGATCGGGCTTTTGTACTGCGAAATCTGATAGCCGGCCGGCAGATCGGGATAAAAATAGTTCTTCCGATCGAACACCGAGACGTTGTTGATCTGGGCCTTGAGGCCGAGGCCCGTCCGCACGGCCTGCTCGACACAATACCGGTTGATCACCGGCAGCATGCCGGGCATTGCCGCATCGACGAACGAGACGTGCGCGTTGGGTTCGGCACCGAATGCGGCGGACGCGCCTGAAAACAATTTGGCCTTGGAAAGCACCTGTGCGTGCACTTCCATGCCGATGACGATCTCCCATTTGCCGGTCGCGCCGTCGACGAGAGGTCCGGTTTCCGTGCGTGTCGTGCTCATGGCCTCAAACCTCCCACCACGTCCCGGGTCGCGGCGTCGGCCCGGCCGAGCGCTCGATCACTTCTCCGACGCGAAAGAGTGTCGACTCGTCGAACGCCTTGCCGATCAGCTGCAGGCCCAGCGGCAAGCCTTCGTTGTTCAAGCCCGCCGGCACCGAAATCCCCGGCAAGCCGGCAAGGTTCACGGTCACGGTGAAAACGTCGTTCAAGTACATGGAAATAGGATCGTCGGTCTTTTCGCCAATACCGAATGCGGGACCCGGCGCCGTCGGCGTCAGCAGCACGTCGACCTTCTCGAACGCCTGATCGAAATCTTGCGCAATCAAGGTGCGAAGCTTTTGCGCCTTGATGTAGTAGGCATCGTAATAGCCCGCCGACAGCACGTAGGTGCCGATCAGGATTCGGCGCTGAACCTCGCGTCCGAAGCCCGCGGCACGCGTATTCTCGTACATCGAGATGATGTCTTTGCCGGGGACACGCAGCCCGTAGCGCACGCCGTCATAGCGCGCCAAGTTCGACGAAGCCTCCGCCGGCGCCACAATGTAATAAGCGGGTAACGCGTATTTGGTGTGCGGCAGGCTGACGTCGACGATTTGTGCACCCGCATCCTTGAGCCACTGAATCCCCTTCTGCCAGAGCGCCTCGATTTCGGCGGGCATACCGTCGATGCGATATTCCTTCGGGATTCCAACGCGCAGGCCGCGGACCTCGCCGGTCATTGCCCTTTCGTAGTCCGGCACGCGCACGTTGACGCTTGTCGAGTCCATCGGGTCGTGGCTTGCCATCGCCTTCAGCATGATCGCGCAGTCGCGAACGGTGCGCGCCATCGGACCGGCCTGATCGAGCGACGATGCGAACGCGACGATGCCCCAGCGCGAGCAGCGCCCATAGGTTGGCTTGATGCCGGCGATCCCGGTGACGGCGGCCGGCTGGCGGATTGAACCGCCCGTATCCGTGCCCGTCGCACCGAGCACCATGCGCGCCGCGACGGCCGCCGCCGAACCGCCCGACGAACCGCCCGGCACCAGCTTCGTGTTCGCGCCCTTGCGACGCCAGGGATTGGTGACCGGTCCGTAGTAGCTCGTCTCGTTCGACGAGCCCATCGCGAACTCGTCCATGTTGAGCTTGCCGAGCATCACCGCGCCCGCGTCCCACAGATTACGCGTGACGGTCGACTCGTAGGGCGGCTTGAAGCCGTCGAGAATGTGACTCCCCGCCGTCGTCAGCACCTCTTTGGTGCAGAACAGATCCTTGATGCCGAGCGGCAGACCTTCGAGCGGCCGCGCCTCGCCGGCGGCGATCCGGCGATCGCTCTCGAGCGCCATCTTGCGCGCCAGATCCGGTGTCTCCGTGACGAACGCATTGAGCGCCCGGCCCTTTTCAATGGCCTTGATGTGCGCATCCGCGAGCTCTCGCGCGCTGAACGACTTCTTTTTCAGCCCGTCGCGCGCATCGGCGATCGTAAGGTCGGTCAACTCGCTCATTCGACCACCTTCGGCACGGCAAAGAAGTGGTCCTCGCCTTCGGGCGCGTTCTCGGTCACGGCGATGGGCTGGTTGCCGTCAGTCACCACGTCTTCGCGCATCTTCAGCGACACCTTGACCACGCTGGTCATCGGTTCGACCGAACTCGTGTCCACCTCGTTCAGTTGCTCGACCCACGCCAAGATTCGGTTCAGTTCGCCGGCCATGGGCTCCAGGCGCTCCTCGGGAAAGGCCAGACGGGCAAGCTTTGCCACGCGTTTCACGGTAGTCTTGTCGACAGACATGGGTTTAGTCGCTTGTTGGAAAGTGGCGGCTTTGCTAGCAACCTAGGATTGGCCTTGCAAGGACGGTAAGCCAGTGACGTTCCACATCACCGCTTTCGACCACGTCAACGTTGCCGTGCCCCGTGCCCGCGAGGCCGAGGTCCTGCGCTTCTACCGCGAGGTCCTGGGCTTGCTCGAGATTCCAAAGCCGGTCGAGCTTAGGTCGCGCGGCGGCGCCTGGTTCGAAGCCGGCAATGCCCAAATTCACGTCAGTCTCGAAGATCTCGAAGTCCCGCAGAGCCGCCGCCATTTCTGCATCCTCGTCGACAATCTCGATGCCGCGCGCCACGCGATGAAGCGTCATCATGTGGCGATCGAGGAAGGCGGAACCGCCGAGGGCCTCACCCGCTTCTTCATCCGCGACCCCGTCGGCAACCGCATCGAGATTGGGTACCGGTGATCGTCACCGATCCGTCGGAACTTGCGGCCTCGTTGAAAAAAGGTGAGCGCCTCCTGGGCCTCGACCTCGGCGAGAAGACGATTGGCCTCGCGCTCTCCGACGTCATGCTCACCGTCGCGACACCCCTTGAGACTTTGACGCGAAAGAAATTCTCTCTCGACGCCGAGGCGATGATCGCCCTGATCACGAAGCATGGCGTCGGCGGTCTCGTGGTCGGCCTGCCACTCAACATGAATGGCACTGAAGGTCCCTCCGCTCAGAGCGCCCGCGCCTTCGCCCGCAACTTCCTTGCAAAGCACGACCTGCCGATCCTGTTCTGGGACGAGCGTCTTTCGACCGCTGCTGTCACCCGCACCTTGATCGAGGCGGACGTTTCGCGCGCCAAGCGCAAGGAGGTCGTCGATAAGATGGCGGCATCGTTCATCCTGCAAGGCGTTCTGGATTTTCTGTCACAAAGGAAAGCGTGAGTGGACCTGGCCGATCTCAATCCGATCTATCTGCTGATGAAGCGGCTCCGGCCGGGAGCGATTACAGCGGACCAACGCCGCGTTCTTTGGCTCGTCGGCGTGGCCCTGCTGTTGGAGGCCTACGACGTTGCGCTCTACGCGCTCGCGGCGCCGCAGATCCAAAAGGCCTTCGGCATCACAGAAGGTGAAGTCGGACTCGTCATCTTCTACTTCCGTCTGGGCGTGATTCCGGCGCTCGTGCTCGCCTACCTCGCCGACGTCTTCGGCAGACGCAACATGCTGATGGTGACGGCCGCAGGTACGACCGTTGCAACGCTAGCGACGGCGTTTTCACAAGACTTGAACCAGTTTCTCATCGCACAAACATCGGCGCGCGTGTTTGGCTATGCGGAGACGATGTTGTGCTACGTCGTAATCGCCGAGGAATTCGACGAGCGGATGCGCGGCTGGGCGACCGGCACGCTGGGCGCCCTTGGCGCTGCCGGCACCGGGGTCGCAGCGTTGGTCTTTTCAACCGTAACCCTTCTGCCGTTCGGCTGGCGCGCACTCTTCTTCTTGGGCGCAGGTCCGTTGCTCTGGTTGCTATGGGCGCGTCGGCGCTTGCCGGAAACGCGACGGTTCGCTCAGCGAAAAGTGGCCGCGACTTATCTGGCGCCGCTGCAGAACCTGATACGCGCCTATCCGATCCGCCTGTTCTTGGTGATCACGATGACCGTGCCGCTTTCGTTCGCGTCGGCACCGGCAGTCATACTGACACCCAAATTCCTGCAATCGACCCACGGCTGGGCACCATGGCAGGTGACGGCGCTTATCCTGACCGCCGGCCTGCTAGCGCTCGCTGGCGCGCTCGTCGTCGGTTCGCTGAGCGACCGCATCGGCCGCCGCGCAGTGCTGTCGATCGCCGTTCTGGTCGGCGTGCCGAGCTTGGCGTCGTTCTACACCTGGGCCGATGGACCGTGGCTCGTCGTCTTCTGGATTCTGACGATCTTTGCCGATCTCACGGCCGCAATTCTCATCGGCGGGATGGCGGCGGAGCTCTTCCCCACGTCGCACCGCGCGCTTGCCGCGGGCATTCGCTATTTGGCCTCGATACTCGCCGGTGCCCTCGGCTTCCTGGTCGAAGCCGCGCTCTACACCCACACCGGCAACCACGGCGATGCCATCGCATTGATGATGATTCCGGCGCCGCTCGTCTTGTTGCCGATCTGGATGCTGCCTGAGCCCGCTGCAAAGTCGTTGGAGACCGTCGCGCCGGAGCGCGAGGGTTGATGAACGTCGTCGAGGCGCTCGTCCCGGTCTTCGCCTTGATCGCGGTCGGCGCAGCCTTGCATCGCGCACACTTCATCGACGAAACAAGTTGGCGCGCGATTGAGCGCGTCACCTATTACGTCCTCTTTCCCGCCTTTCTCTTCAACGCCATCGCGGTCGCTGATTTCACAGGTGAGCCGGTCGGCCGCATCGCGCTCATCCTCGTCGGTGCGATCGCGGTGATGACGTTGCTCGTCTACGCCATCCAGAGCGTCCTCAAGTTCGACGGTCCCGCCTTCACGAGCGTTTTTCAGGGCGCACTCAGGTTCAATTCCTATGTCGCGCTTGCTGCCATCGCTTCGATGCTTGGGCCGCAGGGTATTGCGGTATCTGCCATAGCCGTCGCCGTCATGGTGCCGCTGCTCAACACGTTGTGCGTGACCGTGTTGATGCACCATGCAAGTGATGACGAGGCGACGATTGCAATGTTCGCCAAGCAGTTCGTGCAGAATCCGTTGATCATGTCCTGTTTGGCGGCCATTGCCGTGCAGCTTCTCGGCATTCCGATTCCGAAGGTCCTGGTGACCACCGTCGGCATGGCGGGAAAGGCCGCCTTGCCGCTTGGTCTCCTCGCTGTCGGTGCCAGCCTCGATCTCGCGGATGCACGGGCACGCCCTCTGCCAGTTCTCGTTTCCATCACGCTGCGCTTGCTCGTGATGCCGCTTCTCGTCCTCGCCGGCACGCTGCTGGTGGGTGTCGGCGGCACCGCGAAGGCGGCGGCGCTTATCTGCGGCGCGGTGCCCGGCGCTTCGTCTTCTTTCATCCTGGCGCGGCAACTGGGCGGCGACGCACCGCTGATGGCCAACATCACGACCGCGCAAACGCTGGTCGCAATGGTAACCATGCCGCTCATCCTGTGGGTTTTCGCCTGACAACGCCTTGCGGGCGCAAGGCTCAGCCCCTATACCGACGCCCGCGATGACCGGCCAGTACGCCCGCCAGCACCTCCTCGCCATCGCGCCCTTGTCGCGCCAAGAGATCGAATCGTTGCTGGATTTGGCCGACACCTATGTCGCGCTGAACACGCAGGTCCAAAAGAAGCGCGACACGCTCCGCGGCCGGACGCTGATCAATCTGTTCTTCGAGCCGTCGACGCGCACGCAAAGCTCGTTCGAGCTCGCCGGCAAGCGTCTCGGCGCCGACGTCATGAACATGTCGGTCGCCCAATCGTCTGTGCGCAAGGGCGAAACCTTGATCGATACGGCGACGACGCTGAACGCGATGCGGCCCGACATCATCGTCATCCGCCATCAGGACTCGGGAGCCGTCGCGCTCCTAGCCGACAAAGTCTCCTGCGCGGTCATCAACGCCGGCGACGGAGCGCACGAGCACCCCACGCAAGCGTTGCTCGATGCACTCACCATTCGCCGCCGCATGAAGCGCATCGAGGGCTTGACCGTCGCGATTTGCGGCGACGTGCTCCATAGCCGCGTCGCGCGCTCGAATGTGCATCTCCTGAACAAGCTGGGCGCGCGCGTGCGCTTGATCGCGCCACGCACACTCTTGCCGATCGCGGCGGAAAGCTGGGGCGCGGAAGTCTTCACCGATATGCACGAGGGCATAAAGGGCGCCGACATTGTCATGATGTTGCGCCTTCAGATGGAGCGCATGTCCGGCTCCTTCCTTCCCTCGACGCGCGAATATTTCCACTTCTATGGCCTCGACGCCGCCAAGCTGAAACTCGCGAAGCCCGGCGCCTTGGTCATGCATCCGGGCCCGATGAACCGCGGCGTCGAGATCGACAGCGCGATCGCCGACGACGTCGAGCGCAGCTTGATCCACGAACAGGTCGAGATGGGGGTTGCGAGCCGCATGGCCGTCCTCGACGCGCTGTCGCGGCAGCTGCCGAACGATCCGGGACGGCGCTCATGAGCGCGCGAACGGCGATCATCAACGCGCGCATCGTCGATCCGGCCTCCGGCTTCGATGGCACAGGTTCTGTTCTGATCGAGAACGGCGCAATCGCCGACATTGGGCCGCGCCTCTTCAACGACGGCAAGCCCACGAACGCCGAAATCATCGATGCCAAAGGTCAGGTCCTCGCACCGGGCCTCATCGATATGCGCGTGTTCACAGGCGAGCCCGGCGCGGAACATCGCGAGACGCTGAAGTCGGCAAGCGCGTCGGCGGCGGCGGGCGGCGTCACCTCTATCGTCGTCATGCCGAACACGGATCCTGTGATCGACGACGCCGCCTTGGTCGACTTCATCAGGCGGCGCGCCGAGGCAACGGCAAAGGTGCACGTCTATCCAGCGGCGGCGCTGACGCGTGGTCTCAACGGCGAGCAGATGAGCGAGATCGGCTTGCTCAAGGAAGCCGGCGCGATCGCGTTCACTGATGGCGATCGTACGATCCAATCCAGCCTGATCATGCGCCGCTGCCTCGCTTACGCCGCCAACTTCGACGCGCAGATTTTAGCGCATGTCGAAGATCCTTGGCTCGCCGCCGCTGGCCAAATGAATGAAGGCGGGTTCGCGGCGCGTATGGGCCTCGGCGGTATTCCGTCGGCGGCGGAGACAATCGCGCTCGAGCGCGATCTGCGCCTTCTCGAACTGACGAACGCCCGCTATCACCTCGCGCAGGTGTCTTGCGCCGAGGCGCTCGAGGCGCTCATGCGAGCGCGCCAGCGCGGCTTGAAGCCGACTTGCGCCGTCTCCGCGCACCATCTGGCCCTGAATGAACAAGACATCGGCGAATACAAGACCTTCGCCAAGGTCTCCCCTGCCCTCCGCTGCGAAGCCGATCGCAAGGCCATGATCGAAGGCGTTCGCAGCGGTCAGATCGACGCGATCGTCTCGAGCCACGATCCTCAGGCGCCGGAAACAAAACGCTTACCGTTCGCACAAGCGGCTTACGGCGCGGTCGGGCTCGAAACGCTGTTGCCGGTCGTGTTGTCGCTCCATCACGAAGCGGGCATCCCGCTACTCGACGTCTTGCGTTGTGTGACGGTGGCCCCGGCGAACATCTTGCGCTTGCCAAGCGGCCGATTGGCCAAGGGTGCGCCGGCGGACCTCGTGATCTTCGACATGGGAAGCCCGCGTAAGATCGATCCCAACGAATTCCATTCCCACACCAAGAACTCGCCATTCGTCGGCAGGTTGATGCAAGGCCGCGTTTTGCGCACAGTGGTCGCCGGCAAGACCGTCTTCGAAGGCTGAACGGCTGTGAGCGAATTTTTTATCGATCTTGCCGCCTTCGTAGGCGGCTATCTTCTGGGCTCCATCCCGTTCGCCTTCGTTATCACGAAAGCCTTCGGCCTCGGCGATATCCGCAGCGTCGGCTCAGGCAATGTCGGCGCCACGAACGTTTTGCGCACCGGAAATCGCTTCGCGGCCGCGCTCACGCTGCTCGGCGACGTTGGCAAGGGCATTGTCGCGGTCCTGATCGCGCGCCAATTCGGCGATGGCCCGGCATTGATCGCGGCGCTGGGCGCGTTCCTCGGCCACATTTTTCCGATCTGGCTGAACTTCAAAGGCGGCAAGGGCGTCGCCACCTACATCGGCATTGTCTTTGCGCTCGCCTGGCCGGCCGCGCTGATGGTCTGCGCAACCTGGCTCGTCGTTGCCGCCGTTGGCCGCATCTCGTCGTTGGCGGCGCTTGTCGCCGCCGCGCTGTCGCCGATCTATATGTATTACGAAGCGAGCCCGGCCTACGCCTTCGGCGCGGCGATCCTCGCGGTGCTTATTTTCATCACGCACCGCGAAAATATCCGCCGCCTCCTCAAAGGCGAGGAGCCGAAGATCGGCGCCAAAAAATCCTGAGCGTTACCGCGGATTGCTTGAGCCTGGCGCGATCAAGCTGACGACAAACAATGTCACCGCAAAGATGCTCATCGCACCGATGCAGGCAAACAAGAACACCTGACTGCCGAAATCCATGGCCCGTTCTCCCGATTTCTTAGGGAGGCTGCGCGGGCGCCCGAATTCCCGCTTTGATTTCGATCAAAAGCCGAGGCCATTGCGACAAGGTTTGTTACACGAACAGGCTTGGCCCGGGTGGCGCCGACGCCGGATTGTGCCGGAATGCAACAGCCAACCGCACGGCATCGTCAACGGGAATTAAGCGAGGAAGAGCGCCTGGCGCGCCTGCGCCTGATACGCTCCGACACGATCGGCGGCGTAACGTTCTGGGGTCTGATCAATCGCTTCGGCAGCGCGCTTGAAGCGATCTCCGCGGTAAAGCCGAAGACCTTCATCCCACTCGACGAGGCGCAGCGCGAACTCGACGCATTGCGCGAGGCGGGCGGAAGATTGATCGCATGCGGCGAACCGGATTATCCCCGCGCCCTTGCCGCCGTCGATGTGCCGCCCCCATTGCTCAGCGTGCGCGGCTCGCTCGAAGTCCTAGCGCGCGAGATGATTGCGATCGTCGGCGCGCGCAATGCGTCGGCCTTGGGTGCACGCTTTGCGCGTGAAATGGCGGTTGAACTTGGGAGCGCCGGATTCGCTGTCGCCTCGGGACTTGCGCGCGGCATCGATACGGCGGCGCACAAGGGCAGCTTGCCGACCGGCACCTGCGCTGTCATGGCCGGCGGCATCGACGTCGTCTACCCGCCCGAAAACAAAACGCTCTACGACGAAATCGTGGAGCGTGGCGTTGTCGTGTCCGAACTGCCCTTCAGTTTCAAACCGGTCGCGCAACACTTCCCGCGGCGAAACAGAATTATCTCGGGGCTCGCGCGCGGTGTCGTCGTCGTGGAAGCGGCGATGAACTCGGGGTCGTTGATCACCGCGCGGATCGCCGGCGAACAGGGTCGCGATGTCTTCGCTGTACCGGGCTCACCCCTCGATCCACGGGCACGAGGAACGAACGGCCTCTTGCGGCAAGGCGCGATCCTGACGGAATCGGCGGAGGACGTACTGACAGCTCTTCAATCAACACTGGAACCGCATGCGGAACCGCCAAGAGCCGTTCTATGGCAGCCAAATGCCGACGAAATTTCCGGTCTCAGGCGCGAAATTTTGAACCGCCTCGGCCCATCACCGGTTGAAATCGACGAGCTCGTGCGCCAAATCGGTTCACTTCCTGCCGCCGTCGCGGCGGCCCTTTTGGACCTCGAGTTCGAGGGCAAGATCAGCCGCCACGCGGGGCAAAAGGTTGCCCTGAGCGGCAGCTAACACACTGAGTCCAAAGGGAAAATATCGGGTTCCCGGCGGCGGTGTGACGGCCGTTGGTTGACACCTTAACCGGATTCAGACCACTGTCCGCCCCCTCAAAACCGCCCCGCCACCCCGTCGGAGTGTCGCCTTGGCCGCTAGTAATATTGTCATCGTTGAGTCCCCGGCGAAGGCCAAGACCATCAACAAATACCTAGGGTCCGGGTACCAGGTGCTTGCCTCCTACGGCCACGTTCGTGACCTGGAGGAAAAGGACGGTTCGGTTAAGCCCGACCACGATTTTGAGATGACCTGGGAGGTCGGCGACAAAGCGGCGAAGCCCCTCAAGGCCATCACGAGTGCCGTCAAAGGGGCCAAGAAACTCATTCTCGCCACCGACCCTGACCGCGAGGGTGAAGCGATCTCGTGGCACCTGATCGAGGTGCTCAAGAAGAACAAGGCCTTGAAGGACATCCCGGTTGAGCGGGTCGTCTTCAACGCCATCACCAAGTCCGCCGTGCTTGAGGCCATGGCCAAACCGCGCAGCATCGACAGCGAGCTGGTCGATGCCTATCTGGCACGCCGCGCCCTCGACTACCTCTTTGGCTACAACCTCTCTCCGGTCCTCTGGCGTAAGCTTCCTGGCGCCCGCTCGGCCGGCCGCGTGCAATCCGTCGCCCTGCGCATCATCGTCGATCGCGAGATCGAGATCGAAAAATTCAAGAGCCAGGAATACTGGACCGTCGACGCAGTTCTGACCACACCCGCCGGTGAGACCTTTACCGCGCGGCTCGTGAGACTCAACGGCGAGAAGCTGGACAAGTTTTCGCTCGCCAACGAGGCCGCCGCGCAGTCCGCGCGTCAAGCGATCGAAGCAGGCAAGTTCGCCGTTACCGCGATCGAATCGAAGCCCGCGCGCCGCAATCCGCCGCCGCCGTTCACGACCTCGACGCTGCAGCAAGAGGCCGCGCGCAAGCTCGGGTTCTCCGCCTCGCACACAATGCGCATCGCGCAGCGCCTCTATGAGGGCGTCGAACTGGACGGCGATACCGTCGGCCTCATCACGTATATGCGTACCGACGGCGTCGATGTGACGCCGGAAGCGATCGCACAAACACGCAAGCTTATCGGTAATCGCTTCAGCGACCGCCACGTGCCCGAGACGCCGCGCGTCTACAAGGTCAAAGCCAAGAACGCGCAGGAAGCGCACGAAGCCATCCGCCCGACCGATCTCGAGCGCACGCCCGACGACGTCGCGCGCGTCATCGAGCCTGACATGGCCAGGCTCTACGAGCTGATCTGGAAGCGCATGGTTGCGAGCCAGATGGAATCGGCCGAGTTCGAGCGGACGACGATCGACATCGAGACCGGCGACAACCGCACCGGCTTGCGTGCGACCGGCTCCGTTCTCACGTTCGACGGCTTCCTCGCGCTCTATCAGGAAGGTCAGGACGACGCCGGCGACGACGACGACAGCGCGCGCTTGCCGAAGGTCGCAAACGGCGATGCCACCGGCGTCAAGGAAGTGAAGCCGGAACAGCACTTCACCGAACCGCCGCCGCGTTTCTCGGAGGCGTCGCTCGTCAAGAAACTCGAAGAGCTCGGCATCGGTCGTCCTTCGACATACGCCTCGACCCTCGAGGTCCTGCGCCGCCGCGCCTATGTGCGCATGGACCAGAAGCGCTTCATTCCGGAAGACAAGGGACGCCTTGTTATCGCCTTCCTCGAAAACTTCTTCGAGCACTATGTCGAGTACAACTTCACGGCCAATCTCGAAGAGCAGCTGGATCAGGTTTCCGCCGGCGAGCTGAAGTGGAAGGACCTTCTTCGCGACTTCTGGAAGGATTTCCACGCGGCGATCGAAGATATCTCCGAACTGCGCATCACGAACGTTCTCGATACGCTGAACGAAGTGCTGGCGCCGCACATCTTCCCGCAGCCGGCCGACGGCGGTGACCCGCGCAAGTGCCCGTCCTGCGCCGACGGAACGCTCGGTCTGCGCCTCGGCAAATACGGAGCTTTCATCGGCTGCTCCAACTATCCCGAGTGCAGCTACACGCGGCCCTTCGCGACGCCGGGCGACGGTGAGGGCAACGGCGTCGAAGCCCGTACGCTGGGCACCGATCCGGCGGGCGGCAAGAGCGTCTATCTGAAGGTCGGCCGCTTCGGCCCCTACCTCCAACTCGGCGACGATCCGCCGCCAAAGCCGAAGCGCAAGAAGGGCGAGCCGAAACCGCCCAAGAGCGAAGCGGACGACGTGCCGAAGCCCAAGCGCGCGGGAATCCCGCGCGGCGAGGACACGGCGAACATGACGCTCGAGCGCGCGCTCCAGTTCCTATCGTTGCCGCGCGAAGTTGGAATTCATCCCGAAACCGGCACGCCGATCGTCGCCAATCTCGGCCGCTTCGGACCGTATGTTGTCAATGACGGCACCTACGCCAATCTCGAGTCTTTGGAAGACGTCTTCACCATCGGCCTCAATCGCGCGGTCACGCTGATCGCCGAAAAGAAGGCGAAGGGTGGCAAGAGCTTCCGCCGGCAGGCGCAAGCGCTCAAAGAACTCGGCAACGACCCAAGCGGCGCTGCCGTGAAGGTGATGAGCGGCCGCTACGGCCCCTATGTCACCGACGGCACGGTCAACGCGACGCTGCCCAGAGGCGCCGACCCGCAAAATACGACGCTCCAGCAAGCACTCGACCTGATCGCCGCGCGCATCGAAGCCGGCGGCGGACCGAAGAAGAAAAAGAAGGCGGCGAAAAAGGACGGCGAAGCCAAGCCGTCGAAGAAAGCGGCCGCCAAGGAAGCCAAGGACGACGCCAAACCGGCGAAGGCCGCAAAGGCATCGTCCGAGAAGACAGCCAAGAAAGCTTCGGCGAAAAAGAAGGTCTTGGAAGAGACCGACACCTAGCGAGCCTTCCCTCTCAACGCAAGGAGGGCGCAACGCGCTAGTGTTTCAAGATCCAATCGACCATGGCTTGAACGTCGGCGTCGGGAACCGATGGATTTGCGGGCATGCGCACAAAGCCCCAAACGTCGCCGCCGCCGTTCTTGATCACCGACGCGAGATGCGCCGGCGCATCCGCCTGACCTTCGTACTTCTTCATGATCTTGTCATAGGACGGCGCCGTGCCGGACCGATGGTCGGCCGCATGACACTGGGTGCATTTGTACTTCTTGAACAGCAGCGTGACGTCCGCCGCCCGCGCGGGACTCAAAACCGCTGCAAGAAAGACTCCGCTCAACACGATCGTCCGCATCCGACCTCTCAAGCGAACATATAACCTTGGCCGGAAAGCGGCAGCTTGCGAACGCGCTTGCCGGTTGCCGCAAAAATCGCGTTCGTTACCGCCGCAAACAAGGGCGGCGTTCCAGGTTCGCCGATCCCGCCGGGCAGCTCCGTACTTGGCACGATGTAGACTTCGATCTTCGGTGCCTGCGCGATCCGCACCATGTCGTACGTGTCGAAATTGCTCTGCGTAACGCGCCCCTTCTCCAGCGTGATCTCGCCGTACATGAGGGCCGACAGTGCAAAGATGACAGCGCCCTCGACCTGCGCCTTTACCGTGTTCGGGTTGACCGTTTGTCCGCAGTCGACGACCGCGACGACGCGGTCGACCTTGAGCGTGCCATCGCTCCCGACGGTTACCTCGGCAACTTCGCCGACATGGCTGCGGAACGACGTATGCAACGAGACGCCGCGACCCCGGCCCGCGCCGTCCAGCTTGGTCGCCCACCCAGACTTCTCCTTGAGCATGTCGAGAACGGCGAGCCGCCGCGGCTCGTGTTTCAGAAGCTCGCGCCGGTAATCCATGGGGTCGGCTTTCGCCGAGGCCGCCAGCTCGTCGATGAAGCTTTCGACGAAGAAACCCGTGTTAGAGTTGCCGACGCTCCGCCAGAAGCCGAGCGGGACCGGCGTTTCGATCGTCGAGGTTGCGACTCTTACATTCGCCACCTCGTAGGGCATTTCGACAGCGCCCTCGAGGTTCGCCGGATCTTTATCGCCGCCCATTTCAAACGGCATGTTGCGCTTGCTGAACGACAGGAATGCCGATTGCGTCGCGTTCCGGAAGTCGATCGCCGCCGGCTTTCCGTCGCTGCCGAGCACCGCTCGCGCCCTCATCGTCGCCGACGGGCGATAGGCGTCATGCTGCGTATCCTCCTCGCGCGACCAAACCAATTTCACCGGCACGTCGGGCATAGCGACCGCAAGCTGCGCCGCCTGTACGATCATGTCGCTGTCCGCGCGCCGGCCGAAACCGCCGCCCATGATCGTCGTATGAATGGCGACGTCCTTCGCCTGGTCGTTCGCCTTGAGTGCGCCCCAACGCACCACCGTCGGCGACTGGTTCGGCGACCAAATTTCGAACTTGCCGTCCTTCCACAGCGCCGTCGTATTCATCGGCTCCATGCACGCATGAGCCAGCAACGGCGTCTCATAGATAGCTTCGATCGCTTGTCCGTTCTTGAGCGCCGCATCGACGTCGCCGTCGTTGCGCGCAACATACGGCTGGCCAGTCTCGATCGATTTCAGATACTCGGCCGAGATGCCGGCCGAGCTGAGCTCAGCACCTGCCCCCTCGTCCCACTCGATCTTGAGGGCGTCCGCGGCTTTGCGCGCGTGATAATAGGTCTCGCCGATCACGCCGACCGCAGAGCCGAGATCGACGACCTTCTTGACGCCCGGCAGCGCCATGGCCGCACTTGAATCGACGGACTTCACCTTGCCGCCAAACACCGGCGATTGGACGACAGTCGCGATCAACATGCCGGGCAAATCGACGTCGATGCCGAACTTCGCGGCGCCGCGTGTCTTATCCGGAATGTCGACGCGCTTCACGGCGTCCGTACCGATCAGCTTGAATTCCGATTGTGCCTTCAGCTTTGGGCTGGAGGGTGGCGTACGCTTGGCGGCATCTTGCACCACTTCGGCGTATGAGAGCGACCGCCCGCTCTCCGCATGCAAGACGCGGCCGTTCTCGGCTTTGCAGGAGTCCGGCGCGACGCCGAGACGCGCCGCGGCAGCTTCGACCAACATGGTGCGCGCGGTCGCGCCGGCGACGCGCATCGAATGATAGCCGTCGACAATGCTCGAACTGCCGCCCGTCAAGATGAACGGCACCGAAGCGTAAACCTTCTTCATCACCCAATCGATCGGCCCGCTGATGTCCTCGGGCCGCTTGTTCAGCGCGCCGACGAAGTTCGTGTAGACCGGTAGAAGTTCGTCCGGGTGCTCGACGATGACCGTCGCCGGATCGAGCGCGATCTCGAGCTCCTCGGCGATCAACGTCGCAATACCGGTATAGACACCCTGCCCCATCTCGGCGCGCGGTACGGCGATGCGCACTTTTCCGTCGGGTCTGATCTCGACCCATGCATTCAGTTTGGCGGCGCCGTCGTGCCCTTCGCCGGGCGAAAGTCCGTCCGTGTCGACGGTCGAAAGATAACCGACGCCAAGCGCCAACCCCGCGCCGACAGCCGCGCCCGTGAACAGGAAGATGCGCCGCGTGATCTTACTCATGACCCGCCTCCGTCGTCGCAGGCGCGACTGGTGCCGCCGAAGCGCTCATGCCGGCTGCTCGATGAATGGCAAGCCGAATGCGCGGATATGTTCCGCATCTGCAGATGTTGGTGATCGCTTCGTCGATCTCCGTGTCGGTCGGATTGGGTGAGCGGGCGAGCAACGCCGTGACCGCCATGATCATACCCGACTGACAGTAGCCGCACTGAGGAACTTGCTCGGCGACCCATGCCGCCTGCACGGCCGTCGGCGTTTCGGCGGGTGCCAACCCCTCGATCGTCGTGATCGACTTGCCTTCGAGATTGGCGATCGGGACTTGGCAGCTACGCACCGCCTGTCCGTCGATGATCACGGTGCAAGCGCCACAAGCGCCGATGCCGCAGCCGTATTTGGTGCCGTGCATTTTCAGCCGGTCTCGCAACGCCCAAAGCAATGGCATGTCACCGGGATCGTTGGTCTCGAAGTCTTTGCCGTTGACGGCGAATTTGGTCATGGAGCGCCCCTGAGCGTCGCAGTGTCGGTGCGTGCGGCCCCCGCCGCACAGCTGCAAAGCAGCTTGTGCTCAGCATCAGAGCACTTGCCCCAAGGCCGGTCAAACGAATTGTTCGAAAGTCGTACTAATTGGAACTCGGCGCTACTTCGCCTTGAAAGCGTCGGCCTCGATGGCGCTCGCCACCTTGGCGATCAGCAATACAAAAATGTCGCGTTCCTTGGGCTTTAGCGCCGCCAGGACGACCTCACAATTACGCCGTTGCTCCTCACCCAGCATCGCCAAGAGCTTGCGGCCGAGCTTCGTCGGCGCGAGGCGAATGCTCCGTTTGTCTTTGACGTCGCGCTCGCGCGACACGAGGCCACCCTTGACCAAGCGATCGACGACGCTGGTGACTGTACTCATCGGCGAACCGAGCTCCTGAGCGACGTCGCTCATGATGCAATTGTCTTGGCGGCCGATGAGGTCGAGCGCGACGAGATCGGGAACGTTCAGTCGTGCGTAAGGGTGATTGCGGTCGCGCACGCCTTCGATCTTGAGCGCGCGATTGAGCCGGGCAAAACTGACCCGCAGCGACTCCGCCAGCTCGCTATTCTTGGCCATTTCCAACCTTGTGCACCCGAACGCGGCACCATACCGATGATACACACGCGGGCAAGTGTACCACGTGCGTCCCGTTTCCGGTGGTTAAGGGCGTGCAGCCCGGTCGAGTCGTGTTACGGTCGTCGTCCGGGGGGTCGTCATGAAGAACCGATTTCATTTTGCCGCACTCGCTTTGATCTTGGTCTTTGGGTGCCTGCGAGCAGAGGCAGCGGACGGCCTGAGCGCCTGGAGCAAGATCGAGGCGGTACTGAAGCACCCACGTTGCTTGAATTGCCACCAGGCGACGGCGCCTCTACAGGGCGATGAGGGCAAACCCCACGTGCCGCGCGTCTCCGGCGGCCCAAACGGCGCCGGCACCGGAGGCATGCGTTGCGCGACATGCCACAAGCCATCCGGCAACGATGAGATGACCGGTACGCCCGGCGCAAAGGGATGGCGGCTCGCGCCGGCGAGCATGACCTGGCAAGGCAAGTCGCCAGCCGAACTTTGCGCCGCGCTCAAAGATCCAAAGACCAATGGCAACCGCAACGGCGAGCAGCTGATCGAACATGTGGATCGCGAGCCGCTCGTGCTCTGGGGTTGGTCTCCCGGTGGCAGCCGCAAAGCGGTGCCGCTCGCGCACAAAGATATGATTGCCTTGATGCATCAGTGGGTGGCGGGCGGAATGCCATGCCCAAAGTGAGGAGAGCGCCGTGAGCGAAGCGATTAGTGGTTCGCCGACATCAGTTCCCGCGCGCCACGTCGCTGCGGTCGTCCTTGGCAACGCGCTCGAATTCTACGACTTCCTCACCTATTCCTTCTTCGCCGTCTATATCGGCAGAGCTTTTTTCCCGTCCGACGATCCGAGCGCGAGCTTGCTGGCCTCGCTCGCGACGTTCGGGGCCGGCTTCGTAACGCGCCCCATCGGCGGCTTCGTCATCGGCATCATGGCGGATCGTATCGGCCGAAAGCCGGCGATGATCATGTCCTTCACGATGATGGGCGTTGCGATCACCGGTCTCGCTCTGACTCCCTCATACGCAACCATCGGCGCGCTCGCCCCGGTTCTCGTCATCGGCTTCCGGCTCCTGCAAGGCTTTGCCCTCGGTGGCGAGGTTGGGCCGACAACCGCATTCATGATCGAAGCGGCGCCACCGAACCGGCGTGGTTTCTATGCCGCCATGCAGGCATGGACGCAGGATATTGCAGTGCTGAGCGCAAGCCTTATCGGCTTCATCCTCGCGAACTTCATGAGCGATCAGGAGCTTCAGGATTGGGGTTGGCGCATTGCTCTGTTGCTGGGCGCTTCGATCGTCCCGTTCGGTTTGGCGCTCCGTCGCAACCTGCCCGAAACGTTTTCGATGGCGACGTCGGGTACGAAGCGCCCGCCGCTGCGCCCTTATTTTCGCGTCATCATCCTTGGACTGATGCTGCTCGCGAGCGCCACCATCGGCGCCTACGTCCTCGATTACATGACCACCTACGCAATCCATACCTTGAAGATGCCGGCAAATATTTCCTTTGCAGCCGGCATTATCGTTGGCCTCACCGGCGTGATCTTCGAT
>WGNJ01000017.1 GCA_016124635.1 Alphaproteobacteria bacterium | reverse complement strand
GCGTTGGTCTGCAGCGTCGCAAGCTCGGCCGCGAAGTTCGCCGGTAGCGCCTCCGGGATGGAAGCCAGCAACTGGGCGACCTTCATGATCGGACCCTTGACGCCACCGAGAGCAGCTTTCAAGTCGGCCGCTTGCGCCTTCTCGTCGGAGCCGATGCGAAGCGCGCGCGAGCCCGCGATGCGCGCGGCCGCGCCGCCCACGCTCGTCGTCACATTGGCGTAACGTTTGAGCCGCCGCGCCAGAGTATTGCGCTCCGGCTCCTTCCGCTTCGCGCCGTCGCTCATGCGGTGAGCACTCCAGAAATCAAGAAAGATATGGCAGAGCGGTTCGTACCCTTCAACGCGACGCTGTCACGCCTTGGCGACAACTTCCGACGGCGTCCGAAAACCTCTTGGCCAACATACTTTCGTCCTCGGCCAAACGCGCCGACGCGGCGAGCCAGCCGTCGAACGCGCCTTGAGCTTTGGCGCAATCACACGGTGCGACATCACGCTTCGCTAATACCGCTTCGAGGTCTGCGCGCGCCGGGGCAAGGGCAGCCTTGCGCCCCATCGTCAGGTCGAACTCGCCGACCTGCCAGGCCGGGACCGCCTCGTTGCGCAACGCCGCCCAACCCTTGGACGAGAACCGCGAGGCCTCCGCCCAATCGCGCCCCTCCCGCAGGACGAACCGGGTCTGGACTTGGTATTCGCGCGCAAGGCACGCCCGCCAGGTGTCGCCTGTTATCTGTTCGCGCAGAAAGGGCGTGACCTCGAATGTGTCGCCCAACTCGGCACAGGCGGCGACGAACGCCGCTAGGGCGAGAACGAAGGGAGCGGCTCTCATCGGGCGCGATCACCAGCCTGAAAACAGCAGCGGCGCATAAGATCCCGTGGATCCTATGCGCCGCGCTTACCCCCTCAATCGCATTTTCCGACGCCCCCTGATGCTCGCTGCTACCGCAGAGCAACCCCCGCGAGCCGGACGTTGAAAAAGCATTAATCGAATCTCACTTACGCCTGCCACTTTCAAGCGAATGTGGCTCGCCTGGCTCAGAACAGTTGCACGCTGTCGCCATCGTGCAACGGTCACGGGAACCGGAATCGCGACAACAACTCAAACTGACACAAGCTACACCCCACCTTTACCCGCTTTGGGACATCTTGGGCCGTCTTTTCAAGCACTTCCTGGAGCCCTTGGCGCCCATGACCCATACGACCCTCGTCGTCGACGACGATCCAGCCCAGCGCCGTCTGATGCAGGCCATGGCCGAACGAGCCGGCTTCCAAACGCTGACAGCAGCGTCCGGCAATGAGGCGCTCGACATGCTCAACGGCCCCAAAGGCGCGAATGTCAGCCTCGTGCTTCTCGATCTGATCATGCCCGGGACGGATGGACTGGCCGTGCTTAATCAGTTGAGGCCGACGCATCCCGATCTACCTGTGATTGTGCTGACTGCCCAAGGCGGCATCGACACCGCGGTCTCGGCGATGCGCGCTGGCGCCAACGATTTTCTCGTCAAGCCCGCGAGCCCCGAGCGCTTCCAGGTCTCGGTCCAGAACGCGCTGAAGCTGAAGGCCCTGAACGGCGAAATCCAACGCCTGAAGAAGACGCAGGACAATCGCCTTTCCTTCGGCGATCTCGTCGCCGAAAGCCCTGCGATGCGCCAGGTGCTGCGCATGGCTGAGCGCGCCGCGCAATCGAACATTCCGATTCTCATCGAAGGCGAAAGCGGCGTCGGCAAGGAAGTGCTGGCCCGTGCCATCCAGGGCGGTTCGGACCGCGCCGGCAAGCCCTTCGTCGCCGTCAATTGCGGGGCCATTCCCGACACCTTGATCGAGAGCATCCTGTTCGGTCACGAGAAGGGTGCCTTCACCGGCGCCGTCGATCGTCATATCGGCAAGTTCCAGGAAGCAAACGGCGGCACGCTCTTCCTCGACGAGATCGGCGAGTTGCGCCTCGACATGCAGGTGAAGTTACTGCGCGCCATTCAGGAAGGCGAAGTCGATCCGGTCGGCGCCAAGCGCCCGGTGAAGGTCGACATCCGCTTGATCTCGGCGACAAATCGCAATCTGCAGCAGCAGGTCGAGGAAGGGAAATTCCGCGAGGATCTCTTCTATCGCCTGAACGTCTTCCCCATCACGCTGCCCCCGCTTCGCGAGCGCCGTGAAGACGTCCCGAATCTCGTCGGCCATTTTATCCGCCGCTTCGCGGTCGAAGAGAACAAAAAGGTGGTCGGCATCGACAAGGCCGCCCTCGACATGCTCTCGACCTTCAATTGGCCGGGCAACATCCGCCAATTGGAGAACACCGTTTTCCGCGCAGTCGTTCTCTGCGACGGCGAGTGCCTGCGCACACGCGACTTTCCGCAGATCGCGAGCCAGCTCGGCATCGAAGTTCGCCCAGGGGCGGACGTCGACGATGAACCGCTACCGGGCGAACGGCCGCCAAGCTACGTCGCAATCTCGCCCCCGCCGGCGCCCGCGCCGCTCGAGCCCGGCGCAGCGAAGCGCGGCGGCATCAACGTCACCGGCATCGACGGTCACTTGCGCAAGCTCGAAGAGATTGAGCACGAGCTCATCCGCTTTGCCATCGACAGATACGATGGTCACATGTCGGAGGTCGCCCGTCGCCTCGGTATCGGCCGCTCGACGCTCTATCGCAAGCTCCGCGAGATGGGCCTCGACGAAAACGCGGCGTAGCCGTTACCAGCTGAGATCCATCGCATCCGCCGCCAGACGTGCTGCGATGTCGTCCATCGCCGACGCCTCGACGTTCGCAAACGCCATGCGGATGTAGTCGTCCTGATCCGGACCGAAGATCGAGCCGGGCAACGCAAGCACATGTTGTCGCTCGGCAAGTCGCTTCGCCACATCGTACGACTTGCGTCCCGCATGAGGGTGCTTGAGATAAGCGAAATACGCGCCTGAGCTAACGAGCGCGTAGCCGAGATCGCCGCGGACGAACGCTTTGCGCATCGCTTCGAGCCGCGCGCTCATCTTGGCGCTGTTGACGCGCCGCCATTCGTCAAGTTGCTCAAGCCCGAACGCAGCACCGATCTGCCCGATATGCGGCGGACAGATCGCGACGCAATCCATTTCCTTGCCGACTTCGTCCAAAAACTTCGGATCGGCGACGATCGCGCCGACGCGATAACCGGTGAGGCAGAAGACCTTCGAGAAGCTATAGAGATGGATCAGCGTGTCCTGCCAATCGCCGCGCTGAAACAGCGCGTGCGGCGCACCCTCGCAGCCGAGGAAATCGCGATACGTCTCGTCGAGCACGAGCGCGATACCCGCCTCGCGGCAAAGTTCGAAGGCCGCATTGAGGTAGTTCGGTGCATAGATCGCACCCGTCGGATTGTTGGGCGAGATCAACACCAGCGCCTTGGTTCGCGGTGTGATGGCGGCGCGAATATCGGAGAGATCGGGAACGCCGTGAGCTTCGACCCGGAACGGCACATGCCGAACGCCGACGCCCGTCATCTGAAGCCACATCGTGTAATTGAAGTATGCCGGCAACGGCAGAATGATTTCGTCACCTGCTTTGGCGAGCGCCGATGCGACGAGACAGAACGCTTGATTGCACCCGGCCGTCGCGAAGATGTTCTCGCGCGCGACGGCGCCACCGCTGGCGTAACTGCGATTGATGTCTGCAGCCAGCGCATCGCGCAGCCGCGCAATACCGCCGAACTCGGTGTAGCGATGCGTCTCCGGCAGGCGCAAAGCCGCCGCCATGTGATCGAGCTGTGCATCCGCCGGCGGATACCCCGGCACCGCCTGGCACACATCGATCAACGGCTTCTGCGCCGGAAAGGTTCGTCCGGCAATCCAGCCCTGCGCCTCCCAAATGGGAGGCGCATCAACGGCTGCGAGGTGCGGTTGAACGGATAGCGTCAAAGCCTTGGCCTCATAAGCTGAGCCCTCACTTCTATCCCGCCGCCAGCGCGGAAGCCATTCGCCGCTCCGCGGTAGCGCGGAAGAACGCGAGCCAGCTTATCAAGGCGACAGCACCCGCGAGGCCTGCGACCGCGATCATCGACGGCGGACTCATGACGGATTGTATGAACACGATCGGTGACGTGCGCGGCGCAAGATATCCAGCAAGGAGAAAATAGGCGGCATCGAAGCCCGAATGAACAGCGATCCCTGGGATGAGCGAGTCGGTTCGATGCGCGATGGTACCCAAAATCGTGGCGACGGCGAGGAAGATCGCGGGCCACAGCAGCGGTTCTTCGGCGAAGTAACTGTGGTTCAGATGAAAGGCGGCCCAAAGCAAACCACTCACGGCAATGGCTGGAACAATTCCGAAGCGCCGTTCGAGCGTTCCTTGCATGAAGCCCCGAAACGCCACCTCTTCGACAACACCCGCAACGATGCCTGCCATGAGCAGGCCCGGCGCTAAATTGGCAAACGAAGTCTGCGGGAAGTGGAGCATCCCTTCGCCACCGAGACCCGCGAGCGAACGATGCGCGACATACACCAGGAAGCCGCAAAGCATCGTGCTCCAACCCGCGGCAAGCGACGTGAAGAAGGCAGCCGCAGATACGGCGCTCAAACGCACACCGGCACGGCGAAACTCGTATCCCGTTCTCGGCCACCGCACCCATTTCAAGTAAGCGGCCCCGATGAGAAGCACCGCCGACATTGCGGGGACGACGTATGGCAGAACGTGAGGGTTGGCTTGGGCCGCCGAAAGCAAGCCGCCCCAAATTCCGATCCCGACGATAGCGATCACGCTTCCCGACACCACCGACTTGATCAGTGTCCCTAGCGCTCCGGACTTGCCTTCTGATTCCTGACTCTTGCGTGACATAGCCTTCCTCCACTGTGTTGGCGGATGAAAGCTGCGCGCGAACGCCCGCAATGTGTTTGCGGCGTCCTTGGACAAACCTTGGGAATTTCTTGCGGCGGTTCAGCTCGCGGGTCGCACGCGCGAGAGCAAGTCTGCAAACCGCGGGTAGTTTCGCAGCCGATCGAGGTGCGGCAGATACGGCATCAACAGGAGAAACGGGTCATCGCGTTCGACAGCCCTTTCGAGTGCCTCGAACGCAGCCTCTTCCTCGCCCGCTCCAGCGCGCAATATCGCGATATCGAGCGGTCGGGGAACGAACAGCACGCGCTGCGCATCGAGCAACGCGGCACCAGCGGAAAACAAGCCGGCCATGCCGCCGGTGTGATGCGCGCGCGCCAGACGCAGCAGTGACGCGTTGTCCGTCCCCCACAATTTCAGGCTTTCGAGCAACGCCTCCACGGCTGGCTTTTCTTCGCCGAGAAAGAAGTGCGCCCAACCCTTCGCGCTCCAGATCTCGCTCGAAGCCGCAACTATTCTGATGATTCGGCCTGCTTCAGCGGCCACGTGACGGTAGCGCCGAGCGACGAGCAGCATCTGCAAAAGATCGGCTCGAGCGGCAAAGGACAAGGGCTCGATCTCGACGGCGGCGCGTGCTTCACGTTCAGCTTCCACGAAACGGCCGACCGTCGCCATAGCGAACGCGCGATACCGTCGAGCGGATAAAAGCGCGGGATTCAATTCGATTGCTTTTGTGAGGGAACGATCGGCGGCGGCAAAGTCGCGGTTCGCGATGAGCGTCGCGTAGCCGAGTGCGGCCCAGCCTGGCGCGTATGTATCGTCGAGCGCCGTCGCCGTCAGCGCCGACGCCTTGGCGAGAGCGATCAAGTCTCGCCCCTGCCCATTTAGATGCTGCGCGAACAACACCTGAGCGAAACCGGCGTGTGCATCGGCACGATCTGCCCCGCGCTCGATCGCTCCTTCGAAGTAAGCGCGCGCTTGAGTAAGCGCGCTCGGTACCGGCGTGTGTAGCGCGGCAAGGCCCTTTCCAATGAGACCATCGACGGTGTCTTGTCCGCGGGCCGGCGTCGCGGATGCAGTTTCGTGCGCCGGATACTTCAACAGGCGATAGCCGCGCTTGCTGACGGTCTCGATGTAACGGCCGGCTTTGCCGTCGCTCAGCGCCGAACGCAAACGGCTGATAACCGAAGCGAGCGTGTCATCGCCGATTGCACGCTTGCCCCAAACGCTGGCGACGATCCTATCCTTCGAAATTACCGCTCCAGCTTCGCTCGCGAGCAGCAACAGCACGTCCATCGTTCGCGGCTCGAGGCGGACTTCACGGCCGCCGTCGAGCGCGATGAGAACGCGGCGTGCCGGATCGACGCGCCACGCACCCAAATCAAACCCGCGCTCGTCAGCCGCTTTCACCGCTCATTGCTCGACTTGCTCCGTCGAACATAGCGCAGGATGCATGCGAACCGCAGTGGCCCGCAGTGATGGCGAAGACCTTAACCACAAGAGCTGCGCCCGAACGCAGTCGCTAGCTCGCCATACCCAACGCGGACATATAGAGGTCGAGCAGCGCGTCGCGTTCCTCGCGTTCCGTCGTGTCCATCTTCCGCAGTCGCACGACTTGGCGAACGATTTTGGTGTCGAAGCCGTGACCCTTGGCTTCCGCATAAACCTCTTTGATGTCGCCCGAAAGCGCGGCCTTCTCCTCTTCGAGCCGCTCGACACGGTCGACGATGGACTTCAACTGATCCTTGGCGAAATTCGGTCTGGCCATGGCGAACACCCGGGTAATGAAACGCGAAGGGGAATAGAAGGGCCGCGACACTAGCTGCGGGCCCTAAACGGCGCAATTACCGTCAAGAATGATTCTTGTGGGATTTTTCGAAGGCGGCTTTCTGTTCGACCGAAGCCTCTATTTGGTAGCGCGCTTTCCATTCGGCCGGTGGCATACCGTAGATCTCGGCGCGTGCATCGTCCTTCGACAACGCGATGCCGCGCTCTTGTGCCGCCTCCTTGAACCAATCGCCCAGGCAATTGCGGCAGAAGCCCGCAAGGTTCATCATGTCGATGTTCTGCACATCCGTTCGCTTGCGAAGGTGTTCAACCAAGCGGCGAAAAGCGGCTGCCTCAATTTCCATGCGAGTTTGTTGGTCCATCGCTCATCTCCGTGCGAGCGGTTGTAGATCTAGAACTTCGAGCGCCTCCTGCAAGACCGGGCCGAGGCGCGCCGCCCATTTCTGTGCCTTCTCTGCCGTATCCACCAAATCCTGCCGCAGCTCGATCAATACGTGGGCCAGACCATGCGCGACCGCGTGTTGACTCATGCAATCGCCCTCAAGCTCGCCCGAATAGGGCTCATTGTCGCCGACCCGCAGGTCGCTTTCGCGCGCCAGCCGCGCCAGCATGAAACGCGCAAGCCGTTGATCTTTCTCGCTCCACAGAATGCCGACATGCCATGGCCGCATCCAGCCTCGCCAATCGGGCGTGAAGCTGTGGATCGAAATCAGTACCGGCGCCTGCCCTGCGCCTTGTACGCGCGCGATCTCCGCTTTGATGCGATCATGATACGGCTGGTAGTAGAGCCGCATGCGCTTCGCGACCTCGGCGGCGTCTGCTCGCGCATTTCCCGGGATAATCGCCCGGTCGGATAGCTTCATCACAAGCGTCGGATCATCGGGACCGCGATTGAGATCGACGAGTAAGCGCGAGTACTGTCCCAAGATGGCGGGAGCCGAGAAGCGCGCCGCCAGCGCCACCGTCACGTCGGCCGCCCCAATATCGTACGCGATATGGCGCGCAAAGGCTTCCCGCGACAGGCCGAGTGCGCCATACTCAGGCGGCAGCGCGTTCGACGCGTGATCGCAAACAAAGATCAGCGGCGAACGCACGCTAGTTTCGTCTTTTGGCATCGCCCCACGCTATGCGTACGATCGTGGCGCAAGCATAGCCTTCAGTACCGCGCACTGTCACAACCCCTCACGAAAGAATTGGGGAGATGAGCGAGCGCACACCTCCAGAGATCCTAAGCGATCTCTTCGAAATCGCCGTTGCAGCTTGCCACCCGTCCCGGGTTGTTCCGAAGGCGTTGCCGCCGCGACCGTCCGGGCGGGTGATCGTACTCGGCGCGGGCAAGGCGTCGGCGGCGATGGCGGCGGCAGTTGAAGATGCTTGGGGTGCTCCTCTCGAAGGCCTGGTCGTCACGCGCTATGGCCACGGAATTCCGACCAAGTGGATCCAGATTGTCGAGGCGGGGCACCCGCTTCCCGACGCGGCGGGCGCACAGTCCGCCCAGCAGGCGCTCGCAAGCGTGCATGAACTTTCGGCAGACGACGTCGTGGTCGTATTGCTTTCGGGCGGTGGGTCCGCCTTGTGGAGCGCACCGATCCCTCCGGTCACGCTTGCGGAAAAACAAGCGCTGTCCAAGTCGCTTATCCTCTCGGGCGCCGCAATTGGTGAAATCAATTGCGTCCGCAAGCACCTTTCGCTCATCAAAGGTGGCCGCCTCGCGGCTGCCGCATACCCGGCACGCGTCATAACGCTCGCCATCTCGGACGTCCCGCGCGACGACATCTCGGTTCTGGCTTCCGGCCCGACAGTTACAGACACCACGACGCAGAACGACGCGAAGCGAATCTTGACAGCGCACGGCATCACAACGCCGCCCAGTATCGCTGCCATCCTTAATGACCGGCGCTACGAATCCATCAAACCGGGCGATCCGCGCCTGGCCAATAGCGAGGCGACGATTATTGCGCGCGGGATGGACGCGCTCTCCGCGGCTTCGAAGGAGGCTCATCGCCTCGGCTTCGATGTTTTGATCCTGGGTGCGGATGTCGAGGGCGACAGCCGCCAAGTGGCGCGCAATCACGCCGAGATCGTGCGCGGCTTGAAGCGCCCGAAGAAACCCTTGCTACTATTGTCCGGCGGCGAACTCACCGTCACTGTCAAGGGCGACGGGCGCGGCGGCCCCAATCGCCAACATCTCTTGGCGCTGGCACGCGCGCTTCAGGGAGCCCAGAGGACCTGGGCGATCGCATGCGACACTGACGGCATCGACGGAAGTGATGATGCTGCCGGTGCTTGGATAGGGCCGGACACTCTTGTCCGAGCGCAACAGCTTGGACTCGATCCGGCGTCGGCGGAACAACGGAACGACGCCGGAACCTTTTTCGACAAGCTGGGACAATCTGTCGTCACCGGTCCGACCCGCACCAACGTCAACGATTTTCGCGCCATCCTCGTGATGCCGGACAATTGACGCGATAGGCGGGGCTCGACGTAATCTGCCTCGGTGACGAATCTCAAAGTCCCGACACAGTGATGAAGGTTCTCGCCTTGGCAGTCGCGGCGTTGTCGCTTTCGCTCGGCCTCGCGACACCGGCACAAGCCAAATTGACGATTTGTAACAAGACGGAAATCGCAGCCTTGATCGCGCTCGGACGTTTTGACGGCAAGGAATGGCTCAGCGAGGGATGGTGGCGCGTGCCTCCAAAATCCTGCGCCGACATCCTCGAAGGCCCGCTAACGGCGCGTTACTATTACCTCCGGGGCGTGCAAGAAGGCGTCGAGGGCGCATGGGACAGCAATCGCTATTCCTTCTGCGTCTCGACTGGCAACTTCACGATCAAAGGCCGCAAGCAGTGCCACGAACGCGGCTATAAGGAAGCCGGTTTCTTCGAGATCGACACCGGCGACTTCCCGAGCTGGACGCACAATCTCTCCGACTGAACCAGATAAGAACGCGAGTCATCGATGCGTCGCCGCCGCAAAGTCAAAATCCTCGCGACATTGGGTCCCGCCTCGCGCGACGCCACCACCATTCGCAGGCTGTTCGAAGCAGGTGCCGACGTTTTCCGCATCAACATGAGCCACACGGATCACGCGGGCCTCAACGCGTTCGTCCAAACCATCCGCCAGATCGAGACCGAGCTCGATCGCCCGATCGGTATCCTCGCCGATCTGCAGGGCCCGAAACTGCGTATCGGTGCCGTTGCTGGAGGCTCTACTGATCTCGTCAAGGACAGCGTCGTGCGCATCGGTCTCGATCCCGAGCCGGGCGATGCAACACATCTGAGCCTGCCTCACAAGGAGGTGTTCTCCGTCCTAAAGCCGGGCGGCCAGCTGCTGATAGACGACGGAAAGCTGCGCCTGCGCATCGAGGACGTGCACCCCGACTACGTCACCGCGCGTGTCGAAGTGGGCGGCAAGCTCACCGACCGCAAGGGAGTCAACGTTCCGGACACGATCCTGCCGATCGCCGCCCTTTCGGCAAAAGATCGCGCCGACCTCGATCGCGCGCTTGAGGCCGGTGTGGATTGGATCGCCCTCTCCTTCGTGCAGCGGCCCGAAGACGTGGCCGAAGCCCGTAAGATCGTCGCGGGCCGCGCCGGCGTGCTCGCCAAGATCGAAAAGCCCGCGGCATTCGAGCGCCTCGATGAAATCATCGAGCTTGCGGACGCCTTGATGGTGGCCCGCGGCGATCTCGGCGTCGAGCTTCCGATCGAGCAGGTGCCCAGCCGTCAGAAGCAAATCACCCGCGCAGCGCGCCACGCAGGCAAGCCGGTCGTCGTCGCGACTCAAATGCTCGAATCCATGATTTCGAGTCCGATGCCGACGCGCGCCGAAGTCTCGGACGTTGCAACCGCCGTCTTCGATGGCGCCGACGCCGTGATGCTCTCGGCAGAATCGGCGTCCGGCAAATACCCCGTCGAAGCCGTCGACATGATGGACCGGATCGCGCGCTCCACCGAAGAGGATCCGCAGTATCGCATGCTCATGGACGCGACGCGCGGCGAACCCGAGGGCACGACGCCCGACGCAATCACCGCCGCCTCGCGTCAGGTCGCTCGCACCATCAAAGCGGCTGCCATCGTCTGCTGGACGGGTTCCGGCTCGACCGGTCTCCGCGCGGCGCGCGAACGGCCAAGCGCGCCGATCATCGCGCTCTCGCCGGTCGCTTCAACAGGCAGACGGCTGGCGATCGCTTGGGGCTTGCACTGCGTCGTGACGGAAGATGCGCACGACTTCGAGGACATGGTCGATCGCGCCTGCCGCATTGCTTTCCGCGAAGGCTTCGCCGGCGCCGGACAGCGCATCGTGGTCACCGCGGGCTTCCCATTCGGGACACCCGGCGCAACCAACCTATTGCGGGTCGCCTTCGTCGGCCGCAACGTCGGCTAGATATCTTTGCCTTCGAGTTCGGCAGCGAGCGCAGCGATCTTGCGTCTCGTCGCCTCGAGCTGCGGATTGATCGCAACCGCCTTGCGATAGAAGTCGAGGGCCGCGTGCTTGTTGCCCGTCTCTTCGGCAATCCTGCCCGCGAGAACGATTGCCGGATAATGCCGCGGCTCCAGATCGATCGCCCGCTCGAGATCGGGCAAAGCTTCCTGCGGACTTCCGACTGCCGCCAGCAGCGCACCGCGCTCGTACCAAACCTCCGCGTAGTTCGGCCGCATCTCAGTCACGGCGTCGAACAACTTCTTTGCCGTCGCCGCATCCTGCACGCCGATCGAAGCTTGCGCCCGCCCCATCAGCACGTCGACGGTATCGCTGCCCGACACCAGCCACAGCGATTGAATTTCCTTTTCAACGCCTTGCGCTTCGGGTGGCGTCGTCGCCTTGGACAACTGGAGGAACAAGCGATCGAGGTGCGGATCCGACTGATCCGCGAGCGCTTGCGGCGCCACCGACATCAAGGTGAACAACAGAAATACGAGCGTGATGCGCATGACGATCATGCTAGGCTGCGGCGGGGATCAAACCAAGACCTGTTTCATGCGTCATCCGCTTTCGCGTCGTCACGTTTTGGGACTGGGCCTCGCCTCGGCTGTTGCGCGCCCGGTTAATGCCGCGCCGCTGCAGAACCCGGACGTGGTGATCGTCGGCGCAGGCGTCGCCGGCTTGTCTGCATCGCGTGTCTTAACGGCCGGCGGACGCAGTATTTTGTTGCTCGAGGCGAGCCCGCGCGTCGGCGGCCGCGTCTTTACCGACATTGCAACTTTCGGAGTTCCCTTCGATCGCGGCGCCGCCTGGATCCACGGCGCCGACGAAAATGTGATGGCGCGCCTCGCCCACGTTTACGGCTTCGACGTCGTCACGGAGGAGCAAGAGGAAACTCTCTATGTGAACGGCGCTCGTGCAACTGCGGCCGACGTCGAGAACTACAATCAGGCGATCGACGCGTTGGGCGAGGCGATCGGTGAGGCAGCACACGAGGAGGACGACGTCGCTGCGGTCACCGCCATGCCGAAGGATCTGCCCCCCGACGTTGCAGCATGGTTGCCCACCGCTGCAGCTGCCATCGGCCCGCTCGACATCGGTGTCGATCTGGAAGATTTCTCGGTGCAAGACTGGCACGACCGCGAAGATCGAGAACCGATTGCCGGCGTTCGCCAGGGCTTCGGCACGCTGGTCGGCCGCATGGCGGATGGCGTGGCGTTGAGGGTCAACGCGCGCGTCACGCGCATCTCAGCCACAAGGAACGGCGTCGAAGTGGAATCGACGCTCGGCACCGTGCGCGCCAAGGCGGCGCTCGTCACGGTATCGACCGGCGTGCTGGCAGCCGGCGCGATTACCTTCGATCCGGCGCTCGACGGTGAAAAGCAAAAGGCAATCGTCGGCCTGCCGATGGGCTTGGTCAGCAAGATCGCATTAATGTTTGCCAAAGGATCGCCGGCGCTCGCCTTTCCGGAAAACACGAGCATCGTCCCTAAAGTGCAAGATGAGCGCGGCAACGCATTTTTGATCAATCCGATGAACCAACCCTTCGCCGTCTGTCACATCGGCGGCTCGCTCGCTTGGGATCTTTCGACCCAGCCTCAGGCAGTCGCGATCGACTTTGCCCGCGATCGCTTGCGCGCGATACTCGGCAGCAATGCCGACAGGGGCTTCCGCCGCGGCGCTGCGACCGATTGGGGTGCGAGCCCCTACACGCTTGGCGCATACGCAGCGCCGAGACCCGGTTCGGTGGTCGCGAGAGCCAAGCTCGACACGCCCCACGCTGAGCGAGTCTTCTTCGCCGGCGAAGCGCAGGCAGGCTCGCGCAGCCAATCCGTCGAAGGCGCCTACGAGTCCGGCACGAGGATGGCTCAGGAAATACTTCGCTTTCTCAGGCGCTGATCCGGCCGCGTAGCGCTTGTGGCGTGGGTCCGCCCGTCGCCCAATCGACAAGCTCGACGATGTGCACGACGGGCGCGTTCGAGACGGCGCCGATCTGCGTCAGGCATCCGATGTTGCCGGTGACAATGACGTCGGCATCGAGTGCGTTGACCGCTTCACCCTTGCGTTCCTGCAACGCGTGGGCGATCTCCGGTTGCAACACATTGTAGACGCCTGCCGAGCCGCAGCAATTCGTATCGCTCGGCGTTACCACCTCGAACCCCAGCCTCGTCAGCACCTCGGGAATATCGACGCCGCGCTGCATGCCGTGCGCAAGCGAACACGCTGCGTGGTAGCCGACGCGCAACTTCGGCAACGCGTCGACGCGCTCCAGCGGCAGCTCCGCCAAAACGTCGCTGATATCGCGCACGCGCTCGCCGACCGCCTTCCCCTCCTCCGCATGCAGCGCAAAGGCGTAGTCGCGCATGACCGCGCCGCAGCCCGACGTCGTCGTCACAATCGCTTCACAATCGGCCGCGTGAGCCGCAACGTCTTGCGCGAGCCGGAGGGCATGCCCCTCGAAAACTTGCGTCTGACCAAGATGATGATTGAGCGCGCCACAGCACCCGTCGCCTTCGACAAGCACGACCTCCGCACCGAAACGCGTCAAAACGCGAACAGCCGACGCTGTGATAGCGGGAGCGATGACCTCCTGCACACACCCGGCATGTAGCGCGAGGCGCAGCCGCCGTTGGCCCTGCGCGGGGTAACGTTTCGCAAGCTCGCGCCGGCGCTGCACGGGCGGCAACTTCTTTGCGGCATCGATCAGCGAGCCAAGGGGCAACGGCACCAGCGCCGCGATGTCCGACGCATATCGGCCGACGGTCAGCGCCCACCTGAACAACCAGCGCCGCGGCAGCACGAACCCAAGGGCGCGGCGAATGAAGGCCTCATACCGCGGGCGCCGAAACGTCCGCTCGACGTGAGCGCGCGCTTCGTCAATGAGCCGTGGATAGCTCACACCGGACGGACACGCGCTTACGCAGGCAAGACACGAAAGGCACCGGTCGACGTGCATGACGACGGTGGGGCTCGGCGCCGCGCCGCTTTCGAGCATGCCTTGGATCAATTGAATTCGGCCCCGCGGCCCGTCCAATTCGTCGCCGAGCAATGTGTAAGTTGGGCACGTCGCCGTGCAGATGCCGCAATGCACGCATTTGCGCAACTCGTGTTCGGCCGCGCTGAGCGCCGGATCTGCGAGTTGGATGTCGCTGAACCGCGTGCGCATCTAAACTCCGTCGTACATGCGGCCGGGATTGAGAACGCCGTGCGGGTCGAACGCGGCCTTCAGTCGTTTCGTCAGCGCGGCCGTCACGGCATCGAGCGGCTGAAACACATCGCCGCGCCTCAGGTCGTCGCTGCCGCGAAAGAGCGTCGCGTGCCCGCCGAATTGGCGTGCGACGGCATGCACATCGCGCGGCGATGCAGAGCCCGGCTCGACCCACAACAGCCCGCCGGCCCAATCGACGACAAAACACTCGGGCCGAAGAGCAGCGATCGCGCCCACGGCAGCCGTTGGCGGCACGCTTAGGCGCCAAAGCACCTGCGAAGCCTGAAGCGACTTCAACTGCTGCACCAGACGCCAGGTATCGTCGTGTTGCACTGTCGCAAAGGGCACAGCAAGCGTTTCGCCGCACGCATGCGCACGCGCGTCGGTGCTTTCGGCGTCTCCCTCAAATCGAATGAGCGTCAATGAGGAAGCCTGTCTGAGGCCGAGGCGCTCGATTGCAACGCGCGGCAGATAACAAAATCCGGTGGCTTCGAAACGCGATCCGACCGCGCGTCGCATCAAGGCGCAACCGGAATCGACGTCTAGGTTTTCGACGGCAAGTGTCAGCGACGTTGCGGCGCGCGGATAGGTCCGCAGCGTCAGCTCCGTCATCGTGAACAGCGTACCGAACGAACCCGCCGCGAGCTTCGGCAGGTCATAGCCGGTAACGTTCTTCACGACCTTGCCGCCCGCTTTGAAGATTTCGCCCGCGCCGTTCACTGCGCGAAAGCCGATGAGATGATCGCGCGCCCCGCCGAGCACGACACGCCGAGAGCCGGCGGCACCGGCCGCAATCGTACCGCCGATCGTTGCCGCTGCAGCCGCTGGCTCGAACGACCAGCTCGCGGGCTCGAACCCGAAACATTGGTTTCGTTCCGCCAACGCCGCTTCGACCTCGGCGAGCGGCGTCCCGGCACGCACGGTGATCACCAACTCCTCCGGCTCATAGGAAACGATCTCGCGAAGCGCATCGAGCTTGAGGACGGCGGACGGCGTTGTCAGGCGGCCCAAGTGACGCTTCGATCCGCCGCCTTCGATCGATAGCGTCCGATTGTTCGCCGCCGCTTCCGCGATCAAAGCAGCAGCTTCAGCTTCGCTTTCCGGGCGCAGAACCTGCATTTAGAGCCGAGGCAGATTCGGAAACGGAATACGGCCTTGATGCACGTGCATCGCGCCGCCTTCGACGCAGGCCGAGAGCGACGGAAAGACCTTTCCCGGATTTAGCAACGCATCGGGATCGAACGCGCATTTGACCCGCTCCTGTTGCGCCAGATCACCTTCCGCGAACATGAGGGGCATCAGATCGCGCTTCTCGATACCCACGCCGTGCTCCCCGGTCAGGACGCCACCAGCCTCGACGCACAGCTTCAAGATGTCCGCGCCGAGCTTCTCAGCTTTATCGAGGTCGCCTTCCTTCATCACGTCGAACATGATGAGCGGATGCAAATTGCCGTCGCCGGCGTGAAAAACATTGGCGACCGGCAATCCGCAGTCCTTAGACATCTCGCCGATACGCGAGAGCACGCGCGGCAACTCACGACGTGGAATGGTACCGTCCATGCACAGCATGTCCGGCGCAATCCGTCCCGACGCGGCAAATGCCGCCTTGCGCCCCAACCAAATGCGCTGCCGCTCGCGCTCGTCGGTGCTCGTCACGAACGACGTCGCGCCGACTTTGCGCGCGATCCCTTCGACCAACGTCAGCAAACGTGAGACGTCCCCGGCGATGCCGTCCACTTCCAAAATCAGTATCGCGGCCGCGTCGCGCGGATAGCCTGGCGCGCAATAGCTTTCGACCGCATCGATCGTGAAGCGATCCATGATCTCCATGGCAGCCGGGATGATCCCGGCGGAGATGATCGCCGACACGCATTGCCCGGCCGTTTCGATCGACGGAAATCCGACGAGCGAGGCGAGCGCCACCTCCGGCTTCGGCAGCAAGCGCACGGTCACCTCGGTGACGACGCCGAGCAGGCCCTCCGACCCGGTGACGAGGCCTAGAAGGTCGAGGCCGCCCGCCTCCATCGCCTTGCCGCCAATGCGAATGCGCTCACCCGTCATCAGCGCGAGTTCGACGCCGAGCAAATTGTTCGTGGTCAACCCGTACTTCAGGCAGTGAATACCTCCTGAGTTCTCCGCGACATTGCCGCCGATCGAACAGGCGATTTGGCTCGATGGGTCTGGCGCATAATAAAAGCCCTGGCCCTCGACAGCCTTCGTGATGGCGAGATTCGTGACACCCGGCTCGACGACCGCGCAGCGGTTCTCGAGATCGATCTCCTTGATCCGGCTCATGCGCGAGAGGCCAAGGAGGATACCGTCGCTGAGCGGCAGCGCCCCGCCGGACAGCGATGTCCCGGCACCACGCGGGACCACGCGCACCTTCTCGCGGTGACAGAGCGCCAGCACGGCGCTGACCTCATCCGCCGTTGTCGGCAGGACGACGGCAAGCGGTTTCTGGCGATAAGCCGTCAGAGCATCGCAGTCATAGGCGGCAAGTGCGTCTTGGTCCGCCACGACCCCCTCGGGCACCAGACGCGCCAGGGCCTCGACCAGCGCCGAACGGCGGGCGAAGACGTCGGCTTTGGGCTCGGGCATCTGCAACGGGCAAGACTCACGACGCGTCGACGGACCTGCCGACAGTATCGGCAGACGCACGGCGGAGCACCAGTTGCTTGGTCAGGCGGAGCGGTTTAGCCCTGCCGCGCCTTATACCGGGGGTTCTTCTTATTGATAATGTAGACGCGGCCCTTGCGGCGGATGACGCGGCAATTCTTGTCACGGCCTTTGAGCGACTTCAGGGAATTACGGACTTTCATTGCGATCTCGTGACAGGCTAAGGGCGGCGTTCCCGGGGTCCAAAATAAGGCGCGGACCATAGTTGCGCGCTTTGGCGCTTGTCAACGCCGGGAGGGATAGTTGTGATACCGATCCCTTGCACTGTGCCGCCCTCGCATGCGATCCGAGAACATACGATGCGTCAGTACCTTACCGCCCTCTTGGTCTCGGCTTGCTGTGCCCTTGGCGCCGCCGGTGTGGCGCTTGGCGACACGCCGCCGGGAATTGTCATGTCGTCGCCGGTCCCGGACACGCAGGACCGCCCGCCGGCGTTCGTAGCCTGGATAGCGGCTTTTCGCGCCGAGGCTCTCGCACAGGGCATCTCCGCCAAGACGTTCGATAACGCATTCCGGGGCGTAAAGCTCAATCAGCGCGTCGTCGAACTCAACGAGAACCAACCAGAGTTCAACCGGGCGATCTGGGACTACCTGGATAGCGCGCTATCCGAAGATCGCGTCAAGCATGGCAAGCACCTGATGCGCCGGCATCGCAGGTTGCTGCGCGTCTCGCATCGCGAATACGGTGTGCCGCCAAGCATCATCACCGCGATTTGGGCGATGGAGAGCAACTACGGCAAGCTCACCGGCGGTTTCAATGTGATCGAGGCGCTCGCAACGCTCGCTTATCAAGGCCGAAGGGCGGCCTTTGGACACGAGCAACTGCTAGCAGCGTTGAAGATCATCGAGGAAGGCGACATCGCACCGGAACGCATGACAGGCTCGTGGGCCGGCGCCATGGGTCAAACGCAATTCATTCCGACCGTGTATTTGCAGTACGCGCGGGACGGCAATGGGGACGGCAAGCGCAATCTTTGGGATACGCTCTCTGATGTGTTTGCCTCGACCGCAAACTACTTGCAGCAGAAGGGCTGGATCGAGGGCAAGCCTTGCTTTGATGAAGTTAGATTGCCTGCAAAGTTCAATTTCGGCGAAGCCGACCTTTCGATCGAAAAGCCGGTTCGAGAGTGGAAGGATGAAGGCGTCGTGCGTGTCGACGGCCGCCGACTTCCCCGCAGCGTGATGGACCTCGATGCCGCCTTGATCGTCCCGGCGGGCCACAGCGGGCCTGCATTTCTCACCTATCCGAATTTCAAGGCAATTCTCGCCTACAACAACGCGATCTCCTATGCGTTGGCTGTGTGTCAGCTATCGAAGCGGTTCGACGGTGGACGACCTTTTCGAGCGCCCTGGCCACGTAACGACATTCCGCTCGCTGCGCGCGCGGATCGCATGGAACTGCAAGCGCTGCTTGCCAGACGCAACTTCGACGTCGGAGAGCCCGACGGCGTGATCGGGCGCCGGACGCGCCAAGCCATCCGCGACTTCCAAAAGACCGAAGGGTTGATCGAAGACGGCTATGCGTCCATGGAGCTGTTGGTGCGCTTGCGCCAGTCGAGGGTCTCGAGCCCCACGCCCTAGGTTTTCTTCTTTTTCGGATTGAGGCGTATTTCCTCGACGAGTCGGCGTACGTGCGCCTTCAGGTCCTCGTCGGTAATCGAAAGATAGTCTTTGAGGAACGCACGCGTTTGCGCGTCGAGCGAATCGAACAGCTCGTCGCCCTCGCGCTGCGAGTCCTTATCGTTCTCTGATTTCTTGCACACCATCGTGACTCGATCGGTCTCTTTTAGCGGACGTCGAGATACGACAGTCAGACGTGTGCATCGCCTGAAAGCAGCGCCAGGAATGCGCACGGTACCTGCCGGTCTGCAGCCATAACCCTGTTAGTCACGTCAGGCTGCGATAGCATGTCGCCGCATCGCTTCGGCAACCGCTTGAACGCGCGTGGCCGCGCCGAGCTTGCGTTTGGCATTCTCAATGTGGAAGCGCGCGGTGCGGGCGCTGATGCCCAAGATTACGCCGATCTCGGCGTCGGTCTTGCCCCGCGACGCCCATTGCAAACACTGCAACTCGCGCGGCGACAAATCGACGGCGGGCGGTTCCTTCACATCCTTCAGCTCCAGCGCATGTACGAGCGCCGCATGAGCCAACAGATGAAGAACCGACCGTTCGATCGGGCCGAAGCGGCAGTTGTTGCCGCCGTAGGTGACGATGCCTAGCAGCGTCCCATTGCGGCGCACGGGCACGACAAATCCCGCGGTGAGGTTTAACTGGCTACCGATGAACTCGAGCGCCTTGGTCTGCTCGGGCGTCAGATCTCGCGCTTGAATTTGGCGCGTCGTAAACGGCTCGGCCGACACCAAAGCATGCTGAACGAGAGGATGGTGGCGTAGATATCCCTGCGCGTCGAACGTGTCGAAGAACGACTTTGGGGTGTCCGAGTAGATCACGTGAGGTTTGATCTTCTCGGCATTCGCCGGGATCGGCGACAACACGCTCAAGTGAGTGAAGCCGAGCGGTTCCGCGAAGGTTTTCAATGTTCGCCAGATCTCCATCGGACTTCGGGCGTGCCGGATCGCACCCGCCACCTTCACGGCGTCTAAAATGTCGATCATGTGTTTTGTCTTCGCTTCGGTCATGGTTTCCAAATAGCTCACGCTCGCGACTTATTTCGCGGCAAGCTCGTGTTCACGCTCAAATCAAGGTCAGGCGGCGATCGCTCGAAGTCTCAGAGCCTCGGCTACGGCCTGAATGCGCGTCGAGACGCCGAATTTTCGCTTGGCGTTCTCGATATGAAATCGCGCCGTGCGCGGGCTGATCGAGAGGATGGTCCCAATCTCCGCGTCTGTTTTGCCTTGCGCCGTCCAGCGCAGGCATTCGAGTTCGCGCGCGGTCAGCGTTCCCTTGCGCCGCTTCGCAGGCTCGTTCGCCAAATCCTTCGCCCGCTTGAAAGCGCCATGCGCAAGTAGATGTAGGAACGAACGCGCCAATGGCGAGGTGTCCGGCTTCAAGCCGCCGAACATCACGATGCCGTCGAGTTGTTCATCGAGCCGGATTGGGATCGTGAATCCGTCGCGCACGTTCAGCGACATGCTGATGAACGCAAGCGCGCGCTTCTGTCGATCCGTCAGCGGTGCAGCCCAAATCTCATTCACTGCAAGCGGTTCAAGTCTTGTCAGCGCCCGCTGCACCAAGGGGTTGTTCGGGCCGTGCCCAGCACGGTCATGCGCATCTGCAAATCCCTGCGGGGCGTTGAAGAAGAGCACAGCAGGCGTGATGCGCTCGGACAAGTCTGCCTGGTGCGTAAGAACGCAAACATGCTGGTAGCCGAGCGGCTCGATCGCGCTCCGCACGCTCGCCCAAACGTCGGCAGGCGACGTGGCCGACGCACACTGGCGCGCAGCATCAACAAAGTCTGGAAAGGCCGTCATTACACATCTCCGGAATCGTTCGCCGGTTAAATAGAGAGATCCTGTCTCTCACCTGACGATTTTCACGAAGGCTGTGCGCTTTGCCCTGGGAGCCTACGTTCGGCACGGTGACGTCGGAATCGGTCCAAAATGTGGCGGTATCGCCAGCGTCATCAATGCCAGGCAGCACGAGATAGGAACTAGTCAGTTCGGTGGCAAGGCCGACTCGACCTCTTCAGTCGGCATAGTAACGATGTTGTGGAACCTGCGGCTCATCAACGCATAGGCCGCGAGTGCGGCCATCAAAACTGCACCAAGCATGTAGGGCGCATGCGGATCGATGCCGTAGAGCGCATTTCCGATCAGCGGCGCAAAGATGAAGCCGGACGCCCCCGCAGCCCCTGTCAAACCGGCAACCGCGCCCTGTTCCTCCGGCGGAACTGACAGTGAGGCAGCGGCCGCGTAACCGGGCCGAACCATGCCGAAGCCGAGGCCCGAGAGAACCAGCGCAAACACGATCAGTCCGTAGTTGGGTGCGACAAGAAACAGCAGGTTGGAGCAAAGTGCGACAATTGTTCCCGCCCGCATCAAGAAGCGCGTCGTCAACTTGAAGCGCTGCACGAGCACGAACTGGGCGAACAGCGAAGCGATTGACGACGCCATGAGTCCGACGCCGGTCATCTGCGTCGTGTCGCCGACCGATGTCTTCAGCAGATCACCGATCAAAAACCCGATGGTCTGGATCGGAATCGCCCCGACCGTTCCCATGGCGATGCCGAAGACGATGAAGGGCAGGACACGCGAGTCGTTCCACCTCAGCTTCGGCAGTTCGCGCCGCTGATGCGGCGCCGACCGCTCCGGCAGCAGCAGCCAAATCACACACGCGGAGGCAAACCCCAACAGCGCCACAAAATAGAGCGGCGCCGTCGCACCGAGCACGATGAGCGCGGCCCCAATTCCAGGACCGACGGCCTGACCGAGCCCGAACGCGGCGTTGAGTCCGGCGATCGCTTCCGTCCGTTCCGCGTAGGTCGTGCGGTCGGCGATATAGGCTTGCGCCGCGGGATACGTCCCCGAGCCGAACAAGCCGTAGATGCAACGCGTCAAGATCAGCAGCACGAACGTGACGGCCGGCACTGTCCATCGCGCCAAGCCGATGCCGAGCACGCTCGCGAACGCGAACGTCGACACGCCAAACGCAGCAAGTCCGATGAGGATGATGGGCCGCCGGCCCCAGAGATCGCTGCGGCGCCCCCAAAACGGCGAGCTCAAAACCCAGACCGTGGCTGAGACGGCAAAGATAGAGCCGACTTGAAACTCGCTGATACCGAGGTCTTTTGCCAAGGGCGGCAGAATTGCGAACATGAGCGTTTGCCCGACGCCGTTCGCAATCAGGCAACAGAACAGAAGAAAGAACGCGCGCTTGCGTCCTTCATTGCTTGTGACGGCAGCGCCTTCTTCGGCTGGCGCAAACGCGGCGCGCGCCTGCGCCAGCCAAGATCCGGACGTCTTTTTGGGAGTGTCGAGCATCGAGCGAGCCTTGTGCCCTGCTTCGAGAGGCTAGAGCACGAGGACAAATCCGCGCAACAAACTGTCTGCGGTGAGCAGTGATGACGGAGGACACAGTCAAATCAACCGGTGGCCAACAATCGGCCGCCGGCACTTTGACTCCCAAAGTCGCGAGCCCACCCTTCAGGCGCGCGACAAGACTGCTGTCTCAGAAGCTCGGGGACCAGACGTCCGGCTGCTCGACCGGTGCGCTGACAACTCTCGACAGAACGGCGCTCGCTTGGCCGTCCTCTTTCATTTCCCACAGCACCGCCGCATAGCTTTCCGGCAGCGTCTCCGCTTCAAACACGTCCTGACTGTTGAAAGCCATGCGGGCTTCCTTTTCGGACAAATACGTGGGCGACGTGATCGGCGTGCCGTTACCGCCGTAGATGGCGATCGACCAATGCGGATGGCTCATGACGTCTCTCCCCTCATCTGGGCCCTTGCCAGCGAGAAGAATGGAGCACGAGTGCCGAAAAAATCGCTGAGAGACGTGGTAAACAAAGGCTTGCGCCGCAAAGACCTGACGGCCGCACGCAACACTCTGGGTTGAGTTGGCTCTCATCACAGCCAGGCGCGGCACACACACCGGGCTACTCCACAAATGGATCGCAACGGCCTAAGAGTCGATGCGAATTCCGACCACGGCCCAGCGGAGAGATCGATGAATAGGACGGGCCTGCTTGTTCTCATTGCAGCGGCCATTGTCATCGCCGCTGGTGCGTTTTGGTACGTCTCACAATCCGTCCCGACAGAGACGGCGCCCCCGCCGCAGGTCGCAGCAGAAACTTCGACCACAGCGCCGCCAGAGTCGGATCAATTGGTGCCACCGGCACCACCCGGCGAAGAACCGGTTCCGCAGGCTGAGCCAATGCCGCCGTCGGGAGGATCGGCGGAACCGCCTGCCGATGCAAACGAGCCCTTTGAGCCGGACGCAGGCACGACAGCACCTGACATCGGGTCGACAGATGGCGACCGCCATGACGCTCAAAGGAGGGCGATGCGCGAAGCCTATGACGCCGAGCGAAAGGCGCGCGCCGCGCGCGACCGAGAGGAAGCGGAATCTGCGAAGGCTCAGCAGTCGCAAGGCTATGCAGCGGCCCCGCTGCCGGCGCCTCCCCCACCACCACCGCCTCCTACCGTTCCTGAGTCGACCGGGAGCGCGCCACCGATGACGGCGAAGCCGGGCGGATTGACCGCTACGCCCGCTCCTGCACCAACGCGCAGCGTAGCGGAGGCTACCTCGGCGATACCGGAAGACATTCCGATCTTTCCGTGGCCCGTACCGAAAGCGTCCGCCTCGCAGGAGGTGCCGCGCAGGCTCGTGATGGGCAACACCAGCAAACCGACCTTCGGCAGCGTCGCCGAGCGCATCGCAAACGCCCTCGATCACGCGGGCTACAGCGAACGAAGCTACTATGCGCTGGCCGACGGCCATGGCATCGCCATCGCCACGCAGCTCGAGCAGATCAATGACGACGGCTCGCCGGTGGTCGGCCAGGCGCGCTTCGAAGAGAAGCTCGCGCCCCTTTCAAGCGAACAATTCTCGCTGACAAGCTATGTCAAGGCGCTGTTCACGGCGCGCTCCGGGCACTTTCGCATCATCGTCTTCACGCTCTCCGGCGGCGTCGCACAAAGCGACAAGGCGCCTAGCGAAGCCATCGCCAAGAGTTGGGCGACCACCGGCCAAACGCACCTGCCGCAACGCTACGCGTTGATCCCGTTCACCAAACAAGTGACGTGCACGGCGTTGATCTACGAATTCGAGAAGAAAGACTACAACACCTCGGCCGCCTTCATTGAGCCCGGCAAGATCAGCGCGATGTCGCATCTGATCAAAGCTGGCATCTGGACGTTGCTCGGCAAGTGAGTGCGCCCGCTTGAAGATGCTGATCTGCAAGCGCTCGCTGGCCGCCATCTGGTTGATACTCGGTGGGATTGCAGTGGCGATCCTGCTCGGTCAGACGATCACCGATCGCTACGGCGACAAGCTCATCGACGTCTGGACCTGGTTCACGATCTACTTCTTGCCGGCGGCGACGGTGGTGATGTTCGCGTCGACCGTGGGCGAGCGCGACTCCGCGTCGAACGAAGCACTGATTTCGCACGGCGCCTTCTTCGGCGCGGCCGCTCTCTCGATCCTCTATTTGTCGATGATCTTGATTCCGCTTCTGTCGCAGCCGTTCCTTGAGAGCGAATCGCCCTTCGATACGCTGAACAAATGGGCGATCGTCCTCGCGATCTTTCAGTCGATCGTCATCGGCGCGCTTGCGGCCGTCTATATCCGTCCCTAACCGTCAGCGAGCTATCGGTGTGAAAACGCCGACGACAGCAAGCATATCGATCGACTCTCCGTCATTCGATAACGGCAAGAAGACCGTCTCGTGCGAAATGTGATCTCGCTCTTCAACCGCGGATCGGGCGGCAAATGTCCGTAGCGGTTTTCTGTTGTCCATCACCCATTTGATCGCGCTAAGCACACGATGAACGACCGGCCGGGGTGAGGATGCATCGAACACCTGCCCTGTCGCGTCTTCCTTGATCTCCGATACGATCGCGGTTCCCATCAGCCGGGGCCTGTATGCTCTACCGCCGTCGAGCAAATCGAAGATCTGCAGATGAGACAGGAACGGCTTCATGTCGCGCGGATTTAGATCGCCGCGCGAGGGCGCAAACCGATCACCGCGCAGCGCCAGCCAATAGTCGATTGCTTGCTTGATCTTTGCGTCTACAGCCCGGAGCTGAGGATCAAACAGAAAGTCGGGCACAAGGCTATCTGACAACACACATACTCACCCGTGCGGGATAACCCCGCACAGATCCATTGATAGCTGATTCGAGTCGCAGCGACAGACGCTATTCAACCGGGATCGGCGATGTCGTTAAGTTCCTTGGTGCGCGCCCTGGTCATGTCGCGGAGGCAGCCGGTGACCGCGAGCGAAGCCATCGAGCCGCCGTAGTAGACGAGTCTCTGATAACCGCAGTTCAGATCGCGGTAAGTCTCCCAGGCGTTTTGTGTCTTGCGCAACTCCTCGGGCATGTTCGGCATATTCTCGAACCCGAGTTCGTGCCGCTCCATCTCGTATTGTGTATTTGCAGCCGTGAGCGCGCGCTGAAACGCGGTCTTGAGCTCAGCCTCGGCCTGCGTCAGCTCACGCTTGGCACACATCTTCATTTCGAAGTTGGATTGCGGATCGTTGCAATCCGGAATGGGCTCGCTCGCGTATGCTGCACACGTCAGCGCCAGCAACAGTGCAAATCCCGCAGTGAAGCGCATGGCGATGATCCTATTTCTCGGCTTTAAGACGGATCTGGCTCGTGTCGCTGCGCCCGTCGGCGTCGACGACCGTGATGCGCGCGAAGCCCTCGCTGTCTGGCGTCCACCAGACCTCAGGCCCGGAACCGGCTTCGGCCGGCAACGGCATGCCGTTGACGACCCAACGGAGCGTGCCGCGTCCACCTGACGCCTTAAGGGGCATTCTTTGATTGAGCCCGTTGGGCTGCACCGCAACGACCGCACCGTTAGGCGGAAACGAGATGTGCGGAGGTATCTGGCGGCGCAGACCTGCGGGAACGCCCAACCGAGGACGGAAGCGTTGCAATGCCACGGGCAGCGCCTCGGCATTTTGGACCGAATAGGCGCCGTCCGGTCGCATCAACGGCGCATGACTTTCCGGCGGCAGACGCTCAAACACTTTCAGCAGCAGCGGAGCTGCCTCGTTGCGGCCGAAGTGGCCGGGCCGCGTCGAACCGTCGGCCCGCCCCACCCACACGCCGACTGTGTAGTGACGAGAGAAGCCCATCGCCCACGCGTCGCGGTAGCCGTAGGATGTGCCCGTCTTGAACGCAATGTCCCGCGAGCGCACGATGCCCTGCCCCATCGACCAGCCGTCCGGCAAATTGGCGCTTCGCATGATGTCGAAGAGGTAATAGGCGGCCGCAGCGCCGAACACACGGAAGCGCTCGCCTTGCGGATCGCCGGCGCGGTATCGCAACGGTGCCACCTCACCACCCGTCGGAATCGAGACGTAGAGCATCGTCAAATCGCGCAAGGAAATGCCGACGCCGCCGAGCGCCAGAGGCAGCGTGGGAATTGCGCCCTTCGTCGGAAACACGAGGTCCGCGCCGGCATTGCGCAGTGTTGCGGCTAGCCGCACCGGTCCGATCCTGTCGAGCAATGCAACGGCGGGAACGTTCAGCGACATTTGCAAGGCCTGTGCAATCGTCACCGTTCCTTGAAAGGCATGGTCGAAATTCTTCGGCTCGTAGTCGCCGAACGCCATCGGCTTGTCGTCGATCAAAGTTTGCGGGTGCACGATCGAATCATCGAACGCGAGCCCGTAGATGAAGGGCTTCAGCGTCGAACCGGGAGAGCGCGACGCGCCAGCAAGATCGACTTGCCCTTGTTGGGTCCAAAAGTCTGCGCCGCCCAAATAGGCGACGACACCGCGCGTCGCGTTGTCGACGACGATGATCGCCATATTCGCGCCGTCGTCGTAATAGGCGCGCTCGCGCGCCGCCATATCCTCAAGCTTCCTTTGCGTGGTGGCGTCAATCGTCGACGTGATGACGGCAACGTGCGCGCTGTTGTCGGCCACCAAGCGCCGCGCTAGGTGCGGCGCGTGAAACGGAAACGGCTTGCGCTTCGACGGAACCGGCTCCGCCATCGCCTCTTGCGCGTCGCGCATCGGAATGATGCCGCGCGCCGCCATCGTTTTGATCACACGATCGCGTGCGATCTTCGCCTGATCCGGATGCCGGTCCGGCCGCCGCCGCTCCGGCGACTGCGGCAGCGCCACGAGCAACGCAGCTTCCGCCCAGGTCAATCGTTGCGGTTCCTTGCCGAACCACGCAAGGCTCGCGGCCCGCACGCCCTCGAGGTTGCCGCCATAGGGCGCGAGTGTGAGATAGAGCTCGAGAATTTGATCTTTGCTGAGATGCCAATCGAGCTGAAGCGCCCGTGCCATCTGCAAGAACTTCGCTGTGACCGTTCGCTCACGTGGCTCGAGCAGCCGAGCGACCTGCATCGTGATCGTCGACGCGCCGGAGACGACGCGCGCTTTCAGCGCCATTTGAGCGATCGCTCGCAGGACCGCCATGGGATCGACGCCAGGATGCGATTCGAAGCGTTGATCTTCCCATTCGAGCAGCAGCTGCAGATATCGCTTGTCGACTTGTGAGGGATGCACCGGCAAGCGCCAGGCGCCGTCGTGCGCGATGAACGCGCGAAGCAAGGTCCCGTCCGCCGCCGTTACGATGACGGAGCGATCGTCTGCACGGGTCGGTCCAAGGGGATTGAGGCGATCGGTAACAGCGATCGCGAAAAAAAGGCCCACAGTCGCAAACGCGACGACTGTCAGGAAACTCCGCCACTTTTTGAACAGCAAGCGCATTACCGTACCTACCCGCGCCGCCACCTTCCCCCTGCGAGGAGGAAGGTGGCTAGACGGGTGAAGCTACTCACGATCAAGCCTACTCGGCCGCAATCGTCATCGTGCCCATGTTTGTGCGAGCCTTGATGTCAGGTCCGTACATGTCTTCTACAACGGCGGCTGGAACCACATAGGAGCCGGGGATCGTTGCCCGCACGATATAGGCGAAGTGGAAGGTCGGCTTGGGCTGCTTCGCCGCTTCCTTCGGATCGGTCGGCTGATAGGAAGAGCCGATATCGAAGGTCGTGATGAAGCGATCGTCGCGCGCTTCGACGATGTTGGATGCCGCTTGAATCGGCAGGAACGGATAGATCGTCGAGCCGTCGTCGTTGCGCTGCACGGCACCTTCGATCTCGAATCCGGCAGGCAGGAGATCGAGCAGCGCCATCAGGTGAGCCCGCGTGTTGGCCATTTCGCCGGAGATCGCCACGATGAAGCGGTCGTTTTGCTTTACCTGCGAAAGATCGGCAGGCTTGCCGTCCATCGTCAGAATTGCTTTCGACAGCGTCACGCCGCTTTGCGAGGCTGGTAGAGGTTGTGCCGGCACGCCCTCCACGGAGACGATGCGCCACACATCGTGTTTGCCATTGTTGCGGACATCGATGCCGGCGTCGACCTGCGCGGCCTCTGGATTGAAGCGCAGGACTTTGGTGTTCGTCCCAGACGCATCAGCGCCCGTCACAGCAACGTTGATCGGCGGCGTAGACGCCTCGATCGCATGCGCGGCGAGGAGCATCCACGCCTTCTCCTGCGTCGTCGTGTAGTTGAGACGCGGGTCGAAGCTCGACGCGCGCTTCACAAGAGCCGGGATGAGGGCAACTTGCTGCGCCTCCGCACTGACGGCCGTCAGACCGGCGACGTCGCGCAACAGCGAGCCGTACCAATCGTGCCCGTATTTGATGTCGTTCGCATGGAGTGCGATGTCACGAGCCTTGGCAAAGGCAGGATTCGCACGCGAGCGATCGCCGATATCCGTCAGTGCGGTTCCCATCAGGCCAAGCGCGAACGCGTTCGTCATGCCCTCGATACGCGTATCGGCGAAGTAGCGCAGCTCGCTCGGGTTCACCTGACCCGACCGCGCCAAGAGATAGAAGCCGTACGCGCGCGCCAGATCGCCGGACCCTTCAGCTCCGGTCGCTCTGCGGGCCCAGCCGAGTGCACGATCGATGCCCTCTTGCGGAACCACATAACCGTGCGCCTTCGCCTGGATCAGGAAGTCGAGAGCGAACATGCCGATATACGGATCCGCCTCGCCAGAGATCGAACTCCACATCCCGAAGCTGCCGCCGTAGGTTTGCATGTCGAGCACACGCTCGGTCGCATCCTGCACGCGGTCCTTGATCGTCTTGTCCTGCTTCACACTCGCGAGCAGTGCCATATCGTTGTAGAAGACGAGCGGATAGGCGCGGCTCGTCGTCTGCTCGATGCAGCCGTAGGGATAACGGTCGAGCCACCGCAGCAATCCCGGCACGTCATCGAACCCGCGCGAGCCTTTCACCGTCACAGCGACCTTCGTCGTTCCCGGCGCATAGCCCGCGAGCACCTCATGCCCGAACTTGTTGTCCCGGTTCGCACCGACGAGCGCGATATCGCTCGAGCTTTCCGGCAACTGCGGCGCACGCACCTCGATCGGATACGAGCGGTCCACCTTGAACCCGCCTGGTCCGGTCACGGTCAGCGCGATCTGCCCGATTCCAAGCTGCGACCCATCAATCGGAACGCTCATGAGCTTGCGCTCACCGGCGCCGAGATTCACCGAGAGGCGCGTCTGGCCGCCGGGGCTCGCTGTCGTTCCCGACGCTTTGACGGTCGCAATGTATTGACCTGGTTGACCTTCGACATTGTGCATGTTGAGCGCGGCTTGGACCTTGTCTCCAGGCGCTAGGAAGCGCGGCAATACGATCTCGGCCACGACGGGATCACGCACTGTCATCGGTTGCTCGGCGTGTCCGACGCGCGTGTCGCTGTATGCAACCGCCATCAAGCGGAGCTCGCCGTTGAAGTCGGGGACATCGAGTATGACATCGCCCTTGCCGAAGCTGTCGAGCTTCACCGGGCTTGAAAATAGCGACACCGTCTTCTGAGGAACGACCGCCAGCGAGCGCCCACCAAGCGCGTCGCCGCCTGATCTGAGTTGGCCGACGACCGCCCGATCAGCCGAGATCAGGCGCCCGTAGTCATCGCGCATGTCGAGGCCCAGCCGTCGCTTGCCGAGATAGTATTTCGCCGGATCAGGCGAGACGAAATCGGTCAGCTGAAGAATGCCTTCATCGACGGCCGCCATTGTCAGATAGATCTGCTCGCCCCCGCCGTTCTTCACCTCGACGGGAATGGTGACTCTCTGGCGCGGCGCAATCTTCTGCGGCGCATGCAGCACGACCTGCAATGTATGCGGCGCGGGATCGACACCAATCCAGGCGACGCCGATGGCGCGCACCGGCGCTCGCGTCTGTACCGATGACAGCGGCTTATATGCTGTCACCATCGCATACGCGCCGGAACCCCAGTCGCTCGACACCGGCACCGACACGTCCGTACCCGATGCCGAAACGTCGATTTGGCGCATCCAATGGATCTTGTTGGATGCGACGACAACGAGAGCTTTGCCGTCCGTGGGCGCATTGATGTGCACCTTCGCGCTGTCGCCCGAAGCGTAAAGTGGCTTGTCCGTGGTGACGTTCACGCGGTCCGGCCGATCGCCGGCGACACCACCGCCCCAGCCCGACCAGAAACGATAGGCGGTCGTCGCGCCGCTAGCCGGATCGGCGACGGTGAGACGGTATTGTCCCCACCCCAGCGATTTCGTGATCTTCATCGGTTCCGAACCGTTGAGATCGACTTTTCCACCCTCGACGATGCGGTCGTTGACAACGCGCTCGTACTTCCACTGGTTGTCGACCTGGTACCAGCGGTAGTCGACGTTTTCGTTGACGAGCTCCCACGTCAGTCCCTGTTTGGCAATCGGCTTGCCGTTGCCGTCGACCGCCAATATCTCGAACGTCGCAGGCGTATTCTCCTGCACCGACTCCCATTCGAAGGACGGACGGACGCCGATCATGATATCGCGCGTGCGCAGCGGCAGCGTCACTTTCCGCGAAGTCGTGCGTCCGCCCGGTTCGTAGAGCGCGATCGTGAAGTCCGCTTTGAGCGGCAACGTCGTATCCGCAACCTGATCGATCGCCGCGGTCGCTTGCGTTTTGCCTTGGGCATCCGTCTCGGCGACGTTCATCGTCACCTGGGTGCCTTCGACCGTCTCGTCGACCTTGCCCCAATGATAGCCCTTGAGCTCGTTGTTACCTGCGAAGGGATTACGATCGGCGCCGATCTGCATCGTGCCTTCGCCACCCAGTCCTGCGGCGGGCGCGCCATAGAGGAAGCGGCCGTTGACGTCGATTACCGCCGTCATGCCCGGCTTCAGCACTTGCTGTGTCGGATGCAGTTCGACTTTCAATTTCTGCGGCACGAAATCCTGGACATCGAACGCAACGCGACCGATCGGCGAACCCTTTGGATCGACATAAGCGGCAAGCTGCCAGCGTCCGCGAGGCGCCGTGTTTGTAAGCGTAATAGGAGTCCAAACGCCGCCCGCTTCTTGATCGTTGGACGTAAAGCGCTTGGCTTCGAGGCCGTCGGGTCGTGACAGAACGAAGGTCAGTCGCGCATCCGAAACGGCCTTGGCGTTCTGATCACGAACCAATGTCGTGAAGTTCACGGTCTCGCCGGGGCGGTAGACCCCACGGTCCGTATACATGTAGGCGTCGACATCACCGGGAGACGCACGCCCTTCGACGCCGCGGTCCGTCAGATCGAATGCCGGCCGCCGCAAATCGAGAAACGTGAAGTCGTTGGCTGCGCCATAGGCCATCACGATGACGGGCTCCATGCCGCCCGTGCCGCGCGCGATCGACGCAGGGAAGGTGGCACGCCCGTCGCTGTCCGTCCGTACGCGCAAAAGCTCTTCGTTGTTGCGCGCCACGAGCGCGAGCGTGATCCCTGAAACCGGAGTTGCCGTTCGCAACGAGCGCACGAAGATGTTGATGCCGTCGAGGCCCGTGAAGCTCGTCAGACCGAGGTCGGTGTCGACGACGAATTGCGCCGCGCGCGGTTTGTATTCGTAGCTTTCGTCCGTCGAAGTCTTGTCGGCCGAGTCCTGAGCGACGACCAGAAAGACGCCGGGGCCCACTTGCTTCTGCTTCAAAGCTTGGCGCAGCGGGAACAGCGTCGTCGCCTCCGCATTGCGGCGGTTGTCGAGAACGTTCATCTTGCCGGTCCAAACGACCTCGCCCTGCTCGTTTTCGATCGTATTGCGCTCGTAGTCGTAGAACTCGCGCTGATCGACGACGCCGGTCTGCAGTTGCGACAACAAACGATCGCCGACACGAACGACTTTGATATCGAGACTGGCGACATTGACCGTCGTTATCGGCACACCGTCAGCGTTCTCGCGCGGCAGGACGAGGCCTTTGCCGAAGCGCACAAGCGACGGCTTGTCGCGCAGCTCGACCGGTATGGTCTCGTTCGCTGTGATCTTCTCCTGACCGCCTGCGGCGGGAAGACCTTCCCTGATTTCGAGCTTGTAGTCTTGCCCAAAGGCAAGGCCGGCGATGCACAAGCGCTGCTCCGTTGCGCGCACCGCGATTTTCGTATCCGGATCGAGTTTCAGATAGTCCTCGTACTTGACCTTGCCGGAGCTATCGAGTTTGCGCGTGAAGACGAGACAAGCCTCGGGCTCCGAACTCGATGTCTCGATCTCAAGTCTGCGAAACGCGAAGTAGGGCGATGGCGGTTCGGCCGTCGCGGTGACGGCGCCGGTGCCCGGCGTTGGCGTGCTAGGCGTCGTTGTCGTTGTGCCGGTCGACGTCGTTGCGGTCGCCGGCGTGCCCGCCGTTTCGGTGCCTGGCTTCGTGAAGTATTTCACACCTAGGACGATGGCGGCGGTGAGCAAGACGACGGCGGCAAGAGCAATCAGCACGCGCTGCATGGAATGTCCTCAAGGAAGAGATTTTGCAGGGGATCGCACACCGCGAATCCGGCGGGATTAAGACAACATTAAAGAAGACTCGCGCAACAGCGGCAATCATCACAATGCACCGATTCGACGGGCGCAATTCGCTCGCTGCGATGCAGCGCGGGTGGAATTTCGCCAGTCGGCCGACGCGGATGCCGACCTGTACCTTTCAGCCGGCCGTCGTCAGCTCCAGGCCCCGGCGAGATGCGATGCCGGAGGCGGCAATCCTTCACCGGATAGACGCCACGCGTGCGGCATTCGACTTTCATCGCCGTGCCGCTAGCCGCAATCTCGAAAGGATATTGCGCGGCGCATCGCGCCACCAACAATCGCGGCGATCACGGCACAGTGGCTTCTTCCGAGGTCGAGGCGCTTTCTGGAGGAATGGTGGGCGTGACAAGGATCGAACTTGTGACCCCTACGATGTCAACGTAGTGCTCTCCCGCTGAGCTACACGCCCACAAAAACGGCTGCCGATGAGAACCGGCAGCGGGAAGGCGCAACCCTATAGCGGCGCGCCCTCGGCAAAACAAGACGAATGCGTGTGGGGCCGGAACGGCTCAGGCGGCAAGCAGCCGCTCGACTTCCTGCACCAGTTCCCGCAAATGGAACGGCTTGGATAGGACTTTGGCGTCCTTTGGCGCGTTGCTCTTCGGATTGAGCGCAACGGCTGCAAAGCCCGTGATGAACATGATTTTCATCGTCGGGGTCGATTCCGATACCCGCCGCGCCAACTCGATTCCGTCCATCACCGGCATGACGATATCGGTCAACAAGAGGTCAAAGGCGCTGCCGGCTTGGAGGCAGTCATACGCCTCGTCGCCCTGAGAAAACGATGCAACCTCGTGACCGGCCTTTTCCAACGCACTGGCCAGGAAGCGCCGCATGGCGTCGTCGTCTTCGGCGAGCAGAATCTTCGCCATGGTTAGGAACCCCTCAAAGCTCTCGGGCTGTACGCAAACCGTGCAAGAGCCGCGCCCACACTATCGACCGCCCATCTTTTGCGCCAAGTCTCTGCAACTGTTAACCAAAATCTTGCCACGGTCACAGCGGATTGCCTTGATCGGACCTTCTTTCGATGCTCCACTTAGGCCATCTAACCAAGGGTTAACAGCTTGAGGCTCGTTGGCGGCACAGAGAAGCGTGGCGGGCCGCAGATAGACCCGCCTTTTGAGGTCTTGGCGCCCGCCAATCCGACCCTCCCCTTCGTTTTTGCATCGCCCCATTCGGGCCGCATGTACCACAAGTCCTTCCTGCAGGCGTCCCGTCTCGACACGGTCTCGATTCGCCGCTCGGAAGACTCCTTTGTCGATGAAATCTTTGCTTCGGCGCCCGCTCTCGGCGCGCCGCTGCTCAAGGCGCACTTCCCGCGCGCCTATGTCGATCCGAACCGCGATGCCTATGAACTCGATCCTGCGATGTTCGACGCGCCCTTACCGGGCTTCGTCAACAGCCGCAGCCCGCGCGTCGCGGCAGGTCTCGGCACAATCGCGCGCGTCGTTCGCGACGGCGCAGAGATCTACGCCAAGAAATTGAGCTTCGCAGAGGCGCAATGGCGTATCGACACGTACTACAAGCCCTATCACGCCAAGTTGCGCAGCTTGATGGAGGCGACGCACAAGCAATTCGGCTGCGCCGTTCTCATCGATTGCCACTCGATGCCGTCTGTCGGTGGCCCGCTCGACCAAGACATCGGCTCGGCGCGTCCCGATGTCGTGCTTGGTGATCGCTTCGGCACAGCGTGCGCCCGTCGCTTGACCGACATCATCGAGCGCGCGCTGACAATGCAGGGATTTGCGGTCGTCCGTAACAATCCGTACGCGGGCGGCTTCTCGACCGAGCATTACGGACGGCCCGCCCTTGGTCTGCATGCGCTGCAGATCGAGATAAATCGCGTGCTCTACATGGATGAGGAGCGCATCGAGCGTCTTGCAGGTTTGAAGCGTGTGACCCAGGCCGTAACAACGCTGATCCGCGCGTTGGGCGAGATTGATTGGCGCTTCTTGCGACCACCTTTGGCAGCGACTGGCCAAGCCGCTCAGTGAGCGCGCTGCTGATCCGAAACGTCACAGAACGCGACGCCGCCGACCTCCACGCCATCTATGCCCACTACGTGCTGCACGGCTTCGGCACGTTCGAGGAAGTGCCGCCGGGCGTATCGTCATTCGACGAAAAGATTCGTCTAATCGCAGCGCACGGCTTGCCGTTTCTCGTTGCGCAAAGCGGCGATGAAGTCCTCGGCTACACTTACGCGTCACCCTTCAGACCGCGCACCGGCTATCGCTATAGCGTGGAAGACTCGGTGTATGTCCGCGACGGCCACCGTGGCCACGGCATTGGCCTCAAACTGCTCAATGCCCTCATTCCTCGCTGTGAGGCGTGCGGAGTGCGTCAGGTCGTGGCGGTGATAGGAGACTCTGAGAACCGCGGCTCGATCGCGGCTCATGAGCGGGCGGGCTTCGAGCACGCCGGCACTGTTCGGGGTGTCGGCTACAAGCTCGGCCGCTGGGTCGATATCGTCATGATGCAACTGCCCCTGAACGGCGGCACGACCACGCATCCGCCAGCGCGCGGCGCTTGGACTTGAAAAAGAAAGGGGCCGCGAGGCGGGTGCCTGGCGGCCCAAGTTTAGGGAGGAAACGCCCAGGAAGGGCTGCGAAACAAGACGCAAAGCATCTTGCCGCGCTGCACAAATATGGGACGGGTGACGGAATAAATCAAGCGTTAAACGTTCACACCCGTGCTGCGGGAATCCGCCGCAGTACCTTGGATTTCCTCGCTTATTTCACTCGGAACATCGTGAAATATTCTCGCGCGTATACGCCGCCGCTACACCGGGCCGCCTGCTGCAGCGCAACAAAAAGGCTGGTCGATGTCGAACGACAGTTGGCGAGACCGTGTGGCATGCGCGGCGGCAGATGAGCCGAAACGGACAGACTCGGCGCCGCGAACACTTGGTTACTTTAGGGTTAACGAAGCGAATTCAGTATAGCCCCGCCATTCCTCAAATAAATCACGCAACTGCCATCAAAGATTCACGGCAGGCTGGCACCCCATCTTCCGTCAAGTAACGCCGATTCGACGGTTGCAGGAGTGGGGCGCGTGACGAGATTGGAAGCAGCGCTGGAGCGCCTCGCGCTTCCCCTACGAAGCGCGAATTTGGTTCCGCTCTCGCGGTCGAAAACGCCACCGCCAGCGCGGCACGTCCCTCGCCCGCGCCGCCACCGCACCATCTGGATTTCGGATGTACATCTCGGCACACGCGGCTGTAAGGCCGAGATGCTGCTCGACTTTCTTCGCGGCAATGAGAGCGACATGCTCTACCTCGTCGGCGACATCGTCGACGGCTGGAGACTCAAGCGGGCGTGGTTTTGGCGCCCGTCCCACAACGAAGTAATCGACGAAATCTTGCGCAAGGCCCGCGCGGGAACGCGCGTGATCTATGTACCGGGCAATCACGACGAAGCCTTGCGCCCCTATGTCGGACACAACCTCGCCGGCGTCGAAGTCATCGGCGAGGCCATCCACGAGACCGCCGACGGGCGCCGACTGCTCGTCATTCACGGCGACCATTTCGACGGCGTGGTCATGTACGCGCGCTGGCTCGCCTATCTCGGCGATTGGGCCTACGCAACCGCACTGCGCCTTAACGACATCGTGGCCGCCGCCAGGCGCGGTCTTGGGCTGCCGTATTGGTCGCTTTCGCGCTGGCTCAAGAACCGGGTGAAAAACGCGGTCGAATACATCACGCGGTTTGAGAACGCGGTCGTGCGCGAGGCGCAGCGCCGCCATCTGGATGGCGTCGTCTGCGGTCACATCCATAAGGCGGAAATGCGCCAAATGGGCCAAATTCTTTACTGTAATGACGGGGATTGGGTCGAAAGCTGCACGGCGCTGGTTGAAGATTACGCGGGAAGATTGCAGATTATCGCGTGGACCGACGCGCAACCGGCGCTGGCAAGCGCCCCATTAGCGAAGGCAACAGCCTGAGCACGAAGCTCCACATCCCCCGGCTTTCCGGGTCTTCAAACCGCTCCGGTGGAGGCGGCAGGCGCCTCGAATTGTCGTTGAGCGACGGCGTTGCCCGCCCGCTTCGCATCATGGTCGTGACCGATGCTTGGCAGCCGCAAGTGAACGGCGTCGTTCGCACGCTTGAGACCCTGGGCTCTGAACTCAAGCGTCTGGGTCATGAGGTCGCTTACATCACGCCCGATTTGTTCTCGACCGTGCCGATGCCGACCTATCCCGAAATCAAGCTCGCGGTTTTCACCCGGCGCACGGTCGCCAAGCTGATCGCCGAGTTCGACCCGGATGCAATTCACATCGCAACCGAGGGGCCCATCGGCCTGGCGGCGCGCCGCTACTGTCAGCGCAGCAAGATCCCCTTCACAACCTCATTCCACACCCGCTTTCCCGACTACGTCCACGCCCGTTTCGGCGTCCCGGTCGCATGGACGTATCGTGCGTTGCGCTGGTTTCACGCGCCGGCGTCAGCCGTCATGGTTGCCACACGCTCGCTTGAGCGCGAGCTCAAGGATCGCGGCTTCGGAAACTTGCGCCTCTGGTCGCGCGGCGTCGACGTCGATCTCTTTCAACCGGGCCCAAAAGATTGGCTCGATTTGCCGCGGCCTGTTTATCTCTACGTTGGTCGTGTTGCGGTCGAGAAGAATGTCGAAGCATTCCTGCAGCTCGATCTACCTGGATCAAAGCTCGTCGTTGGCAATGGACCGCAACTCGCCGAGCTTAAGGCGAAATATCCGCATGTGCGGTTTGCAGGCCCAAAGTTCGGCAAAGAGCTTGCGCGCCACTACGCGGCGAGCGACGTGTTCGTCTTCCCTTCCAAAACCGACACGTTCGGTCTCGTGATTCTGGAGGCACTCGCTAGCGGTCTTCCGGTCGCTGCGTATCCCGTTCAGGGACCGATGGACATCGTCGGCGAGGCGCGTGTCGGCGTTCTGTCGGATGACCTTGCAGGCGCCGCCCGGCGTGCGCTCGAACTCAAGCCGGACCTCTGCAGAGACCATGCGCTGAACTTCTCCTGGACCGCCTGCACCAATCAATTCCTGACCAATCTGGCTCGTCCCCAGAGGGGGCGCCGTTTCCCAGCCAACGCGGCGCCGCAGTAAGCAGCAGACCGCTTGCTGCGCCGCAGCAGAACGCCTATATGGCGCCCTCCTCAACGTATTCGAGCGCGTCGCAAAAGGCCTATGGAATTACGCAACATCGCCATTATCGCCCATGTCGACCACGGCAAGACGACCCTCGTCGATCAGTTGCTGAGGCAGAGCGGAACGTTCCGCGAAAACCAGCAGGTGATGGAACGCGCCATGGACTCGAACGAGCTCGAGCGTGAGCGCGGGATCACCATTCTGGCCAAGTGCACCAGCGTCGAGTGGCGCGGCACCCGCATCAACATCATCGATACCCCGGGCCATGCGGACTTCGGCGGCGAGGTCGAGCGCATCCTCTCGATGGTCGACGGTGTGGTTCTGCTCGTCGACGCCGCCGAAGGTGCGATGCCGCAAACGAAATTCGTCACGTCCAAAGCTCTGAAACTCGGCCTCAAGCCGATCGTCGTGATCAACAAGATCGATCGTCAGGACGCCCGCGCCCACGAAGTTCATACCGATGTTTTCGACCTGTTCGCGGCCCTCGACGCCAACGATCAGCAGCTCGACTTCCCGACGCTCTACGCGAGCGGCCGCAGCGGCTGGTGCGTTCGCGATCTCGACAACGACGAACGCAAAGATCTGACGCCGCTCTTTGAGACCATCGTCGCGCATGTCCCACCGCCGGCGATCGCGGCGAAAGGCACGTCGGATCAGCCGTTCGCAATGCTCGTACGCGTGATGCAATCCGATCCCTATCTAGGCCGCATTTTGACCGGCCGGATTGAGTCTGGAGTCGTACAGACCAATCGCCCCATAAAAGCACTCTCGCGCGAGGGCGCCATCGTTGAGCGGGGGCGTATCACCAAGGTCCTCGCCTTCCGCGGCCTCCAGCGCGTTCCGGTCGAGGAGGCACAAGCTGGCGATATCGTTGCGATCTCGGGTCTATCCGAAGCCGGCGTCGCCGATACGCTCTGCGATCCCGAGGTCGAGACCCCGATTCCCGCCAATCCGATCGATCCGCCGACAATTGCAATCACCGTCGGCATCAACGACTCGCCCATGGCCGGCCGAGAGGGCTCTAAGGTTCAAAGCCGTGTTATCCGCGAGCGTCTTCTGCGCGAAACCGAAGGCAATGTCGCCATCAAAGTCGCCGAAACCACGAACGCCGACGCGTACGAGGTCGCTGGCCGCGGAGAGCTTCAACTTGGTGTCCTAATCGAAACGATGCGCCGGGAAGGCTTCGAGCTGTCGATCTCGCGGCCTCGCGTGCTCTTTCGTGACGGACCGGGGGGAGAAAAGCTCGAGCCGATCGAAGAGGTCACCATCGACGTCGACGACGCGTATTCCGGCGTTGTCATCGAAGCGATGTCCAAGCGCAAAGCCGAGCTCAAGGATATGCGCCCGTCAGGCGGCGGAAAGACGCGCCTTGTGTTCTTCGCAGCCTCGCGCGGCCTGATCGGTTATCACGGCCAATTCCTCACCGACACGCGCGGCACCGGCATCATGAACCGCGTCTTCCACGCCTACGAGACCCATCGTGGACCAATCGAAGGCCGCAGAGCCGGCGTGCTCATCGCCGACCGCGAAGGGGAAGCGAACTCATACGCACTTTGGTATCTCGAAGAGCGCGGCATCATGTTCATTGAAACCGGCACGCGCGTTTACCAGGGCATGATCATCGGCGAGCATTCGCGCGACAACGATCTCGACGTCAACGCGCTACGATCGAAGCAGCTGACGAACTTCCGCGCCGCCGGCAAGGACGAAGCGGTTAGACTGACTCCGCCGAAGCTTCTGACGCTTGAGCAGGCGATCGCGTACATCGGTGAAGATGAATTGGTCGAGGTGACCCCCAAGTCCATTCGCCTTCGAAAGCGCCACCTAGATCCTAACGACCGCAAGCGTGCCGCGAAGGAGCTTGCGTAACCCACCTGCCACGCGAACCGGCGGCCAATGTCGCCTCCAGGCCACGTAGCAGCCAGTTTCGGCAACGATTGCAAGCCATAGGCGATTTTTGTTAGGAACTTTCCCCCAGGATGTTCAATTTCTTGAATTATTTCAAACAGGAGTTGGTGGTGGCGGATATCACAGCAACTTTTGATTGATAAAAGTAAGATTCACCTTAGACTTCGGGCCTTCGAATATTAACGTTTGGGTATCGTGTACCGAGTGGGGGAGGGCACGTTGAAGAACCCTGTCGACCTGCATATCGGTCAGCGCGTGCGTCATCGTCGCTGGCTCCTAGGCATGACACAGCAGCAGCTGGCCCAATCGGTCGGCATCCGCTTTCAGCAGATCCAGAAATACGAAAGCGGTGCCAATCGGGTGTCCGCGTCGCGCCTGTGGGATTTGGCGAAAGCGCTCGACATTCCAGTATCGTTCTTCTTCGAGGGCCTGCACAACAGCGGTGCAGCCGTTGAAGCCAGCAGCGATAGCAACGTCGAGGCTGGCGTGCTGCAAAACAAAGAAACGATGGATCTGATCCGAGCCTATTACGGGCTCGACGAAGGTCCTCGTCGCCGCCTGCTCGACCTCGCGAAAGCGCTGAGCGACAGCGAACAACACGCCTGAGTTCCAATTGACAGCGGACGCTACGCGCAAGAGCTTGCGCGCATGAGCACGCACGTCGAATTAAGCATAGGCGAGTTGCAGGATCTGGCGGCGTTTGCGGAAGAGTTGGCCGACGTCGCCGGCCAAGCGATCTTGCCTTATTTTCGCAAACCGATTGACGTCGACAACAAGCTCGGCGCCGCCGGATTTGATCCCGTCACCGAGGCAGATCGCCGTGCCGAACAGGCGATCCGCCGGCGCATCGAGGAGCGTTTTCCGGATCATGGTGTACTCGGCGAAGAATTCGGCGCGACCCCCGGCCGGTCACCGCTCACTTGGGTTTTGGATCCCATCGATGGGACGCGCGCCTTTATGTGCGGCATGGCACAATGGGGCACGCTGATCGCGCTCAATGACGGAGATCGCCCCATCCTCGGCGTTCTTGACCAGCCTTACATGCAGGAGCGTTGGATCGGCTACGGCGGGAAGGCCCACCTTAGGACATGCGACGGACTGAGCCCCATTCGAACACGAAACTGCGCAGCGCTGAAGGACGCAATTCTGACGACGACGTCGCCGTCCGGTTACTTCACCGACTCTGAGAAAGCCGCTTTTTTCGATCTCGCCGGGCACGCCAGGCTGACCCGCTATGGCGGCGACTGCTATGCTTACGGATTATTGGCGCTTGGCATGATCGATCTGACCGTCGAAGCGGCGCTGAAACCTTGGGATATCCAAGCATTGATACCGATCGTCGAAGGGGCCGGTGGAAGGATCACGACTTGGGACGGAAAGGACGCATCGCAAGGAGGCCGCGTCGTCGCTGCCGGCGACGCCCATCTTCATGCAGCGGTCGTCGATCGGCTGCGCTCCGCCTGACCCAACGCCGGCGCTACGAACGCATCGAAGCAATTCCAGAACGCCGTGCGGATATCGTCTCGCTCCATCATAATCTCGTGCTCAGACTTGAGCAGCACGTACATGCCCCGCTTGAGGCGCCGGATTAAACGAATATCCGCACCGAGATCGACGAGCTTGTCGTAAGCCGCACCGATAAGCAGGACAGGCGTCTCGATCGCTGCAGCGAACTCTTCGGTCTTCACCAAATCCATTGATCGAAAGGCGGCCTCGAGCCAGCCGAACGTCGGCGCACCCAGCGCAAGATCGGGATCGGCCGTGAGACTTTGCATCATGCGCTCAAAGCGCGTCTTGTCGCTTGTCACGACGTTCGTTTCGAACGCCTGAACCATTGGATCCTGCTGCGCACCGCCGAACACATAAGCGCCCTTGTTGCCGGTGGCAGTCCAAAGCGTCGCAATCGCGCGTGCAAACCAGAGGGGGAATGGCGCTGTCTTCACGGCCAGCATCGGCGCCGTGAGCACGGCGCGCTCGAACTCGTGCGGGTTGTCGTGGAGATAGCGCAGCATGACATTGCCGCCCATCGAATGCGCCAACCCGAAATAGGGTTTGACCGCGTATTGATGGACGATGCGCTCGACGACGACATGCAGGTCGCAATCGAACTCCGAGAAGTCGCCGACGTGTCCTTTGTGCTTGTCTTGCAATTGGCGGGATGACAGACCCTGCCCGCGCCAATCGAAGGTTACGACTGAAAATTTGCGATCCAGCAGCTCGCGCACGACCTCGAAATATTTCTCGATGAACTCGCTGCGTCCCTGCACGAGGACGACCGTCCCGCGGACTTCGTGCGGCGGCAATATCCAGCGCACGGTGCGCAAGCGCACGCGGTCGCCTTCCGTCAGCCACTCGACAACCCCGCCGGGCGGTGCCGGATTGCCTGGCGACAAGACCAAATCACGCGCCGGCGCGCCTGCCGACATGATCGCGCCTATTGCGGCGCCGCCTTAGCCAAGATCGGGCCGAGCTTCATCGCAACGCTCATGTCGCCGGCCACCTTCAGCTTGCCCTGCATGAAGGCGGCGGTGCCGTCGAGCTCGCGCGCCACCATCTTCTTGAACGTATCGAGCGACACCGTAATCGTGCAGTCGGCCGGCTTGTCCTCATTCGAGACCTGGTTCGGGTCCGCCTTGCCGTCGATAAAGACCACACCTTTGCCTTCGAAATCGAATTTCAGCGTCGAATTCAAGCCGGAATTCGCTCCGATGGCGTTGGTCAAACCTGTGGTGATCTCGGCAATGTCAGCAGCGTCGGTCATGTCAGGGCGCTTCCTCTTGGGGCCACGGTTTTGGATCTGGATCCGCAGGCATCGGTTAGGCAGGGGCAAGTAGCAGGCCCAGGGATCGCGGGCCTTATAGCAGCGCCCGAAGAGCCTTGCACGGCTCGAAAAAAGCGACAGGCGCGGACGTTTCCGTCCGCGCCTGCTCAGAACCCTTCCCGATGTTCGGGCTAGTTCAAGTCGTAGGACAAACTCATCGTTATATCTTGATGGACGCCGTCGGCCTTGAACTGGTACCCCGGTCCCGCAATGGCTGGCCCATAGGTCACCGTCAAGTCGTCCATGTGGAAATACCGGTATCCGAGTCCGATCGCCGCATGATCGCTCACATGCCAGTTGAATCCGGCACCAAGCTGCCACGCCAGACCTTCGTCTTCGGAGTCGTGGAAGTACGGCCCAGGGCCGACCAAACCGATCTTCCACTTCTGGCGACCCCAACCGATGCCGCCGCCGAGATACGGGCGGATCTTGCTTCCGGTGTCGATCTCGTACCAGAGGTTGGCCATGACCGACCAAACCGATAGGTCGGCGCCGGATTGGCTTGCATAGGTGCCGGTGCTGGCAGAGTTGGTGAAAAGCGCAAGTGCATTGCCGTGCACGTTGTTGTGCCGATAGGCACCCTCGAGTTCGGCTTTCAAGCCGGGCGTGATGACGTCGGAGAGATCGTATCCCAACGCAACGCCGACCACGAATCCGTCCTCAGGCGCATTGTAGGCGCCGTGCACCGTGTAGCCTATGATCACAGTGCTGGAGGCCGTTCCGTTGGTCGCTGAGTACACCGTGTTCGCCGGTCCCTTAGCGCTCGGCATGTCGTAGCCGCCGAAAATGCTGCCGTAAAACCCACCAGCTTCCGCCGGGCTGGCCATCCCAAAGCCAACCGCCCCAACGCAGGAAGCCAAAAGCATCGATTTCAAACGCATCACGTGTTCTCCCGCCAGAATCCCCAGCTAATTTGTTGCCCTGTTCTCATCGGGGTCCCCCCCAATTTTTGCCCCTCTCTGGCCCCCCGGTCTGTTCAACCGTAATCAGAGAAACGCCGTCGAGAGCAATGACACACCTTAGCTGCCATCGCTGGTCGAGACGCTAGCACACCGTTTCGCACGCCTTAACAGAATCATGGCAATTGGACCGCAATCGTCCGCAATGTGGTGCACGGCAGCCACACCGCGCGCGACAGTATAGAATTGCGCCCGGTATCCGAAGGCACCCAGACGCCATCTATTAACCTTGAAAGCGGGCTCTCTGCGCTGGCTCAAGCGGCTTTTCGAACCGTCAGCGCCATCAGGCAAGCGCTCTAAGACTCAGTCGATATCTACGCTGAGCGACAGTGCAACCGAATGGCTGACGTTGTTGAAGTTGATCGAGTTGCTGCCGAATGCCGCCGGGCCGACCGCGGCGGCCTTGCCGCTGAAGAACGAGAGCTCGATGTCGGGCCCATCGAAATAACGATAGCCGAGCCCGAGACTGACGCCCGGCATGATCTGAGACGTGATGCCGGCGCCAAGCTGATATGCGAACCCGCTGTTCTCGACGCTGAAGCCTTGGAATGGATTGATCGCCAGAGACGTGATGAGCAAACGGTTCGATTGGAATGCGCCGTCGAGCTTTGAGCGCGCCCAGCCGACGCCGCCGCCGATGTAGGGCTTGAACCGCGTGCCGATGTCGAATTCGTACCAAGCATTCGACATGAGTGCGAAGGTGGACAAATGTCCGCTAATGGATCCACTCGATAGTGCTACAGCACTAAGTCCGATCGTAGGGATTGTGATGGCGCTGGATTCCGTGAACGTCCAGTTGCCGCCGATCTTGTTGCGCCGATAGGAACCCTCGATTTCCACTTTGAGCCCGTGAAGCCAGCGATCAAGTTCGAGCCCGATGGCGGACGACAGCATGAAACCGGTCTCGAAATCGAAATGAGCGTTATACGTTCCGCTGCTGAAGTTGGTCGTAAAGGAGCCGTCGCGGTCTTTGACGAAGTTCGCGCCACCCGACGTCGAGTAATAGAAGCCCTCGCCAAAAGCAGGCTCCGCGGCGACCAGAGCCGCGCCAGCTACGGACGCGAGAAGAATAAATTTGCGACGCATTCGATCCTCCTGACGAATAAGAGCCCGGCTCCTACCGGCTCGAATTTGTCTTCGTCAGAAGGTCACCCCTGCGCCCAGCCGTCGCCTTTGTCGATCTGACTGCGAATCGCTTTTAGAAGCATAGCGGATTGCGCGGGCGCGCAACGCTAGCTCGTTGATCTGGAGCACCTAGCAGGCGCCGACTGAGCCAAAAATACAGCACCAAAAGGAAGCGGGCCCCAACTCGGAGCCCGCCAATTCTCGCCAATCATCTAAGGAAGGTTAGTAACCTTGCCCATGCTCGATTAGTTTTGGAGATTCGAAGCCGACGCCTTCTCTATCGTTCAACTTGATATCTTCGCCGCCGCCGCCGAATGGGAAGCGGACGCCGACATCCACTGCGTTGCGATCGATGTTCCAGGTTGGACCCATGTGATCGTTGATGTCGCGGCCGTGATAGTTGAGATAGACGCTGGCCGGGATCGATTTGCCGAAGAGATATTCGACACCGACCGTCCAGTTCCATTGATCGCTGTTCACGAACGATGATGGGCCGCTTGACGTGCGGACAGTCCCGTCGGCGTACCCGATTCCGGCGGACAGTTTCAGGTGTTTGCTCGGATAGTAGAGCACGGTGGCGTTGATGAGGCCCGCCTCTTGCAGGAGATAGCCGTCGCCGTCGGAGTCGAGGTACCCCAATTGCGCGCGCAACGTCCAATTCCCACAATAGTACTCGCCCTCGAGCCCCGCCTCCCAAGCTGCATAGTTTGAGCTCGAAAACGATCCGCCGTTGACACGGCCGAGCGCCGCAAAAACGCCGATCGCACCGACCTCCGGATCACGCCAAAAGACATGCGCGTCCGCCCCGAAACCGCCGAAGAAAGAGCCCGAGCCACTCGGGCCATTGTCGAGGGAAGCTGAACCCCAAGCATCAAGCTGCAAGTTCACCCATTCGTTGTATGGGATGTTGACCGAGCCGCCGCCGTGCACAACCGAATACTCGAGGTCAAACGACGATTCTCCGCCGTCCGAATGATAGTCTTCCCAGGCATAGCCAAGCCCAAGGTTGACCTTCCCCGCATACATATTTCCGGCTGAGGCGCCACCGGCCGTCAGGCCCAACGCCACGAGTGACGTTGTCGCCAACGCCAAAGTCTTGAATTGCATTCGAAAGCCTCCTGATCTCGCCGCGGCGCGGAACCCGCACCTTGTCGACCCTCAGAAGGACACCCCCGCTAACGACACGCGCTTTGCGCGAATCTTTTGGCCGTTAACAAACAAATATAGGCAAATTCCCGGGCGGGAATACAAGCGTTGCACGAATCATGAAGGCGATAGGGTAAGACGTGTGCCCTTGTGGACACACGCCGGGAGCGTCAAATACCGAGCGCCTTGCGCAGGTGCCCGATATGCGCCTCGTAGTTTTTCCAGCGACCGGCCGACTGTTTGTAAATCGGCTGCCTTACTTGCCAGACGCTGGCCGTGAGGACCGTGCGATCGAGTTTGTGGAATTGGAGAACCGCGTCGTCCCATGGCAAGCCGATGTGCTCGATGACCTTACGGGACGTCTCCTCTTGGTTGCCGACCATATCTTCGTACTCAACATCCAAGATCCGGCCGGGCAGAACTTCGTGCCAGTGCGCCATCAGGTCTTGGTACTGTCGGTAATGATGGCCGGCATCTGCGAGGTCCCGGCTGTAGCTGTGTGAGTCGTTGAAGTTTTGCATCCAGCACGACAGGCAGGTGTCCATCGGGTTGCGTTTCGAATGGATGATACGGGCATTCGGGAACAGCAGCGCAATAAAGCCAACTGTTTGAAAGTTGTGAGGCATCTTATCTGTGACGCGAATGGCGGCGTCCTTGCGCGCCTTATGATCGATAACGTCAAGATACCGATTGGCCAGCACTTCCGCCCCCGCCCACGTGAGGTGGCGCGCATTCTTGCCGACGCCCTCGTCCTTGAAGACGAGCGTGCTCATCTCGCGCTCCAGCCGCTTGATCGTTTCAAGCTCGCCGGCGGCGAACGCTTGCGGGTGCGAACCGATAACCGTTTCCAGCAGCGTTGTTCCGGAACGCGGCATACCGACGATGAACACCGGCCGCTCGCTCTGCACACCGAAATTACGGCGTTCTTCGAAGAATTTGCGCGAATAGGTCTTCTTCAGATCGGCATAGAAGCGCTCTAGTGCCACAGCGTCGTAGGTGCCGCCCGCCAGCTTATTCGCGGTGTCATAGTACTTGAACGCGTTGTCGAACCGCTTCGTGTCGTCGTAAATCTTGGCCGCCGCAAAATAGAGGCCCCGGTGTTCTTTCGCCGCAGTGTCCGAATCCGCGAGCAAAGCCTCGATCGCCTCGACCTCGGGATCCTCAAGCTTGAATTTGCGTGTGTTCGCAAGGTTCACGTATCCGGTAGACGACTTTGGATGCTTTGCGATGAGCTCGCGGGCTGCACTCTCCGCAGCCTCGGTCCTGCCAAGCTCCATTAGTGCTCGCACCATGCCGGATTGCACCGAGGGGCTGTCCGGTCTCAGTTTTTGCAGACGCTTGAAGCACTCGATCGCGCGAAGGGGATGGCCCGACATGTTCAGGTTGCGGCCCAGGTTGAGCCACGCGTCGGCCATATCCGGGTTGATCGCCACCGCGCGCTCGAGATGCTCGGATGCCTCTTCGTAGCGGCGCACCAGAGATAGAGCATTGCCGTAGTTATTGAGGATCGCCGGGTCCTTGGGGCGCGCTTGGATCGCGCGACCCAGGAAATCGAAGGCAGCCTCGTGATTGTCGGCCTCCATCGCCAACACACCGAGCAGATTGAGCGCGTCCGGTTGATTGGGTACTTTCTGAAGCACGCTGCGGTAAACGCGCTCGGCCTCTTCTTTCCGCCCAGACTTGTGATGCTCAATGCCGAACTCGAGCTCTTTCTGCAGCTCGAACGGATTGACCGGATAATTCCAGGCGCCCCCCTTTCCCATGGCGGGTCGCATGGGCATGCCAAGGCCAGGGAGATGGGCCTGCGGCGGCTTCGGAATTTGTTGACTCATAGGGAAATAAGCCCTCGCGGCAAATGACCGAATTCATACGGAATCGCACGGACTTCCTACCACGGACGGGTGCAACGGGTCGCCCAAAACATCTTGAATCTAGGCTCGTTTGTCCCCACCTGAAGCATGCCGGGACGCCACTTTGGGCCCGGCAATCCAGCATCGAAACCTGGCCAAAACGGCGGGTTTCCTGAACATCGCTAACGAAGGATGTGAACCATGCGTGTTGATTTTACCCCCCTCTACCGTTCGACCATCGGCTTTGATCGTCTCGCCAACCTGCTTGAGACGGTCACGCAGTTCGACCCGACGGCCCCGTCCTATCCGCCCTACAACATCGAGCAGCTCGGCGATAACGACTATCGTATTACGATGGCTGTCGCCGGCTTCGGCGAGGGCGACCTGGGCGTCGAAGTTAAGGAAGGCGTGTTGACCATCGCGGGCAAGCGCGGCCAAACCGAAGAGCCGAAGGGCCGTTTCCTCTTCCAGGGCATCGCCGGACGCGCCTTTGAGCGTCGCTTCCAGCTTGCCGACCACGTTGAGGTTAAAGGCGCCCGCCTTGAGAACGGTCTGCTTCACGTCGATCTGGCCCGGGTCATCCCGGAGGAAAAGAAAGCGCGCCGGATCAGCATCACGAACGTGAAGACGGCGGAGCCGAAGGTGGTTGAGGCAAGCGTAGCCAACGCTGCCTAGAATTCTTCTCACCGATAAAATCAGAAGTTGATGGTGCATGGGATAACCTGTGCACCATCGTCATTTCTGAGCGCTCCCACTCGTAATTGGAGTGCTCGAAAATTTTTCCCCGCACTGTTGAAAACCCCTGTGCAAATAATTTCCCTACTGTAATATCGCGTGAGTGTGGGGGCGTGCTTGGGGGCACGATTCTCGCACGTGGGGGGCCGTCGTCGTAAACGCTGTTCGGGACAGCCCAGTAGTATGATGAATTGGCCGCGTACGCTTATCCGCCGTCCCACCTTGGTGCGGCGACAGACGCCTTTTGATCCCAATGCCAGCGTCGAAGATTTGCGGGAGCATATCTCGCAATTCTGGGGTGGCTTTGGACCGGCTCCGAAAGGCGTCGATGTCCAACCAGTCCTGATCTCATCGATCCGAGGCGAATGGGTCGTGCCCGAAGGTGCCACGGGTAGACGGGTTGTCCTCTATTTCCATGGCGGCGGCTTCATCGCCGGATCGCCGGAAAGTCACCGCCCATTCGTGGCAAGACTTGCGCATGCTGCAAGTGCGCGCGCGTTGGTGCCGCAATATCGACTGGCGCCCGAATTTCCGTACCCCGCCGCTCTCCGCGACGCCGCCGACGCTTATCGTTGGCTGCTGACGCAAGGCATCATGCCGAACAACATCATCTTCGCGGGTGATGGCTCCGGCGGCGGACTTGCTCTCGCGACACTGCTTGCTCTCCGCAATGCGGGCCTGCCTCTGCCTGCGGCCGGCGTTTGCTTCTCGCCGTGGTCCGACATGACGTTATCGGGCTGGTCGATGATCAAGAACGCAAAGACGGATGATGCGCTGAGTTGGGAGTTGCTGGCCGTCTGTGCCCGCCACTATCTCAAGGGCGCTTCGCCGGCTGAGCCGTTTGCGTCACCGGTCTACGGCGATTTCCGCGGCCTTCCGCCGTTGATGATTCACGCCGGCAGCCTCGAAGTTCTGAAAGACGACGCCAGCCGTTTGGGCGAGCGCGCCGCTGCGGCCAACGTGAACATCAATGTCGAAGTTTACGAAGGTATGCCGCACCTCTTCCAAGGCCTTGGTGACCTCAATGAATCCAAAGTCTCGCTGACGCGCGCGGCCGCCTTCATCAAGGCGCGCACACCTGAAGTCGCCCTACGCAGAGCTGCCCAGTAAACATAATAAATTGGCAGTTCAAAAAGCCCGCGTCCCCCCTGTCGCGGGCTTTTTCATTTGGTCACGCACAGATTCCGGGCGCCCCCGAGCAGCACCAGAAAATCAGGCCTTCACCTCTACCGCACGGCGGCAGGCGGCGAGAAAAGCGTTGACGTCGCTCTCGCTCGTTGCGAAGGAGCACACCAATCGAACGACCGGTTTGTCGCGCATCGGGCCCCACACATAGAAGCGGGCGCCGGCGGCCTTAAGCGCATCGGCGATTGATTGATTGGGCAGACGGACAAAGATCTCGTTCGCCTCGGTTGGATCTTCGAGAGAGAACCCAGGAAGTTTCGCAAGTTCTCGAGACAATTGCTGCGCCATCGAATTGGCATGCGACGCGAGCCGCAGCCACAGTCCGTCCTCCAGCATCGCTTCGATTTGGGCCGAGAAGAAACGCATTTTCGAGAAGAGGTGCCCACCGCGCTTGCGCCGAAACTCGAAATCCGCGAGGCGCGCGCGGTCGAAGAACACGACGCACTCCGCCGCGACGGCGCCGTTCTTCGTGAGCCCGAACGACATGGCATCGACGCCGGCTCTCCAAGTGATATCTGCGGGCTTGCAACCCAAGGACGCGATGGCGTTCGCGAACCGCGCGCCGTCCATATGCAGCAGCAGCCTTTCAGCCTTAGCGAATTCGCCGATCGCTCCGACCTCACCCGGGGTGTAGACCGTGCCGCGCTCCGTAGCTTGCGTGATGCTGATCGTCATCGGTTGAACTTGGTGCACGTCACCGCGATAAAAATTGGAAAGCGCCTGGCGCAGAACCTCAGGTGTCAGCTTCCCGTGCTGCGCCGCCAGGGGCACCAGCTTCGCGCCACCCGAAAAAAACTCCGGTGCGCCGCATTCGTCGGAATAGATGTGCGCGCCTTCATGGCAAAAGATGGCGCCGTAGTGCGGCGTCAGAGTCGCGAGCGTTAGCGAGTTGGCTGCCGTTCCCGTTGCGACCGGAAACGCCGCGACCTCGCGCTCGAACAATTCGCAAAGCTGCTCCGTAACGTGCTTGGATGCCTTGTCCGTTCCGTAGCCGCTCGCCGTCCCGCTGTTGACGCGCGCGAGCGCTGCAAGGATTTCAGGTGCGGCGCCGTAGGCATTATCGCTGATGAAATTCATGAGCAGGCCCAATATTGAGTTGGGCCCACCCTACCGGCGGCTGCGGCGAATGAAAGCGGGCCGTTAGCCGCGCGCAACTTCGCGGCGGCGCCCACCGAAGATCAGCCAGATCAAGCCGAATACGACGATCAGCGGCGCTGCCCAGATCACCAGGTGGACAGCAATTCCGAACACCGCGGCAATCAAGCCGACAAGAATCCCGGCCCCGGCCAAGGCCAGTGCCAGCAGCACAATGAGGAAAATCACCGGAATCAGAACCAGCGAGACCAGCAACACGATCAGGCCGCCAAGTAAATCGCCCATATGCCTCTCCCTTCGCGTCCCATCACGGCGGTCTCGCGACCACCGCTATAGTGTGAAGTACATGCTACCTATTTGTGGCGACTTCAAGGCGCCAACGAATTTTTTCTGGCGACAATCTCCTCCGCATGTCCAATGAACCCGCATGAAGGAAGGCAAGTTCTGCGATTTGACCATCATTGTGGCGAGCTTGAACGCGGCGGAGACGCTGCCGGCCACGCTCGCCAGTGTGGCTGAAGCGCAAGAGACTCTCGCAACAGAGGTCATTGTCGTTGACGGCGGTTCAAATGACGAAACGCGCGCCAGGGCAGCGGCTGCAGGAGCCGACGTCATCGAGAGCCCGCGCGGCCGCGGTCGACAACTTGCAGCCGGCGCCAAGGCAGCGAACGGAAGATGGCTGCTGTTCCTTCATGCCGACACGGCCCTTGAACGCTTCTGGAGCCCGGCCGCAAACACTTTCATGAACTTGCAGTCCAATGTCTTGCACGCCGGCTACTTCAAACTGGCGCTCGCCGACGCCGCTCGCGAAGCGCGCCGCGTCGAGCGACTAGCCAACTGGCGAGCCCGGACATTCGGTCTTCCTTACGGCGACCAAGGTCTACTGGTATCTCGCACCTTGTATGATTCCGTCGGCGGCTTCTCTGATATCCCGTTGATGGAGGATGTGGACCTGGTCCGCCGCATCGGCAAAGCGAGATTGGCCGAGCTGCCAGCGACAGCGACGACCTCGGCCCTGCGCTACAAGCGCGACGGTTACATCCTACGTCCACTCCGTAATCTCTCGATTCTCGGCCTGTATCTGCTCGGCGTTCCTCCGCAGCAGCTTGTGAGACTCTATGGCTAAGCCGCTTGTAATTGTCTTTGCGCGTACGCCGCGTTACGGCGCCGTCAAATCGCGCCTCGCTCAAGACCTGGGCGCGGGTGAAACGTTGCGCTTCTACCGAAACACCCTCGCGGCGCTACTGCGCACAGTCGGCCGTGATCCGCGATGGGAAACCGTCGTCGCGGTCACGCCGCATGGCGCACTCACCGAACGCGCCATTCGCTGGCATGCCCGCGTCGCACAAAGTCCCGGTGATCTGGGCGTGCGGATGATGCGCGCCTTGCGCGAGATCGGTGCGCATCGACCGGCTCTTATCATCGGCAGCGATATTCCGGACGTCACGCCTGCTTACATCGCGGCCGCATTTCGAGCGTTGGTCGGCGCAGCATACGTCATTGGCCCGGCGGTCGACGGCGGCTACTGGCTGATCGGGGCACGCCACCCGACAGGGCTGCGCCTCGACGCGCTCGACGGCGTCCGCTGGTCGACCCATCACGCGCGCGCCGATACGATCGCGCGTCTCGGCGCCGACAAGATCACATTACTGCCGTTCGATCTCGAAGACATCGACGACGCTGACGCGCATCACCGCTGGAAGACACGCTCTATGCGACGGCTTTGAGCACGCGAACCAATCGCTCGACGTCGCTCATGTCCTGATAGACGCCAAAGCCGATGCGCAACCGGTTCCCACGATGATCGACAATGATGTCATTCTGAGCCAGTTCACCGTCGATGCGCGCTGCTTGCTCCGTCTCGAACGTCAAAAAGCGACCGCATGCTTCAAGATCGCGGATGACCAAATCCGTGGATCGAAGTCCCGCTTCGCCGACGTCGAGACGCTCGACGAACCTCTTTTGCAGGGCCAAGCAATGCGCGTCCATGCCCCCAACGGTAAGTTCGTTGTCGTCCATCCATCGCATCACAGCGTTCAATCGATAAATTCCCGACGGATCGAAAGTCGCGCCTGCAAAACGGCTGGCATCGACCCCGAACGCGACCTCGTCGGCTCGCGCCGCATCCAGTGCACCGAATTCGGCGTACCAACCCGTATCACGCGGACGTAGACCGTAGCCCGGAGGGCAATGCAGGAAACACGCCCCCTCGCCTGCCATCGCATATTTGTAACCCCCGGCGACAAAGAAGGCCCGGCCCCCGATAGCCGAAAGATCGACGGGGATCGCCATGAACGCGTGATAACCGTCGATGACAGCAAGGGTCTCCGCACTTGGAATCGCTTCCACAATGTCAATCAAGTCGCCTTCACCAACGACTCGTCCGGAGTTGAAAAAGACCTGACTGAACCAGACGAGGTCCCAATCCTCTCGCTTCTTCAGCTCCGCCATGAAGCGGCTATTGAACGTTGCGAACGGCTCGACTGGCACGCGGACAAGGTTGACGACATCGGCTTCGACCAATCGATCCATCTGCCGCGTGAAGCTGTGAAATTCGCTGTCCGTCGAAAGGACATTGATGCCCGAAATCGCCGGTGTGCATGACAAGATGCGCAGCAGGAAGCTGTGCGTATTGGGTCCGAAAACGATAGAAGATGGGTCCGGCAGCGACAACCTCGATGCGACATGTCGTTGAGCCTCGGGGATGACCTCGCCGAAGATCTTATCCCACTTGCGGTCGAGGAGCGTCGCAGCGTCGAGCCAAGCCAGCTTCTGCGCTTCGAACGTGACGTCGGGCCAGGGGTGATGGCTGTGCGCAGCAAAATGGAGCGGTGCTCCCGGCCGCCCGATCGAATGCGAGAAGTGCCGTTTGAGATCGAGCATCGCTAACCTTCGTAGCGATAGCGCATCGACTTGCGGACCTCGTCCGGCAATGGCGGCAGCGCCGATCGCGGAATGAGGAACGTCGCGATCGCAAAAAGGTCGTTATACGCGCGATGCTGATCCGCCGTCGCTCGCAGGTAATTGTAGCCCGAAGAGCCGCCCGTGCCGACCTTACGCCCCAGCATCCGCGATACCATCAACGCGTGCCGCAGCCGCCAAATCGCCAACGCCTCGTCCATATCCATCAGCGCATTGAGCATGCGGAAACCGGAGTGCGGCGCGGGCTCATCCCGATACAGAAACAGGAACAATGCGGCCTGCAAGGCGCGGCGCGAGAACGTCCAAACGCCGTCCTTCTGCAGTTGAGCAAAGTGCTTCTCGTCGAGTAACCCGTCCAACATGGTCCGCGACTTCGCGAGCGACGCGAGCTGCGTTTCCTTCTCCGACACTGACAAGTGCGGGTGATTGCGCAAGACGTCCATGTCTTGCGCGAGCATGGCGTTGAGCGCGGCTTGGTATGCCTCGCGGAACCGATAACCGCCCATATCAACGAAAGGCGTGCGCGACAGCCAAGCATCGACTTGTTCACGCAGCGAGGGTTTGGCCTCCGCCGCCGCAATTCGCCGCCGGCCTTCCTCGGTCAAACGCGCATCGAAGCTCGCTCCATCGAAGGCAAGCCTCGCCTCCCGCTTCAACCCCATACGCACTTCAATCAACCGGAACTGCTCGCTCTGGAAACCGGACGCCGGCATCAGCAGATTGCGGAACTCGAGGAAATCCATCGGCGTCATGGTCTCGAGGATATCGACCTGCGAGACGAGCAACTGCTCGATCCGAACGATGCGCTCGGCGGCATGAACCGCGCCACCTAGAGCCGCGTCGTCGACAACAGCCCCGCTGAAGATCGATTGGATCAAATCGAGCTCGTAGAGGATCTGCTTGAACCAAAGTTCATATGTTTGATGGATGATGATGAACAGCATCTCATCGTGTGCGACGGTACCCTTCTTCGCGCTTTCCAGCTGTTGTGCAGACAAGAGCTTCGAAAGCTGCAAATAGCTGCCGTAGTCGAGTTGAGTCATGATCGTCTCTCAGGCCGTTCGGCGTTCGAGGAAAACGATGCGTGCTGCAAGCAGCAAATAGATCACGCCAGCTGTGCCGTCGAGCCAAGCCCGCACCCGCGTACTCCGCGCTAGCGCTCGCACCGCGCGGCCGGACGCCGTCGCCAATCCGGCGAGCCACAGCGATCCGATCAGATTATGAACGCAGCCGAGCAGAAAAATTTGCAGAGGAACGTGGCCAAGCGATGCGTCCGCGAATTGCGGCAGGAACGCGACATAGAAGATCGCGACCTTCGGATTGAACACATTCGTCACAAGGCCGCGCCGGTACGACACAACTGCTGAAACTGGCCTTAGGTGAGCCATACTCGCTTCATCGCGCATGCCGCGCCAAACCCGATAGAGCGCTTGCGCACCGATCCACGCCAGATAGAGCGCGCCGCCGATCCGCAGGACGTCGAAAGCCACTGGCGACGCCGCAATCAGCGCAGAGACACCGAGCGCCGCTGCACTTGCATGCACGACGCCACCCGACGCGATGCCGAGCGTTGCGGCAACCCCGTTGCGCGGCCCGCCCGACGCACTCGAGGCGAGCACAAACATCGTGTCGGGTCCGGGGCTAATCGCGAGCAACGTCGCGACTGCGAGATACGCAACCAACAAATCGGGGTTTAGAGGCATGCCGAGGCCCTTCGGAGAGATGCCCGACAATAACCGCTTGCTGGCTGAGAAGCGACGTTAAGGCGACGGACGAGGTCCCAGTGATTCGAACACGGTTCTGAGCCCGCGCGTAACCGCCCCCGGAAATACGCTGTCATGCCGCTCGTCGTCGAAGATCTGCAGGGTGAGCTTTAGTCCGGGCCGATTACGGGATTTGAGACGATTGTAGAAATCCCTGAGATCGTTCGGCATCTGGGAATTTTCCAGCGCGCCGACCGATAGGAACACATCGGCGCTCGCCGGCTCGCCGCGCGCGGCCGCAGCCTCCTCCATCTGAAACGCCATTCGATCGGAATACCAGAGCGACGGGCTGACGATGATGTAGCGTTTATACATGGACGGTTCGGTCAGCAGCACGTACGTCGCGAAAAGTCCGCCGTAAGAATGGCCGATAATCGTTCGATCGTTCGGGTCGGCCGCGAACTTGTGTTCGATTACCGGAAACAGCTCAGCCGCCATGAACGCCTTGAACTTCGGCGCTCCGCCAGAAACCTTTTGAAACTCCAGCCCATATCCGCCGGTACGTACGAAGATCGGCGTGTAATCGCGCGTCCGCGTGCGCTTGTAGATGTCGCGATCCGTGGCGGCGCCTGGGTAAGCGATACCGACCAAGATCATCGGCGGCAGGTCTTCGCGTTCGACAAAATGCTCGATGACGTTGCGCGTCAGCGCGAATGAATAATCGGCATCGAGCGCGTAGACGACAGGATAGAGCTTCCCCGGCTCTGGATACCCGGGAGGGGTCGCGACCAGAATTTCATAGTCGTCGCCGGTCTGCTTCGAATGCATATCGAAGACTTGGGTGTTCGGAACCGTGTAAGGCCGCAACCGCGCAGCTTGCGCCGGCGGCGAAAACACAAAGGCGACCAAGGCGACGAAGAGAACGCGCGCAACGTACATCGGCAAAATCCTGGGTGCGAAGGACAAGAGGCGGGGATATGCTGACGATCATAGCAACTGGTTGCTCCATATGAAGATCGATCTGCTCTCGCCGCAAACTTTTGCGACCGGCCATCCCTTTGCGGAATATCGCTGGTTGCGCGATCACGCGCCGGTGCATTGGCATGAAGAGCCCAATGGTCCGGGTTTCTGGGCGGTCACGCGATATGCGGACGTGCACGATGTCGATCGCAACCACGCAGCATTTTCGTCTGAGCCGACAATCATGATTCAAGATCCGCCGCCGGAGCAGCAGGCGCAGTTCGGTCCTTACAAGATGATGTTGATGATGGACCCGCCTCAGCACACGGCCTATCGCAAACTCATCCGCAGCGCCTTCACGCATGATTCCGCCGATGCGCTCGGCCCGCGCATGGGGCAACTCGCAACGGAAATCGTCGACAAAGTGATCGAGCGAGGCGAGTGCGATTTCGTCCAAGACATTGCCGGCGAAATGCCGTCTTACGTGATCGCCGAGTTGATGGGGTTGCCGCGCGAAGACGGCCGCGAACTCTATAAATTAACTGAGATCATCCACACGGCTCCCGAAGCATTGCCTGAAGGTGCCGGTGCTGCTGCTGTGGCGAAGATGTTCGAATATGGCCAAGGCGTCATCAGCGAGAAGCGCGCGCGTCCGGCGAACGACCTCGCGACCAGGCTTCTGCAGGCAGAAGTCGACGGCAAGCGGCTGGACGACATCGAATTCCTGTTGTTCTTCCTACTGCTCGTCGACGCCGGCGGCGACACGACGCGCAATCTACTCGCCAGCGGCTTGATCGCACTTCTTGAAAAGCCGCCCGAGCTCGCATGGCTCAAATCGGATCTCGCGTCGCGCCTGCCGGCCGCGCGAGAAGAGCTCCTGCGCTGGTGCACACCGGTCGTTTACATGCGCCGCACCGCGCGCCACGACACAAGCATTGCGGGCCAGCCGATCAAGCAAGGGCAGAAGGTCGTCATGTATTTCGGCTCTGCGAACCGCGACTCCGCGCATTTCGAGCAGCCGGATCACCTGCGCTTATCGCGAGCGCCCAACGAACACATCGCCTTCGGAAACGGCCCCCATGTCTGCTTGGGTCAACACATCGCACGGATCGAAATCGACGCCGTGCTACGCGAAGTTCTATCGAGAATGGAACGCGTCGAAATTGTCGGCGTGCCGGAGTGGCTTCCGTCGAACTTCATCTCCGGGCCCAAGCATTTGTCCATTCGCTTTAAGCCCGGAAAAATATCCGGCCGCCAATCATGAACCTGATGGCACAGAGCAACCTGCAAGAACTGCCTCAGCGCGATTCTCCAGGATGCAGCTAGCGATGCGCTTCGAGATGCGTTCTGGATAGGGTCGCTGAAACACCTGGTTCGAAATCCTTAAACACCGTCGTCAGGCCGCACGTGACCGCACTCGGAAAGATGCTCTCGTGGGTCTCGCCTTCACGCACATCGAGCGTCAAGCGCAGACCGCCGGTGCGCTGTGCCTGCAGCGTTTTCGTGAATTGCTCCAACTGCTGCACCATGGGAGCGCCCATTGAGGCTCGCGTCTCCAGCGATCCAATTGCGAAATACGCGTCCGCTTGAATCGAACCAAGCGAAGGGTCGCTGTTCTCAACCTTTAACATCAAGCCATTGTCGAACCACAACGAAGGGCTCACGATCACATAACGCTTGAACAGCGACGGCGTGGTCAGCAGTACATAAGTACCAAACAAACCGCCGTAGGAATGACCGATGAACGTTCTATCTTGCGAAACCGGGAAGTGCCGTTCCATGTAGGGTACGACTTGGTCGGCGATGAAAGTTCGGAACATCTCCGCTCCGCCCTGCCCATTGCGTCCATCCTGAGTCCGCGTGGCGTCTGGCCGCCCGCTCGAAAACTCGGCGGCCAAGGCCGACATCGGCGGCGTATAGTCGCGCTTGCGGTTGCTGTAGTAGATTTCCATGTCGTCCGCCGCGCCCGGATAGGCGATCGCCACGAGGATCATTTCCGGAAGCTTGCCGCGCTCAGTGAAGTGCTGAACGACATTGCGCGTCAGCGCAAACGAGTAGTCGGCGTCAAGCATGTAGACGACCGGGTAGGTCTTGCCCGAAGTCGCGTAGTCGGCCGGTGTCGCAATATAGAGCCGGTAGATCGCGTGGTTCGTCGTCGATTGCAGCTGCCGCACCTGCGTGTTCGGCAGCGTGTAAGGCTCGCTCGCGCCACTATCCGCGCGCGCGCTCGCCACGCTCAGCAGCGCAGCAAGCAGCAGCGAAAGAGGAACGGTCGCGGAACTCAAACGCATGCGCGCAATATCCACCGGGGCCGCTTTTGTGCGCGGCGCTCACCGGAGTCAAACGCGAAAACAGCGCTTGCGTTTCACCGGGCGCTCCTTCTGGAACTGCGGGATTGTGAGATTAACCGTATCAGTCGACTTGATTCAGCTTCTTGTCGAGCGCGTCGCGCACTTCCTTGAAAGCCGTCGCTGTCTCTCGGTTGCCGGCGTTCGCGACCAAAAGGAGAACGATGTCGTCCTTCAGCCAAATGCGAACGTAGGCGAGCCAATAGCCGTTGCTTCCGCTGTGCGTAAGGAGCAGCGGCACACCGTCCGGACCAGCCTTAGCGCCCCATCCGAGCGCGTAAAGCCCGTTCGATGCGATGGGCGTGTGCAGCTCACGATAAGTCTCCGGCTTGAGCAATTTGCCGTGCCCATGCTCTCCGTCGGATTGATCTTGTGCAAACAACATCCAGTCGTGCAGGGACATGTGGATTGTGCCCGCCGGCCCTAGCGAGGGCGGATTATCGGCTCCTGGGGAAGCGGGATCGATTGCAACGAGCTTCCCATTCTTTTCGTCATGTCCCCACGGCTCTTCGATCGCAGCGGTCGACGGCGGCGCACCGAAACCCGCATGCGTTAGGCCAAGAGGCTGAAACACTTCCGAGTGAACGAGGTCTTCCCAGCTCTTTCCGGTTCTCGCCTCGGCCGCGGCTCCCGCGACGATGAACCCGAGATTTGAGTATTCGTAGTCGGTCCCCGGTTTACGGGCCGGTGGCAACGCAAGGTAATGCTTGACCAAGGCCGCACGCTGCGCGCGTTCATCGGCAATGTCTTTGATCACACTGAAATACTCCGGAAGCTCCTTCTCGTCCGTCATCGGCGGCATCCCGGCCATATGGCTGAGCAATTGCTTGACCGTGACCGCGCGATAGACCGCGTTCATATCTTTGATTTCGGGAAAGCATTTCGCCAGTGTGTCGTCGAACGACATTACACCGCGCTCGACCAGCCGCGCGATCATCGTCGCCGTGATCGCCTTGGTGTCGGAGCCGAGGTGCCAGAGATCGTCAGTCGTCACGGCTTGCGGATGCCCTTCGGCACGCAGGCCGATCGCAACATCCGCCGCAACCTTACCGTCGATCTGAAGCAGAGCGGCAATCGCCGGCAGATGATGCTTGTCGCGAGCGTCCTTCAGCGCCGTGTCGACGAAGCTTTGAAGATCCTCGGCGCGCGCAGACGTCAAAATCGCCGCGGCGAACAGGATCATTGTCGCAAATCTCAGCATTTGCCCCTCCTGCGCCGCTCAGCTTAGTGCGCCCGAAGGAACGAGCAAAAGAAAAGCCTCGGATCGATCCGAGGCTTTGGGCTCTTCATGGGCAACCTTGGGTTCCTAGGCCGCGTCCCGGCGCTCAACTCGGGCCGTGACCGGCGCGATGGTTGCCTGTGCCGGTGCGTAGGAGAGTTGCGGCAGGATCGCTTCCGGCACCCACCGGAACTCGGTGATGCACGTGCCGCGCGCGTCGAGCAGTTTGCGGATGCGGTTGAACACCTGCGGATAGCGATAGAACGCCACGCGTGGATAGAGATGATGGATGATGTGATAGTTCTGATAGATCCACAGGATGGTGACGGGCCAGTGAATGTTCTTCGGGAAGAGATAAACATTGCTCGTGCGATAGCGGTCGTTGACCGGCACCTGGTGCGGATGATGTACGAGCCAGTCGAACACGAAGGCGAGCATACCCGAGGCAATCCCGGCCGGCAGGAAGAACGCGAAGAACGCCGCGTCTGCGTGGCCGGTCGCAATCATCACGGCCAATCCGCCCCACGCGATCGACTTCTCGATCGAAGAGCGAATGATCGCCGCGCGTCCGTTCTTCGCGCGCCACATGATCTTCCAACCGTAATATTCGTAAGGCACCAAGATCGTCAGACAGCGCAAGGCGATCATCAACGGTGACGTGCCGTGCGCCCAGTAGTCCGGATCCTCGACCTTGTCGTTGGTGTAGGCGTGATGCGTCAGGTGCGTGATCCGCTGCATCGTGAAGCCGTGAAAGAACACGATGCCTGTCACCGTGCCGATGAACTCGTTGAGCCACAGCAGGTCGCGGCGATTGCCGGCGATGTTGCCGTGCACAGCTTCGTGATGCGGCGTGTAGTTCATGTAGATGGCTGCAAGCGACACCAGAAAACACACCCATATCGGCCAGGCATGCGTGATCGCCGCGTAGCCAGACGCCAGCCACATCGAGATCTCGACGACGAACATGGCGACGGTACCCCACGCCGGCCTTGATGCCACCGTCATCGCAAGATGCGCCGCCTCGGCATCGCTCATCATCGGCGCCGACGCATTCTTCGGCGCGCCCATCGACATGTCAGGCATTGCTCGGTCCGGATTTCGTTAACGAATTCTTTACCCAAAATACCGCGCCCGAGCACATTTGTAATCAGAAATCGCCCCTCGTCCGCGCGACAGGCATCGTCTTTCGTCTTAACGATTGGATCGAGCCGTTCACGCCGACGAACGCACACGTAGCAGCGTCACGAGCGTATCAAGTCCTGCGGGGCGCGCCTTGCTCGTTGGGCTTGCCTGTCGCTTCGTTGTAAGCGCCGCGTGTAGTCGGTTTCGGGAGCGTCTCGCGGAACATGAAATTCTGATTGGCGTCTCCTTTGAACGAGGCAGCCATCGCGCGGAGCGACCTTTTGGAAAGCCTCGAGCGCGGTGGAGCACGCCACTAAAGCAAAAGGCCCCGGATCGCTCCGGGGCCTTCCGTACGTCAGTAAGGCGGGCAGCCTTACATGTCCATGTCCATGCCGCCCATGCCGCCCATGCCGCCGGGCATGCCGCCGCCGGCAGCTTTCTTCTCCGGCTTCTCGGCGATCATGGCCTCGGTCGTGATCAGGAGACCGGCGACCGACGCCGCATCTTGAAGAGCGGTGCGCACGACCTTCGTCGGGTCGATGATGCCCGCCTCGATCAGATCGACATACTCTTCCTTCTGCGCGTCAAACCCGGCCGTCCCCGACTTGCCCTCGAGCAGCTTGTTGACGATCGGCGAAGCTTCGACGCCGGCGTTCTCGAGTATCTGACGGATCGGCGACTGGATCGCCTTGCGGACGATATTGATGCCCGCAGTCTGATCGTCGTTGTCGCCCTTCATGCCGTGCAGAGCCTTGGTCGTGTAGAGCAGCGCAGCGCCGCCGCCCGGGACGATACCTTCCTCGACCGCAGCGCGTGTCGCGTTCAGAGCGTCGTCAACGCGGTCCTTACGCTCCTTCACCTCGACTTCCGTCGCGCCGCCGACACGGATGACCGCAACGCCGCCCGCGAGTTTCGCGAGACGCTCTTGCAGCTTCTCCTTGTCGTAGTCCGACGTCGTCTCTTCGATCTGAGCCTTGATCTGGGCGACGCGCGCCTGGATCTCGGTCTTCTTGCCCGAGCCGTCGATGATCGTGGTGTCGTCCTTCGTGATGCGCACCTTCTTGGCCTGGCCGAGCTGGTTCAGCTTCACGTTCTCGAGCTTGATGCCAAGCTCTTCGGAGATCACGTCGCCGTTGGTGACGATCGCGATGTCCTCGAGCATCGCCTTGCGGCGATCGCCGAAGCCCGGGGCCTTCACCGCCGCGACCTTCAGACCGCCGCGCAGCTTGTTGACGACGAGCGTCGCCAGCGCCTCACCCTCGACCTCTTCGGCGATGATGAGCAGCGGACGGCCGGTCTGCACGATCGACTCGAGAATCGGCAGCATCGGCTGCAGCGTCGCGAGCTTCTTCTCGTGGATCAGGATGTACGGCTCCTCGAGCTCGGCGACCATCTTGTCCGCGTTCGTGATGAAGTACGGCGAGATGTAGCCGCGGTCGAACTGCATGCCTTCGACGACTTCGAGTTCGCTGTCGAGCGACTTCGCTTCCTCGACCGTGATCACGCCTTCATTGCCGACCTTCGCCATCGCTTTCGCGAGCTGCTCGCCGACCCAGCTGTCGCCGTTCGCCGAAATCGTGCCGACCTGGACGATCTCTTCGTTCGACTTGACCTTCTTCGAGCGCTTCTTGAGATCCGCGACGACCGCGTCGACCGCGAGCGTTACGCCGCGCTTCAGGTCCATCGGGTTCATGCCGGCGGCCACCGACTTCATGCCTTCGCGAACGATCGCTTGAGCAAGAACCGTCGCCGTCGTCGTGCCGTCGCCGGCGGTGTCGTTTGTCTTCTGGGCGACTTCACGCACCATCTGCGCGCCCATGTTCTCGAACTTGTCGGCGAGCTCGATCTCCTTGGCGACCGTCACGCCGTCCTTCGTCGTACGCGGCGCGCCGAACGACTTATCGATCACGACGTTGCGGCCCTTCGGACCGAGCGTGACCTTCACCGCGTCGGCCAGGATGTCGACGCCGCGCAACAGGCGCGTACGTGCATCCGAATGAAACTTGACTTCCTTCGCTGCCATTTGAGTTTTCTCTCTTTGCTAGTCGGATGTGACGGGATAAGCGCAACAAAAAGCGACCCGAACCGGATGGTTCTTAGGCCGCCTTCTTCGTGGCGCTCTTGCCCTCGAGCACGCCCATGATGTCGGACTCTTTCATGATCAACAGGTCTTGCCCGTCGACCTTCACTTCGGTGCCGGACCACTTGCCGAACAGGATGCGGTCGCCGACCTTCACTTCGGGAGTGATGCGCTCACCCTTCTCGTCGCGGGCGCCGGGACCAACCGCGACCACTTCGCCTTCTTGCGGCTTCTCCTGAGCGGTATCGGGAATGATGATGCCGCCGGCGGTCTTCGTGTCCTCCTGGACGCGCTTTACGACCACGCGGTCGCCGAGCGGACGAAACTTCGTCATGTTCTTCTCCGTGGATATCTGATGCATCTGAAATGGGAGCTGTTAGCACTCAGGTATCGTGAGTGCCAAAGCGCGCCGTGGAGATAAGGATTTGCCCGAAAACGGTCAATAGGCGCGCGCAAGAAAGTTTCGAACAGCGGGCAAATATAAGTAAAAACAACCACTTAGGCCGCTGCGCAAATTGTCCCTCCACGCCGACGGCTTGGCAGCTCCGTCAGTACTTCACGCTGCAGCCATAGGGCTCAGTTGAAGCCACGGCAACCGGCTTGCCCGCCTCGACCGACGCTAGTGCCGCGCGCACATAATTCCGTGCCCCGGCTAGGCTCGCCGGCGACGCGACGGGCTTATCGTCGATCGCCCCCATGTAACGCAGCACGCCCGCCCGATCGATGACGAACATTTGCGGCGTGGTGCGTGCCTCGTACTCGCGCCCGATCGCACCCGCGGGATCGAGCAGCACGGCACTCGGATGCGCCTTTCGCGAGATGGTCAGCTGATTGGCCTCGGCGCCGGTGACGTAGCCTTGCTTGCCCGGCGCCGAGGATATGATCGAGAGCCACACGACACCGGCATGCGTCGCGTCTTCCTGCAGCTTCTGCATGTTGCCCGAATCGTAGTGCTTGCGCGTGTAGGGACATTCGGCGTTGGTCCATTCGAGCACGACGATCTTGCCTTTGAAATCTGCGAGCGAGTGCGACGCACCGTTCGAGTCGACGGCGGTGAATTCCGGCGCCGGTTGGCCAACCGTGGGCGCAGCAACTGCGGCAGGCGAAAGCAGAGCAACGGCCAGAGCCACAGTAAACAAACGCATCATCTGCTTTCACCTTTCAACGTTGCGACGACCGTCTTCTCGTCGAGCATCTGCGGCAGGATCTTCGCCTCGCCGCCTGGTGGGTAATACAGATAGAGAGGTACGCCCTCGCGACCATGCGCCTGAAGCAGCCGTGCGATCTCCGCGTTTCGGTTGGTCCAATCTCCGACCAAATAGACCGTGTTGGTTTCTTTGAACGCGTCGGCCACTGCCTTGGACGACAGCGCGACACGCTCGTTGTAGAGACAGGTGATGCACCAAGCGGCCGTCAGATTGACGAGCACGGGCTTATTCTGCCCACGCAGATCGGCAAGCCGCGCCTCGCTATAAGGCTCACCCGAAAGTGCATCGCTCGCTGGCGAAACGGCGGCCGAAGTCGTTGAGGCCTGCGCGAACGGCATCGCAACCAAGCCGATCGCCAAGGCCAATCCGATTGCGGTTGCGATGAAGCTTGTTACGCGTGATCGTCCCTCGGCGCCGCGCGCTTGTGCGACACCCAAGCCCCATGCAGCGAAGGCGAGCGCAACCACGCCGATCATCACCCGGAACAAACCTTCCGGCGTTACCTGCTGGCTCAGCACCCAGATCAACCAGGCGGCTGCTCCGTACATTGGAAACGCGAGCAGTTGCTTGAAGCGAACCATCCATGGCCCGGGCTTCGGCAGCAACGCGACCGCGTGCGGGCTCAAGGAAATCAGCAGCCACGGCAGCGCGAGTCCGAAGCCCAGCGTCAGAAACACCGCGAAGATCACCACTGGGCTTTGCGTAAAAGCAAACCCCATCGCGGCGCCCATAAACGGCGCGGTACACGGCGCCGCCACGATGACCGCCAACACGCCCGTGAAGAACGCGCCAACGAGCCCATTACGCGACGACAACTCGCTGCCCACGCCTTGTATCGACCCGCCGATCTCGAACACGCCAGACAGATCGAGCCCGACAAGCACCAGTACATAGGCAAGGACCGCGACCGCAAGCGGCGATTGAAGTTGAAAGCCCCAGCCGATGTCCTCGCCGGCGGATCGCAGCGCCATCAGTCCGGCGGCGAGCGCGGCAAATGTGGCAAGCACACCCAACGTATAAGCGACGCCGTCGCCCCAAGGCCGCTCCGCGTGATGAGAGCGCACCAGCGCGATCGCTTTCATCGAGAGGATCGGAAACACGCACGGCATCAAATTCAGAATGAGGCCGCCGAGCAGCGCAAATCCGATCGCCGTAAACAAACCGATCGGCGCTTCGCCGCCGGCGCCGACGTGGCCGCTCGCTGCGGCAACCGGCAAGGCGGGCACCGCGCCGCGCGTGAGCGACACCTCGAACGACTGTTTGATGCCATCGCGTTTCGGCTCGAGTCCGAGCACCAGTACGCCATCGATCTTATTGACGTTGGCGCGAGCAGGATCCCGAAATGCCGAACCAACCGGAATGCGAAACCCAAACCCACCGTCCGCTTGGACCGCAGCTTGCTGCGTCGCGTTCTTGATCAGCCCCTGCTCGAAGGGAAAAAAGAGCGCCCCTTCGCCCTTCTCGATCCGATCGAGCGTCGGCTTGAAGAACAGCGTAATCGTATTGTCTTGGACGGCGAAGATGCCGGGGAACGAAGCACTCTTGAGCGGCACTTGCCGTCGTGCGGCTTCAATCTTTTCATGCCATTGCAGATTGGGAAACGGACCGATCTCGACAACAGGCAGCGTGAGCTCGAGCGATGCATCTTCCGGAACGCAAATCTTCTCGCAGACGAGCCAAGTCGCGTTCGCCTTCAGCGTTACGTGATCGCCGGCTCTAAGTCCCTTCGGCACCGCGATGTCGGTGAGGAGAAAGACCTCGTTCGAGTAACCGAAGTTGAGGAGCGGCGGCACGGCTTCGCGTGTCGGATATGGCCATTGAATGTCGCCGGCCTGAAATCCCGGCGGCAACTGCCATGTTATTGCGGTCGGCTCACCCGCATCGCCCGGATTACGCCAATAGGTGTGCCAATTGGGCTCGATGACCTGATGCAACGCGACGGTAATCGTGCCGCCGTCGGCCGAAACGCCGTTCTGCTCTGCAATCAGCTCGGCATGGACGTGCGTCGCTTCGGCGGATGCCGGCAGCGCAAACAGCCCACACAACGACACGATCGCCAACAGAAAACGCAGGATCGCCGACACGAAACCTCTCGCACGTATTTGCACGTTTCGGGCTATATAGCGGGCGAACGATCCGTGAGCGAGCGCGCAGTTGGCCGCGCCGACGCAGCCTCGCGCGAAGGTGATCGCAAGTTTTAGATTAAGGGACCATGTCCATGCGAAACGCGAACCGGCAATGGCGGCTAAAGCGGCGCCCCGAAGGGGACATCAAGCCAGGCGATCTCGAGTTCACGGAAACGCCAAAACCGGTACCGGCTCAGGGCGAGATATTGATCCGCAATATCTACCTCTCGCTTGATCCGACCAACCGCATCTGGATGAGCGACATGGATCAGTACATGCCGCCGGTTGAGGTCGGCGACGTCATGCGTGGCGGCACGCTTGGCGTCGTCGAGCAATCGAACAATCCGGCGTTCAAACCGGGCGACATCGTCATTCCGGGTCTTGGCGGCTGGCAGGATTACGTTGTGGCGCCGTTCGCGCAGAAGATCGACAAAGGCCCCTTGCCGCTCACGACATATATGAGCGTGCTCGGCATGACCGGAGCTACAGCCTATTTCGGCCTGCTCGACATCGGCATGCCCAAGGCGGGTGGGACGGTTGTCGTGTCGGCGGCGGCAGGCGCTGTCGGTTCCATCGTCGGTCAAATCGCAAAGATCAAAGGCTGCCGCGTCGTCGGCATCGCCGGCTCCGACGACAAGTGCAAACTGGTAACAAAGGAATACGGCTTCGATGCGTGCATCAATTACAAGCGCGAGAACGTGCTTGAGTCACTGAAGAAGCACTGCCCGAAGGGCATCGACGTCGACTTCGAGAATGTCGGCGGCGAAATCCTCGACGCGATTCTCACACTGATCAACCTCAACGCGCGCATTTCGCTCTGCGGCCTGATCGCGAGCTACAACGCGAAGGAGCCTGTGCCAGGCCCTTATATGTTCCGCAACATTCTAATGAAGCGCGCGACGGTGAAGGGGTTCATCATCATCGACTACTTGCCGCGTATGAGCGAATTCATCACCGACATGTCAGCCTGGGTCGCTCAAGGAAAGATCAAATGAAACGTCGACATCGTCGACGGACTTGAGAACGCGGCCACCGCGGTCAACCGCCTATTCACGGGCGCGAACACCGGCAAGCTGCTGGTGCGCATCAGTCCGGAGCCGTGAGCCTCGTCACGGCCATCGAAGCGCCGCCTCAGAAAGAGACGCTCGATACGCTGCGTGCCGGGCTCACTGCCTACAACGACCGCTTCACAGGCGGTTGGCGGGCGGCCGAATTCGTCTCGACGGCACGCGATGGGCACGCGCTCGTCGGCGGCATCTATTGCATTGTCTATGGCGAGACCTTGTTCATCGAGTGGACTTGGCTCGCCGAACAATTTCGAGGGCACGGCTTCGGCACGAAATTGCTCGCTAGCGCGGAAGCCGAGAGCATCCGCCGCGGCGCGAAGATGGTGCATCTCGACACGTTCAGTTTCCAGGCGCGAGGGTTCTACGAAAGGTGCGGCTATCGCGTGTTCGGTACGCTCGACTATCCAGGCACGGACGTACAGCGCTTCTATATGTCGAAGCTGCTCTAGCCGGGCTGCGGCCCCTCATAACCTTCGATGATCAGGAAGTCGCCGACGGAAAACGGCGTGCGGTGCGGGATCGCCGCTTGATATTCCGGCGAATACCAGCAGTCGAAGGCGGCCTGATAGCTCGGAAATTCGATCACGACATTGCGCGAACGCGCACCACCTTCAGGATTGTGGACCTTACCGCCCCGCACCAGGAAGCGGCCGCCATATTTTTTGAACGCCGCGGCGTTGGCGGCGAGATAGCCTTTGTAGCCCTCAGGGTCGTGCACATCGACACGCGCAATCCAATATCCCTTCGCCGCCATCGCATCCTCCTTTGTCTCGGCCGACATTGAGACAAGCGCCTGCGGCGAATGCAAGCTGCGGATCAGCCTCCGCCGTTCGCATGCAAGGCGGTGCGCGCCGGATCGCCGCGCCAATAGAAATATGAGGCGACAACCGACGTAACGCTCGTCGCAAGAATTGTAACGATCAACGCAACGACGGCAATCTTGCCGCCGAGGACAAACCAAGTCCCAAGCGTGAGGGCTCCTGATGCGACGAACATCAGGCCGGCCAGCCGATGCGTCCGGTTCCAAGAATATTCGCTCGACAAAGTCCACGGCGTACGCACGCCTGCGAACCAATTCGACCGCGTCTTCGGCAGATAGTTGCCGATCACGATGAACAGCACAGACAGCCCTGGAATAAGATAATCCACCATATCGAGCGGACGCCCGATAGCTTTCAGCACAATCAGCACGTGGACATAGGCGAGCAACGCAACGACCGCGATTGAGAGTGCATTCCACATCTTGGCACTGCGCTCGAGATTGGCCCGGCGTGGATCGACCCGCGGCAAGAACCACATGACAAAAGTGAAAAACACACCCATCGCTGGCAGAATCAGAAGGCCTTCCGTCTTCGAGCCGAAGCGATCGACTTGACCGTGGAGATTCCAATGTACCGGTATCTGAGCGCCGGTCGGTACAACCTGCCACGCCCAAGCCGATAGACCGATCATCCCAAGAACCAGCACGGAATTGACGATGACGAGCGGCTTGACGTTCATCGTTCAACGCTCCTTCCCCTTCATGCCCGCGAGCTGCATGAAAGCCGCGAGCGCTTCCTCCATCACCGACATGTTGAGCTGATAGATGATCGTCGTCCCTTGGCGCTCGGTGGTTACGAGATCCGCCTTTTTCAGCACGGCGAAGTGGCCCGACAGCGTCGGCTTGGCGATCGTAAAGTGCTCCGCCAGTTCCCCTGCCGACATCGATCGCTTTCTGAGCAACTTCAAAATCTCGCGCCGCACGGGATGCGCCAGCGCTTCGAACACGTCGTTCATAATTTTGTTATTTAGGAAAATAACGAAATAATGTCAAGGACGCAGTCACCGCTAAAGACCGTCAGAAAGGAGCTAGTCCACCGGCTTCAGCGAAGAGATCTTGTCGTTGAAGCCGAGCGCCTCGAGATCCGGCACATCGCGGTCGATGACAATGCAGGCGCCGCGAAACTTCTTGTTCTGACACAGTAGCCACTTTTGACCGAGCACAAGCCTGATGCTCGATATCCGATCGTTAAGGCCGGAATTCTTGAGATTGGAGAGAGCGCGCGCGACGGTGATGAATCGCCCCTCGAAATTCTTGTGTTCGTAAAGCGTGATCGAATAGCGCGGCGCCGCAACAGCGTGCGCGTCAGCAGCGACGATCAAGAGTAGCCACAGGATCGAGCGTGCGAGCAAAGCCGAAATCTCGCGCTAGTGCGACGGAAACGTCGCCATGTGTTGGATGTACCAGGATCCTTGCGGTCCACGCACCCAAGTCACTTCGAATCTGCCCGTCGCGTGGATCATTTTGCCGTTCACGCGCGCTCTTTGCTCGAATTCGCCGTTCTGAACGACCTCCGGCCCATTATAGGACAGCGAGATCGTCGTCATCCGATTCGAAACGACGCGCACGTCCACCGGCGGGCTCGCCAGATATGCGCGTATCGCCTCGCGACCACGTAGCGGCGGCCCGCTTTGACGTTCCATGACGCCGTTGGGCGCGTACATAGCTGCAACCCCGTCGGCGTCCATCATTGCCAGCATCGCGCTGTAGTGATCCATCGCCCGTTCGATGGCGGCCTCAGTTGCGCGCTCCGGCTTGACGTCGGCGCGCGCTGGCTCCCGGCCGGGCGGTCCGTAATACGCGTGCTCCGGCGCACACGCCGCGACAGCGAGAACCGCACCGACACATGCCAATCGCAGTGCTTTTCGTATCACCATCAATTCACCACCTCGAATAGACCGGCCGCGCCCATGCCGCCACCGATACACATCGTCACCACGAGATTCTTCGCCTTGCGCCGGCGCCCTTCCAAAAGCCCGTGGCCCGTGCAGCGTGCGCCTGTCATGCCGTAAGGATGGCCGATAGAAATCGAGCCGCCGTCGACATTCATCTTCTCGTGCGGAATGCCCAGCCGGTCCATGCAGTAGAGCACCTGGCTCGCGAATGCTTCGTTGAGTTCCCAAAGATCGATGTCCTCGACCTTGAGCCCATGACGTTGCAGCAAACGCGGCACGGCGAACACCGGACCGATACCCATTTCGTCCGGCTCACAGCCGGCTACCGCGAATCCTTTGAAGATGCCAAGTGGCTTCAAGCCGCGTTTCGCCGCTTCCTTGCCTTCCATCACGACGACGGCGGCGGCGCCGTCCGACAACTGGCTCGCGTTGCCCGCCGTGACGAACTTGTCGGGTCCCTTTACGGGCTTCAGCGCAGCCAAGCCCTCATACGTTGTGTCGGGTCGATTGCATTCGTCGCGATTGACCATATAGGGCACCTGCTTGGATTCGCCTGTGTCCTTGTTGACGACGGTCATCACCGTCTCCATTGGCACGATCTCGTCCTTGAACTTGCCCGCCTGCTGCGCACTCGCCGTTCGTTTCTGACTTTCGACGCTGTAACGGTCCTGCCGTTCGCGTGAGATGTTGTAGCGCGCGGCAACGATGTCCGCCGTATCGATCATCGGCATCCACAGCGCCGGATAGGTCTGCATCAATTTTTCTTCGGTGATGTGATTGATGTTGAGCGAGCCTTGCACGAGCGAGATCGACTCGACGCCGGCACCGACCGCGATCGGCACACCTTCATTGAGCACACGCCCCGCTGCCACCGCGATCGCTTGCAAGCCGCTCGAGCAGAAGCGATTGATCGTCGTGCCCGATGTCGTCACCGGACATCCCGCCCAGATCGCCGCAAGACGACCGACGTTCTGACCCGTCGCCCCTTCCGGCAAGCCGCAACCCATGATCACGTCTTCGACTTCGCCCGGTTCGATCTTCGCGCGTTCGATCGCATGCTTCACCGCATGCCCGGACATCGCTGCGCCGTGCGTGTTGTTGAAGCCGCCGCGATATGATTTCGCCAGACCCGTGCGTGCCGTCGACACGATCACCGCTTCGCGCATGAAGCCCTTCCTCCGATATTGAAGTTTTGTGGTGGGGCACGTTAGCGCGCTCGCAGCACGCTTGGCGAGGGGGTCGTTTGGTAGAAGTGACTTGCAGTTGTCCGGCGATCCGCGTCAGACTTCGAGTTCCCCGCAAAACGGAGCACGAACGAGATGGCGCGCTCGATCGAAGCATTACGCACACCCGAAGACCGCTTCCAGAATCTGCCAGGCTTTCCGTTCAAGCCACACTATGTGGACGATCTCCCCGGATTCGAAGGTTTGCGGCTCCACTACCTCGACGAGCGTCCTTCTGTGCCTTCGCCGCACACTCAGACGTTTCTCTGCCTGCATGGCGAGCCGAGCTGGAGCTACCTCTACCGCAAAATGGCGCCGCTATTCGTCGCCGCCGGCCATCGTGTCGTAGCGCCCGACTTCTTCGGCTTCGGCAAATCAGACAAGCCAATTGAAGATGCGATCTACACATTCTCGTTTCATCGCAACACCCTGATGCGCGTCATCGATCGCCTCGACCTCACGAACGTCACCCTCGTCGTGCAGGATTGGGGTGGCCTCCTCGGTCTCACGTTGCCGATGGAATTCCCCGAGCGGATCAAGCGTCTGCTGGTGATGAATACAACGCTCGCCGTCGGCGCATCACCGGGACCAGGTTTTGATGCTTGGAAAGCATTCATGCGTACTCGGCCCGACGTAGACGTCGCCGCGTTGATGAAGCGTGGCATTCCGCATTTGAGCGATGCTGAAGCAGCAGCCTACGGCGCGCCATTTCCTGACCAACGCTACAAAGCAGGCGTGCGGCGCTTCCCAGAGCTCGTCATGGTCTCGCCTGAGATGGACGGCGCAGAACTCTCACGCAAGGCAGCACACTGGCTCTCAACTGAGTGGAGCGGCCAGAGCTTCATGGCTGTCGGTATGAAGGACCCGGTACTCGGACCTGCGGTCATGTCCGACTTACGCAAGCAGATTCGCAACTGCCCGCCACCGCTCGAAATTCCGGATGGCGGCCACTTCGTACAGGAGTGGGGCGAGGAGATCGCGAAGGGCGCACTGCAGGCCTTCAAATAGCGCGGCTACCGTCGGCGGTGCATCGGCTCGACGCTGCCGGACAGCAACGCGTCGATCCCGTGTGCGGCGATGATCTCGCTCGCGTGCGCGTAGCCTTCGGCGACCGCGCGATCAAAGGCCTGCCACGAGCGCAAGCCGACACCAAGCAGCGGCGGATCGAACAAGAGATCGGCTTGCTCACGCGCTTGCCGCCGTTGCGCTTCGTTGCCGACGGTACCTGAGCGCATAAGAATCGACACGATCGACGGCGCGCCTTTGAGCTGTTGGCGAAACAGTGGCCACCAAGATTGGTCGCTATAGTTCTCGGCTTCCGCGATGGGCGCTTCGTCACCGGCAACGTCGACACCGATGATCGGTCCGCGGCCATAAGCCGCCATCACGTCGACCGGAAAATTGTTCATCAAGCCGCCGTCAACCAAAAGATGCTTCTCGTGGATGATCGGCGGCAGAAGTCCCGGGATCGCCACACTCGCTCTGAGCGCGCGCCATAAGGGTCCATCGGTATGAACCTGCGCCTTACCGCTCGTCAGATTCGACGATACGCAGAAGAACGTCGGATGCATGTCCTCGATGCGTAGCTCGCCGAAATTGTCGCGCAGGAGCTGCGTCACTTTCTTGCCGCGAAACACCGCAAGCAGCGGTAACGTGAAATCGGAAAGCGGGTTGGTCTCAACGAAGGCGCGCCGCATACGTCGGGACAGTTCGCTATGATCCCAGCCCATTGCCACGCCGGCCGCAACGACCGCGCCCATGCTGGCGCCGCCGATCAGGTCGAACGGCACGCCCGCTTCGCGAAGCGCCTTGACAACACCAATATGCGCGAATCCGCGCGCGCCACCGCCCGCAAGGACGAGCCCCACGGCGCGGCCAGCCAACAAACGCGCTAAACGCCGGATATCGGACGGCTCACCCTCTCGCACGTAGTGATGCATGCTGTGGGCGCCGAACTGCACGCGCGGAACGGTCGACAATCCCTGCCCGGCTTGACGCAACAAGATCAACTCCGGCATCTGCCGTTTGAAACGCGCCATCGGTTCACCAGCGAACGGATGCCAGGCGATCTCTGCGCCGAGTCTCGCGACCAGCACGACGCGATCGGCCTGCCTGAGACAGAGCTGTGTCCAAGCGTTGTCGGCGACGTCACCTTGATAGAGCACCACATCGTGACCGGCTTCGTAGCGCGCCAACCATTCGCTCTCGCGATCCGATGCCTCTGATCCGAGCGCACCCGCGGCCAACGACATTTCCGTAAACGCCGTCGTCAGCGACCGCCCGAGCGCGCGGCAGTCGATGCCATCGTGCAAAGGGATGAGTGCAATCGTACGCACGTGTTGCGACGTCACTGATCGCCGAGTCGTTTGCCGCAGACGCTGCACCAAGAGCTGCATCAGGTTGAGCGACAATCGCGGATGCCGCACGACTAGGCGCTGGAACGCCGACTTGCCGAGGCGCAAGAGCTCGCTGTCACGTAGCGCGACAAGCTTGGCCGAGTGAGGCTCCCCGGAAATCACCGACATCTCGCCGACGGTCTCACCCGCCGGCACGTTGGCGACGAACTGATCCTGACCCTCGTCGTCGGTCGCGTAAACGCCGAGGCATCCGGCGACGACCAGGAACACGGCCTCATCGTTCTCGCCGTCGCGATCGAGCACCGCGCCGCCCGGTAAGCTGAACCACTCGGCCGCTTCCAGCAGCGCCGCCATCGCCCGTGGCCCCACCTCGCGCAGCAAGGGAAAGTCGGCGAGCCGCATCTGCAACTCAGGAGGATAGATTGCCGCGGCGCCGTTATCGCCGCGCAGCAGCGCCAACACGCGGGCGCGCCGATCCTGCGCGCCCTTCGTCCAGTTCCCGATGTAGCCGGCACCCTTCATGGGTTTGTCACCACGCCGTCCAACCCCCGTCGACAGGCAACACTGCTCCGGTGACGTAAGACGACGCATCGCTTGCGAGGAACGTGACCGCGCCGCCGATCTCATGCGCCTGCCCGACGCGCTTCAGCGGCGTCTTCGCAGCTAGCCGCTCGGTAAACGCAGGTTGGGTGCGTTGAAACTCGTCGCGCGGGAACGGCCCCGGTGCGATCGCATTGACACGAATGTTCTCGCCACCCCAGTGGCAGGCCATGTACCGTGTCAACTGAATCAACGCCGCTTTCACTGGGCCATAAGCTGGCGGGCTGTTCAAACCGCTGTCGCCGTAGATCGCGGGATCGGGGCTGACCACGCCGTACATCGACGCGATGTTGATGACGCTGGCGTGCCTCGACTGCTTGAGCAGCGGCTCGGCTGCGCGCATCACCTCAAATGCCGCACGCACGCCGCTGTCATACGCACGGGCAAAATCCTCGGCCGTCGAGTTTTCGATCGTACCCATCGACACTGTGATCGCATTGTTGATCAACACGTCGAGTTGCCGCGTGCCGGCGAAGAGCGAACTCGCGGCACCTGTGTCGCTCACGTCAAAACAGGCGATCGACGTGCGCGACAGGCCGTCATCCGCAAGGGCTGCTTTGAAGGCAGACAGCCGCTCCCCGTTGCGGCCGTTCAAGATCACATGTGCCCCGGCGCTCAAGAGCGCCCTCGTCATTGCTTGACCGAGATGCCCAGCAGCACCCGAGACGAAGGCGACGCGCCCGTCTAGCCGAAAGCTTTCGAAGGGATCGCGCATGATCAGGCCGCCTTGGGCCAAGCAGCCGGATTGAGCAACTGCTCGGGCGCGCGGGGCAATGTCTCTTCGACGTGGAGCGCCTCTTCAGGCGTCAGTGGCGGCCTCTTGAACAGCCCAAGATTGAGCGCGAGCTGCGAGACATGTTCCATCCCGACGACGACGCCGTCGATCCAAGGCTGCGACCGCGCGTAGGCAAGGCACAAATCGGCGACGCTCTCGCGGTTCAAGGTGCGCGTCAGATCGAGCAGTTGAAAATTCAGATCGGCCGCGTCGACACCGCTAATCGTCGGCCAGCGCGCTTGAGGGCCGGCTGCGAGCAGTCCTTGCAGATAGACGCTGCGGACATGCACGGTAACGTCGGGTCTAGCCTCAATCGCCTCGATTACGCCGCCGTCGCGCCAACGCCAATCGAGCAAGTTGAACGGCAATTGCAGATGGCGCACATCGGGGCAGCCGAGTGCAGCGAGCGCCTCTTCGGCCGTATACACCGAGACGCCAAGATCGAAGATCGCGCCCCCATCGCGAAGCATCTTGAGCCGCCGCCAGATCGCGCCGTCGCGCCATGTCAAATGCCGCGCACGGTGCAAGAGCAGCGCGTCGAGTCTGTCGGTGCGCAAGCGATGGCATGAACGGCGCACCGATTCGTCGATCGCCCGCAGCACATCCGCTATCGGCGTGTCGTCGTGCATCTCGTCGAGCGGGCTGAGCTTCGTCACAATTCGAACCGGACAGCCCAGTGACACATGCGCGCCGATGCGTGCCTCCGACGTTCCATAAGCCGCCGCCGTGTCGATCCACCCGACTTTGGCGTTGATCGCCGAGCGTAAGATGAGCCGCGCCTGCGCCTCGTCCGGTTGACCACGCCTGTTGGCGACGCCATAGGTCAGGCCCAGCTGCGCCGTGCCCAAAACCAATTCCGCTGTCTGCTGTTTGCCCATTTGGGCATCAGCATCGCAGACATCCGTGCACGGACATTTAACCTTGGCGCGCCAAGCCGGACCTTGTTCGCTAACAAGCCCTTAACACCGCGACCGTGGCTCATGGTTCCCTCGCCTAAGCGACGGATGAGCGTTCGAACACCTTCCAAAGAGCGCTCGCTGTGAACACCGTCCGCTCACCGACCATGAGGTCGCCACGTGCAAAGACGATCTCACGCGTACGGCGGACGACGATCGGCCGGCACCAAAGGAGGTCGCCGATCGTGACCGTCGCGAGGAAGTTCGACTGCTGGCTCACGGTAACGCAGGGGCTGCGCTCCGTCGCGTCCCACACCCCGTAGCCCAGCACGGCATCGGCAAAGGTCATCAGCGCCCCGCCATGCGCCACATTCGCGGCGTTCATGTGCCGTTCGTCCAGCAGGAGCGCGTACTCACGATGACCGTCGGTCCGACGCTCGAAAAAGGGCCCGAGATAGGCCTCGAATGGATCGAACTGCTCTGCACGCGTCCACCCTAACGGTGCCTCGACTTCGCGCGCCGGCGGCAGCGCCTGTGCCCAGGTCTCAGCCACCGCCGCCCTGCCCCAGGATCTTCCACAGACCGGTCGCCGTCATCACCCTGCGCTCGCCCACGTCGAGCGTCGCGGCGACGAACACGATCGACCGTGTGCGGCGCGTGATCTGAACCTGCGTGACGATCGTCTCGCCAAGCTTTACCGCACCGATGAAATCGCAATTCAAAGACACCGTCATGGCCCGCTGACCCTCAGGCTCGAGCGCCGCGTGCACTGTCTTTCCCATCGCGATGTCGGCGAGCGCCATCATCATGCCGCCATGCAACGCGCCGCCGCCGTTCATGTGAACGTCACGCACGGTGAAGCGAAAGTCTTGGCCGTCTTTCGCGCGCCACACCGGCCCCACATATTTGTTGAAGCCAGCGTCGGCAAAAACGGGCTCGTAGCCCGCAGGCGCGGGCGACATCTCTCCAGTCATCAAGAGAACCTTACTGCAATTTCGTGCCGAAGCAGTTTGTCAGCCGTTTGGGCTCGACGCACAGGTAAAGCGTGCCGCCTTTCGCCGCACGCACCTTGTACTCGATGCCATCACTGCGCCTCAGCGACACGTCGGCGCCCGCCGCCGGTATGTTTGTGATGCAGCTGATCTTGAGATTGTTTGTCGAGCACCGCTTCTTTTCTGTGAGCTTCGTGATCTTCTTCGCCGTCCTCTTTTCGATCGTAGTCGAGCAATCGCGATAGATCGGCGCCTCGAGCTGGCACGCTTCGGCGCCATCGACGCTTACCGTCACCGGCACCGGCGACGTGTTCTTGATCCATAGCCCGACGCCGTCGTCGGCATGAGCATCAACCGCAACAGCAATGACCACCGCCAGCGCGCTCAATACCGGCCGAGAACGCAAGCGATGCCGCAAAGTCACGCTCACATCGCCTTCCGGAGCGGCAAGAGATCGTCGTACTGGGGCTCGCGCTTTTCGGCCTTCGCCTTGAAGCTCTCCATCATGTCGGCCGTCGGATTGTACATCCCTGCTTGCCACGTCGCGATGTAGTCGAGCCCATCGGCGATCGAATGATCACGCGCATAATTGATCATCACCTTCGAGCCGTGCACCGCGAGCGGTGATTTCGCCGCGATCTCCTGAGCGAGCTTCATCACGTGGGCCAGCATCTGCTCCTGGCTATCGAACAGCTCGTTGACGAAGCCGAGTTCGAGTGCGCGTTGCGCCGGCAGCCGCCGCCCGGAATACGCAAGCTCGCGCACCATGCCCTGGGGCAGCAAGTGGCACAGGCGTGGAAACGTGCCGACGTCCGCGGTCATCGCCAGATTGATCTCCTGAATCACGAAGAACGCATCGCGCGTCGCGTAGCGCATGTCGGCACAGGTGCTCATGTCGACCGCGCCGCCGACGCAGCCGCCCTGCACCGCCATGAGCACAGGCATGCGCGCCTCGTCGAGGCAACCGAACGTCTTTTGCAGTCGGTGCACCTCGAGCCTCAGATTTGAGCGCACACGCCCCGTCTCCACCTTTCGCGTGCTTTCGCCGGCCGCCCCCTGCCCGTCGGTAAAGACGGAAAGATCCATCCCCGCCGAGAAATGCTTGCCCGTTGAGGAAATGACGATGGCCCGCGCCGCGCCCTCGTCGTTGATCGCGCCCACGATCTCCGGCAGCTCGTTCCAGAAAGCGCGCGTCATCGTGTTGAACGCCTCGGGGCGCTTCAGTTGAATGTGTGCGACCTTGTTCTTCGTTTCGACGTTGAAGCAGGTGTACGTCATACGGTTCGTCCTCCGGCAGGCTCGGTTTCGTGATAGCGATGCAGAGGTCTTAGCACACTGCGACGCGATCATCCGCGCCGCCTCTGATTGTCGCTTCCGCGAGGCTGGGCCCATCACCAAGACGACGCAGCAAGGGCCCTAATAGGTAAGACCTTTTGCGAGGCGGACCGGCAACGTACCGGTTTGGAGTAATGTGTCTGGAGAGGGTGGACACCAGCGGCCCCCTTCCCTATAAACCGCCCTCCCGAACGGCGGTTTCCCGCCGTTGCGAGGCTCAAACGTCGCAAGGATTTGCCTGGGTAGCTCAGTTGGTAGAGCAGCGGACTGAAAATCCGCGTGTCGCTGGTTCGATTCCGGCCCCAGGCACCACCTCTTCGCTTCAGTATTGGACCTATTGCGGCGGCCGCGACTCGAGCGCCAGGCGCAACCTCTGCACCTCTTCGCGCAGCGCGCCGAGCTCGGCCATCAACGCACCTTCGTGACGCTCACCCATCGCCTCCTCGGCTGCGAGTTCCTTCTCCTGCATCTCTTGCATCGAATTGGTCAGCACGGCGATGAAAAGGTTCAGCACCGCAAACACGGAGATGACGATGAACGGCACGAAGAAGAGGTAGGCTTGCGGATGCGTCGTCGCGACGTCGCGCGCGATATCGGCCCAACCTTCGAGCGTCATTACGGTGAACAGCGTGAAGAGCGAATCGCCAAGCGTACCGAAGGCATCCGGGTGCATGGGCCCGAACAGCTTCGTCGCGATTACCGCGCTGACGAATACGACGACGCCCATTAGCAAAACGATCGAGCCCATCCCCGGTAATGAATTCAAAAGCGCCTCGACCACGCGCCGCATCTGCGGCAGGAGGGACACAAGACGGAGCACCCTGAGTACGCGCAGCGCACGCAGCACCGCCAGCGCGCCAGAGGCCGGTACGAGCGCGATGCCGATGACCAGAGCGTCGAACACGTTCCAACCGGAACGGAAGAAGCTCCAGCGATAGAGCGCAAGTTTGAGCGAGAGCTCGACGACAAAGATCGCAAGCACAATCCGGTCGAATACGACCAGGAATGTGCCGGCCGCATCCATGAGCGTCGTCGACGTTTCCAAGGCCAACGTCACCGCATTCACGATGATGAGAGCCATGATGAAGTTGGTGAAGGTTTCAGAGGCGACGAAGGTTTTGATCTTGTCCATGTGAGCTGGCATCGCGGCGTTATCCAAGGACGCGGGTGAGTCGGAACTTCATACCGTCCCCCCAGCCACCAACGCAAAGTGGGCCGCCGCGGGAACGAATCGTCGAAGCAGCCGTTCCCGAATCGAGATCCGAAAATCGATGGCAACAGCGGCGCTGCAGACTGCGGCGCAACCGTGCATTCGGGACGCAGATAAAGCGGAAAGGATGGATCAATGAAGAGATTACTGATGACGACTTGTGCGGTCGGCCTGTCGCTTGCCGCCACGCCGGCATCGGCGGCGTGGGACAAACTTGGCTCGGTGAGCGTCCAGTCGAACCGCGACCATGATCGCGTTTACGACCGTTTCGGCGGCCCGGTCGAGCGGCTCCAGTTCGTTGCAGAGCACGGCGACGTCTACTGCCGCTCTGTTCGTGTCACTTTCGGCAATGGCCACACACGCAGAGTATTTTCCGGACGTTTGAATGAGGATCGGAGGCGCGTGGTCGATCTTCCCGGCGATCAACGTAACATTCGCCGCATCGATCTTCGCTGCCGCTCGCTCGAAAACAACTCGGCTCGCGTGAGAATCTCAGCCGACATCGGCCGGTATCGTAGCGCCTGGCGGCAAAGCCCTGATTGGGGCCGCTGGTGGTCGCACATGTTCACGTGGAATGCCGACCGCGCCGGCATGTATCACTGGGTTCGTCTCGGCAGCCGCAACTTCAACGGACGCCGCGATAGAGAAACGATCAGACCGGGCCGCTATCGTGCACGCGACCTTACCGCCATTGCGTTGACGCCGCGCGACGGCGATGCGCGCTGCTCACGCGTACGAGTCGAGTTCGCCAACGGCCGCACGCGGACCTTGAACATCGACCGCAGCGACCGGTTGCGCGAGGATCGCGTCCATCGGCTCGATCTGCCGGGTAACGAGCGCAATGTCACGCGTATCAACATGGCCTGCACGCCGATCGGCGAGAGAAACGTGACCATCGACGTCTACGGCGCGATCTAAAGATTGGACGGAGGGCTCGAGTTTTCGCTCGGGCCCTCTTCCGGACGCTCTGCAAAACTTTGGCCAGCATTGCGACGGATGAGTGACGCACGGTACTCGCTCTGTTAGCGCGTTAGCTTCTGTTACACGCCATCGTTGGTTAGGAGGGCCGCCTAGTCGTATGCCTGCGCACAAACGTCGTATTAAAAGATGTATTGATCGCGCGCCGTATTTTCGTCGAAGTGGGCGCCTCCGACGCGTTGCAAACAACGGCCTCTCTCAATGGCGAACGCTGTCCATGATCAGTTTGCGGAATTCGACTTCGCGCGCGCCCGCTGGATGATCGATATCTTTGACGAGGCCTGCCACGACCTCACCGATCAACCGCCCACCGAGGAGCAACGCAACTTGCTCGCCGCCGGCATAGTCAAAGCGGCCGAATTCTATGGTTGCCGCGATCGCCTCAAGCTCAAGGAAGCGGCACTCCGATATTTGCGAGCTTCTCAGCACGCCAGTGACTGCTGAAGCGACAGCACTGCACTTGCCGACAAATCCCGCCGACCACTCTTGCTTGACTTGCGACCACTTTAGCAGATAAATAACCGTACGGTTATGAGTTGAGGTAGCAACAGCAAGCCTCCGGGGATGGTTCCATTGAATTTGAATGTTTGGATTCGCCAGCTCCATCGCTGGCTGTCGGTCGCCTTTGCGCTGGCCGTGATCGTCAACATCGCCGCCGTAACGCAAGAGCGGAAAACCCTTTGGATCGGACTGTTGGCCCTCATCCCACTTGTCTTGCTCATGCTCACGGGTCTCTATTTGTTCGCGTGGCCTTACATCACGGCTTCGCGCAAAGGGTGACGGTGCAAATTTCAGAAGCGAGCGTCAAAGATGCAAAAGAAGAGCGGCGCGAAAAAGGTGGCAACGGATGTTTCGGCCTCGCGACTGATCGACGCCAGGATCAAGGAACTCGGTGACTGGCGAGGAGAGACACTCAAACGCGTCCGTGCTCTCATCAAGGAGGCCGACCCCGAAGTCGTCGAGGAGTGGAAGTGGCGCGGCGTTCCGGTGTGGTCCCATGCCGGCATCATCTGCACGGGCGAAACCTACAAGAGCATCGTGAAGATGACGTTCGCCAAAGGCGCCGCTCTCAAAGATCCGTCGCGTCTCTTCAATTCGAGCCTAGAAGGCAACACCAGGCGCGCGATCGACATCCACGAAGGCGGCAAGATCAATGAGAAGGCGCTGAAGGCGCTCATTCGCGCAGCGGTGGCCTTGAACACATCGAAAGTCAAAGCCTGACCCAAGAAACATGTGGCCGAGGCAGTGACGCGCGCTACGGCCGGATTGCCGGGCCGAAAGCCGCTCTTTCCAATCGAGAAACGCCCCAACCTTGATTTTTCTCAATTCGGACCGGCCGCCACGGCGGCATAGTCCAGCACATGGATCAACGTATCAAAGGCTCCCCGGTCGACTCGCTTCACGGCGTCACCTTCAATGCTCTGATTGCCGACAAGACTGTCGGCTGCCATGTCCTGCCTGAGGCGCTGGCGTATCTGCGGCAAAACTTTGCACCGCAATTGCACGCCTCGCCGCTGAGGATTTTCACCGCACTCTCGGGCGAGATTCTGCTGATCGCGATCCATAAGTTTCAACAGGCCGAGTTCGAGCCGGACGGCTCAATCTGCATTCGCGTCGCAGACGCAATGAACGTGCTGCCCCCAAAAGCCTGAGACGCCAATACCGCAGGGTCGCGACACAACTTCGAACGAATCGAGATATAAGTCCCAATCGGTATCGGGCGCGCGGCCCGCGTGCGAGGGGCAATATCCATGGTTCAGCGACTGGCCGACTACGGACCGACGGCAAAGAGCCTGCACTGGCTCATTGTTGCGCTGCTCGTCGTTCAGTTTTTGATCGGCTGGTTGATGCCCGACATCCACCGCGGCGACACGCCGGGCGAGCCCATGATGTTCCACATCTCGTTCGGCATCACGATCATGATGGTGATCCTGGTGCGTCTCGCTTGGCGCATCACACATATGGTGGCGCCGGCGCCGGGCTTGCCGCGATGGCAAATAGTCGCCGCGGAGACCGTTCACTGGCTTCTCTATGCGGTCGTTTTCGCAACGACGTTAACGGGCTGGCTCTTCGAATCCGTGCGGGGTTGGACGATCTATTTCTTCGGTCTTTTCCCGCTCCCGACGCTCGTCGAGCAAGGCTCGACCTGGGGCCGGGCCATCGCCCGTTATCACACGATCCTCACTTGGGTTCTGTTGGTGCTGGTGGCCGGTCACGTGGCGGCGGCGCTGTGGCACTACTTCATCACCAAGGACAAAGTGCTCCAGCGCATGCTTCCTTGAGCCGCAGCGCACCAGCTCTCAAGCCTCAAATCGTCAAGGCAACTTTACGACAAGCGCTGCTTCAGCTTTATGTCGCTGCAAATGCGGTCGACTTCGGCTCGGTCGCGCGCGGTAGACCAGAGCTTCAATGTTTCCGAGTCCTCGGGCTCGAATTGGCCGCGCACCTCGTCGAAACCGGCAAAGCCGCCTTTGGCCGCGATCTTGCGCGCGCGCTTGACGAGCTCGCGCTTGTGCTTAAGCAGCGTCATGCGGGTCTGCGGTGTCGGTGTTGAGCGCGCCATAAGGACATACTGGCACAGCGGGGCGCCGATGAAAAAGGGCGCCGTCGCCGGCGCCCTTGAGGCTAGTCCGAAGGCTCGCTGGTCTTAGTGATGACGGTGGTCGCCGTCCCTGTGGTTGCCGCGATGCTCATTCCCGCGCCAATGATTCTCATGGTCGCGGTGACGGCGGTTGTCGTAGTGACGCACGCGGTAGTCGCCATAGTAGCCGCCGAAATTAGGCCAGTAGCCATAGCTCCCATAGTAGCGGGCGCAATAGTCCCAATGGTCCCGGCGAAACCGATAATCGCTGCAATAATTCGGGTTCAGCGAAACGCCGATACCGTAGGGACTGATGTAAACACCGACGTTCGTACGCGCCGACGCTGGCTCCGCGAGCCCGACCGAGGCCGCTGTCAAAGCCGCAGCTCCAAAGGCGACCGATGCGAAAGTGTTCATGGCAAGCGCTCCTTCTGTTGCCGCAAGAAGGAGATGTGGTGGAGGGCATATGAACGCTCCACCGAGCGCGGCCCACGTCTGCGGGACCAGCGGATGAACGAATTGGCAGCGTTGTAACGAGGCGTATCAGGGGTCCCGCAGCGCTTCCTTCAAGGGACCAAGGTGCCGCTCATAGTGGCGCCAGCGCTCGACAGCCGTCGTGTAAAGCGGTTGGCGCACCTGATAGGAGCTTGCGGTCCGCACGGTACCGTCCTTCCGCTCGAACGAAAGGGCCTCCGCCTCGAAGGGCAAGCCGCAGAAATCGAAGATGCGTCGCGTTTCGCTTTCGATGTCGCGCGTCAGCTGCTCGTATTCGACATCGAGAAACGCTTCTTCGGGCAGAACGCGCCGCCAATACGCCATCAATGCATCGTAAGCGCGCCAGTAGCGACCAAGCTCGCCAAGGTCGTAAGTATGATTCTGGGGGCCGGTGAACATCTTGCTGAAACACGAGAGGCACGTATCGAGTGGGTTGCGCCGAATGTGCACGACCTTGGCGTTTGGCAGGGCTAGGTAGATGAACCCCAGGAAGTGAAAATTCGTTGGCAGCTTGTCGACGACATGAGGCGCACCCGGCGCGCGCGCTGAAAGCCGCCGTACATATTCCTCGCCGATCCGTGTCAGCTCAGCCGGTGTCAGGCCCGTCACGAGCTCAGGATAAGGCAGCGCGCCAGTCATGCCGGCCTGCACCGCCGAAATGGCAAGCATTAGGTCCAGCGTTTCGCCAGCGCCCTTCACTTGGCTGTGGCTCGAAATGATTTGCTCGAGCAGCGTCGTCCCGGAGCGCGGCATTCCGATGACGAAAATCGGCAGCGCGCTCCGACATCCCGCCCCAGCCTTGCCGGCGATCAGCCCGGGCGAAAACACGGCTTGCGTGCGCGCGAAGACGTCGAGTTGGCCCTGCTCGTCGTAGACGATGCTTTGACGCTGCAACGTGTTGCCTTGACGGAACTGCTCAAAGGCCTCGTCGAACCGCTTGAGATCATCGTAGGCCTTGCCCAGCGCAAAATGAAGTCGCGTTTGCGCGTCGAGAGGAAATTCCCCGATACGCGGCATCAGAGCTTCCATCGCCGCAAGATGCACATCTTCACTCGACCTGAATTTCTTCACGTCGGCGATATTGATGTAGACGCCCGTTGCGTCGGGTTGGAGTTTGATCGCGGTCTCGAATTCCGCAAGCGCCTCGTCGAATTTCCCGAGATCGCGCAGCGCATTGCCAAGGTTGTTATGAGCATCGGCAAGCAGGGGATTGAGCTCCAGCGCACGCCGAAATTCGGCGATCGCCTCCTCCGTCCGCCCAACAGAGACGAGCGCTCCTCCAAGCATATTCGCTCTCTCGGCCTTACTTGGGTCGATCGTCGCCGCCTTCCTCAGCGCATCGAGCGCCGCCCCGGCTTGGCCGTTGTCCAGATAGACCGAACCCATAAGCGCGAGCGTGTCCGCATTCTGCGGCGCGACACGCAACACTTCTCTCGCCACCGCAATCGCATCGTCGTAGCGCCGCAAATCCTTGAGCGCCAAAATCAGATTGTTCGCCGCAAGCAGATACGAAGGACGAATTGTCAACGCCTGCCGAAACCGCTTCTCGGCTTCGTCCGCACGTCCTTGGGCGCGCAACACCGTGCCGAGATTGTTTAGCGCCTCGGGGTAATTCGGCCTCAGGCTTAGGGCCTTTTGAAAGGCAGCTTCCGCTTCCTCGGTACGGCCGAGCACCCTCAGGGCTGTTCCGCGTCCATTGATTGCCTCCACCAGCATCGGCTGCCGCCTCAGGACCGCCTCGAATTGCTCAAGCGCTTCCTGCACGTCGCCCGCGTCGATCAGCGCCAATCCCAGATCGACATGCGCGTCGGTCCGATCAGGTTTCAGCGCGACCGCCCTCCGCCCATGTTGGATCGCACGCGCCGTGTCACCCACGACCCGGTAAAGCTTGGCGAGGTTGGCGTGAAACGGCGCGGCGTTCGGATTCAACGCGAGCGCACGCTCGATCGCTTGAATCCCGGCTGCGGTACGCCCCGATTGATGCAGCACCACGCCGAGCAAATGCGCGGCCTCCGCCTGTTGCGGTGTTTGCCGAAGGATGGTGTTGAGTACGGCCTCTGCCTCGCCGAGCTGACCCGATTGCCAAGCGCGCACAGCTCTCGCCATCGCTTGCGCGACGTTTCCCGGGGGCGGATTGGATGGTGGTCGAGTCATCGGATCAAACAATCGTGCGGCCCAGCCGACATGTCAAAGCGTCGGTCGACCATTGCCTAGCGAGCGCGACAGGAGGACAATCCACGCCGGCCGTTGATAAACGCGGGAGCGGTAGATGGCCGCGCACGAAGCCCTCAAAGAACTGGCCACGCATCTGACATATGCTGCGTCGACCGAAGACATCGGCCGCGCTCTGCTCAAGGTCGCAAATCGCTTTGGCCTGACCCAAGCCTTGATCCTCGACAACAGCAAGCTGTTCGACCGTGTCGGCCCCGCCGTCATCTTCTCGACGCACGACAAAGCCGAAGTCGAGATGTTCGATAGACGGCGTCCTTTCGTGCATCATCCGTTTACGCAACGCGCACGCATCTCCGAGCGTCCGTTCACGATATCCTCTATGCGCCGGTCGCTGGGTCCCGCCAGCGACGAGCGTTGGCGTTCTTTGCTGCCTGAGTCGATTGTCGATTCCGATGGCATCCTGGTGCCTGTCCATGATCGCGGGGAACTCGCATGGATAGCCGCCTTCGCCGGTAAGCGGGCCAACCTCTCGGCCGCGGCTCAAGCGGTCATGAGCGCAGCGGTCCACGCCGGCTATTCCCTCTTCAAGCAGCTGCTCGAAGGGCAGGTGAAACGCAGTCCGCTGACCCGCCGTGAATCCGAATGCCTGCATTGGGTAGGTGAAGGCAAAACCGACGCCGAGGTCGGCAAGATCCTGGACATCTCCGGTCGCACCGTCCGCTTCCACATCAACAACGCCAAACGCAAACTTGGCGTCACCTCGCGCATTCAAGCCGTCACCAAGCGCGCCATAGCCCGCTAAGCGATCCGGACGACCACCTCGAGCAGCTCGCACGTCGCGCCGTTTGCTACGACCTGGACTGCGGCACCAGGCGGAATGACACAAGCATCGCCTGTGGCAAGCGTTTGCACACCATGGTCTGTGGTCCGCAGTGCGGCCCTACCCGATAGCGCCATCAAGAAACCGACACTCGAATTGTCGACTTGTCGATTGACGGATGCGCCGTCGTGCAGGCGAAGAACGCAAACGTCGCCTGCACTGTCGCTCGCAGCGCCAATGCCTGTTTCTCGAACTTCCGAGCCAGCCGCTTGTTGCCACGTCGCGTCGCCGGCAACATGCCGCACAAAGCGCTGCCCTCCATACAACTGATCAGTCCGAACCGCCGTCGGAAGACCCAACTCGTGATCACGATAGGTCTCGTGTTCCGCTGGTGCGCTCACCTCGATCACTTCGAGCCCGGGAGAGGCATCGAGCACGCGATGACGAATGCCGGGCGGTTGTAACACGCAGTCGCCTTGCTTCATCTCGAATGGCACGCCTTGATCTTGATAGACGACCCTTACCCATCCCTTCGCGCAGAAGATCATCTGAAAGCGCACACGATGGTAGTGCACATAGTCGGGCACCGGCCCGCCATCGGGAATTCGGATGTGCGACGCAATCACCCGTCCTCCCAGTCGATCCGGTATGAGGTCGCGGTAGAGCATCCCAGCGCGACCGCTGTGCCATGGACCTTCTGCGCGAACGATAGTGAACTTGGGAACGGTGGCCTCGGCACTCTTCCGTTGCACGCCGTTGAGCTCAAGCTTGAGCTGCACGCCATCTCCGGACATCGACGCCAGCCGTGGTGCATCGGCCGGCATGATCATATCGAGTCGAAAGCCAAGCGCCTCGTATGCCGCCATCGCGGCGTCGAGATCGTCGCAACCGATTGTTGCCGTGCCCACGCTCATTCCTTGGCTTGCCGGCCCACCCATATGTAGGAGAAGACGATCAGGAGCGCGAACAGACCAGCGCCGATCACGTTGGCGTATGAAAAGTCGGCCCCTACCAAGGCAAGCGGGCTCGCATTGTTCGTGCTGACGATGAGCCCCGCGTTCAAGATTCCGAGCAGGCTTTCGCCGACGATGAATCCGGAGGCGAGCAGCACGCCGAAGCGTTTCAAGATGTCGCCGTGCACCGAACCCGACACCAATCGATTGTAGACCCACCCGATGACAGCGCCGATAATCACCGGCGAGGTCGCATCCATTGGCAGGTAGATGCCGATACCGACCGCCAGCGGCGGCAAGCGCAGTAGCTTGAGGCCGCCCAGAGTCTCGTCGATCGCGATCATCACGGCGCCGACCACGCCACCAATGCCGATGAGATTCCAATCCAGCCCGGCGCCGAGCACGCCGCGCGCCAACGTCGAGATCAGCACCGCTTGCGGCGCCGAAAGCGGTTGCGCGCTAATCGCTGCGCGGTTTGGATCGCCGGGAAAGCCGTAGGCTTGGTTGAGCATGTTCAGCACGTATGCCACGACCAGCGACCCGGCGATGACACCGACAATGAGCGCCACCTGCTGACGCCAGGGGGAAGCGCCGACCAACTGTCCGGTCTTTAGATCCTGCAAATTGTCATTCGAAATCGTTGCAATCGAAAACACGATCGCGACCGCAAAAAGCGCAAACGCGACAAGTGCATCGCTGGTTCCTTCCGGCGCGATAGGCTGCACGAGCCAGACGAGAAGCGCCGCCGCCGAAATGATCGACAGAATGCCGATGCCGGATACCGGGCTGTTCGAAGCACCGATGAGGCCCGCCATATAGCCGGCGACAGTCGCAATGAAACCGCCGACAACGACAGTGAAGAGCACGCCTCCGACGATCAGCGGTAAGCCGAGAGCCGTCAACGACCCGTCGCCGATAAAACGCTCCAGCAGCCAGCCGATGGCAAACAAGCAGACGAGGCTTAGCAAGCCGATCATCCAGAGCGGAATGTCGCGATCCTCGGGCGCTTCGAGACTGCGTTGCGCCCCTGCGCGTGCCGTGGCGATCATGCCTCGCGCCACCGGGCCAACCAGTCGCACCAAGCTCCAAATCGCTGCGATGCCGATCGTACCGACACCGATGAAACGCACTTTGTCCAAGCGCACTTGACCGACGACGTCGCCGATCTTGCTGATGTCCGTGATCATGTCGGCCGTGAAGTGGGGCATCGCCACGCCCCAGGCGATGAGGATACCCGTGAGCATCGCGAGCCCGACCGAAATGCCGACCAGGTGCCCCGCACCGATCAGCGCCAGCGAATAAGAACCGAGTAGGCCGCTGGCGCCGGCGCCGATGCGAAAGTACGTGGCGACCGTTCCGGCCGCGACTTGAGTGAAGGTTACGACCTGCATGAAGGCCGCGACAATTGCGCCGAACGCTACAACGAAGACCCCGCGCTTGCGCTCGATCTCACTGCCGGCCGCTTCATCGTCGCGAGCGCCGACTTTCAGCACTTCGGCCGCGGCAACACCCTCCGGAAAAGGTAGCGGTGAATTGACCACCAGCGCGCGTCTAAGCGGGATCGAGAACAGCACGCCGAGTGTGCCGCCCAATGCGCACGCCAGAAACGTTTCAAGGAACGGAAAACTGCGCCACCAGCCGATCATCACGAGGCCCGGCAGCACGAAGACGATCGCCGAAAGCGTTCCGCCGGCTGAGGCCACGGTTTGCACGATATTGTTTTCCCGGATCGTACCTGTGTTGAGCGCGCGCAAAATACCCATCGAGATCACGGCAGCCGGAATAGATGACGCGATCGTTAGACCGACCTTGAGGCCCAGATAAATGTTTGCCGCAGTGAAGATGGCCGCTATGAGCGCGCCGAGAATGCAGCCACGGATCGTCAGTTCGGTTTCGCGCATAGGTGCCCTCGTTGCGAGAGGCGACTGATAGCACAAAACCTGTGGCGCTTATGCCGCGAAGCGCTCCTTCGCAGATGCAAGACGCCCTTCAGCTTTTACGATGCTTGTCGCCGCGCCGAGGCCGAACGGGGGCATGTTGCCGTAGACGCATTCGAACTTGCCGGGCTCAATGAGATAGGTCTCGTGCCAAATGCCGACCGAACCGTCGTTCTGCAGCTCGCGCATGTAACGCAGCCACGCCGGTTGGTGCTTCTGCGTCTTGTCGTGGGAATACGCCATGAGCTTATCGAAGCCTTCCCAATACTGCTGCACGACGATATTCGGAAACGACAAATACGTGCGATACCAGAGCAATCCGCCGTCGGATCGCTGCTCCAGCTCCTTCAACATGGACGGCATCGTATTCATGAACCACAACCACTTCGGCAGTGTCCGCCACTTGTTGATGCGCATGCCGATAAGAAATAGAACAACCGGCTTATCGAGCTTCGCCGTCATCCGTCCGGCGACAACGGCGTTCGAATGTGGAATCATTTCTCATGCTCGGGCGTCGCAACCTTATCATAGGTTGGCTTCGTCGTTTTGGACGAACGACATGGCGAAGAAGCCAAAGCATCACCTTTGACCAGGCGGGGACAAGGAATGAAGACTTCCATGAAAATGGTCGCCCTAATCATTGCGGTATTGTCCCTTCTGGTTGGCGTACTGCAGCTGCTGCAGGGTCGCGGGCGCAAGTAGAACCCTACAACTTTTTTCGCATGAAGTGACGCTTGTGCTTGCCGCCGAGCCAAGGCAGTTCGGCGAACTGCGTATAGCCAAGCTTCTCGTAGAACGGCTTGGCTTGAAAGCTCATTGTATAGAGCCACGCCTCGCACGCGCCGCTCTTCCGGGCTTTCTCCTCCAACATTAGCATTATCCGCCGACCCAAACCCGTCGATCGCGCCTCGTCGTCGTTCCAAACAACTTCGACGTACATCGAGTCGCCCGCGAGACTCCCGATCGCGCCCCCGCGCACGGCGCCGGACTCATCTCGCACCGCAACTGTGATCTTGCGAGACTGAAGGTCGGGAACGGCGCGCTTGTTGAAGTCGCGCATCCCTTCGAACAGAACGCCGAGCACTCTCTCATCCGCGTCTTGTTCAATGCGAATGTCCATCGGATCGACCTTCCTTCGTACCAAAGCGGCACACCCCGCCGCGCCGTCAATCCAAGCTTAATGACGTTGATGGCAGGAGCGGAAGCAGCATCTCGCCCATCACAGTTTCTCAAGCCCTGTCGTTGCAGTCTTAACGCGAGGGAAAGCGTTGAAGGCAAACGGGCGATGGACGAAGGGGCACAAAGCAGAAATTCGCTCTACGTTCTGTTGGGCATCTGGCTGGCGATCTCGGCGTTCGCCATTACGATCTTCGCGCTCTTCGCAGCACACCAGCGCAGCGCGGAGACGATGGTGGCGTCCTTTGCCGCGGCCGCGGTCTACACCCTCGCTGTCATTGGATATCTTTTGCTTCGCCAATGGCGCGCACTTGAGACCGAACTCCGCGCCGCAGAAGTGCGCGCAGTCACCGCCGATGAGGAAGGCCGCGCCAAGCTGACCTTTCTCGGCGCCATGAGTCATGAATTGCGCACGCCGCTCAACGCCATCATCGGCTTCTCCCAGGTGATCGAACAAGAAGTCTTCGGACCGCTAGGCGCGCCGCAATACGTGGAATATATGAAGCACATTCGCGAGTCCGGCGCCTACCTCCTCACGACCCTCAACGACGTGCTCGACATGGCCAAGCTCGAGGGCGGCACCGTGAAGCTACCGAGCGAAACCGTAAATGCACGCGAAGAAGTGCAAAGCATTTTGCGCGAACTCGAGGGTGAAGCCACGGCCAAAGGCGTGGAGATGCGCTTGATGGCGGGGCCGCCCGCGCTTGCGGATTGCGATCCGCGCAGCCTCAAGCGCGTGCTGCAGAATATCGTTCGGAACGCGATCAAATTCACCGACAAGGGCGGAGCTGTCGAGGTTACGGTCGCGCGCGCCCAAGAAAAGGTTAGCATCGCCATCAAGGACACCGGCATTGGCATTGCCCCGGAAATGCTGCGGACGGTAGGAAAGCCGTTTGTTCAAGTCGAAGGCAATCTGTCGCGCAAGGCGAGCGGCGTAGGCCTCGGCCTGGCCATCAGCAATGCGCTCATGAAGCTGATGCAGGGTGAGTTGTCGATCGAAAGCAGGCTCGGCGCCGGCACGACTGTCACCGTGATCCTGCCGCCGGAAAAGAGTAGCGGCGCTACGAGCGAGCAGTCCGGCAGCCGTTCGGTCCCGGCCCTCTCGCGACAAGTTCTGCACCCGTCCGCAGCCTGAACCCTCGTGGCGCCGCGGTAACAATTCAAGACTAGAGCCAGAGATTTTCGTACGGGAACGATCCTTGTCGCTGGCCCGTGACCACAACATTTGCGCGTGGTTCGGCAACTTTCAGCCTTGACTTGACGGCGTGGCACGAATGCATCGAACCACAACTTTTGCGCACAGCCCACTCTTGCGGAGAGCACCGATTGTCTAATGTGTGCCTCGGGTAGGGGGACTTGGGGACATGCGCAGGCTGCTCGCAGCGGCAGCCGCAGGCTTTTGGCTTGCGGCCGCATCGATGGCTTCGGCGGACGAGCCATACAAATGGGAAGGTTTCTATGTCGGCGTCCAAGGAGGCGGCGATTGGGGAACAACCAAAGTTGTCGATCCCTACGGCGGCAACATTTCCGATGGCGAAATAAACACCAACGGCTTCTTCGGCGGCTTGGAGGCCGGCTACAATTTTCAGTCCTTTGCCAACCCGGTTTGGGTTGTCGGCATCGAAGGTGACCTAGACTTCGCGGATACGGACGGCACCACCACGTGCAACGCGGTCTTCACGAACGTCATCTCTGCGAACTGCCGCTCAAGTCAGGACTTCTTCGCGACTCTCACCGCGCGCGTAGGTCATGCTTGGGGAGCAGAAGGGCGAACGCTTACCTATCTGAAAGCCGGCGGCGCGCTCGTTCATAACGACATCAAGATCACCAACAACGAATCCTCCCCTTACTTCTTTCCGCCCACGACCTCGAGCGATACCGACTTCGGATGGACAATTGGAATCGGTCTTGAGCAAGCGCTAACCCCAGCTTGGTCGCTCAAAGCCGAATACGACTATCTGCACTTCAACGGCAGCATGCGTACACCGGACACGGTCGCTCCGGGTATCCCGATCTCGCTGTCGGGCAGGACAACGAGCGTGCGCGAAACGTTCGGCCTCGTGAAGCTTGGGCTCAACTACAAGCTTGGCGAAGATCCATCGCTCGGCTGGGGCGGTGGGTTGCTTGGCGACGACGGCATGCACGGCGTGCCGGCGGGCTGGAGCTTCGAGAGTGGCATGCGCTACTGGGCTTCGTCCGGCAAGTTCCAGTGGGATGTCGGATTGCTTCCTCCTAATTCTGTCGTGAACGACACGCTGATCTCGCGTCTCACCTATCGCGGCCTCACCGCACATTCCGCCGAGCTGTTTGAAAACATCGAAACGCCCTGGAACATTTTCGCAAAAGCGACGATCGGGATCGGAGCGGTGGTCGACGGCGAAGACAACGACGAAGACTGGAATTTCGGCGGCTCGGATGCGTATTCGAACACCATCAGCCACGACCGCGATGGTCATCTCAGCTATGCAAACGTTGACCTCGGCTACAACTTCTTGACCGGAGAATCGTTCAAGATCGGAGCGTTCGCCGGCTTCAGCTACTTCGAGGAGCGTTGGGACAGCTTTGGCTGTATCCAGATTGCCGATCCGAACCTCGGCTGTTCGCCAGCCTTCCCCGACAACATCATTGTTGGAACGGAAAACGTGCGCTGGGATGCCCTGCGCCTCGGCTTCAACGGTTCGATGCGTCTATCGAACGACCTCACCTTCAATGCGAACCTCGCTTACCTGCCGTATGCCGAATTCACCGGCCGCGACAACCATTTGCTGCGCACGTTTTCATTCTTCATCGATCAAGCGGGTTCTGGCGAAGGCGTGCAACTCGAAGGTTCGCTCGACTACAAAGTCTCGAACCGCTTCTCGCTTGGACTTGGCGGACGCTACTGGGCGTGGTGGACGCGTGACGGCGCCGGCGACATGGATGCCGGCGGCCCTGGCGGTCCATCGATCTTCTTCCTCGGCGACCGTTATGACACCAATCGCTGGGGCGGATTCTTCCAAGCCGCGTATCACTACGACGCCAAGGACGATGGCGAGAGCTTTGCCTGGGCTGACAATGGCGCCACCAACGACGGGCGCTGGGCCGGGTTCTATGTTGGCCTCCATACGGGTGCTGGCTGGGGCCTTTCGACGATCGACGACTCAGCCGGCTCACCGATCTTCGGCAACGACGTAACAATCAGTTCCGCGTTGGCGGGAATTCAAGCCGGTTACAATTGGCAATCACCATCCGAGCCGACGCTCGTGTTCGGCATCGAAGCCGAGGCAAGCTTCGCTTCGTCAGACGGCACACGCACGTGCCTGGCCTCCACCGGCACCTTCATCTCCGCGAATTGCGAAAGCGACCCAACCTCGATGGGAACCGTGACCGCTCGTATCGGTCGCTTGTTCGGCTCCTCCGGGCGCACGCTGCTCTACGGCAAAGGTGGTCTCGCCTGGATCCAGAACGACGTCGTCGTTGCGACGAACAATCTCGGCTCACCCAATGTATATTCGCGGGAATTCGATCTTGGTTGGACCCTGGGCCTCGGCGCGGAACAAGCGCTGACACAAGGTCTCGCGGTCAAACTTGAATACGAATACATGGGCTTCGGGTCGAACGATCTGATCAGCCCAATCTCCGGCGATTATAATTGCAACTGCTTCGTCAATGGCCATGCGATGAGCTACGACACGCAGATGCAACTCCTGCAGGTCGGCTTGAACTATAAGATCGGCGCCGATCCGCTGGCGGCTTGGGACGGCATGGGTATTCCGTTCCACGCGGCGCCCGCGGGCTGGTCATTCGAGTTCGGGACGCGCGCTTGGGCGAGCCTCGGCAAGTTCCAGTGGGATCATGGCGTACCGCCCCCGTCAGGCAGCCTGATCTCGCGCCTCACCTACGACAACATGGTGGGATACACGGGCGAGCTGTTTGAACGCCTCGACACGCCTTGGAATTTCTTCCTGAAGGGCAACGTCGGCGTCGGTGCGCTGCCGCAGGGGAAGATGAACGACGAAGATTGGAACATCGGCGTTGGCTACTCGAACACGATCAGCCACGAGGATAGCGGCCGCATCTCCTATGCCACCGCCGATCTCGGTTACGACGTTCTCACCGGTCCCGACTACAAGCTTGGGCTGTTCTTCGGTTACAACTTCTTAGCCGAACGCATCGACAGCCGTGGCTGCATCCAGATCGCAGGAGCTGTGGGACTTTGCGATCCGGTATTTCCCGACCTCTTCATCGTCGGGACGCAGAATGTCTATTGGCATTCCTGGCGCGTTGGTTTTGCTGGCGAAACACGTCTCTTCGACAATCTCAAGCTCAAGACCGACATTGCATATCTGCCTTGGTCGGAGCTGAGCGGCGGGCGCGACAATCACCTCCTGCGCACGACGACAACCTTCATCAATCAAAAGGGCACGGGCGAAGGCGTGCAACTCGAGGGCTCGCTCGACTACATGTTCACCGACGCCTTCTCCGTCGGTATCGGTGGGCGCTATTGGACGATGTGGACCCACGAAGGCTACGACCAAGTCGGGCTTGGAGGCGGCGCGTTCACACCTTGGTTCCAGGGTGAGAAGTTTTCGACCGACCGCTATGGCGCGTTCCTGCAAGCGTCGTTTAAATTCGGTGAAAGCGCTCCGGTCGACGCAGCTCCAACACAAGCGTCCGCCGCCGCTCCAAGCCTGAAGTGAGCAACGCCTGAAAGAGACAGGGCCTGTGCATCGAACGATGCACAGGCCCTTACCACAGCCACTCGCGACCAGCAGGCGGTGCCGGTGAAATCTCTTTCGACTCTTCACGCGTTACCGCGCTGTCGCCGCAGCGACCGCTCGTTTCCCATCCCGCACAAAACGCGGCGTCGTAGTCCAGGCGATCACTGCACCGCCACGTTAAGCCATTCTTGCAGTCGGGATTCGGGTAGGCCTTGGTCGAGTAATAGGCCTGGTAGCCGTTGTCGTTGACTGTGTAGCCGCCTGGCACCGCCGGTAGCGAGGGTCCCGGTGTTGGTGAATAGGCGCAGCCGCCCAGCACAACCGCCAGGGCAATAAAACAGAGCGATTTCATCATTTTGGTCTCCTGGGAACAGCTGCATAACGCGTAAGCGCGGCAATGGGTCTGAGACGGGCAGATTGCCGCCTGCCCCAGTCCTATGCGACCTAAAGCTGATGAATCGCCGGGAGGGAACGCAATGAACCGTTGGTTGAAGTGGGGCCTGATCGCTTTGGTGATTGTGGCCGTCCTTGGCGGAGCCGGGGCCTATGTGGTCCTGCGCGTTCCTGCGGTGCAAGATGCGCTCTTCGATCGTATGGCACGCGCACTGATGCTGCGCGACCGCTCGGCTATCTTGAAGGATGACGCGCTACGGGCTTTCGTCTGTGGTTCGTCCTCGCCGATGCCCGATCCTCACCGCGCCAAGGCCTGCATCGGCGTGATCGCCGGCGGCAAGATCTATATCGTCGACACGGGACCGCAGTCCTACGGCAATCTGGCCGTTTGGGGCGTTCCGATCCAGAACATCGGCGGTGTGTTCTTCACTCATTTCCATTCCGACCACATCGGCGATCTCGGCGAGTTCAACATGAATTCCTGGGCGCTCGGCCGCAAAGCACCGCTCGACGTCTACGGCCCGCCCGGCGTCGAACGAGTCGTCGCCGGTTTTTCGGAAGCCTACGCGCTCGACCAAACATACCGAACTGCGCATCACGGTGCCGAGCTGATGTCGCCGGAGACCTGGAAAATGATCGCCCATCCGGTCGTCCTCCAAGGCGAGCCGACACCGGCACGCGACCGCACGGCCGTCGCCTATGACGACGGCACGCTCAAGGTCACTGCCATCGAAGTGAACCACGCACCGGTCGAACCGGCGTATGGCTATCGCTTCGACTACAAGGGCCGTTCAGTCGTGATCTCGGGCGACACGGCACCACATGAGCCGTTAGCCAAGGCGGCGAAGGATGCCGACGTCCTGTTCCACGAGGCCCAAGGCCAAGAAATGGTGCGGAAACTTCAAGCGATCGCGAACGAGGCGGGCAACACGCGCCTGACGCACATCCTGCACGATATCCAGAGCTACCATTCGTCACCGGTCGACGCAGCGAAGATCGCCAACGAAGCGAACGTGAAGCTGCTGGTCTTCTACCACTTCACGCCGCCAATCCAGAACATGGTCGCTGAAGCCATGTTGACGCGAGGCGTTCCTGAGGTTCGCCCCAATGGTTGGTTGATCTCCCACGATGGCACCTTGGTCGAGCTACCGATCGGTTCTCAGGAGATCAAGATCGGCAACTTGGCGCATTAGAAAACAAACGGCGGCCCGCTTGAGCCGCCGTTTGTCCTATCCACCGCGTCCAGGGCGCAGCGCGGGCAATCGTGCTCGTTGCCTTCGAGGCGCCAGCCGATAGGATGCGCCCTCACAAACGATGGTTTCACTCGAGGAAAAACGATGGCTACTGAAGCCTCGGTCGTCATTCACGCCGGCAAGCTGCTAGCCGACCCTGAACTGGCGCCGAAAGAACGCTGCAGCGTTCACGTCAAAGGCGGAAAGATCGCCGCCATTTCCTCCGGATTCATTGACCCGCCGCCGGATGCTCAGCTCGTCGATCTTAAGGACAAGTTCGTCCTACCAGGCCTCATCGATTGTCACGTGCACCTGACGGGTCAATTCGGCCCCGGCTATCGCTTGCGCGTCGTCGAAGATTCCGACGTCAAGATCGGGCTCAACGGCGCCTATCACGCAAAACTCACGCTCAAGGCAGGCTTCACCACCGTGCGCGATGTCGGCGCCCTCGGGCATCCGGACACCGTGTTCGCGCTTCGCTCCGCGATTGCGGAAGGCAAGGTGCCCGGCCCGCGCATTCTTTGCGTCGGCACGATCATCTCGCCGACTGGCGGCCATGGCCAAACCTACGGTTACCGCCAGGACGTCTGCGCATGCGTCCAATCGCATTCGGGCACGTGCGACGGCGTTGACGATTGCCGCCGCGCCGTTCGGCGCCAAGTCTCGTTCGGCGCGGACGCGATCAAGTTCGTCGCTACCGGTGGTGTACTATCGAATATTAAGGCGGGCATCGATCAGCAGTTTACCGACGATGAAATTCGCACAATCATCGAAACGGCGCATGGGCTCGGCCGGCGCGTCGCCGCCCATGCTCACGGCGCGGCCGGCATAAACGCCGCGCTGCGCAACGGTGTCGATTCGATCGAGCACGGCAGCTTCCTTGACGATGAGTCGATCCGTCTCTTCCTCGACCGCAAGGCCTATCACGTGCCCACGGTCATCGCCGGCATGACGGCGCTTGAATTCGCGAGGTCGTCGGCCGACATGACGCCGGCGCAAGCGGAAAAGGCGCTCATGGTGGGCACGAAGATAAAAGAGGCGCTGTCGCGCAGCCATGCGGCCGGGGTCAAAATCGCGTTCGGCACCGACATGGGTGTTGGCCCGCACGGCCAGAACGCGAGAGAGTTTGCCTATATGGTGGAATGCGGCATGAAGCCGGCGGCCGCGGTCAAGGCGGCAACGGTCACTGCATCACACCTCCTCGACATCGCCGACGAGGTCGGGACCATCACGGCAGGCAAGTCTGCGGACCTCATCGCCGTCGACGGCAATCCGCTCGACGACGTTCGCACGCTCGAACGGATGCAATTCGTGATGGCTCGCGGCGTAATTGCCTAGGTGCCGAAGTGCCAGCGCAAACCGGCCGAAGCCGTATGCGTGTTGATGTCGTCGAAGTGGAGTGCATAGAAGATCGCGGTCGTCTTCCTGAAATCAGGGCCGTCCGCGCTGAGATAGCGATAATTGACGAAGATATCGCAATTGGGCCCGAGCGAGTAGTTCAAGCCAGCGATTCCCTGCCAAGCGAATTTCCATTCGTCGTCACTCCAACCATTCGCACCAAATATCGGCCAATCGAAGCTGATGCGATCGAACCCGACACCGGCTCCAAGCGCCAGCGAGAATCGGTCGCCGAGCGGCACGTCATAAAGCATGTTCGCCATCAACGTGAATTGCCCGAGATCGCCGAGCGGCGAAGTCGAAGAACCGATTGTTCGAAACGAAATGTGATTCATGTCGTTCCTGCGGTAGCCAATCTCGCCTTCGAGACGCCATTGATCCCATTCGTAGCCGACCGTTCCCAGGATCGCCCAACCAGCATCTGTCGAAATGTCGAAATGGAACCGCGTCGGCAAACAGGCCGTGCAAGTCTCTCGGCCTCCGAGATCGTCGAGCCAAGCCCCGCCGCCCTCGAGACCGGCATACCAACCATTTGAGGCGGCGTTCGCGCTCGCGCCGAGGGAAATCGCTGCCGCGGCGGCAAGAAGGGTGGCTTTCGTATTCATCGGCTACTCCGGTCAAGTCGAGTTTCAACGCCTTGATCGATAGACGCGAATCACCAACGACCAGTAAACACTGATTCGTCTTTCATACGCCGTGGCGCGGACGCAACGGTTCTATTTCGCCCAGCGCGCCAGCCAGTTGGCGATGCCTTGCGGGTTCATTGAGCGCGCGTCGGCAAGGTCCGCGGCGTTCGTGGCGTTGATCAACTTACCATCGGGTTCGACGATCAAGACCGTCGGCACGCCTTCGAGTTTCGTCACGCCGTAGCGCGCCGGAATTTGCATGTTTTTGTTCATGCGTCCGACGTCGATCTCAACCACTTCGTAGTGTTCGGCGACAAACGCCTTGAGTTCAGGCAGCTCCATCACCGCCGCCAAGATGCGGCAGTCAGTGCACCAGTTCCCGCCGAGATCGATCAGCACGCGCTTACCGCTCGCCTTTGCTCGCGCGATTGTCGCTGCCACCGCAGCATCGGCGTCCACCCTGCTGTCGTAGGGCGTGGGGAGCGGCGTCTCGAGCTGCGCCATGTCCGTGACACTGCTGATCCGCGGCGCGGGCACTTCAGCAGACGCAACGGAGGCGGTGAAGAGAAGCAATCCGGCAGAGGCGAGCAAACAGCGCATTGGAGTGTCCTGACGCAAACCGCTAGCAAACACTAGCGTTTAGGGGGCCATCAAGTCATCATGCGGATATGTCGGGATTGTCGCAATTTTCGAGCCGCGCCGCGATCATCTTCGGCGCCTCTGAGGGAACTGGCCTCTCGGTAGCAAAGGCGCTGGCGCCGAGCGTCGCTGGCATCGGCATCATTTCTCGATCCAATGAGAAGCTTACGCGCGCGGAGGCTACATTGCGGCCCCTCGACGGCAAGATCCTGGCCACGCCTGCCGACGTCACGTCACCTGCGGATGTGCACCGCGCGTTCGACGCGTGCGTCGCCACCCTCGGACCAGCCGGTATTGTCGTCAATTGCGCGGGCGCGGCGCATCCGGGTTATTTCGCCGATCTAGATGTCGAAGTGTTCGAAGATCAATTCCGCCGCCACCTGATCGGCACAGTGAATGTGTTCAAGGCAGCCATCCCGCATCTGACCGGACAATCCGCGCCGACGCGGCTGGTGACGACGGCCTCCGTTCTCGGCCTCTTCGGAATGTTCGGCTACAGCGCCTACGCCGCGAGCAAACACGCTGTCGTCGGCCTCGTGACCTCACTGCGCTCCGAATACGCCAAGTCGCCGATGCGCATCTCAGTGCTCTGTCCGCCGTCGATCGACACGCCGGGCTTCGCGACCGAGAACAAGATCAAGCCAGCCGACGTTCTAAAGGCTGAGCTCAAGGGCGGCGTATTGAAACCCGAAGCCGTTGCCGACGCCCTTATCCGCGCGCTGCCCAAAGGCCCCGCATTCATTCTTCCTGGCAACGAAGCCAGGCTGCCGTATCTGATCAATCGATTTGCGCCGCGGCTACTCGAGCGCCTGACGGCGCGACCAACCTAGGCGGTGCGCAGACTCCAGCGATAGTCCAAGTCGGTCACCTGCGCGAAGAACCGGTCGCACTCTGCGCGTTTGATCGCCGAGAAGACACGCACGAAGCCAGGCCCGAAGTAGTCGCGCACGAAGGTCGACGCTTCGAAGGCATCGAGCGCGTCGAACCAATTGATGGTCAGCGCGTCGACGTTGCGGTCGTAGCCGTTACCGGTCACCGGCGGCCCGGGATCGATCTGGTTCTTGATGCCATGGTGCATACCGGCGAGCACGGCGGCAGACGCGAGATAGGGATTCGCATCGGCGCCGCAAATCCGATGCTCGACATGGCGGGTCTGCGGAGGCCCAGCCGGGACGCGAAACGAAACCGTCCGATTGTTCACGCCCCACGTCGGTGCAACGGGCGCATAGGTCTTGCGGCGGAAACGGCGGTACGAATTCGCATTCGGTGCGAAGATTGCCATCGCATCGTCGATCGTGCGCGCCATCCCCCCGACCGCGTGGCGTAACAGCGCGTTCCCTGCGGGATCGTCGCTGGCGAAATGATTGTTGCCTTTCGCGTCATTCAAACTGACATGCAGATGCATGCCGGATCCAGCACTTTCAGCAAATGGCTTCGCCATGAAGCAAGCGATCATGCCGTGCTCTTCGGCGATGCCTTTGACCAAGTGCTTGTACTGAATGGCTTCGTCGACGGCGTTGAGCGCATCGGCGCGATGCGTCAGCGTAATCTCCATCTGACCGGGCGCATACTCGGAGATCACGCTCTCGGCAGGCAGCTTCTGTTCATCACACGCCGCATAAAGATCGCGCAGGAAGGGCGCATAGTCGTCGAGCTCCTGAATCGAATAGACGTGGGGCTGATCGTTGTAGAGTCCGCCGGGCGCGGTTGCCGGCACAATGCGCCCATCGCGTGCAGCATCTTTGTCGAGCAAATAGAATTCGAGTTCGACGGCAAGAACGGGATGAAACCCGTCGCCCTTCATGCGGTCGCAGATTGTTTGAAGGCGCAGGCGCGGATCGGCAACCGACACGGGCCCGCTATCGGCGCGAAACCCAAGCAGGAGTTGCGCAGATTTCTCAAGCCACGGTGAGCGCTTCAACGTTCCGGGTATCGGAAAGGCGAAACAGTCCTGATCACCGATATCCCAAAGTAGTCCGGCTTCCTCAACGTCTTCACCAAGCACCGTCAGCGAAAAGATCGATGCAGGAAACGCACGTCCATTTTCGAACACGGACCTCAATTCATGCGGACGCAAACCCTTGCCGCGCGAAACGCCGACCGGATCAGTCAGGATGACGTAGACAAACTCAATATCCGGATTTGCGCTCAGAAACGCGTCGAGTTCGGCGGTCGCAGTCATGGAGCTTAGGGTCCGTAGCTGAGGAATCGTCGCCGCAATCGCTTAAACAACCGATAAGCGACCATAACCGCCGACTTTGACGAAGGCGAGCCGCGCCGGCGGGCTTCCCCCAGTGCTATTCTCTAGAGACCGTAAGCTCTTCGCAAAACGGGGCCGGTTCCGGCAATTTCGCTCGGATCAGCTTGGTAGGCGCGTTGCCAACGTGGCAAAGAGCGGATCATCAGGCAGAAAGACGTAGTCCGTCGACAGCGTCGAAACCGCACCACCGACACCGAATCTGCGCAAGGCCGCGACCAACGCATTCAGCTTGTCTCGCGGGACCAGGAGCGAAACTTCGTCGCCAGTGCCGCCAGGCGACAGCACGCGCACGCCCAGCGAACCTTCGAGCGTCCCAACTGCCTTCTCTGCTTGGCGATCAATCCGAGCGCGAACGACATAGGATGTCTTGCCCAGTTGCCTTGCCGAAATCCGCCCGAGCAAACCCTGCGCGGCCTCCTTCGTGGCACTCGTCCAATTCGCGCGAAAACTTGCCGCCAACACCGCTTGGCTCTCAAGAATCAGACCGTCGTCCAGAACTTTTAGGTGGTTCGCCGCAAGCGTCGTTCCGGTCGTCGTGATGTCGACGATGACCTCGGCCGTTCCCGCGGCAGGCGCGCCCTCGGTCGCACCAAGACTTTCGACGACGCGATAATCGGCGATCCCGTGACTGCCGAAGAAATCACGTGCCAAGTTGAGGTATTTCGTGGCGACGCGCAGCCGCCGGTGATGGCGCGCGTGAAAGTCGTGGGCAACGTCGTCGAGATCGGCCATGGTCGCAACGTCGATCCACGCGCGCGGTACCGCGACGACGACATTGGCACGGCCAAAACCAAGTCTCTCGATCGTTTCGACGCGCGCCGTCCCCGCTCCCGCCTCTGCGAGCAAATCTTCGCCCGTAACACCGAAATGCACGCGCCCGGCGATTAATTCTGAAGCGATTTCACTTGCCGACAAGAGCACGAGATTGACGCCGTCGACACCGGAGAGTGTTGCCGCGTAGCCGCGCGCACCTGCCGTCTGCCTCACGTGCAGGCCGGCGTCGGCAAGGTACCCGATCATCTGCTCTTGCAGACGTCCCTTTGATGGCAACGCCAAGGTGAGTGCGCTCATGCGGCACCTTGGGCACGGCGCGCCGCCAAGAGACGCTCGCCAAAGATCGCACAGCCTACCGCTGGCGTGGGCCGCGGCGCACCCAACGCTTGCAGCAACGTGTCGTAGCGGCCGCCGCCGGCGACAGGCTCATCGCTGTCGCGCGTACGGAACTCGAACACAAAGGCGGTGTAGAATTCCATGTTGCGGCCGAACTGAGCTGCGAAGGTCGCGCGAGAAAGATCAACGCCCTGCCGTTCGATTAGCGACAACCGCCGCTCGAGCGCGCTTAAGGTGGTGTCGATCGAAACGCCGCCTACTCTCGAAAGTTTTCGGATTGCATCCATCGCCTGCGGCACCGGCGCTTTGACGTTCAAGAAAGCGCTGATTGCACTCGCCGTCGCGCGAGGCAACCGTGCCGCAGACGCGTCGGCCGCCTGCTCCAAGAACCGCGCCGCTATCTCTTCCATCGTCCGCGTGCCGAGCGGCTCGATACCGCCGAGTGTCAACGCATCCTGCAGTACCGCGCGCGCATCGTCCGGCGACAACGTCCCTATGTGCGAAAGAAACGCATTCGCCGGACCTGCGTCTCCGGTTAGCCGCCTCAGCAGCTCAGCCGTAAAGGACGGGCGCCAGACATTGCGCTTAAGGCGCGCCGCCCAATGCGGCGGCACGTTCAGCGCGTCGAGAAGAGCCGCAAATAAGGACAGATCGCCAAGCGTAATCTCGCAATCGGCCAAGCCAGAGCGCTTCAGCGCATCGAGCGTCAGTACCAGCGTCTCGACGTCGGCGGCTGCGGCATTCGTAGCGGCGATGTTCTCGACGCCGGCCTGCAACGTTTGGTCCGGCGCGTCGGGCGCCCGACGATCGGCCCGAAATACCGGGCCCGCATAGGAAAGCTTGTCAGGCTGATCCGCACGCGGATGGCGCGCGAGGTAGGCACGGCAGGTCGGTATCGTGAGATCGGGCCGCAAGCAGAGTTCCGAGCCGTCGGTGCCCGCAAAGACATAAGTTCGCCGGCGCAGCTCCTCGCCCAACCGATCGAGGAAGACGTCCGCTGGTTGCACGATAGCCGGCTCGACGCGCTCGGCGCCGCTCGCGGCAAACACTTCGAGCAGCGCATTGGTCTGCTGATCAAGCGCCGCCAATGTGGCGGCATCATAGGGCGGCGCGATGTTCATGACGAGTGACGTGACAGAATCTGCTTCACCGCCGACACCAACTCGGCGCGCGCGACGGTAACCTGCGCGTCGGCGCCCTTCGACCATTGCTCGCGGTCCTTGATGTTCTTCGCGTGCTCGGCGCCGAGAGCCAGGTCCTTGATCGTCACCGCACCCTTCGCGCGCTCGTCACCGCCTTCAATGATCGCAGCGGGACTGCGCCGCTTGTCAGCATATTTGAGCTGTGCCTTCATGCCTGAGGTGCCGGTATAGATTTCGGCGCGCACACCGGCAGCGCGCAACTCGCGGACCATCGCGAGATAACTGCCCATGGCCTCGCGGTCCATGACCAGCACGACGACAGGCCCTTGCGCATCGCTGCCGGAGATCAATCCCTTCGCGATCAGTGCCGCAAGCAAACGGCTGACGCCGATCGAGACGCCGGTCGCCGGCACCTCGACGCCCTTGAAACGCGTGACGAGATCGTCGTACCGCCCGCCGCTCGCAACAGAGCCGAAGCGCACGACCTGCCCGTCCTCATTGGTTACCTCGCCAATCAGCTCAGCTTCGACGACAGGCCCTGTGTAATAGGCGAGCCCGCGTACGATCGACGGATCGAACCGCACGCGCTGGTCTTCATACCCGGCAGACCGCAAAATCGCGTCGATCTCTCGTAGCTCCGCGATGCCCTTTTGGCCCTCTTCGCTGTCTCCAACGAGGGTCTCGAGATTCTTCACGACCTGCCCGCGTTCAGTTGCACTGACCGCGGTGAAAGCCATGACACGAGCGATCGCGCCCTCGCTGAGCCCGGCACCTTTTGTGAAGTCACCGGACTCGTCCTTGCGCCCGGCGCCGAGCAACTGCATCACACCCTGCGGCCCGAGACGATCGAGCTTGTCGATAGCGCGCAGCACGGCGCCGCGTTGCGCATCGCCCCCTTTGGCCAGACCGATCGACTCCAGCACGCCGTTGAGAACTTTGCGGTTGTTCACCTTCACGACGTACTGACCGGCAAGTCCGAGCTTGTCGAAGGCGTCGCATAGCATCATGTAACCTTCGGCGTCGGCAAAGACGCTCGCGGTCCCCACCGTATCCGCATCGAACTGGGTGAACTCGCGATAGCGCCCAGGCCCCGGTTTCTCGTTGCGAAACACCTGACCGACTTGATAGCGGCGAAACGGCTTGGGCAGAACGTCGAAATTCTCGGCCACGAAGCGTGCCAGCGGCGCCGTCAGATCGTAGCGCATCGCCAGCCACTGCTCGTCATCGTCGCGCAGTGCAAACACGCCCTCGTTCGGCCTGTCCTGGTCCGGCAAGAACTTGCCGAGCGCGTCCGCGTATTCCAGCGCCGACGTTTCGAGCGCATCGAAGCCGTACGCCTCGTAAACCGAACGAATGGCGTCGAGCATGCGCCGTTCGGCGGCGAGTTCCGCGCCCATGCGATCGCGGAAGCCGCGCGGAATGTGCGCTTCCGGCCGGTTGCTCTTCTCGCTCGCCATCGTCGAATGCTTTCGCAAAAACGCCAATTGCCCCTACGCTATGCGTCGAGGGCCGCGTTGGTAACGCACACAGCACCACGCGGCAAGCGCCGCGTGGCGGACCAATATTCTATGGTCTCAGCGTCCGTGTCGTCTGGGCTTTGCCGGCTTCGCAGGTTTGGCCGGCGCCGGTTCGGGCAGGTGATTGATCTGCCGGTACACGATATTCGCCATGTGGACGATATAAGCGTGTATTGCGTCGACATCCTCCGGCTTCAGCAAATCAGCAAACGATGCCATGCCGCGATCCTTGAGCTCGCCGCCCAGCACGATCTCCTTGTAGCGCGACAGAATCTCCGGCGCCGATGCCTTGAGATCGGGCAGCACGCCACCGCTCATCGTCAAGAAGCCGTGACAGACCGCGCAGTTGCGATGGAACACTTGATTACCGTGCGCAATCAGGTCCGCCGACGCGGTGTCGGCTGGCGGCTGCACCATCGCCGGCGGCTCGATCTTCGGCAGATTGAACGGCGTGTTGGCGCCGATCTTGAAGGCTAAGATCTTTCCGTTATTGCCGTATTGCGAAATCGGCGCCGCCGGGTCGGGCCCGAACGACACCTGGGCGCCGCCCCACCCGGCCGAAACGACCACGTATTGCTCGCCGTCCACCGTATAAGTCATCGGCGGCGCAATGATGCCGGTGTGAGCGTTGAAGCTCCACAGCTTGTCGCCCTTGTCGGCACTCCACGCGTTGAACGTGCCGTCGCCAAGGCCTTGGAAGACCACGTTGCCTGCGGTCACCAACGTGCCACCGTTCCAGAACGTCGGATGTTTGACCCGCCACAGTTCCTTCTTGTTGACGACGTCCCAAGCAAGAAGCTCTCCCACGCGCGGCGGTGGAGCCTGGCCGGCGGCGGCGGCGGACTCAGCCACTTTTGCGATCGCACCGAAGTCGACACCGGTATTCCAGCCGCCGAGCTTGATATCCGTGCTGCGCGATCCGACGAACGGCTGGGCAGAGTCCTGGGCGGGGATGTAGAGGATCTTGGTGTCAGGATTGTATGAGACCGGCTGCCAGTTGTGACCGCCCGCGGGCGCCGGCATGACGAGAGCGAGCCTGTTCGCATAGAGCGCGCTCGAGTTTTCGATGGCGCGCCCCTTTGCGTCGAGTCCGGATGCCCAATTGACCGGCACGAAGGCGGTCCCTGACAAGAACTCGCCCGTTTGACGGTCAAGGACGTACAAGAAGCCGTTCTTGTTGGCCTGGATCACCACCTTCCGCGGCTGGCCGTTCACCTCAACGTCGGCCAGCGTCAGATCTTGATCGGCATCGAAATCCCAGTTGTCGCTCGCCGTCGTTTGGAAGTGCCACGCCACCTCGCCGGTGTCGGCTTTGACCGCCATGATCGACGCGGTGAACAGGTTGTCGCCGCCGCCAGGCGATCGCACGGCTCTGTTCCATGCCGTCGCATTGCCCGTACCGAAGTAGATGAGATCGAGATCGGGGTCATAGGAGAAGGAATCCCAGACGGTTCCGCCCCCACCCACTTCCCAATAGCGGTATGGCGCGCGCGGATCGTCCTTCCATGTCGCCATCGCCTCCTTGAGCTCCGGATTTTCGACGGGTGCGCGCGGATCGCCGGGCACCGTATAGAAGCGCCACAGCTGCCGTCCCGTATCGGCGTCGTACGCGGTGACGTAGCCGCGAACCCCATACTCAGCGCCGCCATTTCCGATGATCACTTTACCTTTGACGACGATCGGCGCGCCGGTGATCGAGTAGGGCTTCGTTCTATCGATGGTGTTGATGTCCCAGACGGGCTTGCCAGTCTTCGCATCGAGCGCGACCAGGCGTCCGTCGAGCGTTCCGACGTAGACGCGGCCTTTCCACACTGCAACGCCTCGATTGACGACGTCGCAGCAGGGCTTGCGGCCCCATTCGCCGGGAACTTCCGGATCGTATTTCCAGAGTTCTTCGCCGGTCTTGGCGTCGAGCGCATACACGACGCTCCACGAACCCGTCGCGAACATAACGCCATCCACGACGATCGGCGTCGACTCGAGTCCGCGCACGGTGTCGGTATCGTAGGACCACGCAAGCCCCAGATCTTTCACGTTGCCCGCATTGATCTTGTCGAGAGGTGAGTAGCGCTGGCCGCTATAGGTTCGTCCGTGCGCTAGCCAATTGCCGGGCTCAGAGTCGGCCGCCACGATCCGCGCACCATCCACCTCAGTCGCGTGAAAAAGCCGTGCCTGGTTCACCTGGCGCGGACCCGTACCAACACCACTGGATTGCGGCGGCATGCCGGCTGCTTCCATCACATCACGCGGCACCGTCGGGCCTTTGCCGCTGAGCAGATAGCCGACCACAGGAATGGCGAAAACAATGAACACTGCCGCTGCGACGAGCAGCAGCCGGCGGTTCTCGGTCATGGGTGTTGAGCCTTAAAAAGTTTTTTCTGAGCGTTTCCGAATGGCCCAACGTAGTAGCCCCGCGGAAGTTGAGGCAATTGGAAATCGCGCCCTACCCACACCGCTTGACGATCAAGCCGAGTTCCTATTTTGTTCTATGAGACGATCTCAGAGGCTCCAATGGATCAACGGCTGACCATGATCACGCTTGGCGTGCGAGACTTGGCACGCTCACGCAAATTCTACGAAGCGCTCGGCTGGACGGCGCGCGAAGCTGGTGGCGGAAGCATTGTCTTCTTCCAGCTCCACGGCAGCGTGCTTGGCCTCTATCCGCGCCGCGAGCTGGCCGAAGATGCCATGCTTCCCGACGACGCACCCAACGCCAAGTTCGGTGGCACTGCGCTTGCCTACAACGGCCGCGACAAAGCTGAAGTCGATCGCGTTCTCGCCGAAGCGAAAGCCGCCGGCGCGACGATCCTGAAGCCGGCGCAAGATGTCTTCTGGGGCGGTTACTCAGGCTATTTCGCCGATCTCGACGGCCATCCTTGGGAAGTGGCGTTCAATCCACATTGGCCGCTCGAGCCCGACGGCTCGTTGAAGATGAAGGACGTACCGTAGCCCAGGTGCCACGCGTTCGCAGTTGAATCGGCGAGATTTCGCCACAAGTTAACGTGGCAATTAGGCATTGTATGCGGCGGTCGCTTGCGCTCATATCCGCCACTTTCCAAGCCTGTAACGAGAACACGACGGACACTGCATGGCGCGCTTCAATTGGGCCTTTGAGAACCCTCATTTCGATTTCGTCGGGCGCCGCTGGATCGCGTTCACCGTCGACGGTCTTCTGCTAGTTGTCGCGCTGACCTCGCTTTGGTTTCAGGGCTTGAATTTCGGGATCGACTTCACCGGCGGCGTGCTGATGGAGGTGCAGAACTCCAAAGAAATCGACACCAACGAACTTGAATCGCTCCGCACCAAGATAACGAACCTCGGATTCGGCCACGTCGAATTGCAGACATTGGCCGATGCGAGCGGCAAACAAACGGAAGCCCTGATCCGCGTACAGCCGTCAGAGAAGCTAACCAATCAAGAGCAGGTCGCCGCGCAAAAGATCACCGCCGCGCTCGGCTCGTCCTACAAGGTTTTGCGCACAGAAGCGGTCGGCCCCAAGGTTTCGGGCGAATTGTTCAACACAGGCGTATTTGCCGCCGTTCTCGCAGTCTTGATGATTGCGATCTACGTCGCCTTTCGCTTCGAGTGGCAGTTCGGAATTTCGGCCCTGCTTTCGAACGGTCATGACGTCCTAATGGCGGTCGGCCTCTATTCTGTCGCCCGCCTGGATTTCAATCTGACTTCGATCGCCGCGCTCCTCACGCTTGCCGGCTATTCGATCAACGAAACAGTCATCATCTTCGACCGTATTCGCGAAAATCGGCGCAAGTTCAGGAAGACGCCGCTTGGCGAATTGATCAACATGTCGACCAACCAAACCCTGGCGCGCACCGTCAAGACGAGCACGACCGTGGCGCTCGCGCTGATACCGCTCGCTCTTTGGGGCGGTCACACGCTCTTCGGTTTCGCGGTGACGATCCTTTGGGGCATCCTCTCGGGCACCTATTCGTCGATATTCGTCGCCTCGTCGCTGCTGCTTTACATGCCGCCTTTGCAGATGAGCGCGCCCACCAAAACCGAGGCGCGCGCGCCGTCTCCATAAGAGTCTTTGGAAATGCCGGACCGCAAGCGCGTCGAAGCATTCATCGCCGCAGTTGTCGGCGGAGAACACGTACAAGCGATTGCCGACTACTACCACGAAGACGCCTCCATGCAGGAGAACCTGCAGGAACCTCGCCGCGGCCGAGCGCTTCTCATGGAGCAAGAGGCGAAGACGCTGAAGCGCTTGAAGCGGATGCATACGCACGCCGATCCGCCGTTCGCGATTGACGGCGATAACGTCGCCATCAACTGGACCTTCGATGCCACGGCGCCGGACGGCGTCACGCGCCGCTTGGTCGAAGTCGCATTTCAGAAGTGGAAGGGCGACCGCATCATCGAAGAGCGCTTCTATTACGACACAGCAAGCGCCTGGCGAACGGTTTGAGCAGACCCGCGGCTAAGACGGCCGTGAGAGCGGTTTGTCTTTGATTACGTCGAGATTGCCGCGCCCGGGCACGAAGTTCGCCTCGATCCGGATCCCGTCGGGATCTTCGAATAACACAGAATAATAGCCGGGAGCCCAAGCGCCGTTTTCCGGTGCGTGCACAATCTTGGCGCCGAACTTGACGAGTGCGCGATGAAGCTCGTCGATGTCGTCCCGCGAGCGCAACCAAAAGCAAAAGTGGTGTAAGCCGACTCTTGTTTGATCAAATGTATGATCGCGATTCTGTTCCGCCGCGCGTGTGATCATGACGCCGGTACGCCCCCCGATGCAGTAGAAGACCTCCGGGGCGTCGTACTGCACCGTCATGCCGAAGGTTTCATGCAGCAGCATGTAGTAGAACGGTTTGCTCCGTTCGACATTGCGAACGCTCAGCTGAATATGGGCGATACCGTTCGGATCGATCATGGGAGCAGCCCTCAAATTGCGCGAACGCACTATCCGCGAGTCCAACATCGCGCACCACCCGCGCCTCTCGGCTCCGCCGGAAGCGTCGAACGGCCCTGCCCGCCGAATTCACCCGAGTTCCGGCAAACCGCAGCGACCTGCTACAAGGCGATACCTCAGTGTCGCATTGATATTGCAAATGAGTTGCAACAGGTTCTAGGCATGAAGCTGATTGAGTTACCTGCGGGCCAAACCGCCTACGTGGCCGGCTTTGAAGCCGGCACCGAGGAACTCGAGGCAAAGCTTCGCGAAGTCGGATTCGCTGAGGGCGATGAAGTCGAAATGCTGACCCATGGACCATTCGGCGCCAAGACGTTGGCCGTGCGCTTGAACCGCTCGATCATCGCGTTGCGCGGACCGGAGGCCGCCGCCATCCGAATTGAATTGACGCCATGAACGCATTCCGTCTCGCACTTGTCGGCGCGCCCAACAGCGGCAAGTCGACGTTGTTCAACGGCCTCACTGGCGGGCGGGCGAAGGTCGCAAACTACGCTGGGGTCACGGTGGAACGGCGCAGCGGCGCATTGCTGACGCCGGCCGCGCACACCGTCGAGCTCATCGACCTCCCAGGCATCTACGGACTGACCGCACGCTCCCTCGACGAGCGGATTGCAGTCGATGTGATTTCGGGGCGCGAGGGTAAGGAGAAACCACCTGACGCGCTGCTGGTTCTTGTCGACGCCGCTGACCTGCGAACGCATTTGCATCTCGCATTGCAGCTCAAGGCGTTGGGCCGACCGATGCTGCTCGCGCTCAACATGATCGACTTGGCCGAGCGCGACGGTGTCGTTATCGATATCGACAAGCTTCAGGAACGTCTGGGCATACCGGTCGTCGCAACATGCGCCACGCGAAAGGCCGGCCGCGCAGCGTTGCTCGGACGCCTGGACGCATTGATCGAAAGCAGCAGAAGAGCGGGACCAAGCGAAGGCGTGGCCACGGTAGCAGGCTTGCGCTCGATGCAACGCGAGGCCCGCGCGATCGCCAAGGAGGTGATCCTCAAAGAACCGGCGATGAACAAGGTCACGCGCGCGATCGATCTCGTCGTCCTCAATCCGGTTCTGGGACCGATAATCCTGGCGGTCTTGCTATTCTTGATGTTTCAGGCGGTGTTCGCCTGGGCGCAAACCCCAATGGACGCGATCGACAATGGGTTTGGTGCGCTGGGCGCCTGGATCGGCGAAGTTTTGCCTGACGGTTGGTTCAAAGGCCTTCTCGTCGACGGCGTGATCGCAGGCGTTGGCAGCGTCATCGTCTTCCTGCCGCAGATCCTCATTCTTTTTGCCTTTATCCTCCTGCTCGAAGCGTCCGGCTATCTCGCCCGTGCCGCCTTCATGATGGACGAACTGATGTTGCGCGTCGGACTGAACGGGCGCGCATTTATCCCGCTGCTGTCGAGTTTCGCTTGCGCGATTCCCGGCATGATGTCGGCCCGAACCATCGAGAACGAGAACGACCGTCTGACGACGATCCTGGTTGCGCCGTTGATGACCTGCTCGGCGCGCCTTCCCGTCTACACATTGATCATCGCGGCCTTCATCCCGCCGACAGCCGTGGGCTGGTTCAACCTGCAGGGCTTGGTCATGTTTGGCCTGTACCTCACCGGTATTGTGAGTGCTCTGGTCGTTGCGACCATCCTCAAACGCACGCTGACACGCGGCCGGCCGCAGCCTCTGTTGATGGAGATGCCGACCTACAAGCTGCCCGACCCGCGGGACTTTCTCATAAACCTGGCGATGCGAGCTTGGGCGTTCTTGAAGCGCGCCGGCAAGTTCATCTTCGGCGTATCGGTAGTACTGTGGTTCTTGGCGAGCAATCCGAGTTCAGCTGCCGGAATTCGCGACAGCTATGCGGGCATGCTTGGAAGCTGGCTTGAGCCATTGTTGAAACCGATTGGCTTCAACCTAGAGATCGCTATTGCGCTAGTCCCGGGCCTTGCGGCTCGTGAAGTCGCGGTCGGCGCGCTCGGAACAGTTTACGCCGTCCAATCCGGTGGAAACGACACCGCCGGGCTAGCACATGCGCTGCAGACGGCATGGTCGCTGCCGACGGCACTGGCGTTTCTGGCTTGGTATGTCTTTGCGCCGCAATGCCTGGCGACTATGGCTGTCGCGCGCCGCGAGATGAATTCGTGGCGTTGGACAACCTTCATGGCAGCCTATCTCTTTGCGATGGCCTACATCGCCGCCGGTGCCACCTATTGGATCGCGCGCTGGGCCGGACTTTAGGGCGCCGGTGATTCGGCACTAAGTCGGCCGACTACATTCTGCGGCGAGCCGCCGATGAAGGCATCGATATTCTCGATCGTCGTATCCACGATACGGTCGATCGCTTCACGCGTGTTGAACGCGCTGTGAGGAGTTATGACGACATTCGGCAGACTCAACAGAACATGATCCGCGATCAGATCGCGAAGGTCTTGCCGATTGTAATAGCTGGAACAGATGAGCTCCGCCTCCTCGCGAATGAGAGGCTCGTCAGGTAAGACATCTAAACCAGCACCGGCCACCTTGCCGGAACGCAAAGCTTTGATAAGCGCGCGGGCATCGATCAGGCTACCCCGAGCCGTATTGATGACGACGACGCCGTCCTTCATCGCTGCGAAGGTCTCGTCCGAAAGCATGTGCTGCGTGCTGGACATTGCCGGTACGTGAAGCGTCACCACGTCCGATTGGGCCAGGAGGTCGCCGAGCGGCACGTATTTGAAACCGGCCTGCTGCGCAAAAGAAGCGTCAACCGACAAGTCGTGCGCCAGAATGTTCATTCCGAAGCCTTTTCCGATACGAACGACGTGTCTACCGATTGCACCCGTACCGATAACGCCCAGCGTCTTTCCGGCAAGATCGAAACCTTGCAGACCCTCGGGCGAGAATCTGCCGGAGCGCGCCCTTTGCGTGGCCTCAATAAGACGATGACTGAGCGCCAACAGCAATGCGAAGACGTGCTCGGCAACCGTGTTCTCACCGTAGTTCGGCACGTTGCTGACCGTAATGCCGCGCTCGGTGCAATACGCCGTATCGATGTGATCGTAGCCGGTCGAACGGGTCGCGATAAAACGCAGACGCGGAAGTTGCTCAAGCGTCGAGCGGTTCGGCGCTGAATAAATGAATGTCGATATTAGCTCCGCGTTGGCAAAGCGCGCGGCGTTGTCGGCGTTCAGTGGCCCCGACACGAACTCGACCTCGGCCTTCAGACGGTCGAAGGCCTTCGCTTCGCGCGGTTCCGCTTCAAATACGACAACCTTCATGCGCCCTCCTTGTTCAAAACCTCACGAAGGGCGCAGGCATCGTCCTCGGGACAAGACGGATTTATCGGCAGGCCCGAGCCTAGTTCGAACCCGCCTTCAATGGTCACCTGCGGAACGATACGCAGTCGCCAATGATTGTAGGCAGCGTGACGCTTATCATCCCCTCCGGACTCGATCGCAAATCTGTATTCGGGACGGCCCAGTACGCCATTGAGCCGGCCCAGGCTTTGCTGCAGAAGCGCCGCCAACTGGACGATTTCCGCATCATCGATTTGCCCAAATGAGGCAGCATGTCGCCGAGGAGCGATACACAGCTCGTAAGGGCTCGCGGCGGCGAACGGCACCAAAAGAACAAACGATGTCGTAACCTCCACGACCCGAAGCTGTTGGCTCAGTTCAGCTTCAACTTCCATGCATGTGGGGCATCGGCCCGTATCGGAGTAGACGTCACGCGCCCAGCTGGTTGTCGCTGCGAGCCGAGGCGATGGCTGACCCATAGCAATGATCTGTGAATGCGGATGAACCAACGAAGCGCCGGCGCGACGTCCGTGATTGCGAAACACAACGACGGACGAAACGCCAGGGCGCGATTTCAGCTCAAGATACCGGCCCACGTAGGTTCGGACGACATCGGTCGCCTCGCCCAGCGCGAGCGCCGCCAAGTCGCCGTCATGCCGATGCGTCTCGATGATGACTTCGTGATAACCGAATCCAGGAACGATCGAGCTTGTCGATTTGCCGGCGTCTTCGGGAGTGAGCACTGGATACTTGTTGGGAACGACGCGCGCGCTCCATCCCGGCACCCCGGCGGAACGCGTCTCCGAGATGATCCCCGGCAGCGAACTTTCATTTCCCGGACAGAACGGGCACGAGGGATCGAACGCCGGAACTTGCACGACACCGTCGTGCGCTCTGCGTTCCCGATGAGGGCGGTGGCCGCGCTCGGGAGCGATAATTGTCCAATCGCCCGTTACGCGGTCGCGCCTCAATTCGCTCATGACTTGACGCGCGCCAGTGCAGGTGCCTCGGCGGCGGCAACGCGATTCTTGACGTTCACAAAGCTGTCCGGACTGACGGACATCGAATCGATGCCGCACGCCACCAAAAAATCCGCAAAGGTTGGATCGTTACTAGGCGCTTGACCGCAAAGTCCCACTTTGGCGCCAGCCTTATGTGCTTTCTCGATTACCGTGCGTATCATCCACTTCACCGCGTCGTCCTGCTCGTTGAAGAGGTCCGCCAATTCTTCGGAGTCGCGATCGACGCCCAATGTCAGTTGCGTCAGATCGTTACTTCCGATCGAGAAGCCGTCGAAGCGCTTGGCGAATGCTTCAGCCAGGATCACGTTCGCCGGGATCTCGCACATCACATAGACTTCAAGCCCATCCTGCCCGCGGGCGAGGCCGTTTGCAGCCATCACTTCGAGCACGCGATCGGCCTCGGTCGTCGAACGGCAAAACGGTATCATCACGATGACGTTCTTGAAGCCCATCTCCTGGCGCACCCGGCGAAGAGCCTTGCATTCGAGTGCAAATCCGTCTCGATAACGCGGTGAATAATATCGGCTCGCGCCACGGAATCCGAGCATCGGATTTTCTTCCTTCGGCTCGAACTCCCGGCCTCCGATCAGATTTGCGTACTCATTGGTCTTGAAGTCGCTCGTCCGTACGATCACCGGCATCGGGTGCCGCGCCGCTGCAATACGGCTAAGCGCACGCGCAAGGCGATCGACGAAATAGGCCGTCCTGTCCTCGTAGCCGAGCGTGAGCTCGTCGATCGCGCGCTTCGCATCCTCGTCCTTGAGTTTGTCGTAGTGGACGAGCGCCATCGGATGGATCTTGATGTTGTTGTTGATCACGAACTCCATACGCGCGAGACCGATCCCGTCGGCCGGCAAACGCCACCAGCGGAACGCAGCCGCCGGATTCGCGAAATTCAACATGACCTTGGTGTGCGTTGCAGGAATCCGCCCAAGCTCGACTTCATTGACCTCGATGTCGGCAGCACCCTCGTAGATGAAGCCCTCGTCGCCTTCCGCGCACGAAACGGTAATGAGCTGCTCGTCGTGCAAGACCTGCGTCGCATTGCCCGTCCCGACAACGGCCGGCACGCCGAGCTCACGGCTTACGATCGCCGCATGCGACGTCCGGCCGCCGTGGTCGGTCACGATGGCCGCTGCGCGTTTCATGATCGGAACCCAGTCAGGATCCGTATTCTCGGTCACCAGCACCGCGCCGTCGACGAAATGCGCGATGTCTCGCGCACTCTCGAGCACACAGACTTTGCCTGTCACCGCGGCATCGCCGATGCTCAAGCCGGAGGCGATTCTTCGACCCTTACTTTTGATGCGATATGTCTTGAGCGCGCTGGCCTCCCGCCGTGATTGCACCGTCTCGGGCCGTGCTTGAACGATGAAAAGCTCACCGCTTTCGCCGTCTTTAGCCCACTCCATGTCCATCGGCTGCCCATAATGGGATTCGATCGTGTTGGCCCATCGCGACAGAAGCAGAATCTCCTGATCGTAGAGCACAAAGGCGGCGCGTTCCGCCTTGGATGTCGGAACATTATGCGTTGGAGCCGAGGCACCCTCGGCGTAGATCATCTTACGGGCCTTGTCGCCTCGCTTCTTCTCGATGATCGGTTTCAGCCCCTGGTTCGCTAAGAACGGCTTGAACGTCTGATATTCATCAGGATCGACCGCTCCTTGAACGACATTCTCACCGAGCCCCCACGCCGCATTGATCAAAACGATTTTGTCGAATCCGGTCTCCGTGTCGATCGAGAACATCACGCCCGCACCGGCAAGATCGGATCGGACCATCTTCTGAACGCCGATTGAGAGCGCCACTTTCAGATGATCGAAGCCTTTCGCGATGCGGTAGCTGATCGCACGGTCCGTGAAGAGTGACGCGTAGCATCGCCGGCACGCGTCGAGCAGTGCCCGCTCGCCTCGAATGTTGAGATAGGTCTCCTGTTGGCCGGCGAAGCTGGCGTCAGGCAAGTCCTCTGCCGTCGCGCTGGATCGCACGGCGACATCAGCATCGGCCTTCGAGGCACGCCGACAGAGCTCCGCATAAGCCGCCTTTATCGCCTCAGCCGTTTGCTTCGGCCATTCGCCGCGCAAGAACAAGCGGCGAATGAGATCGCCTGCTTCCGCAAGGGTTGTCTTGCCGCCAATGAAATCCGCCAGGGCGGCCGCAATCTTCTCCTTGAGATGATTGTCCTCGACGAAGCGCCAATAGGCCTGTGCCGTCGTCGCAAAACCAAACGGCACTTTCACACCGGCATCACCCAGACAGCCGACCATTTCTCCAAGCGAAGCATTCTTGCCGCCGACACGGGGAACGTCCCCTCGTCTGATCTTCTCGAACCATAGAATTTCGTTGTCGCCAGGCATGTCAGTCTCCCGAACGGTGTTCACCTCTTAACAAGAAGCGCGGCTCGAACGAGCCGATCAGATCGAGCCAATCCTCAAGTAATCGCGTCATCAAGAATCGCTCACGAACCACTTCTTTCGCCTTTGCACCCAGGCGGCGTCTGAGGTCCGCGTCTTTCACAAGCTGAACAATCCGTGCGGCGGTTTGTTCAACGTTCTCGACCAGATATCCGCTGACGCCATCCTCGATCTGGTGGCGAATACCGCCGACTTTGCCTCCGACCACCGGCGTGCCCTTCCACATCGCCTCTGTGACCGTCAGACCAAAGCCCTCCCGGATCGACTTCTGCACCACGACGGCGGCACGCCGCTGCAATGCATTTACAAGCGCCGAGTCTTGCACGGATAAAATCCGAATTCGCTCATCGGCGCAGCTGCACAATGAGGAGAATGTCTCCTGCCCCTCCGGGTCGTCGGTCGCGATGTTGCCCGCAAGGACGAGCGTCGCGTCGATTTCCTTCCTGGCCAGGCGAAAAGCATCGATAACGCCTCGCGGATCCTTCCATTTGTCGAACCGCGAGATTTGAACGACGAGAGGCAGATCCGTCGGAATCTCGTAGCGACTCAGCCGTTCGTCGATCTCCGCTTCGGACAGCTCCTTGTTGGTGGCGGAAAAGGGATCGATCGCCGGCATGAAGAAGCGCTGTGGAATTCCGAGCCTTTGGGCATACTCCGGAAGCGACAGAACGGCGGCGTCATATCGCTCGATGAAACTAGCCAGGTAGGACAACATCTCGCTGTTCGGGTCCGATAGATCGACGTGACAGCGCCACACCCAAGGCGACTTCTTACGAAAATAGTTGATCAGCGGAAGCGGCTGGGGATCGTGAACGATGACCATGTCGTGATCGAGATGCATACGCACGGCATTTTCGAATACGACCTGCTCGTAGATGTCACGCTTGAGCTCCGTGAGGTTGATAGGACCGCCTTGCAGCGCATTGTGCATCTTCTTCGTGATGGTGAAGAAGTCGGGGCGCCCCTGGATCACACGCCATCCGGTCGGGATTCCCACGTCGTTCATGAGCAGTGTCAAAGACGACAGCAACTGGGCAACGCCGCCGCCGTAATATGTCGAGTTGACATGCACGATGTGCAAGTCGCGGAGCCGACCAGCCTTCTTGAAGATGCGATCGACCGCTTGCTCACCCACAAGCGGTGTATAGTCCGCGATCGAGGTAAGCGAGTTCGGATTAGCCGGCTGTTCAATCAAATCCATGCGAACTTTCCTCAGGCGGCTGATCAGCGCCTGCGGACTCTAGCCCAGGCGAGACAACCTTTGCCAACTCAGGCCGAGCGCCACAGTCCGATTGCAAAGACAGGTGCGTGTCTACCCCGGCGCGTATATCCAAATCGCAACCAACCGGTGACGAACGTCTTGATACAAGTCAATGTTCGTGTTCAGACCTCGAATTAATTTAAAGATAGGAGGCGGAGAAATGCCGTACAAGAACGTGCTCGTGCACGTGGAGCCAACGGATGAAGGACGCACGCGCACGCGCGCGGCAGCCGCCATCGCGCGAACCTTTCAGGCGCGGCTGATCGGCGTCGCGGCCCGCTCCTTCGAGCACATGCCGGATCCAATCGGTCTGTCAGTTGTGCATCTCAAGGAACTGATCGCAGAGGACCTCCGCGCAGCTGAGGAGATATTCAAGCAGTCGGCGACCGGTTTGCCATCGACAGTTTGGCACGCAGATGTTGGATCTCCGACGACGGCCGTCCTCAAATACGCTGCGGGCGTTGATCTCATTGTTGCCTGTGTCGGCGTCGAGGGTGATCCCATAGAGAAGCAGGCGGGGACAGCCGATCTCATTATGGGCGCGGGCCTACCCGTACTCATGGTTCCACCCGGAGCCAAGGTTGATTTTGGCAACGTCCTCATCGGATGGAAGAACACGCGCGAAGCACGCCGCGCCATTTCGGATGCGATGCCGTTCTTGTTGCGTGCCCGAAAGGTAAAATTGGTTTGTTTCGGATCGGAAGCTGATCGGCTGGACGATATTGCCGACAGGTTACAAGCGCATGGGATCAACGCCGAAAAGCTGCTCGAGCCGGAGGATTTGGGTTCCGTAGTCGAGCGCATCCAAAGCGAAGCGAAGAAATTCAATGCAGGTCTTATCGTCGCCGGAGGTTACGGGCACTCGCGCATGAGAGAATGGGCCCTGGGCGGCGTAACCAGAGAGCTGCTGAGCCAGCAAGGAACTTGCGTCCTGTTCAGCCACTAAGAACCAAAAAGAAGGGCGCTTTATGAGCGAACAACATATGCCGGATGTTACCGAGCTTAATGCCCTGGGTAATCAAATTCGCATCCGTATCAGGGAACTGCGGGAGCGCGGTGCGTTCACCGACGCAAAGTCCTCCTACCTGATCGACATCGAGGATCGCCAGGCACGCACCGCCGAAAAGCTCGCCGCAGCTATCAAGCACCACAAGACCGGTCAGATGCTGGCTGCTGAACTATCGCGAGACTACTACGCGATATGGGAAGATCTGGCGCGCTTCGCAGAGCGGATCGATGCGGAGTCGATGAGAGCGCAGTTCGGCGATTTGAAGGCGAACTGAACCTTTCCTTTTCGCCGCGTTCGCAGAATCACGGCTTGCCAAAGTTCGTCGCGATTCCGTCTCTTAGTTCTTGCACAATCACCTTCTCCTTGCGCTCCAAGCGGCGCACGGGGCCGCCGAGGCCTATCGCAAAGCGGCGCCCAGACCCTTCTGCCGGCAGGAGCATCGCAATAATGCCGGCTCCTTCGGAGATGCTTCCTTTCGAAAAGGCGTAGCCGCGCGCACGCACCTGCACCACGCGCTTCATCAGTTCTTCTTGCGTCAGCTTCGGCTTTACAGAACGGTTGGCGTTGATGCGCCGCCGCAGCCTGTCGATTTCCGCCGGCGTGTGTGTGCTCAAGAAGAGCCAACCCATGCCGGAGTTCGCGAGCGGTCGGCGCGTTCCCGGCGGTACGGAAAATTGCAGCGGCTCTCCCGAGTGCACCAGATGCACGTATTGTGCGTGGAGGCCGCTCTGCGTGGCGAGGATCACCGTCTCGCCCGTCGCTTGCCGCAGGTGCTCCATGAGCCGTGTGATGTTGTTTTCACCGAAGAGGGATTTGTGAACCCACGCGCCGAGCGCTGCAATCCGCATCGTAGGAAAGTAGGTTCGGCTCGCCTGATCGTAATCGAGATAGCCTTGCGCCACGATGGATTTCAGGAGCACCGATCCGCTTGACGGCGGGTAGCCGAGGCGTCCCACGATTTCCTTCAGCCCCAGTGGCCTGCGTTCCCGATCGAAATATTCGAAAATTTCGAAAACGCGACGCGCCGACTTGATCGTCGTATCGGTCATCCAGCTCCTTCCGCAATTTCACATATGTGAATATCCCGTACGCACATATACATTGCCGTTGCCGGAGCATAAATAGAAAGCATGTCGGCAATGGCCAAAGGAAACGGTGTGCCGTCCTCAGCCGGTCCGCTCGACGGTATCCGTGTGCTCGATCTCACGTCGGTCGTGCTTGGTCCGCTCGCCACGCGTATTCTCGGCGACTATGGCGCAGACGTGATCAAAGTCGAGAGCACAGCCGGCGATCTGATGCGCGCGAACGGCGTGTCGCGTCACCCGGGCATGAGCTCCATCTTTCTCGCGCTGAACCGCAACAAACGCTCGCTTGCGATCGACCTACAGACGTCAGAGGGTCGTGCAGCTTTTGCGCGGTTGATTCCGACGGCCGATGTCCTTGTTCACAACATGCGCGTCGAGGCGATCGAACGTCTTGGCTTCGGATACGAGGCTACCGCTGCGCTGAATCCAAGCGTCGTCTACTGTGCGGCGACGGGTTTCGACCAGGACGGACCTGATCGCGCAAAGCCGGCTTTCGACGACATCATTCAGGCCGCGAGCGGTATGGTCTCCATCGCGAGCATCGGCCGGGATGAGCCGTCTTATGTGCCCACCCTCATTGCCGACAAAACCGCGGGCTTGGCGGTCGTCAATGCGATCCTTGCGGCCTTGTTTCATCGCGCCCGCACCGGACACGGTCAATATGTCGAAGTACCGATGTTCGAAACGTTCACGGACTTCGTGTTGGCGGAACACCTCGGCGGCCTCACATTTGACCCGCCTGCGGGGCCCGCAGGTTACGCGCGCCTGCTCGAGGGCGGAAGGAAGCCCTCGCCGACCAAAGATGGGCACATCGCGCTATTGCCATACACGGCCAAGCATTGGATCGCCCTCTTCAAGGCAATCGATCGTCTCGACATCGTCGAAACGCTGCAGGTCGAAGACAAAGAACGGCGCAACGCGAATATCCGCCCGCTCTATTCGACCCTTGCCCGTATCACGCCACATCGCACGACCGGCGAGTGGATGGAAATTTGCGAGCGGCTGGACATTCCGGCAACGCCCCTCGTCGCTCTCGATGATTTGCCCAACCACGCGCAGCTCAAGGCCGTCGAACTCTTCAAGACGATGGACCATCCGACCGAGGGCACGATTCAATATGTAAGACCATCCACGAAATTTATGCGGTCACCCGTGAAGGTAGCGGCGCCCGCACCGGCCCTCGGCTGGAATTCGCGCGAGATTCTGGGCGAGGCGGGCTGCACCGATGAAGAAATCGAGATGCTGATCACTCGCGGCGTAGTTGTTCAACACTCACGAACGGGGTGAGCCATGGAATTCGAACTCTCCGAAGAAGACCGCATGTTGAAGGATCTGGTACGCCGCTTCGTCAAGGACGAGCTGCTCCCGCTAGAGCCGGCGGTTCTTGAAAGAGAAGCTTCGGGTAAGGGACTCGGACTTGCGCCGAACGAACGCAAGAAGCTAGACGACGTATCGCGCGCTCTGGGCCTTTGGGGTCTCGATGCGCCAAAGAATATCGACGGTCACGATTTGCCCGCCGTCTCCATGGTCGGCGTCAACGAGGAATTGGGTCGCACGATCACGCCTTTCACCTTGCCGCCGGATTCGCCGAACCTGCGCATGTTGATGGCGACGGTGACGGAGCGCCAACGCGAAGCCTATCTCGCACCGTATGTTCGCGGCGAAACGATCTCAGCCATCGGCATTTCCGAGCCGGGCGCCGGCTCCGATCCTGCCGCAATGACGACGCGCGCCGAACGCGACGGCGAAGATTGGATCATCAACGGCCGCAAGATCTGGATCAGCCGTGCAGCCGAAGCCGACTTCACCATTCTCATGGCCATAACGGACAAGGAGAAGCGCGCTCGCGGCGGTATCTCGGCTTTTCTGATCGACAAGGGCACGCCCGGATTCAACGTCCTGCGTCGCATTCCGATGGTCGGCGGAGTCGCGACATACGAAATCGCGCTGGAGGACTGCCGCGTCGAAGGCTGGAAGCTGCTCGGCCGCGAGGGTAACGGTTTCGCGCCGATGCAACTGCGTCTCGGCACGCGCCGTGTGGAGATGGCGGCGTGGTCGGTCGGCATGGCCGAACGCGCATTGGAGATGATGTGCGAATTCGCTCCCCAACGGGTGACGTTCGGCTCGCCTCTATCCGAACGACAGGCTGTGCAATGGTGGGTATCCGACGCTGCAACCAAGATCCATGCCGCCAGGCTGATGACCTACGACTGCGCCTGGAAGCTGGATCAAGGCCGCGACGTTCGCCGCGAAATCTCGATGATCAAAGCTTATGCCACCGAAATGGCATGGGAAGTCATCGACCATGCCATGCAGTGCTTTGGGGCGATGGGCATGACGAAGGAGTTACCGCTACAGCTTATGGCATCGCGTCTGCGCACCATGCGGATATTCGACGGTCCGACTGAGGTCCACAAATGGGTCGTCGCGCGCAATCTTCTGGGCACGAACCGGAGACGGCAATGAAGGAACGCTACGGAGACATCGTCGCCAGGGCTGAAGGCGCGGTCGCGATCGTCGAGCTGAACCGCCCGCCTCACAACCATGTAACGGTCCAGCTGATGCGCGACCTAGCCGACGCGCTGGACGACATCGATGGCGACCGCGGCCTGCGCTGTACGGTGCTGAGGGCCGCCGGGAAAAGCTTTTGCGCTGGGGCAGATTTCGCTGCCCCGCCTGCCGCCCGCGAATTGGCGAACGAAGGGATCAACGCGCTCTATGAAGAGGCAGTGCGTCTGTTCTCGGCCGAGAAACCGATCGTGGCAGCGGTCCAAGGCGCTGCAATCGGAGCAGGACTAGGACTCGCGCTCGTCGCAGATTTTCGTATCGCGGCGCCAGAAGCGCGCTTCTCCGCGAATTTCGTCAAACTGGGCTTTCATCCCGGCTTTGGCATCAGCCTTACATTGCCGCGCCTGATCGGTGTGCAAAAGGCCACCCTGATGTGCTTGACCGGTCGCCGCATCAAACCCGACGAAGCGCTCGCATGGGGGTTGGTCGATCAGGTCGTGCCGGCAGTTGAACTAACCAAGACTGCCATCGCCCTTGCCGCCGAAATCGCGGAGAACGCGCCCCTCGCCGTCCAAGCGACGCGCGCAAGTCTGCGCGAAGGTCTGGCCGCAGCCGTGAAAGCGCAAACCGACAAGGAGTTCATCGAACAGGCGGCGCTACGCAAGACGGCCGACTTTGCAGAAGGAATCCGAGCCGTACGCGAGCGGCGGCCGGGCAATTTCATCGGCGCATAATAGATCCCCTCGCAGGCGCGACGAACGCTGCCCCAAGCAGCGTCGGAATCGTTGCTGTATCCATCGCACACCAGACGCAAGCGCTGCGGTGTCGGAAAGCGATCACTGACGCGCACGCATGCTGGTTGGACGAGGCAAAATCCAACCGAAGCGACCGAGCAGGTCTGATCGCCTCTGGTTTTCAAAATACTCACTGCACTTCAATTGAGTTTAACCAGGCGCCCGTAGAGTGATCTGCGATCAATAGAAATTAGAAACATCGCTCGTTGTCGTTCTCGACGATCCTAGAGCGAGGATCAGGGGCATCGATGGAGTCGGAGAATAAATCCAACGAAAATTTCATTGCGCGGCAAGCAACGGCGATCGCGCTGTGCGCGCTGACGCTGCTCATGTTCGGCGGGGGTTTTTTGCTATGGGAGCAGGCGAAATCAGCGGGCGAAGCCAGAATATGGGTTGACCATACTTACGAGGTTCGCCGTCACATCAACTTGTTGCTCAGCACGGCCAAAGACGCCGAAACCGGCCAGCGCGGATATCTTTTGACGGGCGACACGGAATACCTCGAGCCATATGAGCGCGCGTTGCGCGATGCCAAAGGCACGATCTCGAGCGACCCAACCCTGGAGGGCAGACGATCGCTGCGTCAAGAAATTGCAATTCTGCGCACGCTGACCGCCGATAATCCGACACAACAGGCGAATCTCGACGAAGCTGAGCAAGATGTCGCCAAACTTTTGGACTTTTGGGGAGCAACCATCAAACAGCGCAAAGGGAGCGCGACTGACGCTGACGCCGCCGGCCTAGACATGCGTCACGGCAAGGAACTGATGGACGAACTGCGCAACGTCGGCAGACTTATGCTGCAGGAGGAGGCGCACCTTCTGAAGCTGCGCACGGAGCTAGAGGATAGCGCAGCCAATTGGAATGGGATGCTGGCTCTCTTCGGCTCGGCTTTCTTCTACATCGCGCTGTTCGTCAGCATTCTCCTTTATCAGCGCAATCAGGCGCGGGCGAAGCAAGCAGCGCTGGTCTATACCCGCGAACTTGAACGGAGGGAGGAAGAACTCAAGGTCCAACAGGAGGAGTTGAAGGCTTCCAACGAAGAAATCGAGGCGTCCAACGAGGAGCTTGAGGAGAAGACCCAAGCCCTCGAGGAGCAGAATCTCCGGATCAAGCAACAATCGAAAGAGCTTGAGGAGACGAAGAGACTTATCGAGGAGAAGGCCGACGAACTCGAGCGGGCGAGCAAGTACAAGTCCGAATTCCTCGCGAATATGTCGCACGAACTGCGCACGCCGCTCAATTCGCTCCTCATTCTCGCTCGCGGCCTCGCGGCCAACTCCGAAGGCAACCTGACACAGGAACAGATCGAGGAAGCCCGTGTCATCTACAACGGCGGCCTCGAGTTGCTTGGCCTGATCAATGACATCTTGGACCTATCGAAGGTCGAAGCAGGAAAGATCAATATCAATTCCGAAGACGTTCATATTTCCGGCGTCGTCAAACGGATGAGCGAGCAGTTCAATCCGGTTGCGAAAGAAAGAGGCGTCGCGTTCAATCTACGCACCGATGTGAATCTGCCGGCTGCCTTCCACACGGACGTTCAGCGTCTCGAACAAATCTTGAAGAATTTGCTTTCCAACGCCTTCAAGTTCACGGAAAACGGCTCGGTGTCGTTGGACATTGAGTCTGCAAGCGAAAGCGTATCGTTGCAACGCGCATCCCTTACGGCGGGACCGGCCATCGCATTCTCCGTCACCGACACCGGAATAGGCATCAGCGAGTCCAAACTGAAAGATATTTTCGAGGCGTTCCAGCAAGAGGACGGCTCAATCGATCGGCACTACGGCGGGACTGGGCTCGGGCTGACGATCGCTCGCAAGTTTGCCCATCTTCTGGGCGGCGAAATCCATGTCGTCAGCAAGAAGGGCGTTGGAAGCACCTTCACTCTTTACTTGCCGCTCGCCGGCGCGACGGAACAAGAAAACAATAAATCCGATAGGGCAGCCGACATTGCTGACGGCGCCAAAGCACCTGCAGCCGCGCCCATCAAGGTCTTCATCGCCGACGATCGAAAGGCCATCGGCACTGACGATAAGGTCTTGCTGATCATCGAGGATGATCGTGACTTCGCAACCACGCTGATGAAGATTTCTCGCAAGCGAGGTTACAAGTGTTTGGCGGCCGGCGACGGCAAGAGCGGGTTGTTGCTTGCCGCAGAGCAGCCTGTCACGGCGATCATATTGGACCTGCGTCTGCCGGACATCGACGGGATTTCGGTTCTCGATCAACTTAAGCACAATCTCAAGACGCGACATATTCCGGTGCACATCATCACCGGTGCAGCCGACACCGATGCCGCAACACCGCTCAAGAAGGGCGCAGTTGGCTACCTTACGAAGCCCGTCGAAATAGGAGATATCGATCGTGCCTTCTCACGCATCGAAGGCATGCTTCGTTCGAAAGTGAAGCATGTTCTTTTGATCGAGGACGACAAGAATACCCAAACGGCGGTTCGCAATCTTCTGCGGCAAAAAAATATCGAGATCACGCAAACCAGCACCGGAGCGTCGGCGCTCAGCGAGCTGCGCGAGCATTCGTTCGATTGTGTGATCCTGGACCTCAAGCTTCCGGATATGACCGGCTTCGAATGGCTCGAAGCTGTTGAGAAGGAGCGCGGGACCGACGCCTCGCCGCCGATCGTGATCTATACCGCTAAAGAGCTGACACAAGAAGAGAATAGGCAGCTTTCGAAACACACCGGCAGCATCGTCATCAAAGGCGCGAGTTCGTCCGAACGCTTGCTCGACGAAGTGACTTTGTTCCTGCACAGCATTGAGTCCGCACTGACGACGGATCAGCGGGACATCATTCGCATGCAGCACAATCCCGATCACGCCCTGCAGAATCGGACCGTGCTGCTCGTGGACGACGATATGCGCAACACTTTCGCGCTGTCGAAGCTGCTGAAGAGACACGGCGTAAACGTGGTGATCGCTGACAACGGCCAGATGGCGTTGGAGAAACTCGCCGCGGAGAGGGGGATCGAACTCGTCATCATGGACATCATGATGCCGGTAATGGACGGCTACCAAGCCATGCGCGAGATACGCGCCCGCAAGGCGTGGCAGAAGTTGCCGATCATCGCGCTCACCGCACGGGCGATGCCTGAAGAGCAAGAGCGTTGCATGGAAGCCGGCGCCAATGATTACTTGGTCAAGCCGGTGGACATCGAGCGATTGCTGACATTGCTTCGGGTGTGGCTCTTCAAGCAGGAAAAGGCCGCATGAGCCTGATGTCACGCGACATCGAAGTCGGAGCCGAGGCCGACGTCAGCGGTGTCGCGCTGTCGCAACAGAACGACCCTGAGGCCGTGAGCTTCGAGCTGTTGCTTGAAGGCATCAAGCGTCGATGGGGCTACGACTTTACGCACTATTCACGCGCTTCGCTGAAGCGGCGTCTCGATCAGGCGCGGAGAGACGCTGGATATGAACGGTATACCGAGCTGCTCGATCGGCTACTTCATGACGACGCATTTTTCGATCACTTTCTGAAATACATGTCGATTACGGTCACGGAAATGTTCCGCGACCCGGCGTTCTACAGGGTAGTGCGCGAGCGCGTCGTGCCGATACTCAAGACTTTTCCTTTCGTCAAAATTTGGCATGCGGGCTGCGCAACCGGCGAGGAAGTGTATTCGCTCGCGATTATTTTGCATGAGGAGGGCTTTCTCGATCGCGCGACCATTTATGCGACGGACTTCAACAAGCAGTCGCTCGACGTGGCGCAGAGAGGTGTGTATCCGGTCGCTCATCTCGATCAGCATGCGGCCAACTATCGCTCGAGCGGCGGTACACGCCCGTTTTCAGACTATTTCAGCTCCGCCTACGGCTTGGCGAAGATCAAAAACGTCCTAAAGGAACGTGTGACATTCTCATACCATAACCTTGTGACGGACGGCGTGTTCGGCGAGATGAATGTCATCTTTTGCCGCAACGTCCTCATCTATTTCGACAAGACGCTGCAGAATCGAGCTTTCGAACTGTTCACGAACAGTTTGCGTCACGGAGGATTCCTGTGCCTCGGCACGAAGGAAACGCTCAACTTTTCCTCTGTGAAGCGGCACTACGAACAAATCGAAGGCCGCTGCAAGATATTCAAGAAATGCGGGACGGGCGATGTTTGAAGCTGTGGCAATCGGCGTTTCTGCCGGCGGTTTGCGAGCACTCAGGAGCGTACTCGGCCCGCTCCCGGAGTCGTTTCGGCTGCCAATCGCGATCGTGCAGCATATCGAAGCCAACTCCGACGACTACTTGGCGGAATATCTCGGATCCCTGAGTTCTATTCGTGTCAAGGAGGCCGAGGACAAGGAGGCGATGGAAGGCGGAACCGCGTATCTAGCGCCTGCCGGCTACCACCTGCTTGTCGAGCCTGATCGAACCTTCAGCCTGTCGGTCGACGACAAGGTCAACTATTGCCGGCCATCGATCGACCTCCTGTTCGAGAGTGCCGCCGACGCGTTCGGAGCTACTCTGGTTGGAATCGTGCTGACCGGCGCCAATGGGGATGGCTCCAAAGGGTTAAGGCACATCAAGGGCCGTGGCGGTTACGCGATTGTGCAGGATCCCGCGACCGCCGAAGCGCCCTACATGCCGCGAACCGCGGCAGCTGGCGTGGCGGCGGACAGAATCGTTCCGCTGGAAGAAATCCCGAAGCTGCTCGTCCAATTGGCGCAGGTGACCCGACAATGATCAACGCCCTTCGATCTGAAACGCGCGACGCGATCTTATCCAAGCCCGTGGGAGCGCCAGAGGTGCGACCCAATATTCTGATCGTCGACGATCGCAAAGAAAATCTGCTTGCCACCGAGAAGGTTCTGCGACCGTTGTATGCCAACATCTTTAAGGCAACATCGGGCAACGAGGCATTATCGTTGCTGCTGCGTCACCAATTTGCGCTGGTTCTATTGGACGTGCAGATGCCGGAGATGGACGGGTTTGAGACGGCCATGCTCATGCAAGAGCACGATTCGATGAAGGGTGTGCCGATCATCTTCGTGACTGCGATCAGCAAGGAAGAACAGTACGCGAGCCGTGCCGCCGACATCGGTGCGGTCGACTACATTTTCAAGCCGATCAATTCGGACATCTTGAAGAGCAAAGTCAAAGTTTATTTGGACCTATACGTTCAAAGGCAGCACATCCTGGAACTCAACGCCGTGCTTCAGCAGTCGAACGAAGAGCTCGAGCGGTTCGCCTACATCTGCTCGCACGACATGCAGGAGCCCGTTCGGATGATGAACAGCTATGCGAGCCTGCTGCAGGAGCACTGCGTCGATGCGATGGACGAAAAAGGTGGGCGCTACATCAATTTCATCCTGAGCAACGCGCGGCGCATGCAAAAGATGATTCAGGATATCCTGAACTTTTCACGCGTCGGGCGTCAGGAAGTGCAGATAGAGCAGGTCGATTGCAACGAGATCGCCCGCGAGGTGCTTGCGGAGTTCGATGGCGTTGTCGCTGAGAAGAAGGCCGTCGTGACATGCGGGGTTCTACCGACGCTGCAGACGAGTCCCACGCTGATGCGAGTCCTGTTTCAGAATTTGATTGGTAATGCCCTGAAATTCCACGGTGGCGACAAGGTACCGGAAGTTACGGTCAGCGCCGAACGCGAGGAAGCCGGATGGCGTTTTTCGGTTCGCGATAACGGCATCGGAATCGACGAGAAGTTTCACGACCGGATATTCACGATCTTCCAGCGTCTGCATCGGAAGGAGAACTTTCCAGGCACCGGTATCGGCCTCTCGACCTGCCGCAAGTTCATTCGTCTATGCGGCGGGGAGATCGGCTTCGAGTCGTCGCCAGGAAACGGCAGCGAGTTCTTCTTTACGCTGCCCGAGTCTAAGAGGTGAGCCATGACTAACGTGATGCAGGTCCTGCTGATCGAGGACAACGAGGGGGATGTCGAGATGACGCAGCGCGCGCTGCGAGACAGTCAACCCACCTGCGCGCTTTCTGTTGCGAATGATGGCGTTGAGGGCCTTGAATTCCTCCGGAAGCAGGGACGCTTTGGCGACGCGAAGACACCTCAGCTCATCCTTCTGGATCTGAACATGCCACGGATGGACGGCAAGAAATTCTTGGAAAGCGTCAAATCGGATGCTGAGTTGAGATTGACGCCGGTCGTGATGTTGACGAGTTCGGAATCTCCTTCGGACGTGAACGATTGCTATTGGCGGCACGCAAGCGGTTATGTCGTGAAACCTTTCGACGTCGCGGAGTTCTCTTCTCGCCTCAAGCAGGTCGTTAGGTTTTGGGGCGCCGTGAGCCGCTTGCCGGCTTAATTGTATTCAGACAAACCTGCGCGCAGGCTTCGCGAGATCGTTGACTTGCCCAACGTGCGGCATCGCGGCGGTGCGTGACACGAATGGTACAGCTGGGTGGGCTCGAACCACCGACCTCCGGATCCACAATCCGGCGCTCTAACCAACTGAGCTACAGCTGCATGTGTGGGCCGCTTGGCAGGGGGCGGAAACTAGTCGGCGAGCCCCGGCATTGCAAGAATGCTGACGCTCGTGAACCCGTGGACAGGGACTGGGGCCTACGCAACCGTCGACTTGCTTGCAAAACGACCGACCGTCGCGAGCAAAGTCACTTGCGCCCGACATAGGGTCCCCGCCAATTACACCGTACACGGACGATTTCCTGCCAAAAGGAACGAGCCGGCATTTCTTCACATCGCCTTGGCCAAAACCGAGCGACACCTTCTTCAAGATCACCAGATTTTCCTTGCCAAAGATGGCCGCCCGGTCTAGTGTGACTGACCAGTCGGTCGGAACGATAATGGCGCGCGCAGCAGACCCCAAGGCCAAGCGCCTTCAGATCTTGGAGGCGGCGGCCCATCAGTTCGCCCGCACGGGATACGAAGCGACCGTCATGGACGACGTCGCCGAAGCTGCAGGCGTCAGCAAGGGCTCCCTCTACGACTATTTCAAGAACAAGGAAGACCTCTTCTACGCGGTTTTCGAGTGGTTCCAAGCTCAGCTTCTGCAGGCGAGCGTTGCGGATATCCAAGGTGCGGTCGGCGTTCGCGAGCAACTCGCCGCCTTCGCCGAGGCAACCGTTGGCGCACTGGTCGACCGCGTCAATTTGTACCCGGTCACCCTCGAGGTCTGGGCAGCGTCCGCCAAGAGTGGAACGCGAAAGCGGTTCGCAAAGGCGATGCGTATGCTTTACGCGAACTATCGCCATGAAGTTTCCGCACTCATTCGCACGGGTCAGACGAGCGGTGAGATCGACCCGACCGTCGATCCGGACGTTCTAGCGTCCATGCTGATCGGTGCGGTGGACGGATTGATGTTGCAGTACTGGCTCGATCCGTCCTTCGACGCCAAAGCATGGGTGCGCACGTTTCTCTCGAACATGTTCGATGGAGTAGGCGCGAAAAAACCAGGGAAATCGGAACAATGAAAACAGCACATTGGTTGATGGCGATCTCGCTGATTTGGTGTTCCGCCTCCATCGCATCGGCAGCGCCGCCGGACGCCGAAGCACTTCTCAGAGCAGCCTACGACAATTGGCGGGCGAACAGCTCGACGACGGAGGTCGCGATGACCGTCCATCGCCCAGATTGGCAGCGCTCGCTTCGGATGAAGGCTTGGACGCGCGGCGACGACGATGCGCTCGTCCGCTTCGTAGCACCGGCCCAAGACGCCGGTAACGCGACGCTCAAGCTCGGCGACGACACCTGGGTGTTCAACCCCAAACTGAATCAGGTGATCAAGCTCCCGGCCAGCATGATGGAGCAGTCGTGGATGGGCTCGGACTTCTCCTACAACGACCTGTCAAAGGCGAACGATCTTTTGACCAAATACACGCATCGCCTAATCGATACGAAAACGGACAATGGGCATACGATCTACACGATCGAGGCGATCCCGAAACCAGGAGCGCCGGTCGTATGGGGCAAACAAGTCGTCAAAGTGCGCGACGACGGCGTGCTGTTGGCCGAAACGTACTTCGACCAGGATATGAAGCCGGTGCGCGAGATGACGACGGAGCAAGTCGGTCCGGTCGGCGGTCGCGCCTATCCAAAGGTGATGACCATGCGGCCCTCCGACGAGCCGGGAAAATGGACGCGCATCGAGACGCTGTCCGGCGAGTTCGACAAATCCGAGCCGGCCTATCTCTTCACCCTGTCGAATCTTCAAAATCCGAGGAATTGAGTCGTGCTGTTTGACTTAGCCTGGCGGAACATCTGGCGTCAGCCGCACCGCACGGCGCTCAGTCTCACCTCGATCGTGTTGGCGTCAGCCATCACCGTGTTCGTGCTCTCGTTGCAGCTGGGCACCTACGGCACGATGAAAGAAAGCGTGCTCAAGTTGATGGATGGCTTCGCGCAAGCTCAACCTAAGGGCTACAGCGACGATCCCGATATCCGGAAGGCCATCAGCGACCCGCAAGCATTGATGACGCGTCTGGAGGGCATGCCGGCCGTCACCGCGACCGCTCCACGAGCGACCACCTACGTCGTCTTGTCGAACGGACCGCGCAGCTACGGTGCCGCGGTCTTTGGCGTCGATCCGTCGAAGGAGGCCGAGGTTTCGACGCTCCACAAGACGATCGTCGAAGGCCGATATTTGCGGGAAGGCGACACGGACGCCGCAATTTTGGGAGCGGCGCTCGCACGCAATCTCAAATTGTCGCTCGGCGACAAGTTGATCATGTTGGGGGCGGCCGAAGATGGATCGGTTGCGGCAGACGCGCTGACTGTCGTCGGTCTATTCGCGACCGGCGCGCCGGAAGCGGACCGTCAAGTGGTCGAGATTCCGCTCACACGCTTCCAGACGGATTTCGCCATCGGCAAGCGCGCCAATGTCATCGCCATTGCTGGCCGCCATCTGAGTGACATCCAATCCGCTTTGCCCGAGCTTCGGGCGGCTGCGCACGAGAAAGGGCTCGTCGTTCGCAACTGGGCGCAATTGGAGCCTGCTCTGAACGACGTCATCCTTCTCGACGCCAGCTTTTCTCTTCTCATGTATGTGAGCCTCGTCGTCATCGTCGTGTTCATCATCTTGAACACGTTGCTAATGTCGGTGCTCGAGCGCACGCGTGAGTTCGGCATGCTGATGGCGATCGGCATGCGCCCCGCACAGATCGGTCGCATGATCTGGATCGAACTGCTGCTCCTTGCGTGCATCGGTGTTGCTCTCGGCATCGCGCTCGGAAGCGCGATCACCGCCTGGGTTGCTCGCGATGGAATCTCATTTCCCAGCGCGGAGGCTTTGTTTTCTCGCTGGCATATGCCGGCGACAATCTATCCGCAGCTTGACGCCGTGAGCGCGCTCGCCGGACCTTTGGCCATCGGAACGGCAATCATCGTGGCGGGGATTGTTCCTTACTTGCGCGTGCGCAGCTTATGCCCCGTTTCGGCAATGAGGGCGTCATGATGAGTCGTCTCCGGCTGCTCTTACCGCTCGCTTGGCGCAACCTGTGGCGCAATCCTCGACGCACGGTCATCACGATACTCGTGGTCGGCGTGGGTCTCTGGTCTATCCTATCCTTCGCGGTGCTCCTGGAAGCTTGGTCAAGAAGCAGCCGCGATACGACATTGAAACTGACGACTGGCCAAATCGAGATCCATGCACAAGGCTATCTGGACGATCCGACGGTCGCCCATCGCATGGCGCCGCCCTCCGGCGATCTTGAACAATTGCTGAAATCATCGGAGTTCCAAACGTTCGCATCACGTGTCCGCGTCGGCGCCATCGTCCAAAGCGAATACAAAACCCTTCCGGTCACGCTCATCGGGGCGTCACCGGACGCAGAGCGCAAAGTCTCGGTAATTCCATCACAAGTACGGGACGGCCGATATCTATCCGGGGCCGACGACACCGGCATCGTTCTCGGACGAAATCTTGTACGGCGCCTGAAGACTCGTGTCGGCAAACGCGTCGTTTTGATGGTTCAAGCCGCGGACGGCCACTTGGCCGAACGCGCATTTGAGGTTGTCGGCGTCTTCGCCGCACCGGAGCAAACCGAAAATGAGTTCGCCTTCGCAGGGATCAAGACCGTTCAAACGCTGACCGGCATCGCGGACGGCATCTCGGAAGTTGTGGCCTATTCCGGAAGCGACGACGCGCTGCCCGAGCTCGTGGCGCGCTTGCGCAAGGCGGCACCCGGCCTCGACATCCAAAGCTGGGCTACGATCGCACCGCTCGAATACGCCGTCAGCACGCTCTTCAATCAGTTCATCTTGATGTGGCTCTGGACGATGTTCGCCCTGATGGCGATCGGCATCGTCAACACCCAATTGATGGCCGTGTTCGAACGCACGCGCGAGTTCGGCCTACTGCAGGCGCTCGGCATGCGCCCGCGTCTCGTGCTCTTCGAGGTCGCTCTGGAATCGACATTGCTGATCGGCGTTGGCGTCGCCCTCGGCGTTGTGCTCGCACTGCTCAGCGTACAGGCGTTCCCGAACGGCCTCGATCTGGGATTCCTGGGCCGCGGCGCTGAAATGGTCGGCGCTGGCCACATTCTCTACTTGCACGTCAATCCGGCCGACTTTGCGCTGTACAGCCTCTTGGTGTGGGTGATGAGCGTGCTTGCAACCCTTTGGCCGGCCCGGCGGGCGTCGAAAGTCAGCCCAGTCGAAGCGATGGCCAGAGCGGCAATCTGAGGGGGGAGAAGATGACCGCAATCGTCGAATGCCGTGGCGTGACGAAGCACTATCGTCTTGGCACGATCGATGTCGCCGCCCTGCGCGGCGTCGATCTCACGATTGACAAAGGCGACTTCGCCTCGCTCGCCGGGCCTTCCGGCTCCGGCAAGACGACGCTGCTGAATGCCATCGGCGGTCTCGATCGCCCGACGAAGGGCAGCATCAAGATCGAAGGCCACGAGATCACTGCGTTGAACGCAAACGCACTGGCAGATCTGAGGCTCCGTAAGATTGGATTCGTATTTCAGGCCTACAACCTGATCCCGGTCCTTTCCGCCGTTGAAAACGTGGAGTTCATCCTGCAACTCATGGGTGTCGAAGCCGCCGCTCGCCGAGCCCGCGCTAAAGAGGTGCTTCGAGATGTTGGCCTGGAGGGCCTCGAGAATCGGCGACCAGCCCGCCTTTCGGGTGGACAGCAACAACGCGTCGCGGTCGCGCGTGCGCTCGCAAGCAAGCCGGCGATCGTGCTCGCCGACGAACCGACGGCCAATCTCGACACCAAAACGGCCGAGGACTTGATCGCTTTGATGTCGGGATTGAACGACCGACTCGGAACCACGTTTTTGATGGCGACGCACGACGCGCGCGTAATAAGCCGCACCCGCCGTCACATCGTAATCAGCGACGGCGGGATTACATCGGACGAGCGAAGAAAGTTGGCAGAGGCCGAACCGGCGTGAAACCGAATGTCGCCATCGTCGTCGCATCGCTTGCCGCGCTGCAGGCATTGCCGGCGCGAGCGGAAGACGTTCACGGACGCATCGAATTGGCCGATCAGATTGCTTCCGAAGGCTCGGCGAGCCTCTCGGCAGCGCTGGGCGAGCAGAACCGCAACGACGTGCTCGGCGATGTGCGCCTGACCTGGGAACCGCGGTGGGACGAGTGGAGTTTCGCCGTGCATTACCAAGTCACGGCTGACGTGGGCGACACGCCAGACCTCATCGCCAAGCGCAACGCGCTCGCTATCTTCCCCATGCCACCGCCCGCCACTTGGTGGGACCTCACAGATACCTTCGTCGACGATCAGAACGTCGTCGCAACACAGCGCATCGATCGCCTTTGGATCGGATACACTGGCGCAAATCTTGTGGTACGCGTCGGGCGTCAGGCGCTGACATGGGGAAGCGGCCTCGTATTCCGCCCGATGGACTTGTTCGATCCATTCGCGCCGACAGCCATCGACACCGAGTACAAGCCAGGCACGGACGTGGTCTATGCGCAGTGGCTGTTCGACGATGGTTCCGACCTACAATTCGTCGCCGCGCCAAGGCCGAAGAGAGAGGGCGGCGAACCGACGTCGAATGCCAGCTCGTTCGCCCTGCACTTTCAAACCGCCATTGGCGATTTGCACACCACGTGGCTTGTCGCGCGGGATCACAGCGACTGGGTTGCAGGCGTCGGAGTTGGCGGGTCGCTCGGGGGCGCGAGTTGGAACGTCGAAGTGTTGCCCACATTTGTGAACAACGAGGCTACGAGAACATCTGCGATCGCCAATATCTCGGATGCGACGAAGGTTTTCGATCGCGATGTCACACTGTTCGCGGAATACTACCGCAATGGATTTGGCCTCTCGGCCAAGCACTACGCTCTGGCGGACTTGTCGGCTCCGCTGATCGATCGCCTGTTGCGTGGGCAGGTCTACAATACCGGTCGCGACTACGTGGCCGCCGGCGCGACGGTTCAATGGACGCCGCTCTTTCAGATTAGCCCGACATTGATCGTCAACCTGAACGATGCCAGCGCCTACGGTATCGTGCAGGCGACGTATTCGTTGCGAGAGAATCTGAATTTGGTGGTTGGCGCCCAGCTTCCCATTGGGCCGGCACGCACGGAGTTCGGCGGCATACCGCTCGCCGGCATCACGCCTCCCGACTTTGAGCAGCCCGCCATCGCGTATGTGCAGCTGCGCCAGTACTTTTGACGTCGCACCAATGCGCCGGTGCCTTCGAATGAGGGCGTTGCTGCGTTCATATCTTGTTAGTGTTTGTTAAGTTCCACCGTACACAGACGATCGGCATTAACCCCACCTTAAGCACGTCTTTGCATTCTTTGCGCATTGTTAACGATAGCAGCGCCCCGACGTGACGCTGCCCCGGCAACGCGAAGGAATTCGAAGATGCGCTTTGTTTCAGCGGCGACCGCCGCCGTCATCGCCGCTTCGGCATTGACGATCGGCACCCTACCGGCGAACGCCGCCTATCTTGGGCTGCGCGGCTCGCTGGTTGAAACCGACGACGACAACAGCACGTCCGTGTCGATCGACTACACTCAGAAATACGACGATGTCGGCTTTGCAACCGGCATCTATCTAGGCTGGGTTCTCGACGAGGACTTTCGCTTCGAAGCGGCCGTCGACTATCGCAACAACGACCTAGACTCCATCCATATCATTCGCAACGACTTCGACAATTCGACCGAAGGCAACACCTATAGAGTCGACGGCCAGGCAGAGGCCGTGGCCCTCATGGGCAACTTCTTCTACGACATTCACGCGTTCGGTGACCTGGGCTTCCTGCCGTGGGTTGGTGCAGGCGTCGGCGGCGCCTACATCCGGTATTCCGCCAATCAGCCCACCACCTTCGCGCAGGACGAGGCCTGGGTCTTCGCGTATCAGCTCATGGCCGGGATCACTGTGCCGCTTGCGGATCACTTGTCGGGCTCGGTCGGCTATCGCTGGTTTCAGACCCGGGATTTCAAATACGCCGATCAATACGGCCTGGTCTTCAAGACCGACCTGACACAGCAGAGCATCGACCTCGGGCTGCAACTCCACTTCTAGGGTCGTCCGAAAGGCGAAGCGTTAATCAAAGGCCGCCGGCACCCCCGGTGGCTTTTGCGTTTTGCGCGTCAGGCCGCTATTGAGGCGCGCCCGATGCCCGAGTTCGATCTCACCACCAGTTCCGGCCGCGCCGCCGCCTCTTTCGACGCCATGTGGCGGGACCATTCGTTCCTCCGCGTATGGTGGCAGAATGCCCATTGGATCTCGAACGAGATGGTGCGCACCAATCAGCCCTGGCCGTTCCAGATCCGTCGCTGGGGCAAGCGCGGCATCCGCACGATCGTCAATCTTCGAGGCGGCTTCGATACCAGCTTCCATCAGCTCGAGAAGCAGGCTTGCGAGGAGGCGGGTATTACTCTCGTCAATTTCACCGTTACCTCGCGCGGCGCGCCCACCAAGGATCAAATTCACGGCGCTAAGGCACTATTCGAACGCATCGCCTATCCCGCGCTCATGCACTGCAAATCGGGCGCCGATCGCGCCGGCTTGATGGGCGTTCTCTATCTTCACTTCCGCAAGGGCGAGCCGATCGACAAGGCTGCGCGCATGCTGAGCTGGCGTTATGGTCACATCCGCCAAGGCAAGACCGGTATCCTCGACTACTTCTTCGAGCGCTATCTCCGTGACGGCGCTTCGAACGCCAAAAGCCTGCTTGAATGGGTCGACCAAGATTACGATCCCAAAGCGCTACGCCAGGAATTCCACTCACAGTGGTGGGCGAACGTGCTCGTAGACAGCGTACTTCGCCGCGAATGAGGAGGCCGACATGACCGCACCGATCAATACAGCCATGGTCGCCGCCAACGGTCTGACATTCGAAGTTGATCAGTGCGGCGACGGCGACAAGTTCGCGCTACTGCTTCACGGTTTTCCGGAGTCGAAGTTCTCCTGGCGCTATCAGCTGCCCCTGCTCGCCTCGCTCGGCTACAGAGCATGGGCGCCGAACATGCGCGGTTACGGCAAGACTACACGCCCGAAGGGCATCGCGGCGTACCACATCGACAATCTTGTCGCCGATGCGGCTGCGTTGATCGATGCCGCCGGTGCCAAGGAAACACTCCTGATTGCACACGATTGGGGGGCCATCGTCGCTTGGCAGATGGCGATCCGCAAGACGCGCCCGCTCTCGCGCCTCATCATCATGAATGTCCCCCACCCCGCTTGTATGATGCGGGAACTGCGTACATGGCGCCAATTGCGCAAATCCTGGTACGTCTTCTTCTTCCAGCTGCCGTGGCTGCCGGAGCGCGTAACGACCACCAAAGGCGCTGAAGCGATCCATCGCGCGTTCTACGACATGGCGATCGACAAAAGCCGCTTTCCCGTAGCTGTGACCGACGAATATCGCCGCACGGCCCTGGAGCCCGGCGCGATGACGGCGATGATCAACTACTACCGCGCCGCGATGCGGGCGGGCGAAGCTGCGATGAACCCGCAGCCCGGAACGGTCGACACGCCGACGTTGATGATTTGGGGCGAAGAAGATGTCGCCCTAGATAAGGCGACCACCATCGGCACCGACAAGTACGTGAAGAACCTGACGATGCGTTATCTGCCGGGTGTTTCGCACTGGGTGCAGCAGGAAGCGCCGGAGAAGGTGAACGCGATGATAGAGGCATGGCTCAAGGATCAGGCGGTACCGATCGAAGGCGAAATCCTGCGCTAAGCGGCGCGCCGCTTCCACAGCACGTACACGCCAAGGGTCGCTGCAGCCGCAGAAAGTATCGCGTTGTATCCGGCAAGCGAAATCCCAGCGAGCCGCCACTGCACGATATCGCAGCGCACGTTCCCCTTGTCGTTGATGCCCTCAAGCCCTGTGAACTCGACGCGCTCACCGGTGCACGCCGACGGACCGGCCCACCACTTCCACTCGACGCCCGCGTGGTAGATCCCGATCAAGCCGGAAACGGCAATTGCGATGATAACGAGAATCAAGATGGCTCGCGCATAACGCGCATCTATCCTATCGCCCAAAAGCAACGCGCCGCCCCCTATTCCGACAACAGCCGCAGCAATATGCGGCCAGCGCTGCCACATGCACATTTCGCACGGCGCGAGACCGCCGAAATATTCGAACGCCAAGGCGCCGAGGATGAGCAACGTCGAAAAGGCCCCAAGGAGGAGTGTGAGTCGGGACAACGTCATTGAATGCTCTCTCGAACTAACGATCGTGACGAAACGCCCGGCCGGCCAATGAGGGCAGACATTGCATCCCGAAGCACGCCATTGTACTCGACACCCTGCCTTACAAAGAGCCCATGCTGAAGGTACCAAATGCTGCATCAAAAATCGTTGATTGTCGTGCTCGCGACCGTGCTCGCAACAGCCGTGTTGACGGCATGTGGCCCGTCGAGCACCCAAGGCGGCGAAGAGGCGCTCAAGATCGCACCGGACGACCACACGCTAGGGTCCCCAACCGCCCCCGTGACGTTGATCGAATACGCGGCGCCGAGCTGTCCCGTATGCGCAGCTTTCGACGAGCAGGTATTTCCGCAGCTCAAATCCACCTACATCGACACCGGCAAGGTCCACTACGTCTTCCGCGTTTTTCCCTTGCGCCCGGCGGACGGCGCGGCTGAAGCGATCGCCCGCTGCCTGCCGAAAGACTCTTACATGGACTTCATTCAGCTCCTGTTCCGCCGGCAAGCTGACTGGGACCCGGAGTTCGGCGTTCAGGATGCGCACGCAGGCTTGCTGCAAATTGCACATGTCGCCGGCATCTCCTCTGAGAAGGCCGATCAATGCATCCAGGACAAAGACAAGCAGAAGCGCATCAATGAGATCGCAGCTGCCGGCGCCGCGCAGTTTCAAATCAGTGCGACACCGACGGTCATCATCGACGGCAAGGTGCAGGCCTCGGGCTTCATCCCGTGGGATCAGCTGCAGAAGTCGATCGAAGACGCGCTCAAGAAAGCGCCGGCACCTTCGTCCACGCCGCACTAGTCAGCGCGCGCTCAAGCCGGCAGATATGAACGTCACAAGTTGACGCTGGATGGTGTCGACGTCGGTCGCCATCGCCTCCGCGAACGGCGCTTCTTTGGGAATCCGCCCCATCTTGAGCGCGGTCAGCATCAAGAGCGTATGCTGCGTCGCGCCGCGCATGAATCCGAGCCGCCACAATCGTGCCGCGTCGTCGCCCGCCAAATGCGGTGCGGCGCGCCGCAATCCTTCATCGAAACGGGCGAAGACTTTCAGCGCCTCAGGCGGCGGCGCAAATTCCTCGATCCCCGGCTCCCACGGCAAACGGGAGACCAAGCGTATGAAGTGCCGCCAGCCGGCATCGCCGTCGAGCGCTTGCTCGAACAATGGCGCCACCAACGCTTCCACGAGCTCGGCGACTGTCGGCGCCCGCCCCTCGCTTTCGGCCACAGCCTCAACCGCATCCAGTCGCGCGCCGCGCGCTTCCTCGAGGCTGGACATCCGGCGTTCGATCACTGCACGCACGAGCTTGTCTTTGCCGCCGAAGTGATAGTTGACCGCCGCCACGTTTACGTGCGCCGCGTCGGTGATCATTCGGATGGTCGTCTCGGCCACACCGTGCTCGGCGAAGAGCTGCTCCGCAACGTCGAGGATACGCGCCCGCGTTGCCGTTTGGCTTTGCTGCTCGTGCAGCGGCACTTCGAGACTGGCCATGTGCGAATTGATAGCACGGCCCCCGCCGGACGCGCGATCTCTCTTGCGGCAATCCTCGCCTTTGGGCTTCATTGAGGACACGCCACTACTGAAAACTTCAAGGGAGCACGCCCATGCCGGTCACCTATGAAAGCCTGATGGCGCTGAAATCGATGGGCGACGAGTTCACTTACGGCGACCGCGAAACGATGCTTTACGCCTTGGGCATCGGCATGAGCCGAGACCCTATGAACGAAGACGAGCTTCGCTTCACCTACGAAAACGATCTGAAGACGGTGCCGACGCTCGCAACAGTCATCGCGTGGGGTCAGCGCACCCTTGGTCAGTCGGGAATCAACTACCTCATGGTCGTTCACGGCGAGCAGCGACTGACCGTTCATAAGCCGCTTCCTGCATCGGCGACCATCGTCGCGGACGAGCGCGTCGTCGGTGCGGTCGATAAGGGCGCCGGCAAGGGCGCGCTTATCTTCACAGAGAAGGTGATCAAGCTGAAGAATACGGGCGAAAAGCTCTGCACGCTGGGCGGCACCATCTTCGCGCGCGGCGACGGCGGCTTTGGCGGCCCGAACACCGGTGCCCCCGAGCCGCATCGGATTCCAGAGCGCAAGTTTGACGCGGTCTGCGAGACCGATACGCGGCCTGATCAGGCGCTCATCTATCGCCTATCCGGAGACCGCAATCCCCTGCACTCCGATCCGAAGATCGCGAAACTCGCGGGCTTCCCGCGGCCGATCTTGCATGGCCTGTGTTCATACGGCACGGCATGCCGCGCAGTTTTGAAGACGATCTGCAACTACGACCACACCATGATCACCGGCTTCGACGTTCGCTTCTCGGCGCCCGTTTTCCCCGGTGAGACGATCGTCACCGAAATGTGGAAGGATGGAAATGTTGTCTCCTTCCGCTCAAAGGTGAAGGAACGCGATGTCGTTGTCCTCAACAACGGAAAATGCACCCTCAAATCATGATCAGCTCGTGCCCCTGTTCGATCCCGTCGTTGAAAGCGCAGAATTGATAGCCGCGAACCGCGCCGCCGAGTTGGTGGCGCGAGCGGAGGCGTTGGTCAATACGGGCCGCGGAGGCGCGCTGACGCGGCTCGCGCTCGGACGCGGCCTGCTGGCACTTGGACGTGTTGATGAGGCACTTGCGGCATTGCGCAAAGCCGCGTCGCTCGCACCCAGTTCGGCTGACATTGCAGTCGCCATGGGTGACGCACTCGCCGCCAAAGGCGCATTGCCGACCGCCATCGCCGAATATCGGCGCGCTCTAGATCTCGATCCCTCGGCATCGCAAGCTCATCTGCAACTGGTAGCACTGTGGCTAGAGGCCGGCGAACCCGACCGGGCCGAGTCTGAGCTCGCCAGCGCGGAGGCTAACGGCGCCGACCCTGCGTCGATTGCGGCAAGGCGCGCAGCCGTCGCCGAACATCGATCCTTGAAGCGATCGTCGATCGGGTACATCCGCAATCTGTTCGATCAATTCGCTGCCGACTATGACGATCGCATGCGATCGCGCCTCGGCTATAGCGCGCCGGAAACTCTCCGAGACCTCTGCTCGCTTCTTCTCGGCCCGGCCGAGAAGACTCTCGACGTTCTCGACCTTGGTTGCGGCACCGGTTTGAGCGGCGTTGCGTTCGCCGGGATTTCAAGGCGATTGGTCGGTGTCGACCTGTCTTCGGGGATGCTCACGAAGGCGGCAACCCTCTCGCTCTACGAAAAGCTTTTGGTCGCCGACATTGAAGATCTCCCGGCGGACCTGACAGGTTTTGACCTTGTCGTCGCCGCCGACGTCCTCGTATACGTCGGCGACCTTTCAAAGGTTTTCGCCCAAGTGCGCAATGCGCTCAAACCACAAGGACTTTGGGCTTTCACATCGGAACGTATGGGCACCGGTGACTTCGAGCTCGGCCCGAAGCGCCGCTATCGCCACAGCGAAGCCTACGTCCGCAGCCTCGCGCAGTCCTACGGATTCGAGGTTGCAAGCCTGGTCGAATGCGTGACCCGCTATGACGCGGGAATGGCCGTGCCCAGTCTGGCCGCCGTTCTGCGTCTTGCGTAAAGGTTGATGCAGACCAGCAACGCCTGCCAGATCGGACCGCTGGCAGACCGGCCCCGCCCTCGGTTATAAGCTTCGCCAAAGAAGCCCCAATGTTCCGGAGTGATCGACGATGCTGCGTCTCATTTCAAGTTTGGCATTCATCGTGGCGTTGGTTGCCCCCGCGCACGCCGCAGGTATGGCCGATCTCAAGGAGAGTTGCTCCGCGCAGCCGATGGGGACCTTGATGGTCGACGGCTCCAAGGCATCTGAGGCTCAGATGAAGGCGGTCCGTGACGAGGTGCAGGCCTTCGTCGATGTCGCCCAGGACTACATCTCGTGCGTTAGCCTGTATGCCAATGCTCAGTCGAAGACGTTGTCCGCTTCGGACAAGCAAAAGATCGTTCAGATTCTAGCGCGCGTCGCCGACGAAAAGGAGGAAGTCGGCTGCGGCTTCCAACGGGAACTCGACATCTACAATAAGAAGCACAAGCTGCCTGGCGTCGAATTCGACCAGATTTGTATCGATCGGTTCGCCCGGGAAGGAAAGCCTGTGGGAACATCGTCAACGCCGGCGCCTGCCCCGAAGACTCCGTAGCCCCGCCTGAAATTCGCCACGAACAAGCCAAGCGCCGGGCGCATTTGCTCACGATTGTGAGGTCTCCTCGTCAGGGAGACCCCGCCCATGAGTCCCGCGTTTGAGCACTCGCATGCCGCATTTCGTCAACGCCTGACCGCGAGTGCCGCAATTGCGGCCTTGCTTATCGGCGCCTTGGTGCTCGCCGGCTGCGATCGGACGTCGCAACAGGCGCAACAAAAGGACGATAAGCCCACCTCGACAGACACTGCGGTTGTGACGAACAGGACCACTCCGGCGACCGAAGAGGAACCAGCAGAGGCAAGCAAACCAGCCGTCGCCCGTGGCGACTTCGACAGTCTGGCTGGTTCTGCATACGCACCTATGCCGCCTCCCGTTCCGATGCCGCAGCCCGAAGTGCGTGATCAATACGAGCACACCAAGCCCAATCCTGTGAAGCTGGTGCAAGACGAGCCGGTATCGACGTTCTCGGCCGACGTCGATACGGCATCCTATGCCGTCGTGCGCAAGTACCTGACCGACGGCACGCTGCCGCCGCACGACGCAGTGCGTATCGAAGAGATGGTCAACTATTTCGACTACCACTATGCGTTGCCCAAGGATCGCGCACAGCCGTTTCGACCGACGGTGGAAGTCTATCCCACGCCGTGGAATCCGGGCACTGAGATCGTTCACATCGGGATCAAGGGCTTCGACATCCCCCATGAGCAACGTCCCGCCGCCAATCTCGTCTTCTTGCTCGACGTCTCGGGCTCGATGGACGAGCCGAACAAGCTGCCGTTGGTAAAGAAGGCCATGCATATGCTCGTCAACGAGATGGGGCCGAACGACCGTGTCTCGATCGTCGTCTATGCCGGTGCCGCGGGTACTGTGCTCGAGCCGACGTCCGGTTCGCAAAAGGGCAAGATCAATGCCGCCATCGACGATCTGACCCCCGGCGGATCGACCGCCGGCGCCGAAGGTATCCGTCAAGCCTATCAGCTTGCGAAGTCCAGCTTCGTGAAAGACGGTGTCAACAGAGTGATTTTGGCGACCGACGGCGACTTCAACGTCGGCATTACTGACTCAAACCAGCTCGAAGACTTCGTTGCGCATGAACGCGAGAGCGGCGTCACGCTCACCTGCCTCGGCTTCGGCATGGGCAACTACAACGACGCGCTGATGCAAAAGCTGGCGCAAAAGGGCAACGGCAACGCCGCCTACATCGACACGCTCAACGAAGCGCGCAAGGTCCTCGTCGACGAGATCGGCGGCACGCTGTTCATGATCGCCAAGGACGTCAAGTTTCAGATCGAATTCAACCCAATGCGCGTCAGCGAGTACCGCCTGATCGGCTACGAAACACGCCTCTTGAACCGCGAAGACTTCAACAACGACAAAGTCGACGCCGGCGATATCGGCTCAGGCCACACGGTCACCGCGCTTTATGAGATCGTGCCTGCCGGTTCCAACGCTCATCTGATCGATCCGCTTCGCTACGGCCAAGGTTCAAAGCCTCAAGCGAACACGGCCGGCTCGAACGCAGGCGAAATCGCCTTCCTGCGCATGCGCTACAAACTCCCGAAGGAAGACACGAGTCGATTGATCGAGCGGCCAATCACCGATCAGGACAAGCTTGAAGACATCGCCCGTGCGCCCGCCGACATTCGCTTCGCCGCTGCCGTCGCCGGCTTCAGCCAGTTGCTGCGCGGCGACCCGTACCTCAAGGATTTCGGCTTTAAGGACGTCATCGAACTCGCCAACGGCGCGCGGGGCGAGGATCCATTCGGCTATCGCACGGAGTTTGTTCAACTCGTTCGGGCCGCCGAGTCCCTTCCGGCTCTACCCGCGCTCGAGCAAGCCGGCCAAGGCGGCCCACCGTGAGTCGATGCGATAAGCGGTGACGGCCGCCGAAAGAACGATTGGCGATCCTGCGGTGTGATTCGCCAATCACACCGCCGCCTTCGCCTTACAGCGAAGTAACCGCAAATTAACTACGGGAATGCGGAATACCGGCCACGTTTCAACTGTTTGCCGGAGCTACGATCCCAATGCGCCTTCGCCGCCTGACCGCCTCGCTGCTGGTTCTCACCGCCGCCACCGCGACCGCACCCTTTGCCTTCGCCGATCACGACGGACCGTGGATGGTTCGGGGTCGCGCGATCGGCGTTCTTCCCGACGAGGACGCAACCGTCACCCCGATCGGTGGGAACGTGAAGATCGACGACACCATCGTGCCGGAGGTCGATATCAGCTATTTCTTCGACAAGAATTGGGCCGTCGAGCTCATCTTGGCGACGACGCCTCACGACGTTTCGCATACGCCGACGGGCCTCAATCTGGGATCCGTGTGGCTTCTGCCGCCCACATTGACCGCGCAGTACCACTTCTCACCCGACAGCGACACGTTTCGACCCTACGTCGGCGCCGGCGTGAACTACACGATCTTCTACAACGTCGACAATCCGGCGGGCCTTCACCTCAACTACGACAATTCCTTCGGCTTCGCTTTACAGGCCGGGGCCGATTTTCCGATCGGCGACGGTTGGGCGATCAACGTCGACGTCAAGAAGATCTGGCTCAACACCGACGTGAGCATCGCGCCGCTCGGCGTCCACGCGGACGTCGACATCGATCCATGGATCGTGGGCCTCGGCGTCGGTTACCGCTGGTAACGAACCCCGCACAAGCGTCTCCAAGGGCGGCCGCCGGCAAGGCGAGCCGCCCTTTTTACTGGTTCACCCCGATGTTACTTGTGACCGATTTGACGGGCCAAATCGGCACCGCGCATACTCCCTGAAGCCAATCAAACAAGCCGCGAGACCACGCGGCCGCTCAGGGGAATCAGCCATGCACATGTCGCGTCGCGCGGTCGTCGCCGCCTTGGGTTCAACCATGCTCATACCGATCGTCGCCGGCCAGGCGCTTGGCGCCACTCAATCCGGCGCCGACAAACTATTCGCCGCTCTTGCCAAGAAGTGGCTGGACGGCGCTATGAAGCTTTCACCGGTCTCGGCCACGCAGATCGGCGACCATCGCTTCGACGCGGAGCTCGACGACATGAGCGCCGCCGGCCGCAATGCGGGGCTCGCCTTCGCCAAAGAGACGCTCGCGAGCCTCGACGCCATCGACAAGACAAAACTGTCGCGCGCCAACCAAGTCGACGCGGCGCTTCTGTCGAATGCTTTGCATGCGGGGATTTGGCAAACCGAGTCGGTCCAAGACTGGGCGTGGAATCCGCTCAACTATCAGCAGGTTGCGGGCGGCGCGGTCTATGGCGTCATGGCACGCGAATTCGCACCGCTGAACAAGCGCCTCGAATCGGCGACCCGCCGCATGGAGCTGATGCCAACGCTACTGAAGCAAGCGCGAAGCGAACTTGTGCCCTCACGCGTGCCTGCCCCGCACGCAGACACCTATTCGAAACAGAACAAAGGTTTGAAGAGCATCGTTGGCGAGATGATCGATCCTCACAAGGACAAGCTCTCGCCGGAACCTCGCAAGCGCCTCGACGCGGCCGTCGCCGCTTACAACGCGGCCGTCGACGAGCATCAGGAATGGATCGACAAGACGCTCGTGCCCGCCGCAAAAGCGGATTTCCGTGCCGGTGCCGAGCGCTTCGACAAACAGTTGCAATTCACGCTGGTTTCAAATCTCGATCGTGCGGAAATCCGCCGCCGCGCAGAGAAGGCCGTCGTCGACTGCCGTAAGGAAATGTACGACGTCGCCCGAAAGGCGCTGACGGGAAAGGCGGGCGCGCCGCCAACACCAGACGCGCCCACCCCGGATCAAGAACAGGCCGCGATCAAAGCAGCGCTCGATCTCGCCGCGGCCGATCGCCCAGCGCGGGATAAGTTGGTGCAAGTCGCAACGGACGCGGTCGAGAGTGCGCGCCAGTTCGTGATCAAGCACGATCTGATCACACTGCCCGCGGGCCCCGTCCGCGTGATCTTGATGCCCGAGTTCCAGCGCGGCTTCGCGGTGGCGTATTGCGATTCACCGGGTCCCCTCGACAAGAATCTAGCGACCTTCTACGCAGTCTCGCCCATCCCCGACGATTGGACGGATGAGCAAACGACCTCATTCCTGCGCGAATACAACACGCGCGGCATTACCGACATCGGCGTGCACGAGGCGATGCCCGGCCACTATGTGCAACTCTTCCACTCGAATTCCTACCCGAGCGTCCTGCGCGCGATTTTGGGCTCGGGCTCGTTCATCGAAGGTTGGGCCGTCTACGCCGAGCAGTTCATGGTCGATCAAGGCTTCAAGGGCGACGACCCGCTCTACAAGCTCACCCAGCTGAAGATTCAGCTGCGCGCTATCTGCAACGCGATTATCGATCAGGCGATCCATGTCGACGGCATGACGCAGGAGCAGATGATGAAGCTCCTGACCGAAACGGCCTTCCAAGAAGAACGCGAAGCCGCAGGCAAATGGCGCCGCGCACAACTGTCCGTTACGCAGCTATCGACCTACTTTGTCGGCTACTCTGAGCACATGGAGACCCGCGAAGCCGCAATGCAACGTGACGGCGCCAAGTTCAACTTGAAGAAGTATCATGACGGCATCCTGGCGTTCGGCTCGCCGCCGATGCGCTACGCCCGCGCCCTCTACCTCAACGAACCGATCCAATAGCGGCCCGCAGACACGTCATTCATCCTCCACCGCTTTAGCGGGGGAGGTGGCACGCGCCGAAGGCGTGTGACGGAGGGGGCAAGTAACTCTGGTAGATCGCTCCACGATGTCCCCCTCTACCGCTTCGCGGTCCCCTCCCCGGCCAAAGCGGCGGAGGATGCGGATTGCAGCGCACAGGTCCACAGTGCAGAGTCTTGACCGATGCCTGTCATCCAAAGCCAAATCGATCTGAATTCGCCGGCCGCGCGCGCCAATCGCGAGGGCCATTTGAAGCTCATCGAGGATCTGCGCGCCGTCGAAGCGCGCGTGCGTGCGAACTCGGCCAAGTCGGCGAAGAAATTCGCCGACCGCGGCCAGATCCTGCCGCGCGACCGCGTCGACTTGCTCCTCGATCGCGGCACCCCGTTCCTCGAGATATCGACCCTCGCCGGCTACAAGATGCACGACGACGACGGTGCGGAAAACGCGAGCGGCGGCGGCGTCATCGCGGGCATAGGCGTGGTCGCTGGCGCGCACGTGGTCATCACCTGCAGCGACTCCGGCATCAAAGGCGGCGCCGCGACGCCCATGGGTGTCGACAAAAGCCTGCGCGCGCAAGCGATCGCGTACGAGAACAAGCTGCCGTTGATTCAACTCGTCGAAAGCGCCGGCGCCAACCTGCTGCGCCAGGCCGAGATGTTCGTGCGTGGCGGCCGAACGTTCGCCAATCTCGCGCGCCTCTCGAAGGCAGGCGTTCCGGTGATCGCCGTCGTGCACGGCTCATCGACTGCGGGCGGCGCCTATCAGCCGGGCCTCTCGGATTACGTCATCGTCGTCCGCGGCCGCACCAAGATCTTTCTGGCGGGCCCGCCGCTGCTCAAAGCCGCGACCGGCGAAATTGCGACCGATGAGGAACTCGGCGGCGCCGAGTTGCACTACAACATCTCCGGCCTTGCCGAATATATGGCCGAGGACGATCGCGACGGCATCCGCCTCGCCCGCGAGGTGATGGCGAAGATCGGTTGGGCCGCGAGCTTGCCTCCGCAGCCGACGCGCGCGTTCGAAGAACCGGCCTACCCTGCCGAAGAGCTGCTTTCGATCGTGCCGCTCGACTACCGCAAGCCATATGACGTGCGTGAAGTCATCGCCCGTTTCGTCGACGGCTCCGACTGGCTCGACTTCAAGCCCGACTACGGACCGCACACCATCTGCGGCAACGCTGAGATCGAAGGCCACGCCGTCGGCATCATTGGCAATAACGGCCCGATCGATACCGCAGGCTCGGTCAAGGCCGCGCAGTTCATCCAGCTTTGCGATCAATCCGGCACGCCGATCATCTTCCTGCAGAACACCACCGGCTACATTGTCGGCACCGAGGCCGAGCGCGGCGGCATCGTCAAGCACGGCTCGAAGATGATCCAGGCGGTAACCAACGCCGCCGTACCGAAGCTGACGCTTCACATCGGGGCATCCTTCGGTGCCGGCAACTACGGAATGTGCGGCCGCGCCTTCGACCCGCGTTTCATCTTCGCGTGGCCCAACAACAAGATCTCGGTCATGGGCGGCGAACAAGCCGCCAAGGTGATGACCATCATCGCCGAAGAGGGCGCCAGGCGCGCCGGCCGCGAACCCGATCGCGCCGGTCTCGACAAGATCGCTCAGCAAATCATCTCGACCTATGATGCTGAATCGACGGCCTTCTACGCGACCGCCCGTTTGTGGGATGATGGCTTGATCGACCCGCGCGACACGCGCCGCGTGCTGGCGCTGTGCCTCGCCGTTTGCCGCAAGGCGGCGGCGCGGCAGTTGCGGCCGAATTCATTCGGCGTGGCGAGGATGTGATGACCAACATCGACGACTCTGCGCCCGATACCGTCGCACAAGGCAATCGATGGCGAATGCTGATTGCCATGGTCGCTTACACCGCGGCAGTCAGCTTCTTCGAGAGCCGATCAATAATGTTTCTCTTGAATGACGCTGACGGCACTCGCCGTACACAGTCCTACCAATTGATGGTGGCGGGCACCACGTTCTTGTCGATTATCTCGTATGCCGTCGGCTTCATGCTGCTAGCCGGCTTGTTGGACATCTGGACGGGCCGCAGGGCGCAGCCGCTCGCCGCTCTAAACCTTGCGCTACCGGCTGTCGCCACATTCGAGTTGATCAAAATGCCCATCTGGGTCCTGATATTCCAGATTTGGTTTTGGGCAACCACAACGAGTTGATGGGAGAGTAACGATGGACAAGATCTTTGGCGGCCCTATCGTTCCGACATTGCTCAGGCTTTTGATCTTGTCGTTCTTCGTCGGACTCGCGTTCGCCGCGTTCGGCATCGATCCGTTGGATCTGTGGAGCGACTTCTGGCAGACCTTCCAAGACGCTTGGCGCTACGCCGGCGACTTCATCAACTGGGGCTTCAAGTACGCCGTGCTCGGCGCGATTGTCGTGCTGCCGCTCTGGATCATCTACCGGCTGCTACGCGCGATCTCGTCGCCGAAGAAGAGCTGAGATGAAGCTCACCGAACAACATCACGAGCTCAAGCGCTCACTGATCCGCTTCTTCGATACGGAGGTGAACCCTTACGTCGACGAGTGGGAAGCAAAGGGCATTTTTCCCGCGCACGATGTGTTCAAGAAGATGGGGCGCTTGGGCTTCCTCGGCATCAACAAGCCCGAGAAGTTCGGCGGCCTCGGCCTCGATTACTCCTACGCCGCCGTTTATTGTGAGGCACTCGGCCACATCAATTGCGGCGGCGTGCCGATGGCGATCGCCGTGCAGACTGAGATGGCAACACCCGCCCTCGCAAGATTCGGCTCGGACGAGGTCCGCGAAGAGTTCTTGCGACCGTCGATCGCGGGCGACTTCGTCGCTTGCTTGGGCGTCTCCGAAGTCGGCGCGGGCTCCGACGTCGCCTCCATCAAAACCATTGCACGTGCCGTCGGCGGCGACTACGTCATCAACGGCGGCAAGATGTGGACGACCTCCGGGGCGCAGGCCGATTGGATCTGTCTCCTCGCCAATACGGGCGACGGGCCCGTGCACAAGAACAAGACGCTGATCTGCGTACCGATGAAGACGAAGGGCGTCACGGTCGCGCGCACGCTCAAGAAGATGGGCATGCACTCCTCCGACACGGCGCAGATTCACTTCGACGACGTGCGCGTGCCGCAGCGCTTCCGCATAGGCGAAGAGGGCATGGGCTTCACCTATCAAATGGTCCAGTTCCAGGAAGAGCGCCTTTACGCCGCGCTCGGCGGTCTCACCTCAATGCAAAAGACCATCGACGAGACCATCGCCTACACGCGCGAGCGCAAGGCCTTCGGCAAATCGATCCTCGACAACCAATACGTTCACTTCCGCATGGCCGAGCTGCAGACCGAGCTCGAAGCCTTGCGGGCGCTGACCTGGAACGCCGTCGAGCGCTACGTCGCCGGCGAGGACATGACGCTCCTAGCCTCGATGGCCAAGCTCAAAGCCGCGCGCCTGCAGCGCGAGGTCAACGACTCGTGCCTGCAATATTGGGGTGGCATGGGTTTCATGGACGAAACACCGGTGTCGCGCCGCTATCGCGACGGCCGCCTCGGCTCCATCGGCGGCGGCGCCGACGAAATCATGCTGCAGATCATCTCGAAGCACATGGGCACCATGCCCGGCCGCGGCGTCGGATGAGGGCGCAGCCATGACGACGCACGAGATCGAGCTCACTCGACCTGTCGATCTCTGCGTCCCAGATGGGACCCGCCTCAACCCTGCCGCGCGGGGCTGGTCGCGCCATCCCTTGCACCGGGCAAATCTGGAAGGATGCTTTGGCAGGAACAAGCGTTGGGACTACTGGGCCATCCTTGCCGGCGACCTCGTCATATCGTCGGTGTATTCCAACATCGATCACTTCGGCTTGGCCGATGTCTATTGGGCCGATCTTGTCTCCGGCGAAAAAGGCGGCAAGGCGATCCTGGTGCCGGCCGAAGCGACTGCGCTGCCCGAGCGGCCAGGCACCGCGCCGCTGCTCGTCAACCGTGACGGCCTCGATCTGTCGATCACCGACGATGATCGCGGCACGACGCTGCGCGCGGCGTGGACTGAGGCGGATGGGCGACCCGGTCGTCTCGATGTCGTGGTCGAGCTGCCGGCGGGTTACGAGTCGCTCAACGTGGTCATCCCTTGGGATGAGCACCGCTTCAACTTCACATCCAAACACCAAGCTCGGAGAGCGGTCGGCGAACTCGTCGTCGGCAATCGCCGCTGGTCCGTTGGCGCCGAAGGCACGTCCGACGCGTGGGGTGTACTCGATGTGGGCCGCGGACGTTGGCCGTCGGAGATCAGATGGAATTGGGGCGGGGGCGCCGGCCGCGTCGGCGATCACATCGTCGGCCTGCAGTTCGGTGCAAAATGGACTGAAGGGTCCGGCTTCACCGAGAACGGACTGATCGTCGACGGACGCCTCTCGAAGATCGGACGCGAGCTGCGCTGGGACTACGATTGGAACAATCCGATGCGACCGTGGCGCATCGTCGATCCTGGCGGCCAACTCGACGTGACGCTCACGCCGCGCTTCGACAAGCACAGCCATGCCGACGCCGGAAAGTTCGGAAGCGAAACCCACCAGGTCTTCGGCACGTGGTCGGGCCGATTGCGCACCGACGACGGTCTCGAGCTGAGCTTCAATGACCTCCAAGGCTTCGCTGAGGAGGCCCGCCAACGTTGGTGACACCGCTCGCTCGCCCGTTCAAATCCGTTCTCGTCGCCAACCGCGGCGAGATCGCTGTGCGTATTGTGCGCGAGGCAAAGGCCGCGTGTCTGCGGTCCATCGCCGTCTATTCCGACGCCGACAAGAACGCCCTTCATGTGCAAGACGCCGACGCGGCCGTCCACATCGGCGCGTCGCCGGCACGCGAATCCTATTTGAACGGCGAGAAGATCATCGCGGCGGCAAAGCAAACCAACGCCGAGGCCATTCATCCCGGCTACGGCTTCCTCTCCGAAAACGCCGACTTCGCGCAAACCGTGATCGACGCGGGCCTGGTCTGGATCGGTCCGTCGCCCGATGCGATCCGCGCCATGGGCGACAAAGGCGCTGCCAAGCAGATCGCACGCAAGGCCGACGTTCCTGTCATCCCGGGCTACGACGGCGACGATCAATCCGACGAACGCCTCCTTGCCGAAGCCAAGAAGATCGGTTGGCCGGTCTTGATCAAAGCGGCGAACGGCGGCGGCGGCCGCGGCCAGCGCCGCGTTACCAGCGAAGGCCACTTCGCCGATGCCCTTGCCTCGGCGCGCCGCGAGTCGCTCTCGGCCTTTGCCTCCGACAAGGTGATCCTCGAGCGGGCGCTCGATCATGTGCGCCACGTCGAAGTGCAAGTCTTCGGCGACGTGCACGGCAACATCATTCACTTGGGCGAGCGCGACTGCTCGGTTCAGCGCCGTAACCAAAAGCTCATCGAGGAAGCACCGGCGCCGGGCGTAGGCGAAGAACTCCGCGCCCGCATGGGCGACGCCGCCGTTCGCTTAGCCCGCGCGGTAAACTACACCAACGCCGGCACGGTCGAGTTCCTCCTCGACCGCGACGGTAAGTTCTACTTCCTGGAAATGAACACCCGCATCCAGGTCGAACACCCCGTCACCGAAGAGGTCGTGCACGCAAACCTGATTCAGATGCAATTCGACGTCGCGATGGGCATGCCGGTCGTACTGAGGGGTTCGGGGTTTCGGTTCGAGAAAGCGGTGGTATACGGGACACTTAAGGAAGGCGCGGCGTTGCCGCCTAACACGAAAATCAGCGGCCCTCAGGACCAGGTCACATGGAGCGGTCACGCAATCGAAGCGCGCTTATGTGCCGAGGATCCAGCCGACAACTTCGCGCCACAGGTCGGACCAATTGAAGAAATCTATTGGGGCGGCGACGTGCGTGCGGACGGAGTCGAGGCTGACGGCAATCCCGCGTCGGGCCATTACGATTCGCTCCTCGTGAAAATGATTGCTCGTGGGGAAACGCGCGACGAAGCACGGCTCAAACTCATCTCCGGACTCGAGAAAGCGCAGGTCGTCGGCATTCGAACAAATCGAAACTTTCTGATCGATGTCTTGAAGCGCGAGGCCGTGCTGAAGGGTGCGGTCGACATTCGCTGGGTCGAACGCGAACCGGGCTACACCGATGACAATCTTTCGACCCCCCTCGCCGCTATCGCCGGTTTAAGGCTTGCCCGTGCCGATAGTACAAACGGCTGGCGATCGACAGGTACAAGCCGCGCCATCGTGATTCTGCGGGAGAGAACAAAGACGCGCACGCTCGTCGTCGAAAACGGCAAGCTCGATGGCTTGCAAATTGCAGCCTCCGAATCGAACAACGCAGGCCGACTGCGTATCGAATCTGACGGGATCGCCGACGATGCTTGGGTCAATTGCAGCGTCAATCGAATCCACGTGCACTTCCGCGGTCGGGACGCGCTGTTCGAAGACATCACCTACGCCCCTGCCGAACCGAAAGACTCGGCCGGCGACGGAGCGGTGCGAGCACCGATGGCCGGCAAGATCGTACGCGTCAACATCGAGCCCGGCGCAAAGGTCAAGAAGGGCAAAGTGCTCGTCATCCTCGAAGCGATGAAGATGGAGCACGAGATCACCGCCCGTATTTCTGGCACCGTCGCATCAGTCGCGGTCAAACCAGGCGACCAAGCGACCAACCGCCAAATACTGGCGACAATCGCGGCCTCTTAGGCAAACTTGTACCGTACCGGCAGCGTCTTCAGCCCGCTCACGAAGTTCGCCAGCGTGTTCTTCGGCTCACCAGCGAGCTCGATCGACTTCAGTCGCGGCAACAGCTCGTTGTAGAGCGCCCTGATCTCCATGCGCGCGAGGTGCATGCCGAGGCACACATGCACGCCGTAGCCGAACGCGACGTGCTTTGAGACGTTGCGGTCGACTTTAAATTTGAACGGCTCTTCGAACACCTCTTCGTCGCGATTGCCCGACCAATAGAACATGCAGAGGCCGTCGCCCTCTTTGATCTTCTTGCCGTTGAGTGTGTAGTCCTGCATCGCCGTGCGCATGAAGTGCTTCACCGGTGTCACCCAGCGGATCGATTCCTCGACGAAGTTCGGTACCAGGCTCATGTCGCCTTTGAGCTTCGCCAGCTGCTCCGGACTCTTGAGCAACTGCAACAGCCCTCCGGCAGCCGTCGAGCTTGTCGTATCGTGGCCGGCCGTCGCCACGATGATGTAGTAGCTCATCGCCTCGCGGTCGCCGATCGGCTGTCCGTCGATCATACCGTTGGCGATGACGCTGGCGACGTCGTCCTTCGGATGCTTGCGCCGGTCGGCCGTGATCGCGCCGAAATATTCGAAGAGCTTCATCGCCGTTTGCATCAAGTCGACGGTTTGCTCGCCTGACGCGCCAAACGCCGCGGTGTCCGCCTTGTGCGCCGTCTGAGCGGCCACGTCTGGGTCGCCGGGCCCGAAAATTTCTTGCGTCATCTTGAGCATGAAAGGCTCGTCCTCGGGTGGCACGCCGAGGATCATCATGATCACGCGCAAGGGATACCAAAGCGCCACCTCCTTGACAAAATCACAGTGATCGCCCAACGCCTGCATGCGATCGACGTGGTCTTTCGCGATCTGCGCGATGCGGGCTTCGAGTTTCTTGAGGTTGGGCGGCATGAACCAGCTTTGCGTCAGCCCGCGCAACTTCATGTGAATGGGGTCGTCGAGATCGACCAGCGTCCGAAAGAGGTGCGTGTCGCCGGTCATCGACTTCACCCACTCCTCGCCCTGGATCGGCGACAGATAGGTGCGCAAACGATTCACGAAGATCGGGTGGTTCTTCTCGACCTCCATGATGTCGGCGTGCTTGGTGATCGACCAGAACGGCCGAAAGCCGATCGGCGCCGTCCAATGCACCGGGTCTTCGCGCCTGAGCGTCGCGTAGACGTCGTGGATCTTCTCGCTTTGATAGAGCTCGGGGTTGACGATCTGATCGTCGATCGTTCCTAACGAGTATCCTGGAAACGGGTTGGCGACCGCGGCAGCTCCACTCATGGCAAATCTCCCAATTTCGTTTTTTCGAATGGCTTGTTGCGCCTACATTGCTGCGGTCGCGCGGCGAAGGCAACGGCTTCGCTCAGTTCCGACGCCTCGCTGCTTTGCAAGTCGTAACGTCAGGCAGGGCCGATTGCCGTGCGCGCCGCGAAGCGTCACTATTCGCCGAAACCGACAGGGAAACCTCCATGCCCAAAGGCGGCACCATCGATTTCGACACCACACACCCAACCTCGCCCTTTCTCAATGAAAGCCATCATGAATGGCGCCGCAACCTGCGCCGCTGGCTTGAGAAGGAGATCGCGCCCTACGTCGACGAATGGGACGAAAAGGGTGAGATCCCGCTCGAGCTATACAAGAAGGCCTCCGACTTCGGTCTCTTGCGCATGGGCTATCCTGAAGAATACGGCGGCATCAGAGAGGGCCTCGACAAATTCCACTCCGTCGTCACGTCGGAGGAAACTGGCCGCATCGGCGCCGGCGGCGTCTTCGCCTCGCTCATGGTCCATGGTATCGGCCTGCCGCCGATCATCGCCATCGGCACCGATGAGATGAAGCAGCGCATCGCGCCGCCCGTGCTCGCGGGCGACAAGCACATCTCGCTCGCCATTACCGAGCCGTCGGGCGGCTCGGACGTCGCCCAGCTTTTGACCCGTGCGCGGCGCGATGGCGACGATTACGTCATCAACGGTTCGAAGATGTTCATCACCGGCGGCATGCGCGCCGACTATTTCACGACAGCCGTGCGGACCGGCGGACCCGGGATGGGCGGCATTTCACTGATGTTGATCGAAGCGGATCGCAAGGGCGTCGCCCGCACCAATCTCAAGAAGCAAGGTTGGTGGGCCTCGGATACCGCTGCGCTCTATTTCGACGACGTGCGCGTGCCGAAGGAAAATCTGATCGGTGGCGAGAACCAAGGCTTCATTGGCATCATGCTCAACTTCAACGGAGAGCGCTTGGGCATGGCTGCGAGCGCCAACGCGGCCGCGCGGGTTTGCATCGAAGAAGCCGTGAAGTGGGCGCAACAGCGCCAGACCTTCGGCAAGCGCCTCGCCGATCACCAAGTCATTCGTCACAAGATTGCCGAGATGGTCCGCCACGTGAACGCGACGCAGGCCTATCTCGAAATCTGCACGTGGCGCGTCCAGAACGGCGAAACGCCGGCGGCCGACCTCGCGCTGCTCAAAGTGCAAGCGACCCAGACGATGGAATTCTGTGCGCGCGAAGCGATGCAGATCATGGGCGGCGCCAGCTATATGCGCGGCAACAAGGTCGAGCGCATCTACAGGGAGGTGCGTGTCAATGCCATTGGCGGTGGTTCGGAGGAGATCATGCGCGACCTCGCCGCGAGGCAGATGGGCCTTTAGTTTGCTTGCTCACAATGGGCAGGCAACGCAACAAGCCCATAAACCCATTCGTAAGAATTCCTTTCGGCCTTCTTAACGCTTGCCCGTCAGACTTCCGCGAGCCGAAGCCTATGCGAGGGGAAATCTGACATGGCGCTGCCGCTGCAAGTTGAACAGCTCGACGACAATCTGAAAGCTCTTGGCCGCATTGAAGCTCAGCATGCGCTCCAGCTGCGCCAATTCATCTACGGCGACAATGTCGTCTCGCGCGAGGACGCCGACCTTCTCTTTTCGCTCAATGACGCTTGCAAGACGAAGGATCCGGCATTCGTCGCACTCTATGTCGAAGCTCTGACCGATTATTTCGTCTGGCAGACTGAGCCGCGCGGCTACGTCACGCCGGAGTTGAGCCGCTATCTGGTCGATCAGGTCACGGCCGACGGCCACATCGACGGCGAGACCGAGCTCGAACTGGTGTTGAACGTCGTGCATTGGGCTCGCCAGGTTCCCGACGATCTGACGACGCTGGTGCTCGATGCCGTCCGCCAAAGCGTGATGCGCACCGGCGACACGCCGTTCGGCGCCAACCGCCCGTGCATTGCGATCGGCGAGGGCGACGTCGCAATCTTGACCAAGGCGCTCTATGCCCCGGCGGGCGACGGCAGCCTCCTGGTGACGCGCCGCGAAGCCGAATTGCTGTTTGACATCAACGATGCCGCCAGCACGGCTGGCAATGATCCGGCATGGCGGGAGTTCTTCGTCCACGCCATCGCCAATCACCTGACCAATCCGCTCGAACTGCGGCCCGCACCCACGCGCGAAGAAGCCGCACATCGCGAGCACTGGCTCGACGAGCGCGGTTCCATGGGCGCGCTGCTTTCGGGCGTCGCCAGCGCCCTCGCCCGCGGCGACATCCCGTCACGTCAAGTTATGGATGAGTTCGATCCGACCTGGTCGAAGCACTTCCGCAAGGAAGCCGACGCCATTGCTGCCGCTGCAAAGGCCGCCGCGGCACGCGAAGCCGTGGATGCCGACGAGGCGCGCTGGCTTGCCGAGCGCATCATGCGTGACGGCTCAATCGACGAGAACGAACGCGCACTGCTCGCGTTCTTGAAGAAAGAGTCTCCGTCGATCGACGTGACGCTTCAACCGTTGATGCAGCGAGCCGGTCTCTAGCAACCGCCGATACCCCGACCGGCGAAGTGAGTCTTTCGAGTCACGCTTCGCAACCGAATTGTGGGTTCAAGCGATTCGCTTGAGACGCAATCGTTGAACGCCGTTCAACCGATATGCACGCTGTTGCTCCAGTGATTCGTGCGCTGGAGGCCATCAATGTCGCATGCCGAACTGACGAACGACGCGCGCAAGGAAGCGCGACGCGAAGCCGCTCATGCTCACAAGCGCAACGAAATACTCAGTGCAGCGCGCAAGGTATTGGCACGCGAGGGCGTGAAGGGTCTGACAATCCGCGCCGTGGCTGCCGAGGCCGGCTACGTTGCCGGGGCGGTCTATTTCTATTTCGACTCCAAAGCCGCGATCATGAGCGAGCTCGCGATCCAGGAACTCTCCTCGCTCACCAAGCAGATCAAGACAGAGCCTTCAAAAGATGCGGCCGAACGCGCTGCCGCCGCCGCGTCGGCCTTTGCTGCCGCTCACACGCTTTTCGAGCTCGACAGCGAAGATGAGATCGAGCCGGGCAACGACCGCGCGCTCACGGGCCGCCTCATCGGCCTCTTTCAGACGCTGAGCGAACCGCTGGAACTATCGGATTTGCCGCCGAAGCAGGCCCATGCCCGTGCCCTGGGTTTTTCGGCGGCGGCCATCGGCCTCGCGACGCTCGCCCGCTCGGGCCGCCTGGACAAGCTCGGCGTCACCGCTGCTGATGCCCTCAAAGAATTGGCCCGCTGCCTCAAGGCGCACTGACGCCTTGCACTTCCGACGCGCTTTCGGCCACTGATGGGTGGCCAAGAGCATTGGAGAGGCAGGGTGGCCCAAGGTCCGCTGAAAGGCTTGCGCGTCGTTGAGTTTGCCGGCATCGGCCCTGGGCCCTTCGCCGGCATGCTCTTGTCGGACCTCGGCGCCGACGTCGTTCGCATCGACCGCAAGGACGCCCGGCCCTCGGCCTCGCATATGGTGACCCAACGCGGCCGCCGCTCGATCGCGCTCGATCTCAAGAACAAGAACGCCATCGCGCTCTGCCTCGAGCTCTTTGAACGCGCTGAGATCGTCTTTGAGGGCTTTCGCCCCGGCGTCATGGAGCGTTTGGGCCTCGGCCCCGACGTCGCCCTGAAGCGCAATCCGAAGCTCGTCTACGGCCGCATGACCGGATGGGGTCAGACCGGTCCGCTCGCGCAAGCCGCGGGCCACGACATCAACTACATCGCCATCACCGGCGCGTTGCACGCCATCGGAACCCGCGAGAAGCCGATACCGCCGCTCAATCTCGTCGGCGATTTCGGCGGCGGTTCGCTTTATCTGATCGTAGGGCTCCTCGCCGCCGTGATGCATGCACGCGCGACCGGCGAGGGCCAAGTCGTCGACGCCGCCATGGTCGATGGCGCCGCGTCGCTGATGTCTTATTTCTACGGCTTCCGCGCGGAAGGCGTTCAGTCGAAGCGCCGCGCCGACAACCGCATCGACGGCGGCGCGCCATTCTACGACACCTACAAATGTGCCGACGGCGAATGGATCGCCCTCGGCTCGATCGAACCGCAATTTTACAAATTGCTGCGCGAAAAGGCGGGCCTCACCGATCCGGCGTTCGACGCGCAAATGGACCGCGCCCGCTGGCCTGAGCTGAAAGAGAAGGTCGCGCGCACCATCGCGACCAAGACACGCGCTGAGTGGTGCGCGATCATGGAAGGCACCGACGTCTGCTTTGCGCCGGTGCTCGAAATCGACGAAGTGCCGTCCTATCCTCACAACAAGGAGCGTGACGCATTCGTCGAAATCGAAGGTGTCATCCAGCCTGCCCCAGCGCCGCGTTTCGACAAGACGCCCGGTGCCGTGCAAGGTCCGCCGCCGGCAATCGGAGCGCACAACGAAAGCGCGCTGCGTGACTGGGGCATCGCCGCGTCGCGTATCGCGGAATTGAAAGAGAAGGGAATCGTCTGATGCGTCGAGCAGCCATCGTGGCCCCGGTGCGCACGCCGGTCGGAAAATATTTGGGCGCGTTGAAAGACGTGCCGGGCGAACAGCTTGCGGCGCACGTCGTTCGCGAGACAGTGAAGCGCAGCGGCATCGATCCCGCCCGCATCGAAGACGTCGTCTTCGCCCAGAGCTACGCCAACAGCGAAGCCCCCTGCATCGGCCGCTGGGCGGCACTCGCCGCCGACCTGCCGATCGAAGTGCCGGGCGCACAGGTCGATCGCCGCTGCGGCGGCGGCCTGCAAGCGATCGTCACCGCCGCGATGATGGTCGAGACCGGCGCCGCCGATGTCGTCATCGCCGGCGGCGTCGAGAGCATGAGCAATATCGAGTACTACACGACGGCGATGCGCTCGGGCGCGAGAGCCGGCAACGTGCAGCTCTACGATCGTCTCGAGCGCGGCCGTGAACGCTCACAACCCGTCGAACGTTTCGGCGTCATCTCCGGCATGATCGAAACGGCGGAGAACGTCGCGAAGGAGTGCCAGATCTCGCGCACCGACTCTGACGCTTTCGCCGCCGAAAGCCACCGGCGCGCGGCGCTCGCGCAATCGACCGGCGTCTTCGCCGACGAGATTGTGCCCGTCGCAGTGCCGCAGAGAAAAGGCGAAGCGCTACTTGTCGCCAAGGATGAAGGCGTGCGCCCGGGCACGACGGCCGAAAGCCTTGGGAGCCTAAAGCCGATCATGAAAGGCGGCATCGTCACCGCCGGCAATTCGAGCCAGCAGAACGACGCCGCAGCGGCTTGTGTCATCGTCGCCGAAGACAAACTCGCATCGCTCAACTTGAAGCCGATGGGCGTGCTTGCCGGTTGGGCCGCTGCCGGTTGTCATCCGGCGACGATGGGCCTCGGCCCCGTACCCGCCGTCGCTAAGCTTTTCGCGCGCACCAAGACGAACTGGAAGGACGTCGACCTCGTCGAGCTCAACGAAGCCTTCGCCGCCCAAGTCCTCGGCGTGCTGAAAGGTTGGGGCTGGGACGAGCGCGAAAAGCTCAATGTCAACGGCTCGGGCATTTCGCTCGGCCATCCGATCGGCGCGACCGGCGTGCGTATTCTGACCACGCTCTTGCATGAGATGCAGCGCCGCAAAGCGAAGCTCGGCCTCGAGACAATGTGCGTCGGCGGCGGCCAAGGTATCGCAGCGCTTTTCCATTCACCGCAATAGCCATCAGCCGGAGTCCAAATGGGGGAGATGATTGAAGTCGCACGCTCAAGCGTGCAGACCTGGGAATGTGACCAAATGGGCCACATGAACGTTCAGTTCTATGTGGCCAAGGCCGAAGAGGGCATGGCGGCGCTCGCCACGGCGCTGGGCTTGGGTCATCACGTTCAGCGCGAGTACGGCACCGTCCTCGTCGCTCGCGAGCATCACATCCGTTTCTTGCGCGAGCTACGTCCAGGCGCGCCTTTCCTCGTTAGAGGCGGCGTGCTTCGCGCCATGACCGAGGGCCTCGAGTTCTACGAAGAACTCCGCACAGTCATTCCCGACGAGGTCAGCGCCACGTTCTACACGCGCGCCGAATGGAGCGATCACCAAACGCGCGGCGGTCTGCCGTTGCCAACCTCGGCGCTCGCAAAAATCGCGCCCTATTCGATCGACCTGCCGAAACATGGTGAGCCGCGCGGCCTGCAGCTGACGCCGCCTCGCCATCCGGCGCCGCATCTCGAAGACGCCGAGCGCATGGGCATGATCACGACCTATCGCGGCGCCGTGCTGCCGGAGTTTTGCGATCGCGGTGGCTTCATGACCGCGCGCCACTACATGGGCAGGGTCTCCGACGCGATCCCAAACTTGCTTGCTCAGATGCGCAACGAAGATCGCTCGAAAAGTACGACCGGTGGCGCCGCGCTCGAGTATCGATTTATCTATCGCGATCCGGCGCGCGAAGGCGACGTCTTGGTCTTGAAGAGTGGCCTCCGGTCCGTCGGCCAGAAGACTTACATCTGGGTGCACTGGCTCTTCGATGCGGAGAGCGGCGATTGTTTCGCGACCGCCGAAGCTGTCGCGGTCGCCATGGACCTCGCGACGCGCAAAGCCATCGAGATCCCGCCCGACATGCGCAAGATGCTCGAAGGGCTGATCATTCCGGATTTAGGTGTGTGACGCAGCCATCGCCCGGATTTCGGCGAGCACAATCTCCGGGTACTCCATCGGCAGAAAATGGCTCGCCTCGGGCACGCGCACGACGCGCAAACCCGGCCGCGCGAACTCGAGCATCTCGATCACGTGGTCAGGGCACGTCGTTCGCTTGGAGCCGACGATCAACGTCACCGGGCAGCGCAGCTCGCCGATCTGCTTCCAAAGATTTGGCGCGCCGGCACGGTAGTTGGCGGCCTCCCAACCCGGCGTACAGGCCAACCGCACTTGCCGCCCGTCCAGGAAGTCGACCGTCCCCCCATCGATGTAGTCGCGCACGACTTGCGCCGGCCAGGACGCAAACGCGCCACGTCCTCGATAGGCCTCGAACATCTCTTGGCGGCTCGGCCAGATCGAGCGGCGCCGTTGCGCCCTTGCGACGCGTGGGAAAACCTCGTCGATGACGCCGAGCCAACGCATCACCCCGAGCCATCGCAGATACGATGCCGGCATGATCACCGGCTCCGCCAGCACTAGCCCCGATACCAGGCGCGGCTTGGCGATCGCCGCCATTAGGCTAGCCGTCGCGCCAAGCGAATGACCGACGAGCAGCTTCGGACGCCCGTCGAGCCCTTCGTTCCAGCGCAGGATATCGTCGCGGTAGATGAGCCAGCTCGCCATCCCCTTCGGATTGGCCGCAAGCGTTGTCAGCCCGTGCCCGCGCAGATCGCTTGCGTAGGTGCGGAACGCTGGCCCCAACTGTGAAAGCAACGATCGATAGGTAAGGGCGTTGAAGCCCATCGCATGGGCAAAGTGCAGCGCAGGTACCTTCGGCGACGCCCCCTCCCACGACAGATAGGAAACGTCGCCGTCCCACATCTGCATCGAACGGCGTTGCGGACCATGCACAATCGGCACGGTTTCGGCTGCGCTCGACATGAACGCCTACTGCCCCTCCCGAATCACCACTAGGATCGCACGAGTTGTGGAAAATCGAGCGCGAGCAGCGAAAAGAAATACACGCCGTCGGCGTCAAAACGCATCGCGCGACCAACCCGACTCGAGCTGATCGCGCGTGAAAAATTTGAACGATGTTCGAGTGGGCCTAGTCCTTGGCCCGCGTCATCTTGAGCGAGGCCTGCCGCGCAATCTTGCCGTTCGTTATGCGCGTGAACGCGAGCTCCATCGAATTTTGGTCTTTGAGCGTGCGGTCATAGACCGACACGTCCCATTGCCCGTCATCGCCAACCACCAGCTGATTGATCGACAGCGTATCGCCTGCAACACGCGCCCAGGTCGACTTTTTCCCGTCGAGCGGATTGCCCGCTTTCACATCGACGAAATAACCGGGCTTGCCGCCGGGTTTGAACGTGAGGAGGGCTGTCTTGACCTTCGATCTGGTCGGCGCGGTCACATCCGACGACATCGTCGTCCAGGAGATCTTGAAGCCGTCCGCCGCGCGTTCGATGATCACCTCGGAGTCGCGGCTCTGGGTCTTCGCCGATCCCTGCGTCGCCTCCCCCGTGCCGAGCCAACGTCCAAAGAAATCGTCGATCTTCCGGTCGGCCGCCTGGGCAGTCGACGACAGGCTCAGCGCGACAAGCGCCAGCAGCATTGCAATGCGCATGGATTGAATTCCTCCCCCGAGCGAGGTTTCTTATTCAGAGCCCCAACAAGGCCGGTTCCAGGCTCGCCCCATCCAAACATGGGGGCGAGCCACCCGCAACCGGTGACAAGGTTAATGGTCCCTACCGCGCTCTCTACCCCAGTCTTTGCCGCGACCCTTATCCTCACCCTCGCGCATCGGCATCTCGCCTCTGAGGAGCCTGAGGTCAGCCTGACGCACGACTTTACTGTTTTCGATGCGGGTGAAGCGCACATTCATGCCCTTCGGCGTCAACGTACGGTCGTATTGCGTGAGAAAGTACCCGCCGTCGGGGTCCATCTGGACCTGGAAGATCGACAGCGTATTGCCGTCGATGCGCGCCCACGATGTCGGCTGCCCCTTCAACGGGTCGCCGGATGTCACGTCGTGGAACACGTTGGATTCCTGGGTCACGTGAAAGGTCTGATGATAGGTCTTGACGTTGGCTTCGGTGGCACCGGGCGCGCCGTGAGATTTGGCGCGCAAGGTTGACCACGTAATCAGGAAGCCGCCGCGCTCGCCGCGCGCCGGGCCGATAATCACCTCACTCATACGCTTTTGCGTCGGCTCATGAAGCGGCGCGCCGGGATCAACCCTCAGGACGGTGCCCTGGCCGAGATAACGGCCGAAGAAGTCTTCGATTTTGCGATCGCCCGCCGCCCAAGACGGCGCCGTCGCCGCGACGACAAAACTCAATGCAAGGAGAAGTGCGCGCATGGCGTTTTCATACCCCGTTGTTGTAGGCCGGAGAAAACACGAAAAGCCGGCATCAGAAAAGGGGCCGTCGACACGCCTGTGTGGGGAATTGGCACCGTCCGGGTGTCACATTTGCCGATCGCGCGGGACACGGGCCGCCAAACGCCATTTCGGCGGCGCCACATCAATGCGGTCGTGGCAGCCCAAGAGCGCGCATCTCTCGCTTCGAGAGCTGCCGCTTTGCGACCGCGCACAGTCCATCACGCCCGTATAGGTCCGTCGGTAGCTGCGCCCCGAAGCGAGACTGCCGCACCACATCAACCTGTCGGTCGACGATCAAAACCCCACCGAATTTGGCATCGTTCGTCTTCCACCGCGTGCTGACCGGTCGGATCGGCTCAACGGTTACTTCCCACCAATCCCCGTCGAACAGGTGAAATTGCTTGGACGGCGAAACGATCCGCAGGTGCCCCGTGCGTTCTTTTTCACGGGCTTCGCGTTGCGCTTTGCGCCTTAGCGCCCACGAACGCCAGTGTTCGTTCCGGCAAAGGATTCCCGTTTGCGGATCGACATAGAGCTTCGCGCGAGCATCGCTCAACCGCACGCACCAGCCCCAGCGATCGTGCACCCACACCTCGCCGTCCCGAAGGGCGGTCTTGATCGCAACAAAATCGGGAATGTGGTCGCGCACATGCTGCTGCACCGTGCTGGACGGTTTCAGATTCTCGCAGATCTCCGACCAGACATCGTCCCACGGACGGCCGACTTGGCGCTCGAGATAGCGCCGCAAGGGCGCGAGATTCTCGTTGAGATACTTCGACCGCCGGCGCTTGCAATGCGCCTTCAGGCCGGCTTCGGACAAATCGAGAGCGTCATCGCGCAAATTTCTCCCTTTGCGCGACCATCCATTCCCTGCTCTTGGGCGCTCGACGATGACTTTCGCCATATCGCTACGCATACACTGCTCAACTTTCTAACCCCTCGTAAAATTGGGGGCGCGGCTTATGACGCCGTCGGCACGGGCAGTCAAGCGGCAAAACAAAAGGGGCCGACGCCTCGGCCCCTTTCCAAACGTTTCGTGTCGGCGTGATCACGCCGCCTTCTTCGACTCCGGCTTGAAGCGGCCGTAGAAGGTTTCGCCCTTCTCCGCCATGTCGCGCAGCAGACGGCCCGGCAGGAATCGCTTGCCATATTTCTGCGCCAGCCGATCGCACTCCTCGACGAACGTTTTGGTGCCGACGGAGTCGATGATCGAGAGCGGCCCGCCGGTATAGGGCGCGAAGCCCCAGCCGAGAATCGCCCCGACATCCGCCTCGCGCGGGTCGGTGACGACCTTCTCCTCGAAGCAGCGCGCGGCCTCGATCGCTTGGCGATAAAGGAAGCGCTTCTTCAGTTCATCGACATACTCGGGCGTGGTCGACGTCACCGTGTATTTGACGATGTCCTTGAGTCCCGGCCACAAGCGCTTCTTTCCGCCGCCGGTCGGGTAGTCGTAGAAGCCCTTGCCGTTCTTGCGACCATAGCGGCCGAGCTTCGCGACCATGGTCTCGATCAGCTTGTCGGCGGCGCCCGCCTCGTACTTGTCGCCAAGGTCCTTCTTCGTCTGCTCGCGCACTTTGTAAGCAAGATCGAGCGCCACGTCGTCGGCAAGTTCCAGCGGACCACGCGGCATACCGGTCATGCGGCCGACATTGTCGATGATCGCCGGCGCAATGCCTTCGCCGAGCATCTCTTGACCCTCGCCGACATACGTACCGAAGCAGCGCGACGTGTAGAAGCCACGGCTGTCGTTGACGACGATCGGCGTCTTCTTGATCTGCTTGACGTAATCGATCGCCATGGCGAGCGCGTAGTCGCCCGTCTTCTTGCCCATGATGATTTCGACAAGTTGCATCTTGTCGACCGGCGAGAAGAAGTGGATGCCGATGAAGTTGTCCGGGCGGACGCTCGCTTCGGCGAGACCCGTGATCGGCAGCGTCGAGGTGTTCGAACCGAACACGCTCTTGGCGTCGATTTGCGCCTCGGCCTTTTTCGTGACGTCGGCCTTCACCTCGCGATTTTCAAATACCGCTTCGATGATGAGGTCGCAGCCTTTGAGATCGGCATAGTCGGCCGTCGTCTTGATCGCCGACAACACCTTCTGCTTCTTCTGCTCGGTCGCGCGGCCCTTTGCGATCTGCCCGTCGATCAGTTTCGCCGAATAGGCCTTTCCCTTCTCAGCATCTTCGGCCGTCCGATCGAGCAGCACCACCTGCATCCCCGCCTGCGCGGAAACATAGGCGATGCCGGCGCCCATCATGCCGGCGCCCAAGATGCCGAGCTTCTTGACCTGCATCGCCGGCACGCCCGCCGGACGCCGCGCGCCCTTGCCCAGATCCTGCATAGACAAGAACAGGGACCGGATCATGTTGCGCGACGCTGGATCGCCCAGCAGCTTGGTGAAGTAGCGCGCTTCGATCCTGAGACCCGCGTCGATCGGAACGCTCAAGCCTTCATAAACGCACGAGAGGATGTACCGCTGCGCCGGGTAATTGTTGTAGGTCGTCTTGCGATAGAGCGCGTTTCCCATCGTGAAGACCGTCGACGTACCCTTGTCGTTCGGCAGCCCGCCCGGCACGACAAAGCCCTTCTTGTCCCAGGGCTGCACTGGGTCCGGCGTCTCCTTGATCCAGCGCTTCGCCTCGGCGATCAGCTGATCGGCGGGCACGACTTTGTGCACGACCTTTTGCGTCGCCGCCTTTTGCGGATCGAGCGAGCCCCCCTGCATGATCAGCGGCAAGGCGCCCGCCGCGCCGATCAGGCGCGGCAGACGCTGCGTGCCGCCGCCGCCCGGCAGCAAGCCCACTCTCGACTCAGGAAGGCCAAGCTGGATCTTCGGGTTGTCTGCAACGACGCGATAGTGGCAGGCGAGCGTCACCTCGAGACCGCCGCCGAGCGCCAAGCCATTGATCGCAGCGACGATCGGCTTGCCGCAAGTTTCGAGCTTGCGGAGCAGCAGGTTGAACTGCATGACACCGTTGAAGCGATCGCGGATGCGATCCTCCTCGCTCTTGGCAGCGCCGGTGCCACCGGCATTGCCTTCCATCTCGTCGAGCGCCGCACCCGCGCAAAAGCCGTTGGCCTTGCCCGATGTGATGATCGCGCCCTTGATCGAGGCATCGCCGGCGATCTTCTCGATTGCCGCCGCAATGTCTTTCATCGCGCCCGACGACAGGACGTTCATTGTGCGATCCGGATCGTCCCACGTCAGCGTGACGATGCCGTCCGCGTCCTGGTTCCACTTGAAGGTCTTGAGTTCCATGTTCTTCATTCCTATTGCCCTTCTCCCTCTGGGAGAAGGTGGCCGTAGGCCGGATGAGGGATTAGACGCGCTCGATGATCGTCGCGGTGCCCATGCCCGCTCCGACGCACAAGGTAATCAGCGCGGTGCTGAGATTGCGCCGCTCGAGTTCGTCGAGCACCGTGCCCAGGATCATCGCACCGGTCGCACCGAGGGGATGGCCCATCGCAATCGCACCGCCGTTCACGTTGACTTTGTCGTGCGGGATGTCCAGCACCTTCATGAAGCGCAGAACGACCGACGCGAACGCCTCATTGAGCTCGTAAAGGTCGATGTCGGTCGTCTTCATCCCGGCACGCTTCAGCACTTTCTCGGTCACAATGGCGGGGCCCGTCAGCATGATCGAAGGCTCCGAGCCGACCGAAGCGAACGCACGGATACGCGCACGCGGCTTCAAGCCGGCGGCCTTACCCGCCTCCTTCGTGCCGAGAAGCACGGCGGCCGCGCCGTCCACGATGCCGGACGAGTTGCCGGCGTGGTGCACGTGGTTCAGCTGCTCGACCTCCGGATAGCGCTGCTGCGCCACCGCGTCGAAAGCAAACTCGCCAGGCGCGGCGAACGCGGGCTGCAGCGACGCCAGCGACTGCATCGTTGTTTCCGGACGCATGTGCTCGTCGCGGTCCAGGATCGTCAGGCCGTTGATGTCCTTAACCGGCGTCACGGACTTCTTGAAGTAGCCGTTCTTCCACGCGTTTGCCGCGCGCTTTTGGCTTTCGACCGAATAAGCATCGACGTCGTCGCGGCTGAAACCATCGAGCGTCGCGATCAGATCCGCGCCGATCCCTTGCGGTGAGAAATAACTCTTGATCGCAATCGCCGGATCCGTCGCCCAGGCGCCGCCCGAGGCGCCCATGCCGACGCGGCTCATCGACTCGACGCCGCCGCCGATCGTCAGATCCGATTGTCCCGCCATCACCTGGCCGGCCGCCATGTTGCAAGCCTCGAGACCCGAGGCGCAGAAGCGGTTTATTTGAACACCGGCAACGCTCTCTGCGTAGTCGGCGTTTAGAACCGCAATGCGCGCAATGTCGGACCCTTGTTCGCCGACGGGGTCGACGCAGCCGAAGACGACGTCGTCGACCTTCGAGGTATCCAGGTTGTTGCGATCACGAATGTTCTTCAGCACCTGTGTCGCAAGCTCGAGCGCCGTCACTTCGTGCAGCGCGCCATCCTTACGACCCTTGCCGCGCGGCGTGCGCACGGTGTCGTAGACAAAACAGTCAGTCATGCCTTTCCTCCATTTACCGATGTTCAGTTCAATTCCTTCACCAACTCGTCTTCCATGCGCCGGGCGAGCTTGGTCTCGCCGGCAGCCCTCAACTCTTCGATGACGCGCTCACGCTCACTCCGGGGCTTGTTCTGACTGAGCTTCGCCTTGCCCTCGATCCGCGCGATCGGCAGCCGGAATGCAACGACTTGCTGCGGCAGCATCTCGCGCAGATTTTCCTTGAGCTCGTTCATCGACCAGCCGTTCGGCCGGCTCGCTTCATATTTCCGCGTGATCTTTTCCAAGACCTTCCCGGCACCGTCGACCGGCAAAGTCTCCGGCACGCCATAGGCATGCACCGCCACGTAATTCCATGTCGGCACGTTCATTGTCCGGTCGGAATACCAGGTCGGCGACACGTAGCCGTGCGGACCGTTGAAAATCACCAGCACCTCGGAACCGTCAAACAGTTTCGGGTGCGGATTTGCCCTCGCCATGTGCCCGTAGAGCGTTCCGCAGATTCCCTCCTCGGGAACCAGCAGCATGGGAATATGCGTCGCGAACAATCCGCCCTCACCGTTCGACACGGCGATCCCGAAGTCGCAAGCCTCGATCACCGCGTGTTGCGCGGCCAAGTCATCGAGAGCGAATTGCTTAGGCGCGTACACGGCTACAAGCTCCTCGCGATCAGAAGTTTCATGATCTCGTTCGTGCCGCCGTAGATCTTCTGCACGCGGCTGTCTGCATACATGCGCGCGATCGGATACTCGTTCATATAGCCGTAGCCGCCGTGCAGCTGCAGGCATTCATCGACGATCTTGCACTGCAGATCGGTGAGCCACAGCTTCGCCATCGACGCCATGTAAGGCGTCAACTTCTTCTCCAGATGCAGCTCTGTGCAGTGATTGCAAAACACCTTCGCGACCGTCGCCTCAGTCTTGCACTCAGCGAGTTTGAACTGCGTGTTCTGGAAATCGAGGATCGGCTTTCCGAACGCCTTGCGCTCTTTGACATAGGTAATCGTCACTTCGAGCGCCCGCTCGATCACCGCCATCGCCTGCAACGCGATAATCAGCCGCTCCTGCGGCAGCTGCTGCATGAGCTGCACGAAGCCCATGCCCTCGTCCATGCCGATCAGGTTCGACGTCGGTACGCGCACGTCGTCGAAAAATAGCTCGGCCGTGTCGTTCGCTTTCTGCCCGATCTTCTCAAGAACCCGGCCACGGCGGAAGCCTTCGACTTCGTCCGTTTCGACGCAGACGAGCGAAATGCCCTTCGAGCCCTTGGTCGGATCGGTTTTGGTCACGACGACAATGAAGTTCGCGGTGCCACCGTTGGTGATGAACGTCTTCGAACCGTTGATACGGTAGTGATTGCCGTCGCGTTTCGCGGTCGTTTTTACCGCTTGCAGGTCGGAACCCGTTCCCGGTTCCGTCATCGCGATCGCCGCGACCAACTCACCCGATGCAAGCTTCGGCAGCCACTTCTTCCTCTGCTCGTCCGAGCCGTAGTGCTGGATGTACGGCGCCACGATCGCGTTGTGCAGGACGATGCCCCAGCCGTCGGCCCCGGTCTTGCCGAGCAGATCGATCAGCACGGCCTCGTGCGCGAAAGTGCCGCCCGGTCCGCCGAACTCCTCGGGCGTCGAAGCGCACAACAGCCCCGCGCGGCCGGCTTTGTTCCAAACCTCGCGATCGACACGATGCTGCTTGATCCAGTTGTCGACATGCGGAACGCACTCGCGCTCCATGAACTTGCGCGCTTCGCCTTCGAAGATCTGCAGATCTTCAGTCATGTACGACGGCTTTTCGACTTCCAGCACCGACATCAGAAAGCCTCCGCGTTGAGCGCCATTACGGATTCGGCGCCGGTCTTGAGACGCGCCAGATGCGCGCCCGCTTCCGGCAACACGCGCTCGACGTAATAGCGCCCCGTCGCCAACTTGTTCTTGTAGAACTCGGCGTCGCCGTTGGCGCCGTTCTTGAGCTTGGCATTCGCCACGACCGCCATGCGCGCCCACATATAGGCGATCGCAGTCAGACCGAAGAGGTGAAGGTAATCGGTCGATGCCGCGCCGGCATTGTCAGGATTCGACAAGCCGTTGTTCATCAGCCAAGTGGTCGCCTCTTCGAGTTGTTTGCGCGCGGAAACGGCCGCGTCGATATAACGCTTGGCCTCCGCGTTGCCGCTGTTCTGCGCCGCGAACTCGTCAACTTCCTTGAAGAAGGCGAACACGGCGCGCCCGCCGTGGGCAGCGAGCTTCCGGCCCACAAGGTCAAGCGCTTGAATACCATTTGCGCCTTCGTAGATCATCGCAATACGCGCATCGCGCACGAACTGCTCCATGCCCCACTCGCGGATATAGCCATGTCCGCCCAGCACTTGCTGCGCGTTCACACAATTCGCGAAGCCCAAGTCGGTGAGATAGCCCTTCAGCACCGGCGTGAAGAGGCCCATATAGTCCTCGCCGTGCTCGCGCACATTCTCATCGGGCGACTTGTGCGCCAAGTCGCCGTGGAGCGCGATCCAATAGAGAAACGCCCGCGCGCCCTCGTTGAACGATTTCTGACTCATCAGCACGCGGCGGATGTCGGGATGCACGATGATCGGATCGGCAGGCTTGTCTTTCGCCTTCGGTCCGGTCAGCGAGCGTCCCTGTAGGCGGTCCTTCGCGTACTGCGCCGCGTTCTGATAGCTCACTTCCGATTGCGAAAAGCCCTGCATGCCGACGCCGAGCCGCGCCTCGTTCATCATCGTGAACATGGCGCGCATGCCCTTGTGCGCTTCGCCGATCAGCCAGCCGGTCGCGCCGTCGTAGTTGAGCACGCACGTCGAATTGCCGTGGATCCCCATCTTCTCTTCGATGGAGCCGCACATCACCGCGTTGCGCTTACCGAGCGAGCCGTCCTTGTTGACAAAGAACTTCGGCACCACGAACAGTGAAACGCCTTTGATGCCTTCGGGCCCACCCGGGATTTTTGCGAGCACCAGGTGAATGATGTTCTCCGCGAGATCGTGTTCGCCCGACGAGATGAATATCTTCGATCCCGTGATCTTGTATGAACCGTCGGCCTGCGGCTCGGCCTTCGTGCGCATCAGCCCGAGATCGGTGCCGCATTGCGGTTCGGTGAGATTCATCGTGCCGGTCCATTTGCCGGACACGAGATGCGGTAGATAAGTCTTCTTCTGCTCCTCGCTTCCGTGCACCAGCAGAGCCGAGTAGGCACCGTGCGTCAGCCCCGGATACATCGCGAACGCCATGTTCGCCGCCGACACCATTTCGTTGAAAGCGAGACCGACGACCGCCGGCAACCCTTGCCCGCCGAATTCGGTCACCGACGTCAGCCCGACCCAACCGCCGTCGGCGAACTGCGCGTAGGCCTCTTTGAATCCCTTCGGTGTCGTCACCGAGCCGTCTTGGTTGCGCTTACACCCTTCATGGTCGCCGACGGCGTTCAGAGGCTGCAGCACCTTCTCAGAAAGCTTCGCGCCTTCTTCGAGAATCGCATCCACAACATCGGGCGATGCGTCCGAGAAGCCAGGCAAATTCGAATAGCGCTGAATGTCCAAGACCTCGTTCAGCACAAAACGCATGTCGCGCAACGGGGCTTTGTAGCTGGGCATCGGGAGCTGCCTTTGTTTAGTCGCGGTGGTCGGGGGTCAGACCATAGCCGACGAGACGCGGGCGCGCCTCGACGCCCGTAGATGTGTCCTCGCTCAGCCCGCCGAGCAAGATCTCCATCTTGGCGCGCGCCTCGCGCAGTTCCGTGAGAGAGTGTTCGATGTCCGCGCGCTGCTGTTCCAACGAATTGATGCGCTCATCGAACTTCTTGAGCGCATGCGCCAGCTGCACGGCCCGCCCGCCTTCCATATCGTAGAGATCGAGCATCTCTTTGATCTCGGCGAGCGAGAAGCCGACGCGCTTGCCGCGCAGGATGAGGATCAATCGCGCTCTATCGCGTGGCGAGTAGATGCGTGTCTGTCCGCGCCGCTGTGGCGCAATCAGCTCTTCGGCTTCGTAGAATCGAATGGTGCGCGCTGTTATGCCGAACTCTTCGGCCAACTCGCTGATCGAAAAGGTGCGCATGGCATCACCCGTTCAGGCGTGCGGGGGTTACCGCGTGATCCTGCGGTGAACCTAGATGACGTTGACGTAAACGTCAACTGCATCAAAAAGGGCTGTTTCCCGCCCCTCTCCTGAGCAGGCTAGCTGTTATTTCAGCAAACCAGCGAGCGAGACGCCCTGTCCGTAGTCGATGTCGGTGATCTGCCAGGTGCCGCCCACGTGGATCATGCCGATGCGAACCTTTTGCTCCTCATCGTCGTTCGTGAAGTGCACGTCGTAGATCGCGTGATCGGCGTTCTCCAGCGTCCGCTTGATTTCGCCCAGCGTCAGGTCGTGGTGTTCGCGGGCGTTGATGAAGATGTCGAACGTAATTGGACTGTTCGGCTTACCCGACGCCGCCGCATATTTCGCCGCGAGGTCCGGCGTAAAATATTTGTCGACGTAATTGCCTGGCTGCGCCGCGCCGCCGTTGTTGAGCACAGTGAAGTACGACGTATAGAGCGACACCAGCACCCCGTCGGGCCGCGACATGTCTGGCTTTGGCTCTTCGACCTTCGGCGTCGGCACGTCGGAGAGGACCAAATCCTCGTCCATCGTCGACGAGCACGCGGAAAGTACGGCCGCCAAGCACAAGATCATCAGTACGCGCATCTATCTCAAATCCTGGAAAACGAGCGAGCTTTGGGCCGATCTTATGCCGATCCGCGCGGTACGGCTTCAAGAGGCTTACTGTCGCTGACGGAAGATGAGAGAGGAAATCCAGCCGGCGAGCCCTGCGAGCATCACTGCCAGCAACCCGTAGATCCAAGGCTCGTCCGCTGCAAATTTGAAAAGCCAGCGCTCGACACCCGTCTTCCCGATTCTTAGCGGCGTCGAAAACGCCGTCACGATCTCGCGCTTGCGAAACAAGTAGACGTTCACGTCGTAGGTTCCGCTCGGCAAGTTCGAGGGCAACGCGATCGTCGTGCGAAACAGCGATCCGGAGATGAACTGCACGCCGTTGGGTTGCTCGCTATAGAGCTCGCCGCGCGCCTTTTGGCGCAGTATCGCCGCGCGATAATCCGCCGGCGGCATCACCGTCCCGGGCGGCGGGTTGAAGTCGAGATGAGCAAGGCCGAGATGGTAGCGGTCGAGCGTCGCCCGATCGCCGATATCTTGGAGCGGCTTCGTTGAAGCGACGAAATAGAAACTGGGAACGCCCACGAATTGGCGTTGATCGCGATTGATCCAGATCGGACCCAAACGCTCCTTGCGCCGCACGGTCACGGGCGCGTTAGGCCCCCGGACGACGACGACGACGTCGCGATCCGCCACGGTGCCGATCGCTGCACCCTCCGACTCGATCGCGCCGAAGAGCACGAGATCGGTGCCAGTGAAGCTGGAGCTGATTTTGATATCGTCTCGGGAAAGGCCGGCTGCCAGCTCCTCCGCCCGCGCCGATGACGCCGACATCAGAATGAGCAAGAGCAGCGCGCCGATCCTCATTCCGCCGTCTCCGACACGACGGAGAAGGGATCGGATGGCGGCAGGATCAGATCGACGCCAAGGCGTGCACAAATGAACAAGACGAGACCGGCGAGCGCCAAGCGCAGCACCTCGCTGCGCAAGCGGGCGCCGAAGCGGACGCCGAACTGAACGCCGATGACGCCGCCGAAGATCAGCAGGATCGCAAGCACGGCATCGACCGTATGGTTCGTCACCGCATGCAGCATCGTCGTAAACGCGGCGATAAAGGTGATTTGAAACAGCGACGTACCGACGACGACGGAGGTCGGCATGCGCAGCAGGTAGATCATCGCCGGCACCGAAATGAAGCCGCCGCCGACACCCATGACGACCGACAACAGGCCGATCAAGAACCCGAGCACGATGGGCGGAATGACGCTGATATAGAGCTTCGAGCGATGAAACCGCATCTTGAGCGGAAGGAAGTGGATCCACGTGTGAGCCCCCGGTCCGCGGTTTGAGGCGCCGACCTTAGACTCGCCGTGCCGCAAGGCCCCCAAGCTCTCCCAGAACATCAGCCCGCCGATCGATCCCAGGAAGATGACGTAGGACAGCGCGATGAACAGATCGATTTGGCCGGCGGCTTTGAGCGCGTTGAACAGCGCAATGCCGGCGATCGAACCGCAAAAGCCGCCGATGAGCAGGATGCCGCCCATCTTGAAATCGACGGTGCCGTTGCGCAGATGCGTCAGCGCGCCGGACACCGAGGACGCCACGACCTGGGTCGATTGCGTCGCCACCGCGACCGGCGGCGGAATGCCCAAGAACATCAGAAACGGCGTCAGGATGAACCCGCCCCCAACGCCGAACATGCCCGACAAAAACCCCACGGCCGCACCGAGCCCGATCATGAACAAAATGTTCACCGGCATTTCGGCAATGGGGAGATAGATCTCCATGGGGCCGCAAGAACTGCCAAAGGGAGCGTTGAAAGCATGCGCCGGACGCACTGACAGCATGCCATAACCGAGCCTTACACTCGGTTACGCGCCATGGCTACGTGACGTTGTCACCCAGGAGGAAGATTTACGCTCTCGACACCGGCCGTCCGCGGGACAAGCGAATTCGTCGCGATGGAGCTGCCCAATTCAGCCCGGGAACGCCGGGACGTCATTGGCCACTGGGTCAACCGGCTTCGCCTGGAACGCCTTGGCGCCGTCCAGTGCGTTGCCGAGCTCGACCGGATTCATCGTCTTTTTCAGCTGCTCGAGCTTTGCTGCCGCGTCGGTATCTCCCTGTCCGGCCGCGATCGCGAACCACTTGGCGGCTTCGGTCGGATTCTTGTCGAGACCCATGCCCCGCTCGTAGAGCACCGCGAGATTGTACTGCGAGTCCGTAACCCCGTGCTCGGCGCCCTGCCTGAACCACTTCGCGGCCTCGACATAGTTCTGCCCGATCCCGGTGCCGTCGGCATAAAGGACGGCCAGATTGTGCATCGCCTTGCGATTGCCGCCCAGCGCCGCGCGCTCATACCAATTCTTCGCTTCCGCCAAGTTCTTCGTCACACCGATGCCGCGCTCATAGAGTGCGCCCAGTCGGTACTGCGCAACGACGAGACCCGAGTTGGCGGATTGCGTCACGAGAGCCGCCGCCTTACCCACGTCCTTGTCGACGCCGCGGCCTTCGGCATAACGCAGCGCCAACACGAACTGCGCCTTCGCATCGCCGCCATTCGCTGCGGCCTCGAGGGACGCCATCTGCGCAGCCGGATCGCCGCCGGCAACGACGCTGCTGGGATCGGCCGGCGCTCCGGGCAATGCGGACGTACCCGAGGTGAACTCGGTGGCCGGAGCGGGCGCGCTCGCAGCGCTGTCTTGCGAGGACGTCGCCCCGGACTCGGGCGGTTGCTGTTCGGACGCGTCCGACGGTCCGGAGCCATTGAGCATCTCGCCGATACTCGCCCCCGGCGCCGGCCGGTTCGGCTCGTCGCCGGAGCCGCTCGGAAAGGTCATCACCAACGCCAAGATGCCGCCGACAAGGGCGATCGCCGCGAGGCTGATAATCAAGAGGCGCCCGACATTGAGCTTCGTGATTGCCAGCCGCTCGCCGGTCGAAGTTGAAAACGCCGGCCGCTTTCCTTTCGCCCCGCGCTCGGCTTCGGCTTGCGCCGCGGCTTGCGCTGCGCGGCGAGCTTGCGACAGAAAATCTTCTTTCTTTGGCGGTGCCTCGTCTTGCGCCTCCGGAACCGAGTCGTGCGGTGGCAACTCGTCCGCGAATTTCTCCGGCTCGAATTGCTCGAATGACGGTGGCGCGTCGGTGTTCGAGGAAAGGGTGCCGGAAAGAATCGTCTGCAGCGCCGAAACCGTCATTCCTTCGTCGATCGTCGTAGGTGCCGGCGGCGGGGGCGCTTCGAACGGAGGTGGAGCAGCTTCGTTCGACATCGGCGGCGGTGCAACGCTCGATGGCGGCGGCACGTCGAAGGACGGCGGCGGTGCCGCCGCGATTGGTTCCGCCTGGATTGTTGAGCTGAAAGGCGGCGCGTTCGACAGCGGCGCCGAGGCGATAGTCGCCTGCGCGAACGCCGAATGCGACGGTAATGCGTCAGCGGCGGCCTTTGCGACCAATCCGTCCACCGTCAAACGCAAGCTCGCAATAGCTTCTTTGTGCTTGCGATCCGACGTCTCGACGCGCTGGGTCAACGCCTTCAGCGCATCTTCGATCGCGCCTGCAGAGTCGGCGGCGCGCCTGTCCGCTTCCGCAAACCGGCGATCGGACTCGTCGAGGCGCCGGTTGACGGTCTGCGACGTCTGAGCCTGTCGCTTGTCGGCCTCTTCAAGACGATTGGTGATGCTCTTGAGCGCCGACGAAACTGTCTGCACAGACTCGGCCTGCCGACGCTCGCCGTCCTCGATCTTCGCCGTTATCGCCTCGAGCGTGGACTGAACGGCGCCGATCGTATCCGAGATGGGCCCGCGCTTGGGATCGCTGAACGCGTCGACGCGCGCCGACAGTGCCGTGACTGTTTGCGACAGCTCGTCCACGGACGATTGCAGCGCTTTCATCTCTTGCGTCTGCACGCCGTTCGCGGTCGCTTGCGCGATACGCGTGTCGACCGTCGCCAACGCTTGACGCGTTTCTTCGATCAGCGCGTTGTGGCGGGCATCGAGTGCATCGATGCGCGGACCGAACGTATTGCTCGCGATGACCTTCTCGGCCTTTTCGAGGCGCGTGCCGACTTCCCGCAAGAAATTCGTCAGCGAGCCGAATTCTTCCCGCGCCCGGCCATGGCTCTCGATGAAATCGGCCTTCAGCGTGGTGATGACATTTTCGAGCCGCGCCACGGAATCCGGCGTCACCATTCGCGTCACGGCATGCTCGGTCGCGTCTATGCGCTGGCTGAGCTGGCGTTGCCATTGATCGAACGCCGCCATTGCGTCGCCCGATTTGTGCTCGGCATCGCGGAATTGAGTCTTCAGCTGCTCGAAGCTTTGCTCGAGACGCTGATAGGTTTCCTTGCCCGCCCCGGCCAATCCTTGCGCACCGCGCTCGATCTCGCCGATGCGGTTCGACAGATTGCGGACCGTCGCCTCGAGGGAGTCGAAAGCGCCCGCTTGATCGCGCGCAGCCTGTGCCAACGCATCGGCCGCGCTTGTGAACGCGACATCGGCGAGTTGCTTCACGCGCTCGGCCGCGTCGATGCGGTCGCCGAGTTGAGTTACCGACTGATTGATCGTTGAAATCGCCTGCTGTGCGCGGCGTTCGGAACTCTCCAACCGATCCGCCAATTCACGCAGGCCGTGCGCCACGACCGTGAATTCGCTGCCGCGGATCTGCGAGTCCAAAATCTGCGCCGCATTCGAAAGCGGATCGCGCGATTGCTGCTGGCCCTGCAGTTGAGGCTGCGGCACCGCTTGGGGATAAACTTGTGGCTGAGGCTGCTGGAAAGCTGTGGGTTGTCGAAAAGCTGTCGGCTGGGACGCAGGCGGATACTGGGTCGTCGGCCCCCAGGTACCGTCGGCCGCTACTCCCGAGTTCTGCTGATACGTCTGTGTGTAGCCCTGTGGCTGCGCCAGCCCCTGCTGCGGCAAGGGAATGACGCGCCCTTCGCTCATAATGAGCTGGGTAAGGTACTCGCCGAGACTGACGCCTGCACGCCGCGCCGCCACCTGGGCAGCCTCGCGCGCATCTGCCTCAATGCCTTTCACGTTCCACGGTACACCGGGCCGCATACGAATCATTTCCCCCGCTTTCCATGCAGGTTAGGTGCGCCGCATATGTGGAGTAAAGAACACGCGCGAACCCAACATGTGGACCAGAGACACACAGAATCCCTCTAGTTAACGAGGGTTAACGAGAGTGTCTTAAGACAAAGTTAACGCTTGGACTCGCCGCTCAATAATTCCGAGTGTTGCGTGCTGGACTCAGTTTGCGGACGCATCGCCCCGAAATCGAATGCGTGCATCTCTCGCTCCGCCACGACCGTCGGACGCTTGTCCGACTGCGCCGAATCGCACTAGCAATCGCGGCGACCTGAGAGTCTGCCCCGCTTGCACTGGTGTCTCATGGCGCTCCGACCGAATTTGCTTCGCTTGCTCGCCGCACTGTCGGCAAGCCTCTCGATCACCGCCTGTTCGGCAGTGGATCATGCCATCGTCTCGACCGAGAACGGAGCGTCTCGTATTTTCACATCGGATCCGGCGGAAGCGCCACCGCCGCCGATCGATATGAAGTCGCTGAACTGGAAAAATCTAAATGCAACATCGCCCACACAATTTGCGTTGGTCGATGCGGATCAACCCAGCACCACAGCAAGCCGTGTCGTTCTGAAAGTGCCGGCGGGCGAGGCCGTACCGGCCTTCTGGCAGGATGCGCCGGGGTCGTACACGGTCCTGTCGGGCACCTTTGTGGCAGAGACGATGGATCGCGACGGTCGCCCCCAGCACCTCATGCAAGGGCCAGGAACCACCGTGAGTGTCCCCGCTCGTATGATCCAAAAATTCTCGTCCACAGCGGCCGGCGAGAGCACCATGCTTCTAACGGTTCAAGGACCGTGGCAGCCCAATTTTGTCGACGGCGCGCCGACGCGACACGCGGCCAACTAGCCAGAGCCTGAAGACACAGAAACTCCAGCGCGTGTAGTGGCAAGTACGCGGACGAAACTGCGCGATTGCACACAACGCGCCGTGGAGTTTAGGCCGTTGATATGCAGGCCGAAGAAGCGCTTACATCTCCTCCCCCAATATTCCCTCGAAAATCGAACCAATTTGAGGAGCATCGCAAATGATCAAGCTCTACTACTCGCCGGGCGCTTGCTCGCTGTCGCCGCACATCGCACTCTGCGAATCCGGCCTTCAATTCGAAATCGAAAAGGTCGACACGAAGGCAAAGAAAACGGCCTCGGGCGGCGATTACCTCGCGATCAATCCGAACGGCTATGTCCCTGCGTTGCAGATCGCCGACGGCAAGGTGATCACAGAGGGTCCCGCGATCGTTCAATGGATCGCCGATCAGGCGCCGCAAACGCATCTCGCGCCTCCGAACGGAACGTGGGAGCGCACACAGCTGCAGCAGTGGCTGAATTTCATATCGACAGAGATTCACAAAAGCTACTCGCCGCTCTTCAGCGCCGACGTCCCCGACGCCTACAAGGCGATGACGAAGGACAAGCTGTTCAAACGCTACGCTTATGTGAACGACCAGCTAAAGGGCAGAGAGTTCCTAGTCGGCAACAACTTCACCGTCGCCGACGGCTATCTCTTCACCGTCACCAACTGGGCGAACTTCCTGAAGCTGGACCTTTCGGAGTACCGCGAAGTTCGCGCCTTCTCCGATCGCGTCAACTCGCGTCCGAAGGTGCTTCAAGCTCTGAAGGCTGAGGGCCTGGTGAAGTAGAACACGTCGCAGATCTGCGTTTGGACGGGCGGCCTTCGTGCCGCCCGTTTTCACTCTGCGGCCAAGCTCGAATGCGCGAACGGATAGACGCGGTCGCGGCCGATTAGGAACGCCTGAAAACTTTCAGGAAAGAGCGGCGCGAACGCAGGATCGAACACGTCGAGCCCGCCCGTATAAGCGCCGAACGCCGGCAGCACGCAGCGTTCGCCGTCGCTGACGAAGCAGCGCCGCCGCAGATGCCGAGCGCGCGTCACCGCGATTGCGACGGGATGCAAATGCCCTGCAAGCTCGCCTTTGGCGCGGCCCTGATGCGGTTCGTGGCGGAACACCAGCGGCCCGACTTCGATCTCCGGCGCCGACTCGCCACCAAGCACGACGGCCGCGGCCGCGTCATGATTGCCTTCGATCCACACCAGCCGCCGCTTGCGCTGAAGCAGCGCGATCATGCCCTTGGATTCGGCGTCGAGCCGATCCGGTCCCTCGCGATCATGGAAATTATCGCCGAGGCAGATGATCGTCTTCGGCTCAAAGCGTGTGACCGCCAAGTTCAAGCGGCTGAGCGTCGCGCGGCTGTCATAAGGCGGTAGCAGCTGCCCGGTGCGCGCAAACGAGGAGCCTTTTTCGAGGTGCAAGTCGGCCACAACGAGCACGCGCTCGTCCGGCCACCACAAAGCTCCCGAACGGTCGGCAACAAGCGTTGCGCCGTTCACTGCAAACTTCGTTTCCGACATGCGCCGCCCCGCTCCCGCGATTCGCGATGATCGAGACATGGGCCGCACCCGTCAATGGCGATGATCTTCTAGTCGACCTTCATCGCTTCCGCGATCAAATCTTCCGACGCTTCGGCAAGCAAATACTCGTTCGCTTCCATGCCCACTGGCACTTTTCCGATGTCAAGAAGCGCAGGAACCGCGAGCGGCGACACGCGATCGAGCCGCTTCAGCACGATGTTGCCCTTGATCCGGCGGAGCAGATCGCCGAGCCGGTTGATGTCGAGCGCGAACGCAGCCGCGTCTTCATAGGCCGCCTGTAGCAAAATGTGATCAGGTTGATGACTGCGCAGCACGTCGTAGATCAGGTCCGATGAGAACGTCACCTGCCGCCCGGATTTCTCCTCCGCCGGATGCCGCTTCTCGATCAAACCGGCGATGACGGCGCACTGACGAAAACTGCGCTTGAGCAATGCGGATTCGGCGAGCCACGCGTCGAGATCGTCGCCAAGCATGTCCTCGTCGAACAGCTTGTTCATGTCGAGGTGGTACATCGGCCTGAGCGCCCACAGCGCCAGCGAATATTCGCTCGCGACGAAACCGAGCGGCTTGGCGCCGATACGCTCGAGCCGCCGCGTCAGCAGCATGCCGAGCGATTGGTGGCAAAGACGCCCATCGAATGGGTAACAGACGAGATAGTGCCGCGAGCCGCGCGGAAACGTTTCGACCAACATCTGATCGGCACGCGGCAACAGCGAGCGTAAGCGCTGTATGGCGAGCCACTCTTTCACCTGCTCCGGCAAGAACTGCCAGCGCTTCGAATCTGCGATCATTTCCCGCACACGGCGCGCCAGGAATGTCGACAGCGGAAACTTGCCGCCTTCGAAGGATGGAATCTTCGGATTGCCTGGTGGGCCCGGCGTGACGATCGCATCGGTCTCGACGATGCCTTCGAAACGAAGAATCTGGCCTGCAAACAAGAACGTATCGCCCTGCGTCAGCTGTTGCAGGAACCACTCCTCGACTTGGCCCAAGACGCGCCCCGTATATGTGGCGCGTGGCCCGCGATAGTTCCGCACAACACGCACCTTCAGCATCGGCACTTCGACGATCGTTCCGGCATTCAGCCGATAGCGCTGCGCGATGCGCGGGTTGGCAATGCGCCAAAGTCCCTCCGGCGTTTGCTTCAGCTTGGCATACCGCTCGTAGGCCCGCAGCGCGTAACCGCCGGTAGCGACGTAGTCCAAAACCTTGTCGAAATCCGCGCGCGGCAGATTGCGGTACGGTGACGCTGAGATCACCTCGCCATAGAGCGCGTCCGCATCGAACGGCGACGAGACCGCCATGCCGAGCACGTGCTGCGCCAACACGTCGAGCGCACCGTGCCGCGGTTTCTCGCCGTCGAGCTCGCCGTGCATCAAGGCGTCGCGCGCCGCCTCGCACTCGAGCACTTCGAATCGATTGGCGGGCACGAGAAGCGCACGCGACGGCTCGTTCATACGGTGGTTCGAGCGGCCGATGCGTTGCGCGATGCGGCTCGCGCCCTTCGGCGCGCCGACATTGATCACGAGATCGACCGCGCCCCAGTCGATCCCGAGATCGAGCGTCGAGGTGCACACGACCGCGCGCAGCGTGCCCGTCGCCATCGCGGCCTCGACTTTGCGCCGCTGCTCGGGCGACAGCGAGCCGTGGTGTAGCGCGATCGGCAGGTTCTCGTCGTTGATCGACCATAGCTGCTGAAAGATGAACTCGGCCTGCATCCGCGTGTTGACGAACACGAGCGCCGTCTTCGCCGATTTGATCTGCTGCAAGATATCGATCAGAGCGTGCCGCGCCATATGCCCGGCCCACGGCACGTCTTCGTCGCTCGCCAGCACCGAGACGTTCGGCGTCGCACCAGGCGCGCCTCGGATATGAAGCGCCATCCGATTTTCGCCGCGCGCTTGCGGAACCAGAAATCGCCGCAACGGATCGGGATCGTCGACCGTCGCCGATAGGCCGACCCGTCGATGACCAGGCGCGATCACCGAAAGCCGCGCCAAATCGAGCGACAACAGGTCACCGCGTTTTGACGGCGCGAGCGCGTGCAGTTCGTCGAGGATCACGCAACGCAGATTGCCGAACATGCGTTGCGCGTCGCCGGTCGCGAGCAACAACGCCAATTGCTCCGGCGTCGTCAAAAGAAGATCGGGCGGCGAGTGCCGTTGCCTTTGGCGCCGATGCACCGAGGTATCGCCGGTCCGCGTCTCGATCTTCACCGGCAGCTGCATCTCGCGCGCCGGCGCATCGAGATTGCGCGCGATATCGACGGCCAGCGCCTTCAAGGGCGAGAGATAGAGCGTGTGCACGCCGCGCGGCCGCGCCGCCGCCTTCGCCTTGAGCCGCGCGATCACCGGATTGACGTATCCACCCTCTTTTTCCTCCACCGCTTTAGCGGGGGAGGGGGACCGCGAAGCGGTGGAGGGGGCCGCCTCAGCCCCCGACAACTCGATCAACGACGGCAAGAACCCAGCAAGTGTTTTGCCGCCCCCGGTCGGCGCGGTGAGCAGCACCGACTGCCCCTTTGCGCCAGCCTCGACGAGCGCCAACTGAAACGGCCGCGGGCTCCATCCACGCGACGCAAACCACGCCGCAAACAGCGGCGGTAGTGCCGCATTGGTCGGCTCATCGATAGTGGCCAGGCTTACCATGTCAGAGGTCATGATCGCGTCCCATGACTATGGCTGGCACTATAGCTAGAGCCTCAAGCGCAACACTTCCGAAAAAGCGGCTGCAATCGAGGAACGGCGGGTTTTCGCTCTTGGCGGGTGAAAGCCAAAGCCACTACAAGAACCGAACCATCGTCGGAAATGAAGGCCAAGTCATGTTGAAGCACCGTCGAAATGTAGCAAGAATCATTTTCGTCTGCGCCGTCGGAATGGCGCTCTCCGCGTGCGCCACCGCCACGACGACCGTCTTGGCGCCAGCCTCAACAGGACAAGCTCAGGCGTTCTCGACCGCCCAGATCCAATCCGATAGCGACACCGTCACTGTACCCACCGAAGCTCGGGCGCACTTTGAGAAGCGCCTCAACGAATATCTTTTCGCGCAAGGCAGCCACTTCAAACAGGGCGACGACCTCACCGTCCGCTACCGCTTCATTCAGTTTGACGAGGGCAGTCGGGCCCTACGTTACGTCGTCGGATTCGGCGCCGGCAAAGGCACGATGACCGTGGAAGTGGTTTTCCTCGACAAGCAGCAAAAAGAGCTCGCCAAGATTCAGGTGGGCGGCGAGCTGAGCATGGGCTTCTTTGGCGGCGATTTCGATGAAGCGATCAGCCGCGCCGCCAAAGAAGCCGCGGACTATGCTTTGAAATCCTTCTGACGACAGCTGCCACGTCCTTGTGGGCGCCCCTATATAGTGGCACCCATGACGCCGCTTCTAGAGCCCAAACCCGGCGGTCTTTACTGCGCCGAGGGCGATTTCTTCGTCGACCCGGTCCGGGCGGTGAAGCGCGCCGTCATCACGCACGGCCACTCCGATCACGCGCGCGCCGGCCATGAGCAGGTTCTCGCCACCGCCGAAACCATCGCCATCATGGAGGTGCGCTGCGGTGACGACTGCGCCGGGATCAAGCAGGCGGCGCGCTACGGCCAGACGACGACGATTGGCAACGTCAAGGTGACGTTGAAGCCGGCGGGCCACATCCTCGGCTCGGCGCAGGCGGTGGTCGAGCGCGGAGCCGAGCGCATCGTCGTCTCCGGCGATTACAAGCGTCGCCGCGACCCGACCTGCGCCAGGTTCGAGCCCGTCGAGTGCGACGTGTTCATCTCGGAAGCAACCTTCGGCCTTCCGGTCTTCACCCATCCACCCGACACGCAGGAGATCGCAAAGCTTCTGCACTCGATCGCCGTCTTCCCGGAGCGCGCGCACCTTGTCGGCGCATATTCGCTGGGCAAAGCGCAGCGCATCATCGCGCTCTTGCGCGAAGCCGGCTACGACGCTCCGATCTTTCTGCACGGCGCCATGGTCGAGCTTTGCAAGCTCTACGAGCGCTTCGGCGTGAGGCTCGGCCTCCTCATCCCGCTGACGGAAGCAAAGAACAAGATCTTCTCCGGCAGCGTCGTCATCGCGCCGCCGTCGGTCTTCGGCGAACGCTGGACGCGCCGTCTCGGCGATCACGTCAATTCCTTCGCCAGCGGATGGATGCGCATCCGCGCCCGCGCACGCCAGCAAGGGATCGAGCTTCCGCTTATCGTCTCCGATCACGCCGATTGGGAAGAACTGACCGCGACGGTCGAAGAGCTGCGCCCGCGCGAGCTTTGGGTCACCCACGGCCAGGAAGACGCCCTCGTGCATTATTCGCGCTCGATCGGCGTTCCCGCGCGTCCCCTGTCGCTCAAAGGCTACGACGAAACCGGCGAGGGCGAGCCCGAAACGGGCACACAAGCGACGCTATTTCCCTTGAACGCCAACGGCGGGAACGGCAAAGACAGCGGACTGTGAACCGCTTCGCCGAGCTTCTCGCCGCCCTCGCCTTCCAGCCGCAGCGCAACGGTAAGCTGCGCTTGCTGACCGATTACTTTCGTTCCGTCCCAGATCCCGATCGCGGCTACGCACTGGCCGCGATCGCCGGCGGCTTGAAATTCACCCACGCCAAGCCCGCGTTGATCAGAGGCCTTGTCGATGCGCGCATCGATCCCGTTCTCTTCGACCTCTCTTACGACTACGTCGGCGACCTCGCCGAGACCGTGGCGTTGATCTGGCCCAAGAAGCACGGCGCCAACGTCTCGCCGGGCCTCGGCGAGATCGTCGAACGCTTGGCGACACTCGGCAAAGCCGAATTGCCGCGCTGCCTTGAGAAGTGGCTCGACGCGCTCGATGCCGACGGCCGGCTCGCGCTCATCAAGCTGATCACCGGCGGCCTCAGGGTCGGCGTTTCCGCGCGCCTCGCGAAGACGGCGGTCGCGGGCATCAAGAGCGTCGATCCCAACGAGATCGAAGAGCTTTGGCCCGCCCTCTCTCCGCCCTATCTCGATCTCTTCGCCTGGCTCGACGGCACGGCCGAAAAACCGAGCGCCAAAGCGCACGCCGTCTTCCGTCCGGTGATGCTCGCGCACGCCATCGAAGAGGAAGATTGGCCAGGCCTCGACCCATCGGACTTCATTGCCGAATGGAAGTGGGACGGCATCCGCGTCCAAGCGGTGAGCGAGGGCAACGTGGACCGTCTCTACTCGCGCACTGGCGAGGATATCGGCGGGTCGTTCCCTGATGTTCTTGACGCGCTCCCCCCAAACGTCGTCATCGACGGCGAGCTCCTGGTAATCCGCAAAGGCGAAGCCGCGAGCTTCAACGAACTGCAGCAACGCCTCAATCGCAAAGCCGTCAACGCCAAGATGTTGCAGGAATTCCCAGCCGGTATCCGCGCCTACGATCTGTTGATGCTCGACGGCGAGGATCTGCGCGGGTGTGCTTTCGTCGAGCGTCGCGCTCGCCTCGAAAAATTCATCGCCGAGCGCAAGTCCCAGCAGCTGGACCTCTCCCCCTTGGTACCGTTCGCAACGTGGGATGAGCTGCGCGCACATCGCGCCAGTCCGCCCTCGCCCGCGGTCGAAGGCGTCATGCTCAAGCGCAAAGTGAGCCCCTATCTTCCTGGCCGCGTCAAAGGCGAATGGTGGAAATGGAAGCGCGATCCGCATCTCGTCGACGCAGTGCTGATGTATGCGCAACGCGGCCACGGCAAGCGCTCGTCTTACTATTCGGATTACACCTTCGGTGTCTGGAAGAACGACGAGCTCGTGCCGGTCGGCAAAGCCTATTTCGGCTTCACCGACGAGGAGCTCGTGAAAATCGACCGCTTCGTCCGCGCCCACACGACGAACAAGTTCGGCCCGGTGCGCGAAGTCGTGCATGACCAAAAGACTGGCCTCGTCTTCGAGGTCGCCTTCGAAGGCCTCGCGCGGTCGACGCGCCACAAATCCGGCGTCGCCATGCGCTTCCCGCGCATCAATCGCCTGCGCTGGGACAAACCGCCAGGCGAAGCCGACACGATTGAGACTTTAGAAATGATGCTCACCGCCGACTGATGCACACGGCGTTTCCCTCCCCCTTGTGGGGGGAGTTATATACTTGACTGACGAAAAACCAGCGGGTACAAACGCGAACCTTGGCGAGGTTGAACCCGAAATTACCCCATTGATGATCGAGGCTGGAGCGCTTGCGCTTCTTGGAATAGGCGAAGTGCTCGGCGATCCTG
>WGNJ01000029.1 GCA_016124635.1 Alphaproteobacteria bacterium | reverse complement strand
GCGACGCTCTTCAAGCTGTGGGCGGTCAAAACGCCCTCGCAAAGAAGCTCGAAACGACCCAATCGACGATCTGGCACTGGGTCAACAAGTTGAAGAAGGTCCCGGCCGAGCGAGTTGTCGAGGTCGAGACTGCGACCGGCGTGCCGCGCGAGCGCCTACGTCCGGACCTCTATCGGGATGGCGCCGGCTTATCGAGCGCACCCGCAACGCGGACGGGGGCGATTCAATAGTCATGGCTTCGCTCCAAAGGACTGTCGTTCACGGCGTCAATCATTCGTGTGCGGGCAATGCGATGTCACCGAGCAAATGGAGATCAGACCGGCCAAATAATACGGCAAAAGCCGTGGTTTCAGCATCGTCGACGCGAAATTACAGTCGTAACGATGATCGCTACGAAATTCGTGAGCGGCTGAAAGCGTCCTTGGCCAAGACTACGCGACAAATTCCCGCCAAGCAGCTTGAGCGGCTGACTGGTATCCCATTCCGTACAATCGAAGGCCATCGCACAGGGCTGGTGCTCTGCAGCTTTGAAGACGCGGTGAAGTACATCAAGGCGTTGCCATCATCCCAATTTACGCGGGATTTCCTAGCGATGGTGAGCGGGGACGGTGAGGCGAACTCACCGCAAAACATCGATCGCTTGGTCAGGGTGTTGAACACATTGCGCAGGGGCACATGAGCATCCATGCGCTTCTGCAATGGCATAGGTGCGCACACCACGAGTTCCGGCGACACGCTTAACAGCGCGTTCGCAAAACTGACATCACGGGAATTTCGACATTCGCGCGCTGCGGAGCAACGGCGCGCGGATAGCTGGGCGCCCATTCGGGGCGGCTCAACGATGCGGGCGTCGATGTGTCTCCTCATGCGTCGGCGCCCGTCTGTTTTTTTGCTTGCGTCGCGTAAGGGAGACGGAAATGGACATGTCGAAATCGCCGCCGCTGTCGCCACTGGAAGAGGCACGGCGCAAGCAGAAGCTGAAGCACTTCAGATCGCGGACACCGCACGCCTCGATGGCATCCGGCGAAGCCGGCATCACGCACAAAGAGCGGATGCGCCGCAAGCGGATGGAACAAGACGCGCGCAAGTCGGGGGAGCGATTCTCGTGACCGCGGCACAGGCGAAGCTCCTCCACTACATCCGCATGTACCAACGCCGGCATCACGGCGTCACGCCGTCCTACGCCGAAATGTGCACCCACATGGGCGTCACGTCGAAGCACGGCATTCACAAACACGTCACGCGCTTGCGAGAGCGCGGCTACATCGCCCATCGCTACAACGCCAAGCGCGAAATCGAGATCATCAAACTGCCGGCACATCAACGGCGCATCCCAAGGGAGGCGCGCGTTTGAGTCATGGCGATCTTCGGTTGTCCCAACTGCCGCATCCAAGCGGAGACTGACTACTGGCCGCGGCTGATCGTAAAGTCTGAGCCCTACAACTCGCTCACCGGCGCCGGCTCACTCGGCTCGTCGCGCCTGGTTTGTCTTGAGTGCCGCGGACCGCTGCAGTCGCTGTCGGCGCGCGAGCTCCGTGAGGAGAAGTACCGCGCGATCGAGGACATGCTTGCGCAGCGCGACGCGCTCGAACCCACCTTCCTCGATCTCGTCATTGTCGATCATCAGGAAACCGCCGGCGCGTCCGGCAACGGAACGTCCGGCAATCCTGCCGGCGTCGACGGCCCCATAGGCGGGCAATGAAAGGCCACGGTTCTAAGAGGCATTTCCTACCCAGAGAACACCCAACTGGCCGGCGCTTCGGCGCCGGCATTTTTCCTCCAACCCCTAAGGGAGAACGCATGGCACGGCAGATGAAACCGCGCTCAGGTCCGAGTGAAGATCACCAAGCGACGGGCGAAGGTCTGACAGACGAACCGAAGATCGACACGGAAGGCAAGACGGTTCACGAGGCGATGGCGACCGAACGCGACCTCGAGCATTGGGTCGGTGAGATCGAAGTCGCAACCGATAATTGGGAAACGGTGAAGGCCGACGCGAGCGCGGCGCGCAAGGCCGGCAAGAACGCTTACGACGCGCGCGTCAAGGAAGCGGTGCTCGCACTGCAGTCGCGCGGCATCGACAAAGCGATGCTGCTCGAGCTCCTGGCGGAGAAGAAGCTGAGCGACGCGGAGAACTCGCAGCGCCAGCAAAACAAGCTATGGGCACAGCGCGCGCTCAAGATCAAACCGGCGCAGCGAACATTCATCTTCCCCGGCACGGTCAACACGGAAGCGGACGCGCTGGAGCGTTGCGACAAGGCGGGCTTCGCTGACGGCAAAGCCGGCCGCGACCAAGATCCCGCGTATCAACCGAACACGCCGCAGGGCCAGAGCTATCTCGCCGGCTACAACCGCGGCGTCGCCTCGAACGTGCAAGGCGCCGACAATTCCGAGACGACCGCGGCGGTGCATTGACGCTCATGCGGATCGCCGTCTTCGATCTTGCGACAACAACGGGGTGGGCGAACGGCAACGATCGCCAGCCGCCCACCTACGGCTCGTATCGGATCACCAAGAGCGGTGACGACCTTGGCTTGTTCTGTGCGGACTTCCGCGCCTGGTACGGCGCGAAGCTCGCTGAGTTGCGGCCCAACCTGGTCGCCTACGAGTCGCCCATCCTGCGCACGATGAAGAGGTTTGATCCGGTGAAGAAGCGGTGGACGGAGATCCCGCCGAACATCGTCACGCTGCGCAAGCTCTACACGCTTGCCTCACTCGCTGAGCTCGGCGCGCGCGACGCCGGCATTGAGTGCGAAGAGATCCACATGCAATCCGCGCGCGCTCATTTCCTCGGCCGCGGCAACACACCCAAGGCCAGTGCCGCGATCGAGAAGGCCGTCAAGGCTCGCTGCATGGTGCGCGGTTGGAAGCCAAAGGACGACAACGAAGCGGACGCGCTCTGTCTCCTCGATTACGCCCGTGCTTGCCATGAGCCCGGCTGGGACATTCAAACCCTCGATCTATTCCAACGGCGAGGTGCCGCGTGAGCTATCGCGACGTCCCCGCCGTTGCCATTGCACCCAACCGCATCGAGCCCATCAGAGGCGAGCCCGGGAAGCTGATGTGGCTGCCGATCGACAAGCTCGTGATCGACACGCGCTACCAGCGCGAGATCACAGAGCACGGCCGGGTGAACATCCGCGGCATCGGTGAGCGCTTCGACTGGCGCCGCTTCGCGCCGCTGATGTGCGCGCCGATCATCGACCCCAACCGCGTCGGCTACTTCGCGGTGATCGACGGCCAGCACCGAGCCGGCGGCGCCAAGGCACGTGGCGACATTGAGACTATCCCGTGCTGGGTTGTCGATGCGATGACGCTTGAGCAAGCGCACGCCTTCATGGCGATCAACGCGACCTCTACGCACGTCGCGACCACGGCCGTCTGGTATGCGCGGCTTGCCGCCAACGACCCCGACGCGATGGCCGCGTTCGACGTCTGCAAGCGCGCCGGCGTGCATGTGCTGCGCTCCTCGGAAGCCGTCGCGCAACGCACAGCGCATCAAACCGTCGCCATCACGGAGATCCACAAAGCGCGCGTCTTGAACGGCGACGCTCCCGTGGTGAAGGCGCTCAAGGTGCTCGTGCGCGCCGGCCAGCTGCGCGGCCGGTGTCTACTGACGCGCTCATTCATCCGCGCGTCGGTGCTGCTTTGTGCGACCGACTGGAAGCGAATTGAAGTCGGCAGCGCCGCAATCAGCTTGCGCGCGATCGAGCCCGATAAGATCGAAGCGCGCGCCGTCACGTTGTCGCGCAAAGACGGACGCCCGCGGACTGAGCACGTTGTCACGCTTCTGCGCGACATGGTTGCGAAAGGCAGGGCGGCATGAGTGAAACTGAACGCGAAAAGGAACTCGGCATCGAGAACGATGCTCTGCGGTTGCGCGTCGCTGAGCTCGAGGACCGGCTGCAGGAACTGCAGAAGGTCTACTTCGGCTTTGAGTTGCCCGGCGCCGAGTGGCTGCCGTTGACCGGACAGGAACGCGCGATTGCCAAGATCCTGCACCAGCACCTCGGACACGTGGTTCTGAAGACGTCGCTCCACACGCACCTCTACGCGCTTGCCGTGCATGACGAGGACATCGCGGAAATCAAGATCGTGGATGTGTTCATCTGCAAGCTGCGCGCGAAGATCAAAGGCAGCATCTACCGCATCGAGACGATGTGGGGCCAGGGCTATCGTCTACTACGTGGCGAGCCGACGACCGCCGGCAAAAAGCGAGCGGCGGCATGACGGTCGCAATCCGGCGCATAGGCGAGCCGTGGCCCTTTGGCGATCTAAACGTCGAACGGCTCGTGCCACGCGGCGCCCGGCAGCTGGAAATGTTCAGCCGTGCGTCACGACCTGGTTGGGGACGCGTGGGGCGATGAGAGAGGCAAGTTCGATGAAACTTGAGCGAGATCCATTGCAGCAGCCAATTCCCGGCGACGTCATCGAGCTCGAGCGCGTCGTCTACGACATTGGCCGGGTGTGGGCGCAGACGCTTGTTCAACTGATTGCGCGCTCCGGGCCATACGCCGGCAAGACGCAGCTGTGGTACTTCAAAACCTATCAGCGTGTCGCCCGCAAAGCCGGCCGGATGCTGGAGCCCGTCGAATTGAAGGATGGGTGGACGCCAAGTCTCTACGTCGATGTCCTCAAGCTGCTGGGGTATGCGACATGAGATCAATGGACCGCACCGCTCGCATCGCCGCACTTGAGCGCAAGTTGTTGGCGCGCATCGCAACGCGGCGCGCTGTCGTGCTTGAGCTCTATAGGCTTGCCTCCGCGGCCGACGACGAGCGCAGCCGTCTCGCAGCGCTTCGCGAACTCACACAGCTGACGGGCGCCCGCCAGGCCATCGAAGAGCGAACGGGGCAGCTGTGACCGCACACACGAAGACGCCGGCGACGCCAGAACTGCCGCGCGATGTCGAGGTGGAGCAAGCGCTGCTCGGTGCCATCCTCGTGAACAACGATGCCTTCGACCGCGTGTCTGACATCGTTGAGCCGCGGCACTTCTCGGAGCCGCTGCATCAACGGATCTACGATGCCTGCGCCCGATTGATCCGCAAGAACCAGCTGGCATCGCCGGCGACGCTTCGCTCGCATTTCGCACACGACGCCGGCATGGCGGAGATAGGTGGCACCGACTACCTCGCCAACCTCGCCGGCTTTGTGCCGTCAGTGGTCAACGCGGCCGACTTTGCGACCATGATGCGCGACCTCTTCCTGCGTCGTGAGTTGATCAAGGCGTCCGAAGAGATCAAGGCGACGGCGTTCGACCCGCCCATTGATATGTCGCCAGGGCAGCAAGTCGACCAAGCGGAGCGGCTGCTGTTCGGCATCGGCAACGTCGCAAGCCAGCAAGCCGGCGCAATGGTCGAAACGGCCGCGGCGATCGCTGAGCGCGTCGTCGTGGACGTGGACGTCGCCTACCGCGAACCGCAAGGCGTCGGCGTATCGACAGGCCTCGAGGCGGTTGACATCGTTGCCGGCGGATTGATGCCCGGCGATCTGGTTGTGCTCGGCGGCGCGACCTCGATGGGCAAGACGGCGCTCGCGCAGCAAATCGGGTGGAACGTCGCCAACGGCATCGCCGGCCGGCACATGGCGGAGGCCTATCAGCGCCGCGTCGTCGCGTTCTCTCAGGAAATGAGCGCCAAGCAATATGTCGCCAGGCACATCGCTCAGATTTCCGGCGTCTCGACTGAGCGCATGGAGAGCGGCCGCATCAGCGAACTCGAAATGACGGCGATCATCGAGGCGCAACAGAACTTCCAGAACCTGCCGCTCTACGTCGACGGCAGCCGCCGCCTCACCGTCCCTCAGATGCGCACACGCGCCCGCCGCTTGATCCGCAAGCAAGGCCCTGTGTCGCTCATGATCGTGGATCACTTGCGCTTCGTGCGGCCGGATGACCCGCGCGCCAACGAGCTCGAGCAAATACAGCAGATCACATCCGACCTTCGCGCCCTTGCCGGCGAGCTCGGCGTCTGTCTGCTGCTTATCTCGCACCTCAACCGCGAGAACTGGAAGCGTCAGGACAAGCGGCCGATCCTGTCGGACCTCTACGGCGCCAGCGCGATCGAACAGAACGCCGATGTCGTCATGTTCGTCTACCGCGCGTCCTACTACCTCAAATTTGAGGAGCCGCCTGAGCAAGACGACAGCAAGGCCTACGTCGCTTGGCTCGACAAGAAGACGAAAGCTGAGGGCAAGGCGGAGATCATCGTCGCCAAGCGTCGCCGCGGCCGGACCGGCAGCGCCACCGTCCTGTTCGACGAAGACCTGACGCGCTTCAGCGACCTGCAATCCGCCGCGAAGACAAACCAACAAGACCAGGGAAGTCTCATTTGATGGCCCGCATCCGCTCCGTTCACCCAGGCTTCTTCACCGACGACGACATCATGAACCTGTCGATCACGGCTAGGTATTTGCTCTTAGGCATCCTCACAGAGTGCGACGACCAAGGCGTCTTTCAATGGCGTCCAAAAACCCTGCAGGCGCGGATCATGCCGGCCGACAACGTGGACATCGAGCTCCTACTTTCGGAACTGCAGGATCAAAACCGGGTGCGTCGTTACGAACTCGACGGTGTTCAAGTCGGCGCAGTTCGGAACTTCCGCCGCTGGCAACGCCCCAAAAAGCCGAACTCGCACTTCGTCATCACGCCCGCGATCCGTACTTACACCGCTTTAGACGGCCCGAGTGGGGAACTGGACGACGATAAAGAGACGCCAGTTCCGCGAAAGTCGGAAAAGTCTCCGCAGATGAAGGATGGAGGAGGAAGGAGGAAGGAGGGAGAAGATAGTTCTGAGAGTCCCAGCCTGAGATCCACGCGCGGGCGACCGACACAAGACATCACCAAAAACAACGCTTACGAGCGTATCTGCGCGGCATTGGGCGGGTTCGAGAAGGTTCAGCGCTGGGAAAACCTGCGAAACATGGTCGGTCTGTGGCTCTCCGAAGCCGATCTCGACCTGGATATCCTGCCAGTCATTGCCGAGATCATCGCCAAACGTGGCGGAAAACTGCCAGAGAACGCCGCCTACTTCAGCGCAGCAATCCGCCGGCACGCCCAAGAGCGACGCGATAGCGCGAACGGCACCGTCCCAACCGCAGAGACTGATCCCGACCGCAAGCGCGCTCGTCAACGGATCAATGCCTGGAAGCTCAGCGGACTGTGGCTGCCCAAGGAATGGGGGCCGGCGCCGAACGAAGAGGGCTGCACGCTGCCGGCGGACATCCTCAAGGAACTCGTGCCGCCGGGCTTCAAACCTGAACCGCAAGGAGCACACGCATGAGCCGGACAGAACTCACGCCGCGCGAACGCGACACGCTGCAGCTGGTCGCCATCGGCATGAACGACGCCGCGACCGGAAAGTCGCTCGGGATCTCCCCGCGGACCGTCCGGTATCACCTGGACAACGCGGCGCGAAAGCTCAAGGGCCGGAATCGCATCCACACGGTCGTCTTGGCGATGGCCGGCGGAATCATCACCCCACCAACGCCCGTCGAGGAGACGGCGCCGGCAGAGGAGCAAGCGTCGTGCTGAATTTTCTGAGCCGTTTTTGGCGCCGGGCCTGGTTCTGGCTCTACGTGTGGCCCAAGGCGAAGCGCATCGCGCGCACGCGCGCCTACTGGCGATGGTCCGAGATTACGGTGGAATTCACCCCGTGGAATCGCTCGCTCTACGTGAGCGAAATCAGCGGTCCGCAGTGCGTGATGCTCGACAAGCTCTGCCGGGGGATCCGCTGATGCGCGCGTTCGTCTGGAAGCACCGCGACTACATCGGCCGGACCATCGTCTGCCTCGGCATCGGCGCCGGCGGCTTTGGCGTCGCCTGCTATGCGCTGCACTGGTACGTCACGACGCAGAGCGCGACGGCGATGCTGCTGACGTTCATCACCGGCGCACTCGTCGGGGCGGTGCGCAATGGCTGAGCACGCGGACCAACTGAGCGCCGGCGAGCTCGAGCGTTTCCTGGCGTGGTGCAAGAGCGAGGCGAAGCGCACCGATACGATGCACCGGCAGCTGGTGCCGCTGATCGCCAACAGGGAACAGCAGGTCCAAGCCGCGCGGCTCGGCCTGGACGCCAGCGCTTTGATGCTCGTTGCCCTCAAACTCGAACGCATCAAAGCCGGGAGCGCAATGTGATGGAGGATCAACTTTGGAGGCTATAAAAGGCTGGCCGGCCGACAAGGTGGAGCGGCGCTCGGTTGCGCAGCTGCTGCCGCACGCCAAGAACTCGCGAACGCACACCGCGAAGCAGGTCGACCAAATCGCCGCGTCGATCGAGAAGTGGGGCTTCACCAACCCTGTGCTGATTGACGAGGCCGGCACCATCATCGCCGGTCACGGCCGCGTGCTCGCAGCGAAGAAGCTGAAGCTGGCAGAGGTGCCAGTGATGGTCGCCGCCGGCTGGAGCGACGAGGACAAGCGCGCCTACTTGATCGCGGACAATCAGCTGGCGCTCAATGCCGGCTGGGACGTCGCCGTCTTGAAGAGCGAGCTCAGCGATCTCAAGGGGCTCGATTTTGACCTCGCGCCGATCGGCTTCGACCCGCCGCAGCTGGCGGAGATCTTCGACCCGCCGGCGCCGAAGCAACGCGGTGGCCGGCAGACCGGCGCCGTGAACTTTTCAGTCACCTACAACCTCGTGTTCGACAGCGAGGCGCAGCAGGCGCAGTGGTTCGCATTCGTGCGCTGGCTCAAGGCGAACTATGCGAGCCACGAAACGCTGGGCGCGATGCTGAGCGCGTTCATCGAGGAGAAGGGGCACAAGTCGTGAGACGCAAGCCCGCCGGCTACATCGAGCCGCCGCCGGTCGTCAGCAACGCGCCGCCGGCGAAGAGCAACAGCGTCTTCAGCGAACGCGAGTACGCGACGCTTTCGGAGAAGGCACGATGCGAACGGCTTGGTGTCAAAACGACGAGAACGCGCAAGCGCGTCGCCAAGCAGGAGAGCCTGTTCTGATGATGACACGCTGGTACGTATACGAAGCATCGCGCATAGCCGGCTGCGGCATTGAGTGGCACGCAGAAGATGGTGACGGTAAGCGTCTGTCACCATCCTTCGAGACGGTTGAGCAGCTGCACGCTCATTTGAATGGCGAGCCGTCGCCGGCGCCAACCTTCGTTGACGGAGACGATTGATGGATGAACCACTCAAGTGTCCCGGCATCGGTCGCGATGGCGACGATGTGCGCACGATGTGGCTATATTTCACGCGCAAGCTGACGAACGATGAAATGCGCCAGCTTCACGCAATAGTGCAGCAGTGGGCTGAGAGCACAAGTGAACCGACGCCAATGGGACGTGCTGACGTTCTGGAAGATTAACGCAATCAAGATCGCCATCGTGCTTGAGCGGCGCGGGTTCGTCACGCGAGCGGACTTCAAACACATCGGGATCGATCCGCGGAGATGGATAACCGACTGGCTCAAAGTGTCGCCAAATAACACGGGCTTCGTTGCGAACGAGCACATGCCAAATTTCAAGGCGCAGCATCCACGCAACTACGATCAGATTGCTGCTGATTGGGATAAATGGAAGCCAGCAGCCCCTCTGTTTCAAGGAGCGCTCGCGGTCTAATGGCTATCGCTACAGCAAGGCCTGGTATCCCGAGGAAACGAGAGGAGCGCGGCCGGCGTCATGACCAAGACCGCATTTGAGCCGACGCCATCAGCCGCGGTGCTGCTGTTCCTGAAGTACGCAGACAAGGGACCGATCATCGTCGGTCCGGCGCTCATGTACGGCGACGACGACCATTGGGCCTTCGTCGCGATCTGCAGCGACGGCGCCGGCGACGTGCAAGTGATCTCGGTTCGCGTGCCGGCGAGGAACGCGCTCGAGGCGGATGTCTTCAGGGCATCGTTCTTGGGCAACTTGCTCGGGCAGAAGATCGCGCGCGTCACGGTGCACGACTGCGGCACGGAAATCGACCTCTGCCAGCAGGGCGTCGCGGCCTACCCCACCGAGAAGATGCGCAAGCTGCACCGCTCGTTGATGAATTGAGGAGCGACGACATGGGACGTTTCGATGCGCCTGAGCTCGTGCAGCGCTGGCAGCAGCTGGGCGAGTACTCGCGGATCCACGACGACATCACGCACATGGCGATGTCGCACCTCAACGCGAAGCGCGTCATGGATCTCTGCTGCTCAACCGGTCTGCTGGGGCGCCGGCTGCTGGACTGCCTGAAGCTCGAGCGCGTGACCTGGGTGGACTCGAGCAAGCCGGCGATCGACGCCGGCCTCGCCGCGAACGTGATCGACTGCAAGTATGCCTATGTGATGCGTGTCGATCGACAATCGCTCGCGGCGTTCATGGGCATCATCGGCCGCGAGAGCCTCACCGCAATCGTCGCGCGCCGTTGTATGCCAGAGCTCTTCGGCTATGACCTGCAGCTGGGCCGGGACTTCGCTGCGGCGATCGCCGGCGCCGGCGTCACGCAGATCTTCCTCGAGGGACGCGTCCCCTCGCCCAACGCAGTCAATCCGCTTTCGTCGATCGACGACGAGGTGGAGATCTTCACGGCGCACTACAAGGACGCCTATCGCTATCGCAACGTCGCCGTCTTGGTGAAGCTGTGAGCCTCGCGGCCGCGCTGACGTTCTCCTATGTGACGTTCATCGTCGGCATGTCGATTGGCGCCGCGATGCAGGCGCACATCGAGAAGAAGCGCCGGCGCCGCCGGCGGAAGCCGAACGCGCTGAAGGTCAGCTATGAGAAGTTCGCGCGTCCGACTTCATCGCGCGCAGTGCGTTGAGCGCGTCGGTTGCTGGCGTGTCGCTATAGGCGCAGGCCTCGACCGCAGCGATCGCTTCGTCCAGCACGGCGTCGCGGAGGTCAACGATGTCGAAGCCCAGCGCGCCGATCGCATCAGAGGCCTCGGTTCGCAACCACTCCCAGCCCGGCAGAGTTGACGCCCGACAAAGCCCGTGCTTGGATCTCGGAGATCCGCTGCGGCGACAATCTTGGTGTGCTGCTCATGGATAGCCGCTCTCGATGACCATTGCGCCCAACAGATCCGGCCGCGCGAGGGGAGTTATATACTTGACTGACGAAAAACCAGCGGGTACAAACGCGAACCTTGGCGAGGTTGAACCCGAAATTACCCCATTGATGATCGAGGCTGGAGCGCTTGCGCTTCTTGGAATAGGCGAAGTGCTCGGCGATCCTG
>WGNJ01000012.1 GCA_016124635.1 Alphaproteobacteria bacterium | reverse complement strand
CCGCCCTCCCCCATCTGCCGCGCAGCACCCTCATTGGCCGCCTCTCACCAATCGTCCCCGCCCACATCTTTGTAATCACGTCCGCGACCACTATCGCTGCGGCAAACATTGCCGTGCAGACCGAAGCCGCCAAAGTCACCATCCTTGCCGCGCGTACATTCGTCCCCGTAACAAATGCAGTCTCCACGGCTCCAAGTGATGTCGTTGTTCACCGCCTGACCGATCGCGCCCGGATCGATCTGGATGCCAACTTGCCGATTGCCGGTGATCTTATTGTTCGCGAACATGAGCTGCGCGCCGCGCGCAAAATGCGTCGCGCGCTTGGTATCGATGATGGTCACGCCGTTGATCGTGCCGTTGACGCCGGGACCCACATCGATGCCCTGCCGGTAGCCATGCACCGTGCCGCCCGTCCAATTGAACTGAGCGACCTCATGATCCGCGGTGGACGGCAGATCCTCGTAGTCCACCTTTACCCGCACGCCGGTCTTGCCGCGATAGAGTCGGCCATCTTCCGGATAGACACCTCCGACTTGCGTGCGCACAGGCAAGATCGCGACGTCCCTGAAGGTCACGGGATAACGATCCAACATGCTGATGACGACGCCGTCCTGGCCGCCGGCAATCGAAACGCCCTGCAGTCGGGCTTGAGTCCGAAGCAACCACATCGCGGCATCGGCGGCGTCATAGGCGGGGTGGGCCGCGAAGTTGCCGCCGGTGATCTCGACCACGCTGTGCTCGGCAAAGAAGGCGCGCCCGGCCGAGCGCACGCTCACGTTCGAGCCGACGAACGTACCGCCGTCGATCATCAGCGCCGTAAAGAGATTGGCGCCCGAGCGCTGACGCGGCGGCGTCAGGCCGCTAGAGCCTTCGTTCACCCTCGGGATCGGGTTGCAGTCCTTCACATAACCGCTGGTGGTGCCCAGTATCTCGATGTCACGCAGCGTCACGCGCGGACGACCCGGACCCCAAATGCTAATGCAGCCGTCAACGACCGCCGTGATCGGGCGACCGCTGCGTGATGGGCGATAGGCCTCGTCAAGCGACCTGCCGCCGTTCTCGCCGACGCCAACGATCGTCACGTTCTTGGTAATGACGACATTGCCCACGCAGCCGCTGCCTGGAAAAGCAGAGCGCACGCGGATGAGGCCGCCGTCCTCGACGTCCTCGACGGCTTCCTGAAGACTCGTGAAGACATGGCGCGACCTGGAGCCGGCGCCGCAATCGACATCGACCTCGTCGTGACCACGATGGTGACGATAGCCCCCGTGGTGCCTACGGCGATCGCGATGGCAGCGCGGCTCGTCCGGGAAGCGCTGGCAGAAGCTCGGTCCGCGCGGATGATGGGGCTGGCAGCAGAGCTCGATATTCGGAAAGTCGTACGGGTCCGTCGACGGTTCGGTCAGAGCTTCGGCTTCAGATGCGCCGTGAGCGAAGGCCGTGCGGATCGACAACGAGATGGTTGCAACCGCGGCAACGGCCGCAATTGCCGCCATAGCAACCCAACTTGGTGCCCTCGACCTCATGACGATAGCATTCCTTGCTCTTGCATCGCGAACGCCCTCAATCATCGGAGTCGTCGGAATTGCGATGGCGCCGGTGGTGGCGGCGCGGTCCATCGGACGGTGGCGGCGGATTGTCCAGCAGCCTCAAGAACTCCGAACGCACAGGCGCAAAGCCCGCGACGGCAGAATTCTGGCGGAAGCGCGTCGCCTTATCCTCGGATTTTTCGATACCGCGCCCACCCAAGGCGTAGAGTTCCGATAGCGCGTAAGACGCCTCGCCGTCGCCCTGCGCGTCCGCTGCGAGCAACCATTTCTCGGCGCGAACGAGGTCCTTCACGACGCCGACGCCATGGACATACATGATGCCTAGACAGCGCTGCGCCTTCTTGTGCCCGCGCACGGCCGCGATCTGAATGAGACGAACAAGTTGCAGAGGTGTCAGATCACCGGTTTGCGGCTCGCGCAGAAAATACTGAAACTTGCGCACGGCGAGCGGCATCTCGCGGAATGAATAGCCTCGACCGTAATCAAGGAATTGAAGCATTTCGAACAATACCGAGGCCGGAATGCGCTCCTTGCCAAGAGCCAGCGCTCTCGCCCGCGCATTGTTGATCGGGCATTCGTCGCTCAGTACCAGGCCTGAGGGAAGTTCGCCGCGAATGCGCGTCGTGTCGGCATAGAACTCAAACGGAGAGAGCCAGCGAACGGCCTTGTCGCCGGCCTTCGTCTCGCCCGGCCCCTGAGGTCCGCTGGCATAGGTCCCGAGATTTTCAAGGTAGAGCTTCGCGAGCGGATGGCCGTGACCATCATCGTCGGCGAGCGTGTAGAACAACTTCGCTTCCAGATCGTTCTTTTCCAACGGTTGATCGCCGTAGAGCGAGCCGAACGACTGGGTGCCTCCATAATACTGGGACCCACCGCCGCCGTAATATGACCCTCCCTGCGGTCCCGCAGCCGACCAATAGTCCTCACCGGGAGACGTCTGCGGTGGGGTCGTCTGCAACGGAATGGACGTTCTTGTAATGCGAGGGTCGTGCAATTGCCCCAAGAGCATGAAGCCATCGGGACCGCGGCATGCTTCAATATAGGTAATGCGGTTGCGCAGATCGATGCGCTCGTCTTGAAGAAGCGACGAGTAGATCTCTTGGAAGCGCGTCGACGCCTCGCCGAACATTGCACGCAGTTTGTCCATGACCGGCGTCAAGTAGGCATGCTCGGCGACGTTCACGTTCAAAAGCGCGATGTAGTACCAAACGGCTGACTCGACTGGATCCTCAAAGCCTTTGTCGCGATCGCTCTTGGCATAATAGATGTCGCCGAGTTTCAGCTGCGCGAACAGATCGTTGTCTTGCCACGCCGCACGGCGCAGCAAATGGATCGCTTCCTCTTTGCGATTCAGATTGTAGGAGTCCAAGCCTTCGTACGAGTCAGCGTGCACCTGCACCGGCGCGACGAGCGCTGCGATCAATCCGCCGACGACAACGGCGATCGAGAATGAGAGCAAGAAACGCGGAACAATGTTCAAGAGCGTTACGAGGTTCTGCCGGGTACGCGACAGGTGCATCTGCTCCCCCCAACCTTCGCCCGAATGAATACCCAATGGCGAAACCCAAGCCTCCCAACGGCTTGCTACAACAAGTTAATCATTTGGCGTCTCAAGAGGAAGCCGAGTCAAGCAGTCGATGGGTTAGATTCCGCGTGATAAGTCTGCATGACTGAAGGGCCGCAGACGCAACCAGTGGATTACCTTTGCGCGCGACAACGCACATCCGGTGAACCACACGCACTGGCGGTTGTGGAGAAGTGGCTCAAGTCAGCTTAGGGTTTGCGACTTAACTATAGCGTTTCGTGATCTTGCGCCGATACTTGCGGCACAAATATTTTTTTCGAATGGAGTTGGACCCTTGAGCCTGAGCGTCGACGTGTTTTGGTCGTTCCGCAGCCCTTATTCCTACCTCGCAACGTGGCGCATGACGGCGTTGGAGAAGGAATGGAACCTGAAATTCAACATCCGACCAGTCTATCCGATTGCAGTACGCCTGGATGGATTCTTCAAACAGGCGAATCCGATGTGGCTGCCCTACCTGGTGCGCGACGTCATGCGCGAGGCACAGCGCCATGACACGCCCTTCATGTGGCCGCGTCCGGACCCAATCGTGATGGATTTCACAACCGGCGAGGTCGCGAAGGAGCAGCCTTATATCCATCGTCTCACACGACTCGGTGTCGCTGCCGCAGAGCGCGGGCGGGGCTTGCCGTTTGTCTACGAGGTCTCGACAACGCTTTACGGCGGCAAGGTCGAGAACTGGCATCAGGGATCGTATCTCGCCGAGGCAGCATCGCGAGCCGGCGTCGATCTGCGCGAAGTCGACGAGGCGATCGCGCGCGAACCCGATCGTTACGAGGCGATTATCAAAGAGAACGAAGCGGCGCACAAAAAGGCAGGGCACTGGGGCGTGCCGACTTTCGCCTTCGAAGGCGAGCCGTTCTTCGGTCAGGATCGAATCGACGCGCTGATCTGGCGGTTGAAGCAACATGGGCTGACGCGGCGAGCGAACTAGCTCCAGCGATTGCGATCTTGAAGCACCTTCTTCAAGACGGCCGGCCGGTCGGTCATGAGCCCGTGGACGCCGAGATCGAGAAGGCGATTCATCTCCGCTTCGTCGTCGATCGTCCAAATGTGGACTTGGAGGCCATGACGCTCCGCCGTCTCGACGAAGCTGCGATCGACCAGCGTGAGGCCCCGCGCGCGCGGCGGGACTTGCGCGCAGCCTTCGCGAAATTTGCGCGACGGGAAGCCCATCGTGGCGCTCTTCAGTCGCAGGATACCGCTTGGTCCGAGCGACGTGCATACCCTGCCGTCGAAGGCGTCTTGGATTTGGCGAATACGCTTGTCCGAGAACGATCCGATGCAGACGCGATCTTCGATTCCCAAGCGCTTGATGAGCGCGACAAGAGGCGCGACGGCCGCATCGTGCTTTGGGTCGATGTTGATGCGCGTGTGCTGCCAAGCGCCGACTAGATCTTCCAAGAGCGGGATGGGTTCGGTGCCGCCGATGCGCGCCTCGCGCAGTTCAGACCACACCATTTCTTCGATCTTGCCCTTCCGGTCGGTGACGCGATCGAGCTTGTCGTCGTGGAACGAGATGAGGACCCCGTCGCGCGTCGCGTAGGCATCGGTCTCCAGATAGCGATAGCCGAGATCGACCGCGTAGGCGAACGCCTTCATGGTGTTCTCAGGTGCCTCGTGCGCTCCGCCGCGGTGGGCGAAGGCGAGAACGCCGTCATGCTCCAGGAATTTGAACTGGCCCTGCTTCATGGCTCACGCATAGGTGCCTGCCGATTTTGCGCGTTCTCGCACTGGCGCACAACGGGCACCCTGACTAACGTGCCCGGCCTGTCCCGAGAAGGAAAACGACATGTCACGCCGCGACGACTTCGAACATCTGCCGCGCCGCTTGTTCTTGCAGCTGCTCGCGGGCGCCGGCGCGGTCAGCCTCGCGGGCTGCGCGGCCGACGATCTACCCGGCGCGCCGGAAGCCGGCGTCGATCCGGCAAGTGCAAACGGCGGCGAAGATCGCAAGCTCTATGCCTTCTTCTCGAAGAGCTTCAACCGCGACTTCGAGCGCTCGCCGGAATGGATGACGCAACTCGGCATCAAGAAACGGTACGGCGAGTGGAACGATTGGTCCGACGCGTTCGCGGAGGAGGATCACCGTTACACGGTCGCCGATCTCGAATTCATGCGCACGCAGATCGACCGCCTGGCGCTGTCGGACTCAATGCGCATATCCTACGACGTCTTCCTTTTCCGCAACGAGCTGCGCGTTGCGAATTGGCCCTATCGCTTCCACAACTACGACGTCTCGCATTTCGGCGGCCCGCATCAATATGTGCCGTCGACGTTGATCAACCAGCATCGTATCGACGAGCCGGCTGACGCTGAGGCCTATATCGCGCGACTCAACGCAACGCCGAAATTGTTCGACCAGGTGACGGCTTTCATGCGCGAGGCCGAGGCGCACGGCATCACGCTGCCGCATTTTTCGTATCCGTTGATGATCGAAGACGCGAAACGGGCAGTGGCCGGCACGCCCTTCGACAACGGCGACGACAATCCGATGTTCGCCGATTTCAAAGCGAAGGTCGCGAAGCTGAGCATCGGCGAGACGGAGAAGGATACCTTCATCGAGGCGGCACGCGACGCCTTGGTCGCCAGCGTCAAGCCTGCTTACGCCCAATTCATCCAAACAGCCGAAGCCATCGGAGCTCACGAAAAGACGGATCACGGCGTGGGGACGCTGCCGGACGGCGCACGCTTCTATGAAGAACGCATCCGCAACCACACGACGTTGCCGCTGAAGGCGCAGGAAATCCATCAACTCGGGCTCTCCGAGGTGGCGCGGCTCTCGACGGAGATGGAAGGTCTGAAGAAGAAGGCCGGCTTCAGGCGCCCCCTGCGGGCGTTCTATGACGATCTGCGCAGCGATCCAAAATTCTTCTATCCCAATACCGACGCGGGCCGCGAGGCCTACCGTCAGCGGGTCGAGGACCTGCTCGCCGGCGCGCGTGCGGCGCTGCCGCGCGCTTTCGGCGTGTTGCCAAAGGCCGACATCGCGGTGAAGCGGATGGACCGGTTCGTCGAGGTCGGACAGACGATCGCGTATTACGAACAAGGCACGCCGGACGGTTCGCGCCCCGGCTACGTGCGGCTCAACCTCTCAGACATGAGCAAGATGCCGAAGTGGCAAATGGCGGCGCTCAACTTTCACGAAGGCATCCCGGGACATCATCTGCAGATCTCGATCGCACAGGAATCGAAGTCCACGCCCGATTTCCGCAAGTACACGTTCTTCACCTCTTACATCGAGGGCTGGGCGCTCTACACCGAACTGCTGGCGAAGGAGATGGGTCTCTACAAGACCGTCTATGACGACATCGGGCGCGTTGCGATGGAGCTATGGCGGGGGTGCCGGCTTGTCACCGACACGGGCATCCATTCCATGGGCTGGAGCCGCGAGAAGTGCATCGACTACTATCTCGCGAATACGCCGCTGACCGACGACAACATCCGCCGTGAGATCAATCGCTACTTCGTCTTTCCCGGCCAAGCTTGCGCGTATCAGATCGGCAAGAACAAAATCGTCGAGCTGCGCGAGCGGTCGAAGGCGGCGCTCGGACCGCGGTTCGACATCCGCGCCTTCCACGATGCGGTGCTGAAGAACGGCGCCGTGCCGCTGCCGGTGCTCGAGCGCTTGGTCGGAGAATGGGTGCAAGCAGCGGCGAACGCGTGAACGGCGCGGCGTGGATGCGCGGCGCTCCTGATAGGCGAGTTTTTGTTCGATCGTGCACGCTTTGCGCGCGACACTCGGCATCACTGAACAACGGCTAGGGCGGCGAAATGAGAGGCCTAAGTCGTCCACCGATTCGCCGAGGCAGACATTGCGACCCGGCGATGCCGGTCCTAGGCTCAAATCGTAGCAAATTTTTGGGAGAGATAGGTGCGCGTTGCTCTGATCATTTCGGCATTCTTGGTCGGCACCATCGTTGCGCCGCTTGTTTGGAACGTTCAAACGAGCCGTGCGGCCGACGACACGCTGATTACGTCGTTCAGCGACGACAACGTGACCGCCGCAATACAAGCAGCCGGCGCGACCGACGTTTCCATATCGAAGACGTCGTCCGGTTCGAAGTTTGCGGCGTACGTGTATGCGGGGCGGAAATACCGGGCCTATTTCCACGATTGCACGGGCGATGAGTGCCTTGGCCTGCAGTTATCGGCGCTGTTCAGCGGCGCGAAGGTGCCGCTCGAGGCGATCAACGAATACAACCAACGACGCGCGGGCGGTAAGGCAACGCGTTACAGCGAAACCTCCTTTGGATCGAACCGATTCGTCACCGCGATCCATGGAGTCAGCGCTTCAAACTTGGCCTTCGAGGTCGCCAATCACTTCACGCTGACCGATCTTTTGCTGGATCAACTGCGGGGCGATCAGCTGATCTCCATGCGCGCCGCGCCGCCGCCGGCAGCGTTCAGCGACCATAATGGGATGATGACCGTGCAGGGTCGGCCGCGCCCACTTGTGGGCGTCACGCCCAGTATCCCACCGGGACTTGACCCGGCTTCGGTCAACATCCTGCGGTAGACTTTGCAGCGCCTGACTTGCAAAGCGCGGGTTCAACGCCCGCGCTTCTTTATTTGTCCGAAGTTCGCGCCTCAGTCCTCGTAGATGCGCCAGGAGCCGTCGCGCTGACGGCAGGCGATGCCCGTCTCCTCTTCGCTGCGATAGCGATCGACGTAGACGACATGGCGGAATTCTTCGCAATGTCGGCCATAGCGACGGCTGTGATAAGGCCGCGTCGGGGTCACGTAACCGTAATGATCGTTGTACGGATTGCGCCACTCATAGCGCCGGCCGTAGTCGGGCTCATCAAACGCATCGTAGTAGGTTCGGTCGTAATAATATGCGTCGGCGCGCTCGTCGCGGCACGCGTCGCGCGCGATGGCGTTACCGACGATGGCGCCGAGGATGACGCCGCCGACCGTTGCGGCCGCCCTGCCGCCGCCCGAACCAAATTGATTGCCGATGACGCCGCCTGCCGCACCTCCGAGCACCGTGCCCGCGGCTCGGTCACCACGGCAATCATCGTAGTAGCGGTCGTGATAGCGTTCAGCGTGGCGATGGCGCCCATAATAGCCGCCGTCACGATCGTAGTAGCCGTCGTCGTAGGCGCATCCCGCGAGTGCGAGCGCTGCAAGGGCGCAACCCATCGTTACCTTCAGCATGACGTCTCCTTGTTGGCGCATCCTGTCGTTTCGGCCAACGCACGAGCTTGAAACTCGTTCCAATCTATGTCCGGTTCGTGACGTGCATCGCGATCAATTGCTCGTTCCCGACTCGTCAGCCAGTCCGAAAGTGGTAGTGTCGGGTTCCGACTTCATCAAAGAGCCAGGAATCGTTCATGCAGCGCGAACTAGGGACGCCTCAGGGCACCATGCACCGCCTCACAGTAAACAGTGCGGTGCTCAAGACGAACATGCTCGGCGATCCCACGACACGGCTTGTCGACGTCTATGTGCCGGCGGGTACCGACGGACGCGGTTTGCCGCTGCTCGTCGATCTCGTGGGCTTCACGGCCGGCGGTCCCGCGCACACCAATTGGAAGAATTTCGGCGAGAACGTGCCCGAGCGTCTCGACCGCCTCATCGCCAAAGGTGAAATGCCGCCGGTCGTCGCGGCGTTTCCGGATTGCTTCACCAAGCTCGGCGGCAATCAGTACATCAATTCTGCGGCGATGGGACAGTGGGACGATTTTCTGCTGCAGGAATGCGTGCCGTTTGTGGAACGCAAATTCGGCTGCGGCGGACCTGGCAAACGCGGCGTCTTCGGCAAGAGCTCCGGCGGCTACGGTGCCATCGCGCATGCCCTGCTCCATCCGGACTTTTGGTCCGCCGCTGCGTGCCATTCGGGCGACATGGGCTTTGAGCTTTGCTATTTGCGCGACATGCCTCGATTGTTGCGAGCGATCGCGAAGGCGAACGGCAGCGTCCAGGAGTGGCTCGAGGGATTCTTCGCGAAGAAGAAGGCCAAGGACGGCGACATTCATGTGCTGATGGATCTGGCGATGTGCGCGACCTACGACCCCGACCCGAACGCCTTCATGGGGGTGCGGCTGCCGGTCGATATGCACACCTGCGAGCTGATTCCCGAACGTTGGGCGAATTTCCAGAAATGGGACCCGGTGCGAATGGCGGAAACGCGCGGGGCGGGCTTGAAGCAGCTCAAAACGCTCTACATCGATTGTGGTGAGATCGATCAATACGACCTCGTCTACGGCGCGCGGTTGATGACGCGATTGTTGAAGAAGCTCGACGTTCCTCATACTTACGAGGAATTTCCGGACGATCATTCGAGCGTCGACTATCGAATGGACGTGAGCTTGCCGCTGCTGGCGAAGGGCTTGAGTTGAGAGCGGCCGTCGGGCCGCACGTATGACCAATGGATTTGAAACGGCGCGATCTTCTGCTGGCGGCTGGCCTAACGCTCGTTTTCGGACGCGTAGGTTTTGCCGTGCCGCTTTACGAGGGCGGGCCGGCGCCGCGCGATCCGAATTCAAAGCCACGCCGGCTCGCGCTCTACAACGCGCATACGGGCGAGCGATTCAGCGGCTTGTATCGCGACGACGTGGGCCCCATCCCGAGCGCGATGACGGACCTCGCCTATTTGCTGCGCGATCACCATGAGAACGTCATCGGCCCGCTATACGTTGAAACGCTCGACTTCCTGGCCGACGTGTTGGACCGCTCCGGCGCGGAGCGCGCGACCGTGCTCTCGGGCTATCGCACGAAGAAGACAAACGAGATGCTGGCGACCAAACTCTTCGGCGTCGCCGAGAAGAGCCAGCACATCGTCGGGCGCGCGATCGACATCACGTTCGACGGGCGATTGGCGGACGCCGCTGCCGGCGCCCGCGCGATGCACCGCGGCGGCGTCGGCTGGTATCCGCACTCGCACTTCATCCATATCGATTCCGGACCGGTGCGCAACTGGACGTTCGAGAGTCACGGCCTCGATCGCCTGCTGATCGCCGGAGGTGGGCGCCGGCGTGGTCGGCACGTGCTGACGTCCGACGCGAAAGGCGCGCCAAAGGTCGACGACAATCACAAAGGGCCGTTGACCGTCAAAGAGCGCATCGCGCTCCAACGAGCGCTGGCCAAGCGGCAATTCCGCCGGCGCAACCGTTAGCTCGCGCTCAAGCGTTGCCGCGCCAAAGCGACTGCCCATCCGACGAAAGGAGCGGCTCCTTGGCATTGCGAGCGCGCCGCCGCTTGGGGCGAGACCTTGCCGCCCCCGAAACCGACATCGCCTCATATTCGGCGGCGAAAGCGAGCATACGCTCCCTCGCTTCTTTGTTGGTTACGCGTGCCGCAAGCTCGCGAAGCTGCGCGGCGCTTTGCAAATAAGCATCCATGCCCTTTCTCCACGCCGCCGAGTCCCATCGGAATAGAACGAAAAACACCTCTCTTTGCTCCACGCCGAGAGATCAAGGAACGTTGAGACGGGCGGTTCCGAGCGAAATTGGCAAGGCTCAGAACGACGAGCCTGGCTGCGTGAGGAACTCCGCTTCTTCCGCGGTTGTGGCGCGACCTAAGATGCGATTGCGGTGCGGGAAGCGACCGAAGCGCTTGACGATGTCACGGTGACGCTCGGCGAAACGGACGTTGTCTTGCGCCCGCTTCAAGCGGTCGCCGCTCAAGCCTTCGCACATGCCGGCGAACAGCTCGATACAACGCTCTTGGTCCGCCAAATCCTCGCTGTGCTCGAACGGCATATACAGAAAGAGGCGCTCGTCATGCGCCAAAATCCTGTCTATGGACGCGCCGACACCGTCGCGCGCCGCCGTCAGCGCAAGGCCGTCACAGGCGTACATGCGCGGCGTATCGCGAAACATGTTGCGTGAGAATTGATCGAGCACGATGACGTAAGCGAGGCGGCCGCGCGGCGTCTCGAGCCAGGCGTCATGACTGCCTTTGGCAACCGCCTCGTGGAGCGCGCCGAAGCGACGGCGAAGTTCTTCGTCGAAGTCCGGATTCTTCTTCCACCAGCGTTCGGCATGTGCGGCGTCGGCGCAGCCCAGCGCGTCGAGCTTTCCAAACCAGAAATCGAGAACGTCCTCATACATGTAGCTAGCGCCGGACGATAAGTGCGAGCGTTAGGGCGGCAAACGCGGCAAATGTAAGGACCGCGTTGAGGGCGTGCGTGTGTTCCCACTGCGATCGCAGCGTCTCCCAGTCCGCGGGGACCGTCGTCCAATTCGCCGTCGCCTGGTTTGCCGGATAGATCCACGTGAAGAACGTGGCGAGCGTTGCCGCGATCAACACTCCGGCGACGAGGCTGAGGAGCGCGGGCCAAGGCTGGCTGCGCATCACGTAGGCGAGCCCCAAATTCACGATCAGCGCGGGGATCAAGACGAAGCCGAACGCCGACCAGCCTGCGTAGATGCCTTGGACGATGAAGTACTGGTCTTGCGACATGACGATTTTGTGCGGCAACTCAAACAGATGAGCGCCGGACGGAACCAACGCGATCGCCGTCAGAGCGAGGGCGAGGAATTGAATCGTCTTGGTGAACATGGCACCTCCTCCTCGGCGCTAACGAAGTGCCCCTTCGTCCGTTCCTTCACGAGCCTGCACGTCCGTGCCGCCGCGAGCGTTGGCTCGCGGCGAGCAATCCTGCCTCCAACTAGTGTTGGTAGTTCACATAAATGGGAGAGGACCAAGCACGCTCTTCGACCGGCGCGAGGCAGTCGTCGGTATTCGAGGTGCGATAGTCCTTCGTGCAGATGTGCACCTTGACGCAATTGCCTTCGCTGTCGCGCTCGCAACGCAGCTGACCGCCGTCGATCGCGTTCGACGGCTCCTCGATCGCGCGCACGTAGTAGAGCATGTCGCGGTGACCGGGCGTGAACTCCGGGTCTTCGAACGACACGGTGCACGGACCACTGCCCTCGGGGCACGGCAGCGTCTTCCATACGTCGTCGATGAGCGTCTCGACCTTCTCGTCGTGACTGATCTGACGACGGATGCGTATGACTTCGATGCGCGTGATGCGTTTGCGCTCGCTCGACGGATTGTAGCACTCGCCTTGGCAAAGGTACTGGAGGCGCTCCTTCCCGACGGCAGCTTCCGCGTATTCCGGGCAGCCCGGCTTCTGTTTGAAGGCGCCGAGCGCCTTCACGGTGAAGCGCGGCGTGTCGTTCATCGCGACTTCGGCGCCCATCGGCTTCGAGCCGCCGGGCGCGTTGGCGAGATCGAACCAGAGCAAGATGCGATCGCCGGACGTCGCGTAGGTCTCGCGACGTTCGAGCGCGTCCCAGATTGCCTGGCGCGAACGGCCGGCCGAGTGCACGACGGCAAGGCCGCCGGTCAGAAAGAACGACGCCTGGCGCTCCAGATCGACAAGCTGGAACGCGGACAACGTCGTGGTAGCGAGGTCGATGCGCTTGGCTTGCGCCTCGGGTTCGCCGCGATCACGCTCAGGATCGTTGAAGGCGCCCGCCTGCGCAGGGCCGCCCCCTTCGGTCACATATACGCGGTTGATCTCCTTATAACCGGTGCCGGGGCGCGCCTCGTGGTTGTCGGACGAACCGATGACGCCAAACGTGAATCGCATCGGCTTGCCGTCGGCACCCGGCTTCGAGATTGCGAACGCGCGCTGCACGGCATTGCCGGGCACGTAGTTGAAGGACGGCAACCAGCAATCGCGGCATTGGCCGGCATCACCCCAATCGTTCGGCGTGGCACCCGGCACCGTGCGGAAACCAGCCGTGCCGGCTGCAAGATAGAATTGGCGCGTCTCTTCGGCGCGCTGCTCGCAAACCTCCGCAGATTGACCTTGCTTCAGACACCGCCCGCGAATGATCTCGCCGGCGCGCCAGCAGCTCGGTTCATAATCTGCGGTGGGCTTCGCGCATTGCGCCTTGCCGTTGGCGTCGAATTGGACGCCCGACCAGGGACGATATTGCTCAGAATTGCCGTGGCCGGAATAGATCTCGATCAGCCGCACAAGACCAGGGTCGTGGTATTTGGCGCTCAGTTGCTTATCGATCGTCGTGCCCTGCGGCGTGTAGAAGCCCCACGTCGTTCCATGCGGAATGACGAGGGCGGGGAAGCCCCAATCGTGCAATTTGGCGTAGAGTTCGTCCGGCGTCTCCGTCGACTCGTAGCAATCCTCGGGCAGATCACGCTCTTTGACGCCCTTTGCGCACGCCGTCTCCGCATAGCGATTGGCGATGAACTTGGCGAAATCGAGATAGGGCTGGCGAGCGCCGCCCGGCGAGAGCAGCGAGAGAAAAACGCGTGCGCGGGCGTCCGGACCGAGATTGGCCTGAGCGGCAAGCGTACCCGCCGCCGACTGCGCTGCAATCGGCCGCGTCGGAACCTTATCCTCGTCGGTGTCGCGGAGGATGACGTTCTTGTGGCCGAAGTGGTTTTCCGGCGTCGAGCCGATTTGCGTCCACTCCCAGCCCAAGAACGAAACCATGTCCGGGTTGTTCACGTCGCCGGCGGAGGCATTGCAGGCACGAATCGAATTCTTCGTATCGACCCATTGGCGGTGCGTCATGCCCTCGACGTGATCGGTAATCGACCAGAAATCGAGCGCCGAGCAGTACCTCGCGTAGTCGCAGGCGTCGGCAACCGGATGTGCGCCCTCGCCCTGCGCCATCGGCAGAGCGAGGGAAAAGGCGTCGAGCGAGAACGTGGTGTGGACGTGAAGATCGCCGAAGAGGATCTGTTTTGCGTGGCTCGCTTGCGTGTCGGCGGAGCCCGCGATGCGCTCCGCAAGCGCGGCGTCCGGCAAGCGTTTCCCCTCGACTTTTCCGGCATCCCAGTAGTTGCCAAACCATCCTTCGGCCAGAGCGTAAATGCCGACGCCGAGCAAGACGACGACAACACCCAAGCCGATCGCGATCCGCTTCAACATGGTCTCTCTCCCTCTTGCGCGCCGTTACTTCTTCGCCGGCGTCACGCTCGTTCCGTCACACTGTATAAGGCGAGTCGCGTCAAGCCCCGCGCGCCGGTGGAATGTGGCCGCTTGATAGTCCGGCATCGCCACCATGCGCAGAAATGCTTCGCGCGATGGGTAATAGACGAGCGCCATCATGTCCCATTTGACGTCCGACGGGCCTACGAAGATCTGCTGTACGGGGCCGACGTAGATGAAGTGGCCGCCGACTTCCCGAACCTTTTGCTGCGCCACCATGCCGTAGAGCCCATAGGCCTCGGCGCCCGAGCGTTTCGGCTCTTTCGAACCTGGCTCGTAGGTCGCGACATCTTTGAAGCGCAGCAGGTTCAGCATCGCGAGAGGCTGCTTCATGTCGCCCTTGGAAAAGACCTCGAACTGCTTGTCGGTCGGCTCAACGTCGGACATTCGATCAACCTCTCTCAGGGGCGCGGGAAAGCATTGCGGCGCCGGTTTCGATGAGTTCTCGGATCAGGCGCTTGGCCGGAATGGGGCGGCCGCGATCGAGCCAGCCGGAGATCGCGGTGACCAAGGAAATGATCGCCATGCGCTCGCGCATCTTTTGCACTTCGATCGGCGTGCGCCGTGAAAGCGCGCGCAGATGGCGCGTCACGCCGAGCATGCCGGGCAAATTGAGCTTGGCGATATGATCGACGATGTCGAAGCCGGGACGCGTGATCGCCTGCGCCATGAAGCGAACGTAATCCTCTCCGCCCGGCGCCGTCAGCACTTCGTCGGTCAAGGGCTCGACGAACGCCGCCATCAGCCGCCTGACGTCGCGCGTCGCGCCGTCCGCTTCGATCGCCTTCAGCATCACCACGCGGCGCGCTTCGATGCGGCGCAGCCGTTCGGCAATGAGGGCGTCGACGAGTTTGCTCTTGGAGCCGAAATGATAGTGGACCGCCGATTCGTTGCGGTGACCCGCGGCGCGAACGATATCGCGCAGGGAAACGGCCTCAACGCCGTGCGTACCGAATAGGCGCTCCGCTTCACGCAAGAGTTCTTCGCGCGCGCTGGTCCTTGCGGATTCCATAGCCACTCAATTTAATGACTTACATTAAATCAGGCTATCGGGTTAGAATTTCCCATGCAACCGCTATCGGCGGGCGCGTGTCCGATCTCTCTTTCCTCGGGTGTGGAATATTGCAGTGCGAGATCGCGCAGCATCCCAACTGAAAGAGCCATGCGCCACTTGATCGGATCGGCACGTCTCCAGGATATGATAGGTCGCGTCGGCTCCACGACGCGCATTTCACGTGACCTCTGCCCTTCGGCGCTCACAGGCGGTTTGCTCGCTTATGTCACTTTCTGATTTCGTCGATCGCAACCGGACGGCGCTGTCGGTCGGCGCCATGCTGATCGGTGTGCTTGCCGTCCTCACAGGCGTGACGCGCGAGCGTACGCGCGCCGATCTCTTGCCCGGCGAAGCCGCGCGCGTGAACGGACACGCCATCGATACAGATACCTTCCAACGCACGCTTGCGGCCTTCACCACGAATTTGAAGCGGCCCGTGACCGAGGCTGACCGGACGACGGTGCTCAACCGCATGATCGACGAGGAGGTTTTGGTTCAGCGGGCAATCGCACTCGGGCTACCGGCTCAAGATCCGACTGTCCGCAAGCAATTGGTGCAGGCGATGATTGCGCAATCGCTGGCGCAGTCGGCCGTGCCCGATCCAAGCGACGATGAACTGAAGAAATACATTGAGGCCAACGCCGACTTGTTTCGCGCACGCACAAAGGCAAAGGTCGAGGCGGTGTTCGTGCCCGCGAATGACGTGATGCGCAGGGAACGCGTCGATGCGGCACTCGAGAAAGGCGATTGGGATGCGGCGAAAGCTGCAAGCGCAGCGCTGCCCGTCGCTTTACCGAACGATTTCCTGATCGCGAGCAAAATCGCCGACTACACCGGCGCGGAAGCGGCATCGGCGGTGCTGCGCGTGCCTGTCGGGGAAGCGACGCATCTGATCCGCACGTCGGGCGGCATGATCGCGCTGAAGCTCGTCGCCGTCGAGGGCAATGGGCTCGCGCCATTCGAAACGATACGCGCAACGGCGCTCGCGCGCTGGCACGAGGAGCACGATTCGAAAGCGTTGCGGGCCGCGATCGACGCACTGCGCGCTCAAGCCGACATCGTCATGCCGAAATGAAGATCCGGGTTCTGCTCTGCCTTCTGGTGCTGTTTGCCGCGTTGCCGGCGCAAGCGCACGTGCGCAGCGAGTCGTTCTCCGTTTGGCGCATCGACGACAAGGGGCACGTACGAGCGACGTTCCGTGCTTCATCGCGCGACGCGACGGCCCTGCAGAATCTCAATCCGCGCGAAACGGTGCCGCTGACCGTGTTGTTCGCTCGGCATCTAACCACGCACGTGTTCGTGCAGAAGGACGGCGTCGACTGCAAACCGGTGGGACCGGCCCTGGCGATCGCCAGTGATCCGACACAGGTCGCGGCGGAGCTTTCGTTCGATTGCGGCGGCGCTGCGACACGCGAATATTCCCTCGATCTGCGCCTCTTCTTCGAGGTGCTGGCGCAGCACGTGCACTTCGCGCGCGTAACGACACCGCACGCGAGCGCGGACTTCGTCGCGACACCGGACAACGGACGCTTGACGATTGCGGCGCTGACGCCGCAGCCGGCGCAGAGCTTGCTCGCGGCATTCGGCACCTATGTGCGGATCGGGATCGAGCACATCACCGGAGGCGCGGATCACGTCGCGTTCATCATCGGCTTACTGCTGTGCTGCGCATCGTTTCGTATTGCGGCGCTGGCACTCACAGGATTCACTGTCGGTCATTCACTGACTTTGGGTCTTGCGGCCACCGGACTCGTGCAGCCGCAGGTGCAGGCGATCGAAGCTTTGATCGGCTTCACAATCGTTCTTATCGGCTTCGAAGCGTATCAACGCGCAAGCAGCAAGACAGAGGCGCCATGGGTAACGCCAGCATTGACAGCAGGCTTTAGCGGCGCCGCTTTGATCGGCTCGAGCGTGCTGTCGCCGATCGCGCTTGGCGGCGCCATGGCGATCTCAAGCGCTCAGGCAATCGCGAGCCGCACGTCCGCGATCTTCCTAATCGTCTCGACGGCGCTGTTCGGACTGATCCACGGCTTCGGGTTCGCCAACGCGCTGATCGAAGTGGGATTGCCGGCGGGACGCCTGATCGCGGGCCTTGCCGGTTTCAACATCGGCGTCGAGATCGGGCAGATCATCATCGCCGGCACATTGTGGCTCGCGGCGGGCGTTGTACTGCGCCAACCGTCCATCCGGCGCGAGGCGGCGGGCTTACGGCAGATTCTGGCGCTTCTGCTGGTGGCGATCGGAACCTTCTGGCTGGTATCGCGCAGCTTCGCCTGAAATCGTGAATTGACTAATCGGTCAGTTTTGACTATTTGGTCAATTCATGAGCGGAACCCTTCTCCCGGCCCGAGCCAAGAGCAAGCGTGAGCGGACGCGCGAGGGTCTCGTCACTGCGGCGGAACAATTGTTCGCGCTACGGGGTCCCGATGCGGTCTCAATCGACGAGATCACGGCCGCCGCGGAAGTCGCCAAGGGCACCTTCTACACGCACTTCGCCGACAAGGACGACATCGAGCGCGCCATCGCCCGGTCGGTGCGCGAGGAACTCGAGACGGAGGTCGACCGGACGAACGACGGAATCGAGGACGCCGGTATTCGCATGGCGAACGGGCTTGCGACCTATTTGAGCTTCGCCGTGCGTCAACCGGTTCGCGCGCGCACATTGCTGCGCCTGATGTCCGGCGTCGCCGATCCCGAGAGCCCAGTGAACTCTGGAATTCGCGCCGACGTCGTTCGCGGGGTCAACACGAAGCGTTTCGATGTCGTCTCGGTGAATGGCGCCGTGCTGCTCGGCCTCGGTGCCTGCGTCGCCTGCATCGCGCATCTGGTGCAGTCGCCGAAGTCTCGCGCCGCGCAAACGGCGGCTGAGGTCATCACGACAGTGTTGCGCGGTTTCGGTTTGAAGGCCGCGGAAGCAAAGAAACTCGCGGAGGCGGCAACTACGGCTGCGTTCGCCAAGGGAGGCAAGGACAAATGATCAAGGTCGACGATATCGCGTTTGTGCGCTTCTCGGCGCCCGATCTCGACAAGATGGAGATGTTCCTCAAGGACTTCGGCTTGGTGCGGGCGCATCGCGACGACAAGACGCTCTATATGCGCGGGCTCGATCCCGACCCTTATTTTCATGTCACGCATTTGGGCGAGCCGGGCTTCATTGGACTTGCCTTCGAAGCAAAGTCCGACGGCGACCTCGCGCAGATTGCGAAGAGCGAGGATGCGAAGGTCGAGACGCTCGACGGACCCGGCGGCGGCAAGGTCGTGCGGCTGACTGATCCCAACGGCTTCAAGGTCGAAGTCGTCGCCGCGCGCTCGCCGCTGGAGAAACTGGACGTGCCGGCGACCGATTTGACGAACGATGCGCGCGCGCAGCCGCGCCGCAATCACTTGAAGCGGCTGCAACTCAAGACCGCGCACGTCAAGCGGCTCGGCCATTGCGTGATCAATGTGAAAGATTTTCGGGCGAGCGAAGCTTGGTACAAATCACGGTTCGGGCTGATCACGTCGGATGAAATCTTCATTGGCTCGGAGGACCAGGCGCTCGGTGCCTTCATGCGCTGCGACCGCGGCGATCTTCCCGCCGACCACCACACGATGTTTATGGTCGGTACCGGAACGCCGAAGTTCAATCATGCGGCGTTCGAAGTCGTCGACTATGACGATCTCATGGCCGGGCATCATCTGCTGAAGAGCAAAGGATACGTCCACGAATGGGGCGTCGGCCGCCACATTCTCGGCAGTCAGGTGTTCGACTATTGGCGCGACCCGTGGGGACACGCGGTCGAACATTGGACCGACGGCGACTTGCTGACGGCCTCATGGGGGTCGCGCAAGGCGCCGATCGACGATCTCGTCGGCGTTCAATGGGGCATGCCCGCCCCGCCGACAATGGCGTAAGAGGAGAAACGCACATGAAGCTCGTTACATTTTCGGATGCGCGCGGCCAGCGCGTCGGCGTGATCTCCGGCGAGGGCGTTGTCGATCTCTCTCGTGCCGACAGCGATCTGCCGCGCGACATGATCGGCCTGATCGCCGAGTGGCCGCGCGTGCGCGCCGTCGTCGAGCGCGCGGCGTCTCGCGCCGCCGACGCGCCGCTCAAATCGGTCAAATTGCGTGCGCCGGTGCCGCGCCCGCGCAAGATCATGGCGATCGGTCTCAACTATGCCGACCATGTCGCCGAGAGCGGCATGAAGACGCCCGAGCAGCAGATCTGGTTCTCGAAGATGCCGAGCGCCGTGACCGGACCCTACGATCCCATTCAGCTTCCCAAGGTTTCGACGGCGCTCGACTATGAGGTGGAGCTGGTCGCGGTTGTCGGGCAAGGCGGCCGTCACATCGGTAAAGCAAACGCCGAGGACGCCGTCTTCGGTTATTGCGCCGGCAACGACGTCACCGTTCGCGATTGGCAGTTCAAGACGCCGCAATGGGTGCTCGGCAAGAGCTTCGATACGCACGCGCCGTTCGGGCCTTGGATCGTGACCACCGACGAGATCGGCGATCCGCATACGCTGGGCGTGCGCTGCTTCGTCAACGGCGAGAAGCGGCAGGATTCGAACACCAAGCATCTCGTGTTCAACGTCTTTGATCAAATCGAAGAGCTTTCGAAGGCGATGACGCTCGAGCCGGGCGATGCGATCTTTACCGGAACGCCGGGCGGCGTCGGCGCGGCGATGAAGCCACCCGCGTGGCTCAAAGCCGGCGACGAGGTGCGCTGCGAGATCGATCGCATCGGCGAAATCGTGAACGTCGTCGCTCCGGAAGGCAACTGATGCGCACGCTTCAAACAGATGTGCTCATCGCCGGCTACGGGCCGACGGGAGAGACGCTCGCCGCGTTCCTCGGCATCTACGGGATACGTGCGGTTGCGATCGACACCGCGCGCGAAGTCTATCGGCAGCCGCGGGCGGCGCACTTCGATCACGAGATCATGCGCGTTTGGCAGCGGCTCGGCATCGCCGAACAAGTCCTGCCGTCGACGCGAGCGCTGCCGGCCTACGAGTTCCGCAACAGCGACGGGCAGGTCCTGATGCGCTTCGCTCAGGCCGGCGTGGCGACGCCGTCGGGATGGGCGCCGAGCTATATGTTCCATCAGCCCGCGGTCGAAGAGGCCCTGCGCGCTCGCGTGGCTCAATTTCCCGGGATCGACGTGCGCCTCGGCACGTCGCTTGTCTCGCTCGAACGAAACGACGCGAACGGCGTGGCCGCGATTGTGCGCGATGATCAGGGTCTTGAGACGCGAGTCGAAGCGCGTTTCCTGGTCGGCGCCGATGGCGGCGGCAGCACCGTCCGCCGCCTGATCGACGGACAACTCACCGACTACGGCTTCGACGAGCCGTGGCTGGTGATCGACACTGTCGTCACCGATGAGGAGGGACTGCCGCCTTTCGGCCTGCAGATGTGCGACCCGAAGCGGCCGACCACGGTGATGCCGATGGCGCCGTTGCGGCGGCGGTGGGAGTTCATGCTGCTGCCCGGCGAGACGCCCGAGCAGATGCTCGACGATGCGCGCATTGAAGAGCTGCTCAAGCCATGGGTGCGCCCTGGCCAAGCCGAGCTCGTACGCAAAGCGGTCTATCGCTTTCACGGGCTGGTCGCGAAGCAATGGCGTGTCGGCTCTGTCGTACTGGCCGGCGACGCGGCACATCAGATGCCACCGTTCATGGGACAAGGCATGTGCTCCGGCATTCGCGATGCCGACGCCCTCGCGTGGCGATTGGCGAGCGCGGTGCGCGGCGAGGCATCGCCTGCCCTGCTCGACTCATATCAAGAAGAGCGTGAGCCGCACGTGCGGTCGATTATCGAGACCGCCATCTTCATGGGGCGCGTCGTTTGCACGCTCGATCCGGCCGCGGCGAGCAAGCGCGACCAGGACATGCTGGCGCAGCGCGCCGGACAGCGACAAGCAGCCGATCCGCCGCCGCCACCGTTGGAAGCCTTGAACAGCGGTTGCATGATGCCGGGTGCTCGAGCCGGTCAACTCTTCCCGCAGGCGATGCAAGCGTGCGCATCAAACGGCGTCTGCGGGCGGCTCGACGATCTACTGGGGCCCGGGTTCTGGTTGATCACGCGCAACGCAAAGATCGACACGAAGTGGCCGATGCCGGTCAAGACTGTCGTTCTCGACGAAGACATTTCCGACGAGAGCGGCCGGCTGAACGAGTGGCTCGACAGTACCGGCGCGTCCGCTGTTCTGGTGAGGCCCGACAGGTATGTGTTCGGCACCGGAGAACCCGCGGCGCTCGCCGCTGCGCTCACGCAAGCCATCGGACGGTGACTGCCTCGTTTAGTCGAGCCGGCCGCGTGCGCCAAAATCCGGGAGGATAAGATGTCGTTGGTCGAAGACCGCCTCGATCTGATCGCGCTTTCTCAGGCTTGGGGCATCGCGCGCGATCAAGGGCTTTGGGACGAACTGGCCGATACGTTTCATCCGGAGGGAACGATTTCGGTGACTTGGTTCTCCGGACCGTTCAAGCAGTTCATCGAGGCGTCCAAGCGGCTCTATCAGCCTCGCGGGCCGCGCACGAAACACTTGATCGGCATACCGCACCTCAAGATCAACGGTGGGCGCGCGCTCTCCGAAATGAGCATCCAGATCATCGGCCGCTTTCTCGTCAACGGCGTCGCAGCCGACAACATCTGCTATGCGCGCTTCTTCGACAAAGTGGAGAAACGTGACGGACGCTGGCGCGTGCTCGAGCGCGTCGCGATCTATGAGAAGGATCGCATCGATCCGGTTGCGCCGTCGGAGGCCTTCGACAAATTCATGACAGAGACCGACTTCTCAGGCGTGCCGGAGCCCTATCGCTATCTCGGTCAACGGCTGCAAGCGCTCGGCTTGAAATTGGCAGACAATATCTTGTGTGACGGGTCGGAAGAGACGCTGGCCACCTTGCGCAAGGGCGCCGCGTGGCTGGCAGCCGCCTAGCCTCCGGCGAAAGGAGGCGAAAACAAGGCGGGCGTCACTTGAAATTTTAGGCCGCGCTCCTCACGAAATGTCTTGTCGCAGAGGCCAAGACGTTCCACATGAGGGACCAAGAGATTCCTTGGCTGGAGGGGTTCCATGGCCGACGTCGTCGTCAAAACACCGATGCAATATCTCGACCGGGCAGTGGGAACGCTGCGCGACATGGGGCTGATGCCCGCAAAGGTCGAAGACGCGCCGATCAACGGCCTGCTGCAGCAGATCTCGGATCTCGATACCGACCGCATTACGATCATCGCCCGCACGCTTGGACAAGCGTCGGTCTTCAACGAAGTGGTGCGCGACCAAGTCTCCGGCATGCAGATCGGTGAGCGCTATAAGCAGATCACCGAAGCGTTCAACTCGATCCGCGACGATTCGAAACAACTGGTCGACCAGATCGCAGACGGCAAGATCAGCCTTTGGGAGCGGGTCAACATCGCTTGGATGAAGATCTCGCGCGGCGACATCGCCGACCGCTTCGACAAGATCCGATCGATTTATATCGCCGTCACCAAGGAGACCCGCAATCAGATCGACCGCGAGCACAAGATTCTCGACGCCTATCGCGATTTCCGCGGCGCGTTGAAACAGGCCGAAGTGCTCGCGCTCGAAGTTCTGAGGAAGGCGGACGCAGCGTTGGCCGCCGCCAAAGAAAAGTTGAACAAAGCCTCGGCCGATGTCGCGAACTTCCAGGGCACCGAGCCGGCGGACCGCGCAAAGCTCGAACTGATACGCGACGAGGTGCTGCGCCAGACCCAGGACGAGGACAAGCGCTATCAGATCGCCAAGGACATCTCCGACAACTTGACCGTCGGATACAACACCTCGGAAGTGATCATGGCGCGGCTGATGCAGACGACGAACGCGAAAGAGCGCGTCTACTCGCAGGCCGTCGCGTTCTTCTCGACCAATGACACGGTGCTCACGGCACTCAAGGCGTCGTTCACCGGCATGTTCGGACTGCACGAGTCGACCGAGACGGTGAACGCCATGAAGGAAGGCGTTTCGCGCTCTATCGAAGTGCTCTCCGAGATCGGCGACAAGGTTCAGGAGGCTGCGGTGCGCGCGGGCTATGGGCCGACCATCCGCGCGGACGCGGTCAAGAAGCTCGTCGACTCGGTGATCGCCTTCCAAGAGAAGTCGGGGCAGATCATCGAAGAGATGCGCAAACTGGCGACGCAGAACTCGGCCGAGATTCGCGACGCGGTCGAAGACGGCAAGAAGCGCATCGCGGCGCTCGTTGCACAAGGTAAGGCGTTCACGGTCTGATGTCCGGCGCAGTCACGGCTGCCCCTCCCCCGCCGGCACCGCAAAAGCTCGACGAGCTGATGCTGGCTATGGACGTGGTGGATACGATCCGCCATCGCGAGCTTTTGGTCGAGCGCGAACTCCAGCAAGGCGCGCGCGACGACGAGCTGCGCAATCGCCTTCGCGAAATCTACAAAGGCCAAGGCATCGACGTACCTGACAGCGTTATCGATGAGGGCATCAAGGCGCTGAAGGACAGCCGCTTCGTCTACGTGCCGCCGAAGCCCGGCGTGGCCGTGACGCTGGCGACAATGTGGGTGAATCGCGCGCACATCCTGTGGACGCTGTTTTCGGTGGTGCTGTTCGTCGTCGGCTTGCGCGTCGGCTACTACCTGTTGGTCGAGCGGCCGCCGATCGTTGCCGCCGAAACGGCGCGCATCGAGCTCAGCGAGACACTGCCGAAGGCGCTCGACACGAGCTACGCAAACGTGCTTCGGGATGCGAAAGTGGATGAGGCGCGCACGCAAGCGGCCGCACTGCTCGCCAACGGCAAAGCCGCGATCGCGCGACGCGACGCGGACGAAGCGCGCGGGCAAGTGACCGCTCTCGACGCTCTCGACGCCAAGCTGTTGCAAACCTACGAGCTTCGGATCGTGTCGCGACCGGACGAAGACACCGGCATTATCCGTTCACCGAGCGACAGCGACGCGGAGAACTACTATCTGATCGTCGAGGCGATCGGCGCCGACGGGCGCGCGATGAATATGGATATCGCCAACGAAGAAAACGAACGCACGTATCGCCGCTCGATGTGGGGCGTACGCGTAAGCGAGGAGGTTTTCGACCGCGTGCGCAACGACAAGAACGACGACGGCATCGTCGAGAACAACATCCTGGGACAAAAGCTGCGCGGCGAGCTGCAGGTGCGTTACAACATGCCGGTGCTCGGCGGCACGATTACGAGGTGGTGACGGGCGATGTTCGTTTCGGGGCGTGACGCGCTCTCCTCCATCGAAGACGGAATCTCGACGGTGCGCTCGAACGAGACGCAGGTCGCGTCCGTCTTGCGCTCGGCGATGGACGAGGCCGAGCGTCAGCGGCAGACGCTGGCCCAAACCTACCGCGCGCTGGCGCTGGTGCGGCTTGATGCGGTGATGCGCGGCGACATCGTCGGCGAGCTCGACGCCGCCGAGCGGCGCGCCGTCGACCTCATGCGCGCCCAGAAGGCCAAACTCGATCAGCTTCTCATTCGCCATGCCGGGGCTACACAAAAGGTGCGCGACGCGGAGACCGCGCATCGCGCAGCGACTGAGGCGGTCGAGAAGGCGGGGGCGCCGATCGCCACACTCACGGCGGAGGTCGGCAAGAAGCTCGAGGACGATACGACCTGGCAGGCGCAACACGTGCGTGTCGAGACGATGACGCAGGTCGCGCAAGGTGCGGACGACAAAGCGAAACAGGCCGAGGCCGACCGCGATACGAAGCGCAAGCCGTATGAGGCCGACCCGCTCTTCATGTATCTGTGGAAGCGCGGGTTCGGAACGGCCTCCTACTCGGCCGGCAATTTCGTTCGGATGATGGACCGTTGGGTGGCGCGGCTCGTGGGCTACGATACCGCGCGTCCGAACTACGTGATGCTGAACGAGATTCCCGTGCGACTGCGCGAAAACGCGGCGGCACGCGAAAAGGACCTCGAGCACGAACACGAAGCGCTCGCAGCCATTGAGCGCAAAGCGCTCGAGGACGCGGGCGTCAAGCCGTTGGAGCAGGAGCTGGCCAAGGCGCGGACGGCGCTCGACGGTGCGTCGAAGACTCTCAACGACGCGCAAACCGCGCTCGCCGCACTCGACAAGGAGCGCGCTCAACTTATCGAACAAGGTGATAGGCAGGCGCACGAGGAAGCGATCTCGGTTCTGAGCCAAGCGCTCGAACGCGACGATATCCAAACGCTCTACAAAGATGCGCTCGCAACGAAGACCGGCGACGACGACAAGCTGGTGCAAAAAATCGACGAGACGCAGCGCGCGATCGCCAAGGCCGATGCGGAGGTCTCGCGCATCCGCGACGAAGCACGTGAGATCGCGCGGCGGCGCGGCGAGCTTGAAGGCGTGCGCGACAATTTCCGCCGCCGGCAATACGACCAACCGTGGGGTGGCTTCGAGCTCGATCGTGGAAACGTCATGGGCGACATGATCGGCGGCATCGTTCGCGGCGCGATCCGCGGCGCGGTGCTGTGGAGCATCCTGGAGGGCGGCTATCGTCGCCGCGACTACGGCGGACGCGGTTGGCCCGGCTCGTCCGTGCCGCCGCTTCGCCTGCCGTCGTCTTCGATCCCGCGGATGGGCGGCTTCGGCACGCGTGGCGGTTTCGGCGGCGGCGGCTTCAGGACCAGAGGCCGGTTCTAAATTGAAGTCGGCGCCGCTTTTTGGCATGCCTCCCACTGCAATGGAGAGCGCGTCATGTCGGTGGAACACGTCGTCGATCTGGGGGTGCGGCTCTTCGCCGCCGCAGTCATCGGCGGCGCCATCGGACTCAACCGCGATCTCCACGGCAAGCCCGCAGGCTTGCGCATGCTTGGGTTCGTTTCTCTCGGTTCCGCCGTTGCGACCTTGGCGTTGGTGAATTTCGATCCGTCGCACGGCATGCCCGTTGACGGGCTCAGCCGCGTTATCCAAGGCGTACTAACAGGCGTCGGCTTTCTCGGCGCCGGTGTGATCATGAGGGATGAGGCCGGAAAGCCGCATCGCTTGAACACCGCGGCGTCGATCTGGGTGACGGCGGCCTTGGGGATTGCGTGTGCGTTAGGTGCCTGGGTCGCGGTCGCGCTGACCACGGTGTTGACGTTCGGGCTGCTGACGATCGGATCGCGAATTGACCACATTTTCTTTGGGCGTTTCGAAAAGACACAGGATCCGAAAGATTGATTCATTTTGCGGCGCAGCATCAGAAATAGCGACAACCGCCAAGCGAAGGTCCTATTATGCCGCCCCCAATTCGAAAGGCACTTCGGTAAGACATGTCGATTGATATGGCAGAGGGGCGCGCGGGTAGCCCGGCGGGCGCGCGTCCCGGAGTGAAGCCGACCGACATCAACAACCCTGATTATTTCCATAAGGTCGTCGACTGTCAGTGGGCATGTCCGGCGCACACGCCAGTGCCCGAATACATCCGGCTCATCGCCGCCGGACGCTATTCGGATGCCTACATGGTCAACTGGCATTCGAACGTCTTTCCCGGAATCTTGGGACGCACCTGCGATCGCCCGTGCGAACCGGCGTGCCGGCGCGGACGCGTCGAAGAGCAGCCGGTTGCGATCTGCCGGCTGAAGCGCGTCGCGGCGGACAACAAAGACGATATTCGCGGCCGCCTTCCAAAGCCCGCCACGAAGAAGAACGGCAAGCGCGTCGCGCTAATCGGCGCGGGCCCTGCGTCGCTGACGGTTGCGCGCGATCTCCTGCCGCTCGGCTATCACGTCGTGCTTTACGATCAAGACCCGCAAGCGGGCGGCATGATGCGAACGCAGATTCCGAAATTCCGGCTGCCGGAACGCGTGCTCGACGAGGAGGTCGACTACATCCTCGATCTCGAGCCTGAACTGAAGCTCGGCAATCGCATTTCATCGATGAAGGCGCTGCTGGCCGAGAACTACGACGCGATCTTCGTGGGCTGCGGCGCGCCGCGCGGCCGCGACCTCGACATTCCCGGCCGCAAAGAGGCTGCCGCCAATATCCATATCGGCATCGACTGGCTCTCCTCCGTTTCGTTCGGTCATACGACAAAGATCGGCAAGCGCGTCATCGTGCTCGGCGGCGGCAACACGGCAATGGATTGCTGTCGCACGTCGCGGCGCCTGGGGGGCGAGAAGGTCGACGTGGTCGTGCGTTCGGGCTTCGAAGAAATGAAAGCGTCTCCTTGGGAGAAGGAAGACGCGATGCACGAAGGCATTCCGATCCACAACTTCCTGGTCCCCAAAGCCTTCACGCATGCGAAAGGCAGGCTGACCGGCATCACCTTCGAGAAGGTGAGGGCCGAGTACGACGCCAAAGGCAAGCGGAGCCTGATGCCCTCAGGCGAGCCGGATGTGCACATGGAATGCGACGATGTCCTCGTCGCCGTCGGTCAGGAGAACGCCTTCCCTTGGATCGAGAAGGACGTCGGTATCGAGTTCGACCGCTGGCACATGCCGGTCGTCAGCGAAACGACGATGGGCTCCTCGCATCCGAAGATCTTCTTTGGCGGCGACTCCGCGTTCGGGCCCAAGAACATCATCTGGGCGGTCGCGCACGGTCACGACGCCGCGATCTCCATCGATCGCCTGTGCAAGGGCGAGCCGGTCGACGCGCCACGTCCACCGCTCGTCAATCTTGCCAGCCAGAAGATGGGTATCCACGAGTGGACCTACGACAACGACGTCGCGCTCGACAAGCGCTACAAGGTCCCGCATCTGCCCAACGACGTCGCGCTCAAAGACGTGCGGGCGGAAGTCGAGCTCGGCTTCGACAAGGCGCTCGGCTACGCCGAAACGCAGCGCTGTCTGAACTGCGACGTGCAGACCGTCTTCAACCGCGATCTGTGCATCGAGTGCGACGCATGCGTCGACATTTGCCCACTTGACTGCATCACGTTCACGGAGAACGGGCCAGAAGCGGAGCTGCGTAAGCGGCTGACCGCACCCGCCAAGAACACGACCCAGGACCTCTACGTCTCGGACGGCCTGAAGACCGGGCGCGTGATGGTGAAGGACGAAGACCTTTGCCTGCACTGCGGCCTGTGCGCGGAGCGTTGTCCGACCGGCGCTTGGGACATGCAGAAATTCCTACTCGAATCCGCACAGGCGGGACATCAATGCCGAAAATAGAAGCGACGAACGATTTCGTCGTCAAATTCGCAAACGTCAACGGCTCGGGCTCTGCAAGCGCGAACGAGATGTTCGCCCGCTCGATACTGCGCATGGGCGTGCCGATCGCGACACGCAACATCTTCCCGTCCAACATTCAAGGCTTACCGACCTGGTTCGAAGTGCGGGTATCGGGGGCCGGCTGGATCGGCCGGCGAGGCGGCGTCGACCTGATGGTGCCGATGAACCCGCAGACATGGGACAAAGACGTCGCCTCGATCGATCCCGGTGGCTACCTGTTCTACGATTCGTCGAAGCCTTTGCCGCCGTCGAAATTCCGCCAAGACATCAACGTCATCGGCGTACCGCTGACGGAGATGGCCAACAGCCGCTGGCAATTGCCGCGCGACCGGCAGCTGCTCAAGAACATGGTCTATGTCGGCGCGCTCGCCGCACTCTTGGGCATCGAGCAAGAGACACTGCAGAAGCTCGTCGAAGAGCAGTTCGCGGGCAAAGACCGGTTGATCAAGCCCAATCACGAAGCGCTGAAGATCGGCGGCGACTACGTACGCGAGAAGCTGAAGGGCGCTTGCGGGCTCACGGTCAAACGCCTCGACAAGGTCGGCAACCGCATCTTTGTCGACGGCAACGACGCAGCGGCGCTCGGCGCGGTCTACGGCGGCGCCACCGTGTGCGCTTGGTATCCGATCACGCCGTCGACTTCGATGGCGGAAGCGTTCATGGCGCACTGCAAGAAATTGCGCGTGGATTCCGTCACCAAGAAGAACAAGTTCGCAATCATCCAAGCCGAAGACGAGCTTTCCGCGATCGGTGCGGTGATCGGGGCCGGTTGGAACGGGGCGCGCGCGTTCACCGCGACGTCGGGGCCCGGCATTTCATTGATGCAGGAGTTCATCGGCCTCGCCTACTTTGCCGAGATTCCGTCGGTGATCTTCGACATTCAGCGCGGCGGCCCGTCGACCGGTATGCCAACCCGCACGCAGCAGTCGGACATCCTGATTACCGCTTACGCCGGCCACGGCGACACCAAGCATATCTTGCTGTTCCCGGAAGACCCGCACGAGGCGTTCGAGTTGAGCGCGATGGCGTTCGATTTGGCCGAGCGCCTGCAGGCGCCGATCTTCGTCATGCAGGACCTCGATATCGGCATGAATTCTTGGCTGTGCGAGCCGTTTTCTTGGAACGACTCCAAGCTCTATGACCGCGGCAAGGTCATGACCTACGAGGATCTGGAGAAGGGCAAGGAGTTCGGGCGCTATCTCGACGTCGACGGCGATGCGATCCCCTATCGCACGTTGCCGGGCACGCATCCGACCAAGGGTGCGTTCTTCACGCGCGGCACCTCGCGCGACCGCTACGCCAAATACAGCGAAGAAGGCGCGGTCTACGTCGACAACATGCAACGGCTGTTGCGCAAGCTCGAGACCGCAAAGAAATATGTGCCGCACCCGATCGCGCACCATGCCAAAGAGCCGACCCGTTACGGCGTGATCTATTTCGGCTCAACCTCGGCGGCGATGGCCGAGGCGCTCGATGTGCTCGAGTCCAAGGGCATCCACCTCGACACGATGCGGCTCAGGGCGTTTCCGTTCCCGGATGAAGTGATCGAATTCGTCAACGCGCACGATCAAGTGTTCGTGGTCGAACAGAACCGCGACGCGCAGATGCGCACGCTGCTCGTCAACGAGGGCGCCATCGATCCCGCGCGCTTCATCTCCATTCTTCATTATGACGGCACGCCGATCACGGCGCGCTTCATCACCAAATCCATCAGTGAGCGCATGACGCTCTTGGGCGCGGCACGGCGCGAGGCTGCACAATGACCTATCTGGCGAAACCCAAATTCCGGCACCCATCGCTGGTGCCGAACAAGCTCGGCTTCACGCATCGCGACTATGAGGGCTCGATCTCCACGCTGTGCGCGGGATGCGGGCACGACTCGATCTCAACCGCGCTGATCCAAGCGTGTTATGAACTCGACATCGAACCGCATCGCGTGGCGAAGCTGTCGGGCATCGGCTGTTCGTCGAAGACGCCGGACTATTTCCTGGGCCAGAGCCACGGGTTCAATTCGGTGCACGGGCGCATGCCGTCGGTGCTAACCGGAGCCAATCTCGCCAATCGCGATCTCATCTATCTGGGCGTCTCGGGCGACGGCGACTCGGCTTCGATCGGCCTTGGGCAATTCGTGCATTGCATCCGGCGCGCGATCAACATGGTCTACATCACCGAGAACAACGGCGTGTACGGGCTGACCAAAGGCCAGTTCTCGGCGACGGCGGACCGCGGCTCGAAGTCGAAGACCAGCGTCAACAACGACGCGCCGATCGATCTCATAGGCATGGCATTGCTAGCCGGCGCGACATTCGTCGCGCGTTCGTTCTCGGGCGACAAGCATCAGCTCGTGCCGATCATCAAAGCGGCCATCAGCCACAAGGGTTCCGCCTTCATCGACGTGATCAGCCCGTGCGTGCAGTTCAACAACGGCGCTGGATCGACGAAGAGCTACGACTTCGTGCGCGAGCACAATGCGGCGGTGAATCGGCTCGACTTCATCGAAGAGCGGGACGAGATCACCGCGGAATATGAACCAGGGACCGTGCAAGAGGTCGAGCAACACGACGGCTCGATCTTGCGTCTGCACAAGCTGCATTTGGACTACGACCCCAGCGATCGCGTCCACGCCATGAACTATTTGCAGCAGCATCACGAGAAGGGCGAGGTCGTGACCGGTCTCCTCTATCTCGACCCCGAACCGCGCGACACGCACGCAGCCCTCAACACGGTCGACGTGCCTTTGAATTCACTCGGGACGCGCGAGCTTTGCCCCGGATCGAAGGCGCTTGAAGGCATCAACGACGACTATCGCTAGCGCTGCGCGTTCCTAGTGGCGTTGCGATTTCGCCCGGGCTGCACAACCTGGTAACAGAACTGAGCACCGGCATTTCAGCCGGCGAGAGAGTTGTCTAGAGTCTTCTCCTGCGCATACGAGCGGAGGGTCCCATGATCAGAGTCGGCATCGGCGGTTGGACTTTCGCGCCGTGGCGCGGCGTGTTCTACCCGAGGGGCCTGCCGCACGCCGAGGAGCTCGAATACGCATCGAGCCGGCTGACCTCGATCGAGATCAACGGCACGTTCTACAGCCTGCCGAAGCCCGCAAGTGTCCGCACCTGGGCCAGCGAGACGCCTGACAATTTCGTCTTCTCCGTGAAAGCATCGATGGCGGCGGTGGGCAAGAAGGTGTTGGCGGAAGCCGGACCGGCCATCGACCGCTTCATCGACTCAGGCATTTTGGAATTGGGTCCCAAGCTCGGGCCTCTGTTCTGGCAATTTCCGCCGGCGAAGAAGTTCAATCCCGAGGACGTTGCGGCGTTCTTCTCGATGCTGCCGAAGGAGCGCAACGGGACAAGGCTGCGCCATGCCGTCGAAGCCAAGAACCCGACATTCGCGGTGCCGGAATTCTTTGCATTGGCCGCCAAACACGGGCTCGCCGTCGTCGGCGTCGATTCGGAGAAGACCGGCGTGCCAAGCGACGTGACCGGCGACTTCGTCTATCTGCGCCTGCAGAAGACGGCTTTGGATCAGCCCACGGGCTACAAACCCGCTGAGATCAAGAAGTGGGCTGCGCGCGCGCAGTCCTGGCAGTTAGGCGAGGCGCCGAAAGATTTGAAGCCGATCGGCGACAAAACCTCAGCGAAGAAGAAGCGCGACGTATTCGTCTATTTCATTTCCGGCGCGAAAGAACGCGCGCCGGCAGCAGCAATGGCGCTGATCAAGCAGCTGAATCCAGACTGAGGTCAGCTTCGCTCGCGCTGCTTGGCTGTTCGAGCATGTCGAAGCGGCCATACGACGAATGTGGAATTACCGCGCTGCACACATATATCACCTAAAGTTCGTCTCGCATTTCTTGCAGCTGCACGCGCCTTTTGTCCCGCCAACGTAGGGCGCTGCGAGCGATGCTGCTATCCTGACAACTGATTTGTGCGTTCGAGAATCCGATGACAAAAACCTGCGTAATCGTCGGCGCCCCCGTCGACTCGGGAAAGCGAAAGAAAGGTTGCGTCGAAGGCCCTGCGGCTTATCGCGCCGCGGGATTGGTCACCGCGTTGACCGCACTCGGCTATCGCGTGAACGATTGGGGTGACAGCAAGCCAAATACGATATCAGCCTCCTCGCGTGCAGCGGAGCAGCTTTACGGCGAAGCAGAAACCGTGGCTTGGGCTTCATCGCTCGCAGCTGTCGCCGGCAAAGCGATGGCGGCAGGCATCCCAATCTTTCTGGGCGGCGACCATTCGATGTCGATGGGCACGATTGCCGGCGTCGCATCCTACGCCAAGGCGCAGCACCGCCCGCTTTTCGTGCTTTGGTTGGATGCGCACACCGACATCCACACGCCGACGTCGTCGGACTCCGGCAACTATCACGGCATGCCCGTGGCCTACATCGCGGGCCATTCGGGCTTCGATGCGCTTCCGCCGTTTCCGGCACCGATACCGGAGCGCAATATCTGCCTCTTCGGTATCCGCTCGGTCGACGACCCCGAAGCCGGCACTTTGCAGGCCGGCGAATTCGAGATCGCCGACATGCGGGTTCTCGACGAGCGCGGCGTCGTCGCGCCGTTGAAGAAGTTCTTGGAGCGCGTGCGTCAAGCAAACGGCATGCTGCACGTGTCGCTCGACGTCGACTTTCTCGATCCGTCGATCGCGCCCGGCGTTGGAACAACGGTTTCCGCCGGCGTGCGTTCGAGCGAGGCGCATCTCGTGATGGAGCTGCTTCACGAGAGCGAGCTCGTCACGTCGCTCGATCTCGCGGAGCTCAATCCGTCGCTCGACGAGAACGGGCGGACCGCACGGCTCATGGTCGACCTGACGGCGGGCCTGTTCGGCCGCAAGTCGTCGGTCGCACGATATTCCTCATCGGCTCCCAAAGTGCCGGCACCCTCGCAGTTGGCGCTCGTGCCGTTCATCAGTGTCGAGAACATGATGCGCCTTGTGCACCATATCGGTTTGAAGCGCATGCTGACCGAGCTCGCCGCAGAGGTCGAAACCGACTTCCGGCGCTGGGAGCATTTCGACAAGACGCCGCGCGTCGCGAGCCACTCGGCCGTCGGTGTCATCGAATTGATGCCGACGTCTGACGGCGCGTATTACGGCTTCAAGTACGTGAACGGGCATCCGGTAAATATGAAGAGCGGTCTCCAGACCGTGACCGCGTTCGGCGTCCTCGCCGACGTCGCGACCGGCTATCCGCTGCTCCTGTCCGAGATGACGCTCCTGACCGCGTTGCGAACCGCGGCTACGTCGGCGATGGCCGCCAAGCACCTCGCGCCGAAGGGCGCGAAGACCATGGCGATGATCGGCAACGGCGCGCAATCGGAATTTCAAGCATTGGCCTTCCAAGCGATTTGCGGCATCGAAGCCGTCCGGCTTTATGACGTCGACCGGACGGCAACGCGCAAAGCGGCCGCGAATCTCGCCGCGGCGGCGGGTCTTCGCGTCGCTCAATGCTCAAGCGCGGAAGCCGCGATCGAAGGCGCCGACATCATCACGACCTGCACGGCGGACAAGCAATACGCGACGATCCTGACCGACAACATGGTTGGCTCCGGCGTGCACATCAACGCCATCGGCGGCGATTGCCCGGGCAAGACCGAACTGCACCGAGACATCCTCATGCGCTCGAACATCTTCGTCGAGTACGAGCCGCAAACGCGGGTCGAGGGCGAGATCCAACAGCTCGCGCCCGATCATCCAGTCACCGAGCTTTGGCGCGTGGTCGCCGGCCAAGCCAAGGGGCGCACAAGCCCTGAACAAATCACGCTGTTCGACGGCGTCGGATTCGCGATCGAGGACTTTGCGGCGCTGCGCTACATTCATGCCCGCGCGAAGGGCACGGCCTTCGTACAGAATCTCGATATGATCGCGGACCCCGACGACCCGCGCGACCTCTACGGCATGCTGATGCGGGCGAAAGTCTAGGCGCCTCGCAGCCTCAGATATGGATGGCGTGGCCGAGGCCGCGTAGCGCAGCCTCGTGGAAGGCTTCACTCAGCGTCGGGTGAACGTGGATCGTTCCGGCCACGTCTTCGAGCAACGCGCCCATCTCGAGGACGGTCGCGAACTCGGCCGATAGCTCCGCGACATGGGCGCCGACGGCTTGAATGCCGAGGACGCGGTGGTCGTCCTTCCGCGCGATGATGCGCACGAAGCCGCCGTCGTCGCCGGCCGCCATCGAGAGTGCGCGCCCGTTGGCGGCAAAGGGAAAGACCGAGGTGATCGCATCGATGCCTTGCGTTTGCACGTCGTCGGGCGTCAGGCCGGCCGAGACGACCTCCGGCTCGGTGAAACAGACAGCGGCGATGGCGGCGGGCGCGAATTTTCGATTGTGGCCCGCAATGATCTCGGCGACCATTTCGCCTTGGGTCGCGGCTTTGTGCTCGAGCATAGGCTCACCGACGAGGTCGCCGACGGCCCAAACGTTCTTCATCGACGTGCGGCACTGATCGTCAACCTTGACGAAGCGGCCCGCCATGTCGATCGCCATATTCTCGATGCCCCACCCTTCGGTCAGCGGGCGCCGACCGACGGTCACCAGAAACTTGTCGGCCGGAAGCTCGACGGTTTTACCGTCGCTGGTCTCGACGACGAGCGACGAACCCTTGCGGCCCTTCTCCAGCATCTTGGCTTTGGCGCCGAGGTGAACGGTGACGCCGTTCTTGTCGAGCCAGCGCTTCACGGGATCCGAAAGCTGCTTGTCGAACAGCGGCAATATGCGATCCATGGCTTCGACGATGGTGACTTGGCTGCCGAACTTCGCGAAGGCGATGCCCAGCTCGAGACCGATGTAACCGGCGCCGATCACGACCAACTTCTCCGGCAGCTTGTCGAGCATCAGGGCTTCGGTCGACGAAATCACGTCGCCGCCGAATTTCATGAACGGCAATTCGGTCGAAACCGAGCCGGTGGCGAGAATCACGTGGTCGGCATGGATTTCGATGTCGCCGCTCGCGGTCTTGACGCTGCAGGTCTTGCCGTCCTGCATCGTGCCCCAACCCTTGACGACGTTGACCTTGGCGCGCTTCAGAAGCTGGGTCACGCCCGTGTTGAGCTTGGCGACGACAGTCTCCTTCCAGGCGACCGTGTCGGCGAGATTGAGGCTCGGCGCCGCACTCAGCTTGATGCCGTGCACGGGTTTCGCGGCAGCGTGGCGCATCGTTTCGAACTGCCCGGCGACGTGGATCATCGCCTTCGACGGGATGCAGCCGCGGATGAGGCAGGTGCCCCCGAGCTTGTCGGCCTCGACCAGCGTCGTTTCCAACCCGAGCTGTCCGCAGCGGATCGCGGCGACGTAACCGCCCGGCCCGCCGCCGAGGACGAGCACGTGCGTCTTGATTTGTTCAGCCATGACTTAGTCCATGAACAGCTTGGCGGGATGCTGCAGCAGCGCCTTGACGCGTTGAATGAATTGCGCGGCGTCGTAGCCGTCGACCACGCGGTGATCGAAACTCGACGAGAGGTTCATCATCTTGCGCACCGCAATGTGGCCGTTGTGAACGACCGGCCGCTCGACGATCGCATTCGGGCCGATGATCGCGACTTCGGGGTGATTGATGACCGGCGTCGTGACAAGGCCGCCGAGCGCGCCGAGGCTCGTGATCGTAATCGTCGAGCCGGAAAGATCGTCCTTGCCCGCTTTGCCGTCGCGCGTCAGCTGCGCCACGCGCGCGATTTCGGCCGCGGCATTCCAGAGGTCGCGGGCCTCCGCGTGATGGACGACCGGAACGATGAGGCCGTTCGCGGTCTGTGTCGCGATACCGATGTGCACCGGCGCGAAACGATGGACGATACCGACTTCGTCGTCGAAACGCGCGTTGATCTGCGGGAAGTCCGGCAGCACGCGGACGAGCGCGCGCATGATGAAGGGAAGCAGCGTCAGCTTCGGCTGATCCGGGCGCTTCGTCTCGTTCAGGTTGGCGCGCAGATCTTCGAGCTCCGTGACGTCGACTTCGTCGACGTAAGCGTAGTGCGGAATGCGGCGCTTGGACTCGACCATCTTCTCCGCGATCTTGCGGCGAAGGCCGATGACCTTGATCTCCTCCTCGCCTTCACGCTGGATAAGCTGCGCGCCACCCGGAGTAGGCGCATTCGGTCCGCGGGCGATGAAGGCATCCAAATCGGCATGCGTGATGCGGCCGGCAGGACCTGAGCCTTGGACGAATTGCAGGCGGATACCGAGCTCTTGCGCGCGTTGGCGCACGGCGGGCGACGCGAGCGGCTTGTCGCCGAATTTTCGCGTCGCGGGCATATGATCTTGATGCGTTGAGACCGGCTCGGGCTTTGCAGCTGGCGCCGGCGACGGCTTGGCGATCGGCTTTGGCGCCGGGGGCGGCTCCGGCGCCTTCGCAGCGACCGGAGGCGGCGCGGCCCTTGCAGCCTTCGACGCGCCGTTTGCCTTTTCGTTGCCGGCACCTTCGACCTCCAGAATGACGAGCGGCGCGCCCACGGGCGCCATCGAGCCCGGCTCGCCGTGCACCTCAACCACTTTGCCGGCAACGGGCGACGTCATCTCGACGGTCGCCTTATCCGTCATGACATCGACGAGATGCTGATCTTCCTTGATCGTGTCGCCGACCGCGACGTGCCAAGCGACGATCTCGGCCTCGGCCGTTCCTTCGCCGACATCCGGCAGCTTGAAAACGAAGCGTCCCATTCCTCAAGCCTCCATGGCGCGGCGCATGGCGTCTGCGACTCGATCCGGACCCGGAAAATACTGCCATTCGAAGGCGTGCGGATAGGGCGTGTCCCAACCGGTCACGCGCTCGATCGGCGCCTCGAGGTGATAAAAACAGTTTTCCTGGACCAAAGCAGTCAACTCCGCGCCGAAGCCGCTCGTGCGTGTCGCCTCGTGGACGATGACGCAGCGGCCGGTCTTTTCGATCGATTGCGTGATGGTCTCGATGTCGACGGGAATAAGCGTCCGCAGGTCGACGATCTCCGCATCGATGCCCGTCTCTTGCGCCGCGGCCAACGCGACGTGAACCATCGTGCCGTAAGCAAGCACGGTCAGGTCGTTGCCCTCGCGCGCGATACCGGCCTTGCCAAGCGGCACCGTATAATAGCCGTCCGGAACATCGCTCAACGGATGCTTGGACCATGGCTGCACCGGCTTGTCGTGGTGGCCGTCGAAGGGGCCGTTGTAGATGCGCTTCGGCTCAAAGAACATCACCGGATCCGCGTCTTCAATTGCGCTGATCAAGAGACCCTTGGCGTCATACGGATTCGATGGGATCACCGTTTTGATGCCGCAAACATGGGTGAAGAGCGCCTCGGGGCTCTGGCTGTGCGTCTGTCCGCCAAAGATACCGCCGCCGTATGGCGACCGCAGCGTAAGCGGACAAGTGAAGTCGCCTGCCGAACGATAACGCAGACGCGCGGCGGCGGACACGATCTGGTCGTATGCCGGATAGATATAGTCGGCGAATTGGATCTCGATCACCGGCTTCAAGCCGTAGGCGGCCATACCGATCGCTGTTGCCACGATGCCAGCTTCGCCGATCGGCGAGTCGAAACAACGCTGCCTGCCGTGCTTCTTCTGCAAGCCGTCGGTCGCCCGGAAGACGCCGCCGAAATAGCCGACATCCTCACCGAAGATGAGGACGTCCGCGTTCTTGGTCAGCATCGCGTCCATGGCGGAGTTCAACGCCTGTATCATGTTCATCGTCGCCATGGGCTTAGACTCCCATCTCTTGGCGTTGGCGGCGAATGTGCCACGGCATTTCCTTGTAGACGTCCTCGAACATCGTCTTGACGCTGGGCAATTTGCCGGAACCCAGCGTGCCGTGGCTCTCGGCTTCCTTCTGCGCGGCACGTATCTGTTCGTCGATCTCTTTCTCGAGCGCAGTGTGTTCGGCGTCGGACCATTTGCCGAGCGCGATGAGATGCTTCTTGAGGCGATCGATCGGGTCGCCAAGGGGCCACGCTTTCGCCTCGTCCGCGGGGCGATACCGGCTCGGGTCGTCGCTGGTCGAATGACCTTCGGCGCGATAGGTGAAGTGTTCGATCACCGTCGGTCCGAGATTGGCGCGGGCGCGGTCCGCGGCCCATTTGGTCACTGCGTAAACCGCGAGGAAGTCGTTACCGTCGACGCGAAGCGAGGGAATGCCGTGACCGACGCCGCGTGCGGCGAACGTCGATTCCTCGCCGCCGGCAATGCCTTGATAACTCGAAATCGCCCACTGATTGTTGACGATATTGAGAATCACCGGCGCGCGATAAACGGCGGCGAAGACCAAGGCTGTATGGAAGTCGCCTTCCGCAGTCGAACCGTCGCCGATCCAAGTCGAGACGATGCGGTCGTCGTTCTTGTAAGCCGAGGCCATCGCCCAACCAACGGCTTGCGCGAAGTGCATCGCCAGGTTCCCGGCAATCGAGAAGAAGCCGTGCTTCTTGCTCGAATACATGATCGGCAGCTGGCGGCCTTTGAGTGGATCGCGCTCGTTCGAATAGACCTGGCACATCATATCGACCATCGGGTACCCGCGCGCGATCAACAGCCCTTGCTGGCGATAAGTGGGGAAGCACATGTCCTCCGCATCGAGAGCGGCGGCTTGAGCGACGGCGATCGCCTCCTCGCCGGTGCATTTCATGTAGAACGACGTCTTGCCCTGGCGCTGCGCGCGATACATGCGGTCGTCGTAGATGCGCGTGGTCATCATGTTGCGCAGACCACGCTTCATGAGCTCCAGGTCGAGCATCGGAGCCCAGGGGCCATGAACCTCGTTATCCTCGCCAAGCACGCGGATCAGCGAATAGGCGAGATCGAGCGTATCCTTTGCCGCCACATTGATGTCGGGCCTTCTCATTTCCCCCGCCTTGGGCACCTTGATGTCGCTGAAGTCCGGCCGGTCGCCGGGGCGATGTTTCGGCTCAGGAATGTGAAGGCTAAGCGGCGCACGATTTTTCATTTTTTGGTCTTCCATGGCAGCGGAACGAGCGTCCGGCAGGCGGGCAGTGGATAGTCGGGGACGCGCCAATCCGCAACACTGTCAGAGTGCGCTGCGGCGAGCGTTTACGATCGCGTTTCGGATTGGCACGCGCGAAACGATTGCACGATCACCCAAGAGACGGGAGCGCTTTTGTTCGTTCGCCTGCCGTTGTGCGAAACATACGCAAAGGCCTAAATTTCAGCCTATTGTCGCACGTTTCTCCAGCGCTAATGCCTGGGGGAGCTACTGCGCCTTGCAGAGTTCGCCCATGGCCTTGCGCAAGTCGCGGAGCTTCGGCGGTTTGCCCAAGATAGCGTCGACGTGCGCCGGCGCATCGTCGCTCGTCGCGAGGCTTTGGCCCCAACCGGTGAGCAGCACAACAGGCGTCTTCGGCGACAGTTGCTTCACGGTTGCGGCGACTTTTCGACCGTCGACGTGCGGCATGCCGAGGTCGGTAATGACGGCGTCGAACTTTTCGCCACTCTCAACCGCCGAACGAAACGCGTCGATACCCGATTGGCCGTCGTTGGCGGCGATCACGGTGTGGCCATCAATTTCAAGTGTTGCCCGCAACGACTGAAGAACCAGCGGATCGTCGTCAACCAGGAGCAAGCGCAGTTTGGCGTCGCCTGCCACCGCCTGTTCCGCCTTCTCACTCGCGGAAACCGGCGTCTCCGGCGTTGGGAATACCATCGAGACGGTCGTGCCTTTACCGACCTCGCTGTCGATCTCGATCTGCGCCCCATGGCGCTGCGCGATGCCGTAGACCATGGCTAGGCCGAGACCGGTGCCGCGCTCTCCCTTCGTGGTGAAGAACGGCTCGAGGCAGTGGCGACGCGTCTCTTCGCTCATGCCGGCGCCAGTGTCGGCAACCTCCACTCGCACAGCGCGCTTGCCTTCCTTGTTGTGACCGGTCTTCGTGCGAACGGTCACTGTGCCGCCGTCGGGCATTGCGTCCACGGCGTTCAAGATCAGATTGACCAACGCTTCGCGTATCTCGCTTTCGGTTCCCATGACGACCGGTAGCTCCGGCATCACGTCCGTCTTAACGTCAATGACGACGCCGCGTTGCTGGGACATGTCGAACCAACGCGCGCGGGTCAGATCAACGGCATGTTGCGTCAGTTGGTTCAGCTGCACCGGGGCGAGAGCCGACTGGACTTCACGCTGGCGATAGAAGTCGCGCAACCGGGCGACGGTATGCGCTACGTCCTCGATCGCGCGCTGGGTCGTTTCAAGATAACCGCGCGCACGAGGGCTCAAGTTGCGTTCGCTATCGAGCAGTGCCTGCGTATAGAGGGCGACGGGCGAGAGCGCGTTGTTGATGTCGTGAGCGATTCCGCTCGCCATCTGGCCGACAGCGCGCAAGCGCTCATGCTGCATGACGGCTTGTTGAGTCTGCCTCAGTTTGTCGTACGCTTGCTGCAACGCCTCGTAGAGCTGGACGTGGTGCGCGGCCAACGCGACGTGTTCCGTCAGTTGGCGGACGAAATCGCATTCGTCTTCGTTGAAACCGTGGAGCTTCGTGCGGGCAAGGATAAGAACGCCGACGTTTTGGTTTTCGACCTGCAGCGGCGCCAAAACAAGGGACTTCAAACCTGCATGCGCCAATGTTCGATGAAAGGGGAAGGCGCTGTCGGAAATGTCGGGTTCATAGACGAACTCACCGTGCACGCAGCGATTGAGACCGTTCTCCTTGACGCTCAAGCGTGCGGCGTCTGCTGAAAGAAGCTCACGCGCGAGACCGTCGTTTTTCAAGCCGACACGGGCAAGCCGAAGCGTCTCCTCAGTCCGGTCATACAGGCAGAGGCAAGCAAACTCGACCGAGAGCCGATCTTCAAGGTTGCGCACGACGACCTGGAAAATACTGTCGATATCCTGGCGCTCGCCGATGGCTCGGGTGATGTGATGGAGGAGGCTCAGGCGCTCAAGCTGCGCTTCGGTCGCCTTCTCCGCATGACGGCGCGTGACGATCTCGGCCTCAAGCGACTTGTTGGCGGCTTCGAGCGACGCGCGCTGCTCGTGGATGCGCTTCTGCATGCCGCAATGTTCGATAGAAACGCTGATCAAACGCTCGATCGACGTCGGCGTGATCGACGATTTCGAAATATAGTTCTGAGCGCCCTCGTGCATCGCCGCAACGGCAACGGTTTCGTTGCCTTGTCCGGTCAACATCGCGACCGGAATGTACGGGTGCTTCTGGCGCAGCCTCTTCAAGACCTCGATGCCGTTGCGGCCGGGCAACGAATAATCGAGCAGGACACAATCCGGGCGATCGGCTTCCACCCGCTCAAGACCGCGGTCGCCGTCCTCCGCCTCGATAACCTCGTATTTCGTGTCGGCGGCCTTCGACAAGGCCCGACGATAGATCAGTTGATCGTCGGGGCTGTCGTCGATGATCAGTATTTTGACTGCGCTACTCACGCTCGCCTTCCTTCGGTAGCAAGGCGATCTCGAACCAATACTCTTTCAAGCGGCGGATCGCGGCAATCAGACCATCAAAGTCCACCGGCTTTTGGATGTAAGTATTCGCGCCCAGCGCATAGCAGGCTTGTACGTCGCGTTCGTCGTTCGAGGTTGTCAGAATGACGATCGGGATCTTTTTGAGCTCTTCCGAGTTCTTGATGATCTCGAGCGTTTTGCGGCCGTCGAGGCCCGGCATGTTTAGGTCGAGCAGAATGATGCCCGGCTTTGCGTTCGTTTCGCCGCGCAGGTAGGACAGCGCCGCCTCGCCGGACTCGCAATGGGTGATCTCATTGCGCAAATTGGCCTTGCTGAAGGCGCGCTTGGTCGCTTCGAAGTCGTCAGGGCTGTCCTCGACGATCAATATCGGTTGCGTACTAGGCAGCAGCTTGTGCGTCGCTATCTCGTTCATCGCGTGTCGCCTCCAAAGTGAAGTAGAAGGTCGTGCCCTTCCCAAGTTCCGATTCGAGCCAGATACGCCCGCCGTGCCGCTCGACGATCTTTTTGACGAAGGTCAGGCCGACGCCCGTGCCTTCTTCCTTTTCCGATGCGGCTTGCAGACGCTTGAAGATCCGAAAGATTTCGGTGTGAAACTCGCGATCGATACCGCGACCGTTGTCCTTCACGTAGAAGACGTTGCGCGCCGTAGCGCCTTCCATCGTCGGATGTGCGGCCTTCCAACCCACTTCGACCACCTTTTCGGGGGCATCGTTGTATTTGACCGCGTTGGTAATCAAATTGCGGAAGAGCTCGGTCACACGGGTCTTGTCGCAAACAATCTTTGGCAACTCCGTTCCAACGACGATCTTCGCGTTGTGCTCGCTCAGGAAGAGCTCCAGCGTCGATTCGATATCGGTGACGACGCCAACAACATCAGTCGGTTGGATGGCGAGTTCTTGCCGCCCGAGGCGCGAGAAATAAAGCAGGTCGTTGACCAGCCGCTCCATGCGCTGGCTGAGGAAAACAAGACGGCTGAGGCGGCCGACGCTCTCCTCGTCCAACTTCTCCCCATTGTCCTCGAGGAGAAAGCGCGAGTGATTGTGTATGCCGCGGAGCGGCTCCTTAAGATCGTGCGAGGCGATGTAGGCGAAGTCATCGAGTTCTTTGTTGCTGCGCTCGAGCGCGCGGGTATGCTGCGCGAGCTCATGCTCTGCCTCCTTACGGCGCGTAATATCACGAATGATGGCCGAGAACTTCTGGCGCCCGTCGAAGCGATAGGGGCTGAGCGTCAATTCGATCGGAACGATCGTGCCATTCTTTCGCCTGCCGTGTAGCTCACGGCTTGGCGGGACCTCGCCGTATCCGGAGGCTGTCTCAATCGAGCTTAGGAAATACGCGTTCAAGACGGCCTGCTCGTTTTCCGGCACGAGCATGCGAACATCCTGGCCTATCGCCTCTTCCGCGCCGTAGCCGAAGAGCCCTTCGCAGGCCGGATTGAAGCTAATGATCGCGCCGGTCGCGTCGATCGTGATCATGCCGTCAATCGTGTGATCGACGACCGCGCGTAGCCTGCTTTCGCTGCGTTCCAATTTCGTTGCCGCCGTCTTGATCTCTTCGGCATTCGTATGGAAAGCGTGCAAGACATCGCCAAGCTTGCCGATCTCGTCATCGCGGCCCTCGCCCACGTCGAATTGGACGGTTTCTCCGCGGGCCGCGGCAAGCAGGGCTTCGATCATCCGATTGATCGGATTGATGACGCGGCGGACGATCACCCAAAAGCTGTAGGCGCACAGCGCAAGGGCGGCGGCGAGAACAGCGGCCCAAAAGACGATCGACGCCCGCGACGCGGCCATCAGATTGTCCGTGTATTTGCGGGCCTCGCGAATCGTGGCGTCGCGCAACGCGGCGAGCGAGTCGGATGCTTCGGTCGATAGCTCAAACCAAAGCGCAACGCTTATTGGATAGGCCGCGCCGTGACGAGCACCAGGCACGTAAAACATGTCCTGGATCATTTCGTGCATGGTGTCGTAATGGCTTCGCGCGTCGACGAAGGCAGGCGCTATCGACTTGTAGAGGCCGCTCTGTTCGGCGATTACGCGTGACATTTGCCAGCTCAGATCGATGGCGCCCTTGCCGCGGAGCAGCGCCGCCACTTGGGCGGGCGTCGGGCCGACGTTTTCGGTGATCAACTGACCGATCTGCGAGCGCTCGCGGCCGCTGTATTCGATGATCTCGCGCAGGAGGTGTTTGATACGGAGGTGCTGCGAAACGATCGGATCAATGTCGGTAAAGTGCTTGAGGAAAGCGACCCAAAGCCCATCAGTGTCGGCGATGAGCGCCGATACCTCGCCGGACCATTTGCCCGGTAATGCGTGGTCACGCGCCGCCTTCGCCAAGCCAGCATCGCGGTCGACCTGAGCACGCAGCGCCTTAATCGCAGCGAGGCGTTTAAGCGATCGATCACGCAAGTCGACGAGCTCCGCGAACGCGTAGCGCTTGAGACCTTCGACCGTGGCCGCCATCGCGAGATCCGCGGCCTTGCGGGTCTCCAAAAGGCGGGGCTTAAGGTCCTGAATGACGTCCTTGTCCGTCGACTGCAGCATCGAAAGAGCCACGTCGCGTTCGACCGCGAGCTTGTCGACCGCATCGAAGATTTGGTCTCCGAGAACGGATGCATCACGCAATGATTCGATGCGAACCAAGCGACGACCGTTCTCGTAGACGTCATACGCTGCAAACAACGCGATCAACGCCGTGAGCCCACCAACGGTGAGCAGCAGCATGCCACGGATGGACAGGTTCGGCGCGCGCATGGCTAAGGTCCGCTGCCACCAGAGCGCACGGCGCTCGCAAGCTTCAACAGGCGGTCCTGGACCACCAAATGAGCCGTTGCAACGGCGTCGGCATTGATCGTGACGCCGACGCGATTGTCCTCGTGCGTGAATTCGATCATCCCACCTTGAGTCGCAAAGCCGTCGAAATCGCTGACGGTCATGATGCTTTGGTTGGCGAGCGCGGTTTTGAGCTGCGGCCAGTCCGATTGGCGCGCGGAATTCACGACGAGCAGCGCGCAAGGCGCGGCTTCGGCAGCGCTCGCCACTTCGTGCAATTCGATCGCACGCTCGTTGACGGTCCGTCCGGCAATCGGTTGGAGATTCCCGTCGAAAGCATCGCCGCCGAGCATACAGACGACAATCGGTCCCGTGATTTGCCGGGAACCCAGCGGCCACTGCGTATATTTGAGGAAGTTGTAAATCAGGCCGGCTTTGATCTTTTGCTCGATGAGCTGCACGTTTTCGTCGGCATGAGCCCACGCCGCCAGCATCGCGCCGAACGCACCGATCAGCAGTATGCGCGCCGTGTGCCTCATGAGCGCCACGTCATGCGCGCATAAATGCTGCGCTGAATTTGCGTGCCGCCGAATTCAGGGTGTGCGTCATCGAACAGATCCTGTCCGACCAGCTCCAGTTCCACACCATCCGCGACGTGCCAACCGAGCCGTGTATCGTACCGCCAGTAGGAGTCGATACCCAGAGACGGCAACGCGTCGACGTAGTAGAGCGTCGTGTCGAACGCGAGCTTGTTGGTCACGTCCCACAACGCACGCAGGTTGAACTGCTGCTCGGGCGACTGACCCTCGCCCGCCTCGGAGGCAATCGCCTGATCGCTGGGCGGCCCGTGCAGATCGATTTCGAGGAGACTGTAGGCGGCCGACAGATTGAGATTGTCCGCCGCGCGCCAGTTGAGCACGAGTTCGAAGCCGTAGGTTTCACCCTTCGTGTCGTTGGTGGTGACGATGGGCAGAACGAGGTGCAGCGGCGGCGAGTCGACGAAGGACGGCGCCAAGGTATAGGTCGCCAGCTTATCGTAGTCGTTGAAGAAGGCCGCCAGATCCATTTGCAAGCCTTGCGTCAGCTCGCGCCGGTAGCCGAGTTCGTAGGCGATCAGCTCTTCGCTGTCGAAGCCCGGACTTGGCGTCAGCTCCACACTAACCGGCACAGGGAAAACGCCCGGCGGGATGACGCCGGTCACCGCGTTCAGATTGTGCTCGAGCATGCTCGGCGTGCGCACAGCCCGCGAGACGGCGCCCCAGGCCATTTGTCCGTCCCCTTGCCACTGCAGCCGGGCCGAGGGCTGCATCTCGAAGCCGGAATAATCGTTGTGCTCGAACTTGGAGCCGAGAGTGAGAAACCAACGCTTCGGTTCGAGCGTGATCTTGTCCTGGATGAATCCGCTGATGAGCTGGTCGTCGCGCGTCGAGTTCGTGAAGGTGATGATCGGGCTTGCCGTCAACTCTTCCCGCGAATAGCGATAGTGCAGGCCGGTGATGATCTCGTGAGCGCCCAGCGAGGGGAGATTGTATTGCGCCTCGATGTCGAAGACGCTGCGATCGTTGTCGAGCGAGAATTGCTCGCGCGAGAGCAGGTCGACGTAAGCTTGAACGCTCAAGCTCGCTCCCTCGTCCAAATCCCGCGTCCAGCGGGCCAACACGTTGCCCCCGCGCGCCGAGATGTCGTCTTGTATCGTTACCGCGTAAGGCGGCGTCAGCTCCGGAACGGAGCGAATCCCGGCCGTGTCGCTCGAGTAGACGTCGCCTTGCAGCGTGAAGCGGTTGCCGCTGCTGTCTTCGTCCCAATCGGCGCGAAAGCCGCCTCGCAACGCGTGCCAATCGTCGTGTGCGCCGGTTCCTTGCGACGTTTCTTGCGCGTCGCGATCGAAGTATTTGGCATAGAGACGCCAAGACACGTTGTCGGTTTTGGCGCCAAAACGCCCCGTGACGATATCGCGTTCTTCGTTGCCAGCGGTGACGCTGAGCAGCGTACCTTGCGTCGATGCCGCCGACTTGGTGATGACGTTGATGACGCCGTTGACGGCGTTCGCGCCCCAAAGACTGGCGCCGGGCCCGCGAATAACTTCGATGCGTTCAACGTCGGCAAGGGGCGTGTCTTGGATGTCCCAATAGACGCCTGAGAAGAGCGCGTCGTACACCTCCCGGCCGTCGATGAGTACGAGCAGCTTGTTGGCGAGGCCATTGTTGAAGCCGCGAACGCTGATCGCCCAACCCGCGTTGCCCGTGCGCGCCACCTGAACGCCAGGCACGAGACGCAACGCTTCGGGTATCGAGGTCGCGCCGGAGCGCTTGATGTCTTCGTTCGTCAACACGAAGACCGCGGCCGGCGAGGTCGCGACGGTCTCATCCTTTTTCGAAACGGACATCACCGTCGCGTCGAAGAGCTGTTCCGGCGAGAGCGAGAACGGATCGACGTCGTCTTCCGCGCGCGCGGGCGCGACGATCGCCAAGCAGAAGGCAACAGATGTCCCGAGCAGAGCATAGCGCGCGCCGAACCCTCTCTCAGTGAGCCTTTGGCGCTGCGGCATTCGTCAAACCCTTGGATCGCGAGACGGGGTATTCGGCTTGACGATAGGCTCAGGTTGGTAAATCGGTGGTTTCAGGGAAGTCCTTGTTTGTCAAAGTCTTGGTGCGCAAAATACCCGCCACGGCTGGAACCTGCCGCTCCCGGTCCCACGCTCACACGCCGCAATTTCGCCCTGAATATTGGGCTTGTTGTTCAAAGGCTGAACGATCGATTACGCTCTTATCGCGAGACGGACGAAACCATGCGCTCGAAGTTTTGGCTCTTATGCGTCGCAATGCTTGCTGCATCCGGTGGCATCGCCGAAGCCAAGACCATTAAGGTCTTCAATCCAACACACTACGCGATGGTTTCACTGCAGGCGAAGAAGCCCGCCGCGAAAGAGTGGGATGCCGACATGCTCGGCAAGACGGCGCTCGGCGTCGGCAAGGTGAAAGAGGTCGAGCTCGACACCAGCGATTGTCTCTACGATTTGCGCGCGACGTTCGACGACGGCCATCAGGTGGAAAAGAAGAACGTCGATATGTGCACTGCGGACGTCTATCAATTCACGGACGACTAACGCCTATTCCGCCTGCGGCGACGGCGCGCAACCAACCGACTTAGAGTCGTTCTGCAGCAGACACATGATGCGGCGGTATGAACCTTCGAGCCGGTTCACATCTTCGACTTCGTTCGGCGGCTGCATCGGTGTTTTCAAATCCTCGCTCAGGATCTGATCGACCGCCTGGTCCATCGCCTGTCGAGCGCGACTAGAGAGCACCCATGAGAGAGGTACTTCAGCCGTCGACTTGTTGTGAAACGTGACCGTCACCGCGCAGATCGTGTTGGCGCATTCGCTCGCCCGCGGTGCACGTTCGGCGGCCGTTGCCTCCGGCTCTTCCAATGCCGCCGCTGGCTCGGTCCCGCGTTCCATGCGATTGCGGCGAGCGGTCAAACGCTGAATGAGCGATGTCATCGCGCCGAGATCGTTGATCGAATATTCCGCGCGCTTGTCGCGTGCGTTGAGCAAAGCGCGAACTGGCGAGAGCGCCTCGTTGAAGGTCGCGTCGAGATCCTCTCCCGTCACGTCCGTGCCTTGCGGCCCGCAAGGATTGCAGGGAGCCGAGCGGATGACGATCGCAACGATGACGGAGTTGCGGACGGCGCGTTCCAGCTCCTTGTTCTTTTCGTTGCGGTAGTTGAGCCGCTGGCCGATCAAATTCTGCGCGACCCCGCCGACAAGCCAAGTGCCCGAGTTCTCGAAATAGCCGCCGTCGACATAATGACCGGCGTCACCCACGCGGGCGGCCGGCGTCAAATATGGGAAGCGGGCGCTGACGAAAGCAGCGGCGCTGAGCGGTACGTTGTCGACCGCGATGCGATCCTGAAGCGGAACGAGACGCGGGACAGGTAGCGCGTTCGTCTCACGCTTCGAGCGCCGGCGGTCGGGTAGAGACAATTCGCCGATGTCCCAGGTGGCAAACGGCTTGCTCAGCCCTGTGCCTGCTTCCGTCGTGTTGAGGAAGAGATGCGGCACGGGACGGCGTACGTCCTCGCGCGGATAAAGGGCCGCGACTTTGGTCGACATGCGCCCGGGATCACAGGTTCGGCACGGCGGCGTGTCGCGTCGCCAGGCGTCTTCCAACGCATATTCGAGCGCTCGCGCGCGATCGAAGCGCTCGACCGGGAAGGGAAGAATGCGCTGCAGGGCGTCGGGGAAGAGCGCCGCACCAAGAAGCGGCGACAACAAGTCGGTCGCCAAGACGCTGCGCGCGCGATCAACGAGCACGCCGGTTTCAATCGCACCGAGATTGCAGCCGACGCCGCGTACATTGGAAAGCTGGTCCGCAGCTTCCGCCGCGAAAACGGCAGCGCCGACGCTGCCGCCGGAGACGCTGCTGATCGCCAATACATGCTGGGCGAAGGCCGGACACTTCTCCTGAAACGCGGCCAGAACGGAGGCCGTGAAATATGCCGCACGGATGCCGCCGCCTTCGGTGGCGACGAGGAAGATCGGATAATGTTCGTATTGCTGCCAATCACGGCGGCTTGCGAGCCAGTCGCCGATATCCACGGTCTCGCGGTAATAGGTCGGCGCCGCTTGAGCGCTCGCGGCGATCGCTTCTTCGACCGTCGGAATGGCCGTGCCGGCGCCGCGTAGCTGATGATTGTCGTTGATGTCGAACCCCGCGAACGACACGGCGGCGACCAAGATGATCAGCAGAAGCGGCATCTTGGTTGCATGGGACATGTAAGCGAACGGGAAGAAGAGCGCGATCGCCGCGAATGCCCAGAGAAGTACGATGGCGATCGGACCGATGCTCTGCGCGTAATTGACCTTCGAGACGTCATAGAAGACGAAGAAGATCGCGATGGCGCCGATCACGAGAAGGGCGAAGAAGCGGCGCCAACTCGGATCGAGGGCGGCCATGCGCTCCGCTCCCATGAGCCAGCGGCTGCCCGTACGCTGAAAGATCGTGCTCGAGTCGGTGACCACCCCGAACGAACCGTCGATGAGTGCCGCGATCAAGCCGACGATCGAATAGCCGAGCGCGATGGCAAGCAGCCAATATCCCGAGGTCTCGGACAATGACGGCGCGCCGTACAACGCGATCACGCGCACCGTCAGCACGAAACCAATTGCCGCCGCCGCCAACCGCGGTATCCAGGCAGCGACGGCGCCGATCAAACCTGGCGAGCTCATCGCGGTCGGCGCGATCAGATAGATGATCACGTTGAATGCGAGGCGCGTGACGATCGCTGTCAGAAAGATTGCGAGCGCCTCTATGGCCGCTTGAATAAACACGTGCTCCGTGTCGAGCGCGAGGTAGCGATCGAGCGCGCCGTGTGGAATGCCCAAATAGCGTGATGGCTCGTCACCGGGGAATAGGCCCCACAAGGTTCCCGCGAGCGCGATCACGGCTGCAAGCGGCAGCAACGCGAGCGTCGCGCGAAGGAGGAACGATGAGCGCCGCATGAGCGCCGTGCGACTGCCGATGTGCGGACCCCGCCCGACGATCGCGACGAGCAGACCCACGGCAATGAAGACGGCACCGAAGACCGCGGCGAATATTCGGTTGTCGAGACTGCCAAGCGCCTCGATGTCGGTGTCGGCCGCCAGCTTGAGCAACGGGTAACCTGCCGCACAGCCGACGAACAGTGCCAGGACGCGCGGCAAGAGGTGCGCAAGGCGGCTTATGTTCCCTCGCGCGTCATAGAGATCGGGCGAGACCAACTCGATCATCGCTTCGGTCGAAAACCTTACGGCTGCGCAAGCCAAGAGAAGCGCGATGACGATCGCGGGAAATTGCCAGGGCGCGTCGACAACGGAATAGCGCAGCGCCTCACGCATCGATCCGGCGATCAGAAAGTCGAGGAGCACGGCGCCGACGACGGCCGTCACCATCAGCTGTAGACGCGCCAGGATGAAGATGTGCGAGGCGGCACCCATCGTTCGCGGCGAGGCGAGAAGCGTGCGATCTCTGTAGCCTTCGTCGTTCGCGCCTTCTTCGGAGCGCGCCTCCTGGCTGCGATATCGGGCGACGACCTGCGGCCAGGGATAGACCCGCGGCCACTCGGAATGCGGCCCGTCGGGGACGATCGCGTCCGGTGTCACGTCGGTGTCTTCGCGCGGCGCTTGCTCCTCGCTCATGGCACCACGCTTCGTTCGTCGCGTGCAGTGTCGTGGTGTTGACCCGGTTCACGATGTGCCGAGTTAGCGCCGCGACGGTTGCCGCAGACCCATCCGATATCGTGACTATTGACGATTGCCTGCGACGCCTTTTGCAGCGCGATCGTTCGCATCGCCGCCCCCACAACCCGACAACAAGGGTACGGTGGCGGGCCTTCGAATCCAAGGTGAACTGCCGATCACTTGCGAACACCGCCGCTCGATTTGGCGTTGGTCGCTACGACACGTGGCGCGCGAATGTTCAGACTGAATTCAACCGACAGGAGGTGACGCCTAGACTTCGTTCCGGTGCTTCATGCCTACGGCCACCGCTTCCGCACGCGAGCGCGCACCCAACTTTCGCAAAAGTGACTCAATGTGAAATTTGACGGTGTGGTGCGATATCTCCAGGCGGCGGGCGATCTCCTTGTTGTTGAGGCCTTCGGAGATTGCGACGAGCACCTCAGTCTCGCGCGGCGTCAGGAGCGCCTGGCATGGCTCTGAGAGTTCGCCGAACGCGACCTCGGTGTTTGCGCGCACAATGAGGCCCGCGGCGACAGCATGAAGTGCCGCATCGATTTGAGCAGGCGTTGCATCCGACGGAAGCAAGCCGGCGCAATGATCATCGCGGCTGCCAAGAACGACCGTTGGCGCTTGAGGCGACAACTCGTGATCGCCGTCGCTCAAGATGACGTCGGTATCGCTCGACGCAAGCATGTGACCGAAGCCGGTCACGATCACTTCGAGTGCGGCGCGGCGTGCAGGATCGTGCGCGTTCACTTGGACACGCAAAGGACGTCGCACGCGAAGCGCCGGAACACTCATGCAGCGGGCCTTGCGGTGACCGTCGCCTTTACACTGACGACAGCGCCGCCGCGGATGACAGAAAGCTCCGTCGTTCGGCCGATACTTTCAGGCCCCAAGCACGCCGCGAATTTGCGGTAGCGGCGGATAGGTTCGCCGTCGATGGCCACGACGATATCGCCGGGCACGACACCGGCCTTCGCCGCGGGCCCATCGGCGACCGCCGACATCACCATGAAGCCGTGCGCTTGTCCGGCCTTGTCACGAAGCGCGTCCGGCACCGCAACGGGCTGTACCGCAACGCCGAGCCAACCGCGCGCGACGCGACCCTCACTTTGAAGCAAGGGAACAACGCGCTCGATCGTGGCGGCAGGGATCACCAACACTTGGCGCCTGGGGCCGAGGGTCGAAATGCCGAGCAGCGCGCCGTTCGCGTCGATCACGGGGCCACCCTCTTCACTGCGCGCGACGTGAGCATCAAGAACGATCCGCCGATCGACACGACCGCCGCGGCTCGAGATCCACTCCGGGCCTGCTTGATTGACGAGCCCAAGGCGCGCCGTGGCGCCGCCGCCTCCGTCCGCACCGATCGCCAGCACAAGAGAACCAAGAACTGGCCCAACTTGCGGCCGCACTGCGAACGATACCGGCTGCGCGAGTCTGAGGAGCGCCACGTTGGTACCGGCATCGCGGCCGGCGAGCATTGCTTTGGCGGACGCGCCGCCCGACAGAACGACCTCAAACTCAGCTCGCGACGGCAACGCCTGTTCCGAGACGACCAGCAAATCAGGGCGCCACAGCGTCGCCGTCAAATGCCGGCCGTCGAGGAGCTTGATCGCGCCGATCAATAGTGCGGCCCCGGCAGCGCGCTCGGCGAGGGCCGTCGAAAATTGGCTCAAGGGGTTGGTCATGCGGGTGCTCCAATATTTAGATAGAGCGTAATTTGAGATTTGCACGCAGTGCCTGGTATCGGCCGGATGACCAGGGCGCGCGATTGACAGGAGCCCCGGCGCGACCTACCACTGCGCGCCATGTTGGCTTGATCACCACCGCACTTGCGACCTCCGCGCGCCCCGCCGCGACGCCGGCGATCTTTCGCGCACGCACGCTCTCTCCGGTGATCCATGGCCTATCTCCGAAACACGACCATCAATCGTCTAAATCTGCACTACGGCATTCACACCTTTGCGCTCGAAGGCGGCGGCGTCTTCTTCCGGGTGTTTTTGCTGAAAGCAGGGTTGTCCGTGCCGCTCGTGCTGGTGACGGTCGCGCTCATTCTCGCCGGGCGCTTTGTGCTGCGGCCGCTCGTGCTCGTCGCAGCAAAGCGGTTCGGCGTCAAAGCCGTCGTCATATTCGGAACGGTCGTCACCGGCTTGCAGTACCCGTTCCTGCCGTTCGTGCACGGCGTCGACCTGATGCTCGCGGGCTTCATCTTGATCGCGTCGATCGGCGACACGTTCTATTGGACGTCCTATCACGCCTATTTCGCGACGCTCGGCGACGCCGAGCATCGCGGGCATCAAATCGGCGCGCGCGAGGCCTTGGCCGCAGTCGTCGGTATCGTGGCTCCGGTGGTCGGCGGTTGGACGCTGGCGACACTCGGGCCGGTGGTCGCATTCAACGCCACGGCCGGCGTGCAATTTGTGGCCGCGCTTCCGTTGTTGCGCGCGCCGGCGATCGCAATCGCGCCGAGCGCGCCTGGCGCCTTCAAAGCGGCCTGGCGCGGCGTGTTGCTCTTCGTGTGCGACGGCTGGATCGCGGCGGGCTATTACTTCGTCTGGCAGATGGTGTTGTTCTTCTCACTCAGCCAAAGCTTCACAGCGTTCGGCGGTGCGATGGCGATTGCGGCTTTGGCCGGCGCCATCTCAGGTATGGCGCTCGGGCGCTTGATCGACGCGGGCCACGGCGTGCGCGCTGTCTGGCTCGCGTTCGGCGTGCTGCTGCTGACGACGGTCGTGCGCGCGGCAAGCAGCGGCGCCACGATGGCGGTGATCGCCAACGCGCTCGGCGCACTCGTCCTTTGCCTCTATGTGCCGACGGTGATGACGGCCGTCTACAACGAGGCCAAGAAGTCGCCATGCGCGCTCAGGTTCCACGTCGCGACGGAGGGTGCTTGGGACGTGGGCTGCGCGGCGAGCTGTTTTGTTGCAGCGGGCCTTGTCGCGCTCGGCGCATCGTTGAGCGTCGCGATTCTGTTGTCGCTCATCGGCGCCGCGGCTTCGTTGGTTCTGCTGCTGCGATATTACAAAGGATTGAGCGGTGCGATCCCGTTGGCGCCAATCGATCTCGCGCCCGCGGACACACGCAATTGATCTTAGGGCGCGGCGGCTCGGTCGGACGCGCGCAAAATCGTGCGGAATCCGACGTGGCTCGTCGCGAGATCGTCTTCTTCAGGTTGGCGCGCGCCGGCGCGATAGCGCATGCAATAGTTCGGCGCGCACAAATATGAGCCGCCCTTGATCACCCGCGCCTTCGGCGTGTGGTCGCGGTACTCGTCTGCCGTCCATTCCCAGACGTTGCCGATCATGTCGTAGAGGCCGTAAGCGTTCGCCTTGAAGCAACCGACCGGCGCTACGCCCGCGAAGCCGTCTTCGCCCGTGTCGATGATGGGAAAGACGCCCTGCCATGTGTTGGCGTCCTTCGGTTGTTCATGATCCGGCATTCGAGATGCGCCGCCGCGCGCGGCCCATTCCCATTCCGCCTCTGTCGGCAGCTCGCGGCCTTTCCATTTCGCGTAGGCTTGGATGTCCTCGTAGGTCAGCGCGACGACGGGAAAGTGATCGCGGCCTTCAATCGATGTGTGCGGTCCGCCTGGATGGCGCCAGTTGGCCCCTGGTACGTAACGCCACCACTTCGAAACATCGCCGAGGCCATCATCGCCCGACGGCATCACGAAGACGGCGGCGCCTTCCTTGCCGGGGCGCTCGGCAGTCGTGACGTAATGCGTTGCGTCAACGAAGGCTTCGAACTCGGCATTGGTGACCTCGGTCCGGTCCATCCAAAAGCCGGCAGCGGTTTCCCGATGCCGTGGACCTTCTTCCGGATAAACGTCGTCTCCCATCTCAAAGGTGCCGGCTGGAATCCAAACCATGCCGGCGTGTGCGCCCGATGAGGTCGGTCCGCTCAAGCAGACGAGCCGCGTCGGTAGCGCGTGCGGCGCGCTGCGCCACCAATACGCTCCCGCAGCAAGCGCCGTCAGCGCGACGAGTGAAGCCAGGATCAGGACGGTGCGCATTCAGTTGGCCCAGTAGATGTATTCCTCACCAGGTTGCTCGGGCGCATCGAGCGGATGATCGATGGCAACGGCACCTTCAAGCAAAGACGGCCACAGCGGCTTTGCTTGTTCGGCATTGATCTTGTCGAGCTCCGCCCTGAGCTCGGCAAGTTTGTCGGGCTGGCTGTCGACCAGATTGGTTTTCTCGGTTGGATCGTTCTTCATGTCGAAGAGCCAGCTCTTCTTGAGTTCGTCCGATACCTGCAATTTCCAATCGCCCGCGCGCAGCACGCGATAGCCGCCGGAGCGCCAGAACATCGTTTGGTGCGGTGAGCCTTGCGATGTGCCGAGGATGAAGGGCATCAAGTTGACGCCGTCCATCTTGCGGTCGCTCGGCATGGCGGCGCCCGCGGCGGCAGCGGCCGTTGCGAAGATATCGACGTGGCCGACGGCGCCGGAATACATGTCGCCCTTGGTGATCTTGGCCGGCCATTTTATGAAAAACGGCACGCGAATGCCGCCTTCGAAGAACGTCATCTTCCAGCCACGGAACGGCTTGTTGATGTCGGGAAGGCCGATGTAGTTGGCGCCACCGTTGTCGCTGGTGAAGAAGATGAGCGTATTGTCGTCGAGACCGTTCGCTTTCACGGCATCGAGGATCTTGCCGACGCCGCGATCGAGCGCGCGGATCATCGCCGCATAGACACGCAGACGGTGGTTCTGGATCTGCGGAAGCGCGTCGTAATCCGACTTCAAGGCCTGCAGCGGCGTGTGCGGCGCGTTGAACGCGACGTACATGAAGAACGGCCTGTTCTTGTTGGCGCCGATCGCCTTCACGGTTTCGTCCGCCAGATAGTCGGTCATGTATTCCGACGGCGCGAAGCGATGCGGGCCGCTGTTGTTGACGACCGCGTAGGGAAGATTCGCCCAAAGGAATTTGTCGATCGGATCGAAATCTTGGCGCGACTCTTCGGCCCTCGGGTCGCCGGCCGGAAAATACATCGAAGCGCCGGCCAGGAAGCCCAGATACTCATCGAAGCCGCGCGCTTCAGGACGCGTCTGCGCCGTTTCGCCCAAGTGCCACTTGCCGAACGCGATCGTGTGATAGCCGACCGTCTTGAGCAGTTGGGGCAGCGTTATTTCGCTGGTCGGCACGGTCATCTGCGCCATTTCCGGAACGTCGGCTTCGACTTCCTGATGGTAAATCGGCGGATGGATGCCGGTCTGCGTGTGACCGACGAGGCGCGAGAACTGAACCGGAACCGGCGTGAATTCGAAGCCGAAGCGCGTCGCGTAGCGGCCGGTCAAAATCGCCGCGCGCGACGGCGCGCACGTCGCGTTCCCGGCGTAAGACTCGCTCAAGTCGACGCCGTCATGGCCGATCGAGTCGATATTGGGCGTCGGCACCGCGCCACCGGCGACGCCGCCGCCGTTGAAGGTGATGTCGTTGTAACCAAGGTCGTCGGCCAAGATGAGGATGATGTTCGGCGGACGGCTGGCCGCCGGCGTCGGTGCTGCAGCGGGCCCTTTGTCCCAAACAACCGGCTGGTTCGGCTGAATCGGATCACGGATCGAGGCCATGATCCCCGGCAGGTAGTACCAGTAGTTCTGGAAGAGAACGAATCCGGTTACAGCGAGAGCTGCAACCACAACAGCTGCGCCGATAAGCCACTTGCGCATCATGCACTCCTATTTTCGGAAAAGAACGGCACAGCCGGTGCCCGACAGAATCTTATCGATTGAAACACGATCGTCCGCCGACAGGTCGGCGTAGGCGTTTCGGATCCACTGCAGACACTTCGCTTGATATGGGAACGTCTGCTGTTTCCAAGGCTTGCCATCGATCTCAGTCTCGAAGGTCGAGGCGCCGGTCGCGATTGCACTTTCATTCGCCAGCAGAGCCGGCGCATAGACGCGACCAAGCGCCTTGAGCAGCGCAATCGTGGTTGCCGGGATATCGTCGGCGGGCAACCAATCGCCGTCTGCCGGTTCGAGGCCTGAAAGGTCTTCCGCCACTTCGACCCACGCGTAGACGCGCGGCGATTTCTCGAGCGTCACCTCTGTCGGCGTCGGATCGAAGTGCGTCAGCTGCGTGAGTTGTCCAAACGCCGCGAAATCCGAGGCGCCTGGGCGATTTCCCATCAGGAACGGGTAACGGCAAAGGTGGGCGTCGAATAGCGAAAGAAAGCGTTCGTAGCTCGCCTCGATAACGGGCGCCGTCGTTGCGTTCGAACCGACGACGTAGAGGCGCGAGACTTGGCGTTCGACAATGAACTTCGCGGCGGCCTGCGTTTCGGCTTCCGGCTCCGTGATACGAGACCAACGCGGTAGAATTTGGCCTGCCTTCTCAGCGTCCGCCGGATAGTACCAGCGATAGTGAAACATCGCCTTGGTCAGCCACTCGTCGGCATAGTCTTCGAGAAGATAGTCGATGAAGCCGACCACCGGATGCGGCGGCAATACGGAGCGGCCCTCGAACTCGCGTTCCAAGCGGCGAATGATCGGCGTCGAGTCGACGACCGCCTCGAGCTCACCGCGAGCATCGGGAAGATAAAAGGTCGGCAGGAGCTGAACCTTCGCCTTCGGCAAATTCGGCGGGCCGGCCAATCCGAAATGCAGCAGCTTGTAAGGGATGCGACGGTAGCGCAGGAGCGAGACCATCTTGCGCGTATAGGGCGAGCCCGGCGCGCCGCTCAGCGTGATCGGTGTCGGAATCATGGCGTTCCCTGGTCTTCTTTTTCTGTCGGCAAACTATTGACACATCGAGTGCCACTTTTCAAGACGGGCGAGTAGCCTGCAGAAATCGGAGGCGGCCTGCCTTCGACGCCTTGCATTCGAACGGGTACCCGACGCCTTCGCGGTCGTTGCAGCGATCTGTGCCCTCGCGCGCAAGTGGCGTGTGTTTTCGTCGCGCAAATGCCAAACAAGCGATGTAAAGGTTCGAGCGAGTCGGGTTCGCTGATCGGTCGGGGGAGCGAGAGATGCAGAGAAAGTTCGTAGCCGGTGCGGTCGCCGTCCTAAGCCTCGCGTTCATCGGCGATCTGTCGCTCGCCGACCTCGGATGGCACACCGTATCCGGCGTTTTCGCCGGCGGCGTCGGCACGGCGGACGGCCCGACACGGGCGCAAGCCTGCTCGGCAGCCGAGGACAATGCTCTGAAAAACATCTCGGCCGAGCACGCGAGTAGGATCAAAGACAAGAACTGCAGCTGCACGCTGCGTGGCGGCAGCATCGAGACCTGGCGCTGCACTGCCTCCGTCAGATGGATTAGGGATTGATCAGGCGCGCCTCGATCACAGGATCTTCCCCGGGTTGAGGATGCTCTTGGGATCCAGCGCGGTCTTGAGCTTGCGCATCAGCGCGAGTTCCGTCGCCGTGCGGCTGAGCGCCAGATAGGGCTTCTTCTCGAGGCCGATGCCGTGCTCGGCAGAGACCGAACCGCCGAGCTTTTGCAGCGGTGTATAGACGAGCTCTTCGATCTTCGAGCGGAGCTGCATGTAATTCTCGCGCGCGACCTGCACGATGACGTGCAGATTGCCGTCGCCCAAATGACCGAAGATCCAAAGCTTGTGCTCGCCGATCTCACGCTCAAGGGCTGCTGCAAGATTGCGGGTGTAGTCGTCCATGTCCTTGATGGGGAGCGAGATATCGAAAACGACCGGCGCGCCGCCGACGGCGACTTGCCCGACATCGTCGCGCAGCGACCAGAAGGCGCGGCAATCGGTTTCGGACTGCGCGATGGCGGCGTCGGCGACGATGCCCGCCTCGAACGCCTGCTCCATTGCGGCGTCGAAGCGTCTGCCGTCGAGCGCGCGGTCGGCGCCTTGCGCCTCGACGAGCACATAGAAGGGATAGGTCTGCGGGATCGGCGGCTTGCCCTTGGCCGGCGGGCTGGTCACCAGGCGGTAGAACGGTTGCCACATGACTTCGAAGGCTGAGAGCGCGCCGCCGAGCCCTCTGTCCATGTGCTTCAAGAACTTCACCACGGCGCCGAAATCCGAAACACCGACGAAGGCCATCGACGTCGAGAGCGGCGCTTCGCGTAGCCTGAGCACGAGCCGGGTGATGACGCCGAGCGTGCCCTCGGAGCCGACGAAGAGCTGCTTCAGGTCGTAGCCGGCGTTGTTTTTGATGAGCGTGTTGAGCGAAGAGACGATCGTGCCGTCGGCGAGCACGGCCTCAACGCCCAGCACCATCTCGCGCATCATGCCGTAGCGGATCACGCGATTGCCGCCGGCGTTGGTGGAGGCGTTGCCGCCGAGCGTCGCGCTGCCGCGCGCGCCGAGATCGAGCGGGAATGCGAGGCCATGTTCGGCGACGGCTTCCTGCAGCGTCTGCAACACGACGCCCGCCTGCACCGTCGCCGTGCGCTGGATCGGATCGATATCTTCGATCGCGCGCATACGTTCGAGCGAAAGAATGAGCTCGCCGTTGTCGACGTCGGCGCCGTGAACAAGCCCGGTCAAGCCGCCATGGGTGACGACCGCGATATCGTGCTCGTTGCAGTAGCGCAGGACCTGGCTCACCTCATCGGTGTTCGTCGGCCGCGCCAGGGCGAGCGCTTTCTGACGATCGCCGCGCCAGACACCGGCGGCGCGCTCGGCCACTTCGGCAGCGGTCAGAACACCGGCGTCGCCGAGAATGCGGCGCAAATCCTCCACGACTTCCATGACGCATCTCCCTTTGCTCTTATGCTCGGCCCCGCGACATTATCGCACGATCCTGGTCTCGCTTAGGCCCCTCGTGTTAGCACGTCACGTCGACAATCTTGGCGGGGGCCGGATGAGAATGGCGCATCGTTTATCGCTGCCGCTTGCGCTGGCCGGCGTCGCGATCTTGGTCGCCGCTTGCGAACAGAAGCCGCAACCGAGCTTGGCGGAACGAACCGCCTTTGCCGAGGCGATGCAACCCGCCGATGCCACGCTGGCAGAGAAATACAGCCGCTCCTGCAAGGCCTGCCACGCCAATCCGGACTCGGGTGCGCCGCTCGCCGGCGACATCGATGCCTGGTCGCCGCGGCTCAATCAAAGCGAAGCCGTTCTGCTCGGCCATGTGCGCACCGGCTACAAGGCGATGCCGGCGTCCGGACAGTGCTTCGACTGCAGCGACGAAGATATGAAGCAGCTGATCGCTTTCATGGCCAAGCGGGAGGGGGCGCGATGATCGTCACGCGGCGCAATTTGCTTTTGGCGGGCGGCGGCATCGCCGCGCTCGGCGCCGCAGGCGTCACCACGCTCGCGCTCAACGCCGGCGATCCGCCGGAGCGCGAGCTGCCGCCGGTGCCGCCGGGCAAAGTGCGATGGAGCAATTGGTCGGGCTTGCAAACCTGCATTCCGAAGGCGATCGCCGTTCCCGCCGACATCAATGAATTGCAGCACCTGTTGCGCACTTCGAGCGATGTCGTGCGGCCAGTCGGCGCCGGCCATAGTTTTGGGGCGTTGGTGCCGACAGAGGGCACGATCGTCTCGCTCGACCGGTTGAGCGCGCTCGCCGCGCACGACGCGCAAGCGATGACGGCAACCGTCGGCGCGGGCGTCCGCCTCTTCAACCTCGGCGAGATGCTCGACGGCATCGGCCAGGCGATGAACGCGCTGCCCGACATCAACAAGCAGAGCCTTGCGGGCGCGATCGCCACGGCGACACACGGCGCAGGCGCCAATCTCGGGTCGCTGTCGAGCGCCATCGCGGGCCTCCAGCTGATGACGGCCGACGGCGCCCTCATCGACTGCGATGCATCGAAGAACGCCGAGCTCTTCGACGCGGCGCGGGTGTCCGTCGGCGCGCTCGGTATCGTCACGCAAGTCAAGCTGCAAAACCGCGGACCGTTGACGCTGAGGCGCAAGACCTGGTTCGAGCCGATCGGCGATGCGATCGCGGCGGCGCCGGAACGTGCGCGCACGCTGCGCCATTACGAGTTCTACTACATCACCTTCACCGACATGGCCTATTGCATCAGCCACGAGGAGACGGACGAGCCGGTGACGCCGCGCAAGCCGAACAGCGAGAACGAAGGCGCCGAGGAACTGATGACGCTGCGCGACTGGTTCTCCTGGGCGCCGTGGCTGCGGCGCATGATCGGCAAGGGGCTGATCGCCAATCAGGAGACGGAAAGCGTCGTCGGGCCCGCCTGGCGTCTGCTCTCGACCGACCGGCCGATGCGCTTCAACGAGATGGAATATCATCTGCCGCGCGAGGCGCTGACGAGCGTGCTGCCGCAAGTGATCGCGGCGATCGAGCGGCACAGCGAAGCCTACTTTCCGATCGAAGTGCGCTTCGTGGCCGAGGACGACGCGTGGCTGAGCCCGTTCTACAAACGCCCGACGCTGTCGATCGCCGTGCACATGGGGCACACGCAGAACCACGACTTCTACTTCAGCGAGATCGAGCCGATTTATCGACGCGTCGAAGGACGGCCGCATTGGGGCAAGCTGCACAGCCTGAAAGCCGCCGACCTCGCGGCGCTCTACCCGCACTTCCGCGACTTCCAGGCGATGCGGGCGGAGAAGGATCCGGGCGGGCGATTTATGAATCCGTATCTGCGCGCGCTGTTTGTTGGGTAGGCGAGCCTTAGCTGGGGACTTGACCTTGCACGCTGCAGGCGAAACTCTCATTGCGATTACCGCATAGTGCGAGAGATGATGTCTTTGAAGTTCGCACATTCGCACAACGGCTGATTTCCGCCGAAAAATGCGCCACGAAAGTTCACACGCGTGACGGATAAAGTTCAAACATTGGCGATTATGACCGAAAAACGACGCGACCCTCCGATCCCGTCAGCAAGAGCCTTGGCTCAAGCGGGGTGATCGGCACACCGATACACATGTCAATGAGCGAGCCTGAAAACGCGGTCCAGGCGCCATTGCACCTATCTTGCTATATTCGCAATGTTCAGTCAAGATGAGCTTCGCGGACGCGTTTCGTGGCGAGACGCCGGTCAATGCCGGCGCCATTCGCTCAGAACAGCTTGCGGCCCGGCGAAATCAGCATCGCGGCATAAACGAGGCCGCAGCCGGCGCCGATGACGACGATCGCAATGAGAAACCCGAGACCGCCGCCCGCCGTCGCGTTCGTCAGTGCGAGCAGGCCGAGGAGCAAGATGATACCCGCGCAGATCAAGCTTACGAGCTTCACCGTGTTCAGATCACCGCTGCTCATTTTCATGTAGCCGAAATAACCGAGCGCGCCGGCAACTCCCCAGTCGACGACGGCCCAAACAAACCCGCCGAGCAATACGGCGATCAATCCCATCACGCCCATGACGATCGCAGCGCCGAGTATGAACTGAGAGGCCAATTTCTTGTCGGAATCGCTGACGCTGGTGACCGGTCCGCTCATGGACTTTCCTCCTGCTGTGTTGCGCGACGTTGGCGGCCAACGGCCACCCATCCGATTCGAAAGATTACAGTGCTGTAATAAGCTTGCAATGTCGGATGCAGCGGCTGTCGAATTATTGCAGGTGCACACTCATCGCCCGACGCGACGCGTGGGCGTGCTCCAACACGGGTTCCGCGCCATCGCACTCATGTTCCGGCGGATGCCCGAGAGGCAGCAACCCGACCGCCACTAATGGCCGAAGCCACGCGCCGATCATGGCCGGCATCGCGCGAAGCGTATTGCCCGCGGTGTGCATGCTTGCGCGCAAAGCGTGAAACGCCGTTCCTAGACCCCGAGCCACCTCAGACCGTTTGGCAATTCGTCAGCGCTGTAGTCGACTTGCAGCACACGGCGGCGAGCGGGGCGCATGGCCGCCTTCGAGGCGTGGACGATCGCGGTTGCATTGAGCCAGATGTCTCCGGCTTTCGCGAGGCAGGGAAGCGAGCCACAGCGCGCTGCCAACGCCGACACTTCGTTCGCAGGCACGCGGCCCAAGCGATGCGATCCCGGCACGATGAGAAGAGGTGCGTTGTCTTCACCGCAATCGTCGAGATGAGCGCGCAGCGTAATCATCCGTTCAATGAGCGCGAAGGGCGGCTCGACATGAAGGATGCCGGCCTTCACTGACCATGGACCGAAGCCTTTGGTTTCGACCCTCGCACACACCGCGATCGTTCGGTCTTGATGCCAACCCAAGGTCCAATTCGATTCCGGCCGCTTGTCGAAAAGGATGGCGCGCACCGGATTGCGCTGACGGACTGATGCCGCCCTGACCTCCCCCGCCATATCGTTCATGCAGCTCAGTCCTTCGAACCTTCGTTCCTACTTCAAGGTCCCCATTCATTTCTGCCTCACTTCGTCGAACCGTGCAGCATCGTTGCAGTCGGCGTTGGCAGCATACTTCGCGAGTTCACAGACCTGCCACAGTAAATTCCACGGCTTCATTTGGCTACAAGCGTCTTCGACCACTCAACCAGCAGAATTGTCTCTGTAGGCCGAGAGCCTACACAGTTGTGCTGCGTGGTGGCGAAATCCAGGAGGAAATCGATGAAGAGACGTTTGTTAGCAGCAATTGTTGCGTCGGGCGTGGCGTTGGCCACCACAGGGGCGTTTGCGGAGACGTGGTCAGTGCGCGAAACGGGGGCCTGGCATGGCAGGTGGATCCTGTCGAGTGAAGGTCGTGGTGCGTGGTCTGGCCACGGGTATGTGAGAAGCGGCGGCGGTGAAGTGCGCTACGACATTGAAGTCATTGAACGTGGTGACACAGTTGCGGCCCACCGAACCAACAGCAGCGACGGGAACGACTGCATGTTCTATTGGACGCGCAATTCGGACAGCGTCTCTGGAGACTACTTCTGCAGAAACGGTGGGCCATATCACTGGTCTGCTGTCATGGAATGACGATTAAGGTCGCCAGGGTGCCGGAAGGCGTCCGCAAACGCCATCTTTGCCGTCACTTCTTGCAGAGGGCGCAGAAGGCGCCCTCATGCTTTTCGCGCCGTGCAAGTGACTCACAGCGCAGCCTGAGAGTCGATCAAAGGCTGTTCAGTGCCTGAACAGCCGCGGGACGGCAATCCCCCGCGGCGACTCTCTCTTGCGATTGAGGTTGTCAGGATGTGTCAGGCGCATTTGCCGTCCAGCCTTGATGATGCTCTGGCATCCTTCGGCGACAGGCTATTTCATCATCACGTAACCGATAGCCAAGGCGAGGCCCATGACGGCTACGATGTCGAAGCCAGTGGCCGCGATTTCACTGTCTCTTTTCTCCCTCCAAATCAGTCGGCCAATTTGGCCTGCGATGATGGAAACTATCCCTGAAAAACCAACACTAAGCACAAGAAGCAGCAAGGCAGGGTTTTGGACTGCCCCGGCGACCGACTTGGTATCACTAGAGACGTAGGCGGCAATGGCCATTACAATAAACTGAAAAAGCGTCATCAGCCCAAGGACTGCTCGATGACGATTGACGACGAAGTCGGGCAAGCCTGCCAAGCCAAAGAACAGAACGAAGCCTGCGGCGGGATAGAAAAATATGGCAACGCTATCCGGCGGCGCGGTGCCCGCCGCAACGCCGGATGCCAGTGCGCAGGCGAACGCCAATACCATCCTCGCCTCAAGTGCGCCCGACCAGTTGCGTGCAATGGCAGCCATCAACAACCAGCTCAACGTGAACACCTGCTGCCAATGCGGTTGAAGATCAGGTATGTGCCAGCCAAAGCTACGCACCCATTCGAGAAAACCGTGAACCAGTTTGTCGATTGGGTCCACAAGGAAGCCCAGTTCGACGATATTCCTCACCTGATCGAGGAACTCCTGGAAGAACTCTTTGTACTCAATGTTAAAGCCGATGGTCGCAAGACGCAGCAGCGTTGCGACGCCGACCACAATCCCGGCAATCCGGAGCAGAGTCCAAAAGCTGGAGCTAGATCGAGTTGGTGGCGGTGCGGTTGTGCTGTCTGCGCTCATTGCCCTGCCCGTTTGCGGAATGGAGTTTGTCAGCTCCATTGGGGCATCATTAGGGCGAATGAGCTAGCTCATGATCGCACCCTACCCGCCTTGCCCGGCTTTCGACCCGTTTGCCGAGTTGGAATTGACCGATTTCTGCCAGCTATTCGGAAGAACATTCCTATCTTGGGCCAACTTGTCGATCTAGTCGGATTCTGTCGGGGTAAACGTCGCCTTGGACTTGCGTTTGCTGGCGGCCAGTCTCATCTGTGCCGTCGCAGGTGACGTAGGCATCAGCATGACCAATACGCCGCAAACGCCTCATCGAATTGCATTGCATGGCGCCGTCTTGAAGGCGCTAGCGCGACTATTTCCGACTAGACAGTTCTACCTCCGCTCCAGGAGGTCCGTGCAGTTCTTCGAGATTGCACCGACGTTCCAGCTGACAGTCGCCGTCGGCAGCCTGCTTATCCTTGGTTGGGTCGCGTATGCCACGGTGGTGGTGCTGTTCAAAGATCAAATCATAGTGGCGAAAAACCAACGCTACGCGCACATGCGTGCAGCCTACGAAGAGCGCCTGACACAAGTTGACGCCCTCACCAAGGCGCTGGTCGTCCAGTGTCGGCGGGCGCAGAACTGTGACATCAACGAGGTCGTCGCCACATCCTCCGACCCGGCCGCGGCTTTAGCGGGCTTGAGATCAATCGATCCGTCGGCTGCAGACCACGCCAACAAGACTGATACCTCGTATGAGCCCAACGCCGCCTATGACACGCTGGCTACAACGTGGGACATAATGAAGAGTGCACTTGGTGAGCTACGCTGGATTGCCACCAGGGGAAAAGATGGCGAAGTAAGCGATGACACAACATTCCAGATATTCGTCGCGACGCTGTGGGGCGGCCTCTGCCTGCTTACCGTACTTGTGTGGCGGCTCGTTGTGCGCGCAACCAGGCGAAAAGCTGACACCACATCGGCGGATCGCGAATCGCAAACTCCAAACACATCTACAAACCGCACCACCTAGGACGAAGCGCTAGACCGACGCCTGCGCAGAGCGCCGTTCGCAGCAGGGCCGTCGGCTCCTTTCCCCGCAACCTGCCGCGTTGACTCTCAGACCATCCAAGGAGTCGATCAGAGGCTTGGTGCGTACCCGATAGCCCGTAGCATCAGCCCGCTGGGGGAGCTTCCTTCAGCAGCTCTAATTCGGTCCGACTACCTCACTCCTTCGCGCGCAAGGTGTGCACGATCAAGATCGAGATGAGCGACAATCAGATTCCCAACCCATCCTATCGGTTCTACACGTGACCCAGCGTGACACGCGGATGGCGGCCGCAAGCAACTGAGGCGCATCAGCCACCCTTCAGTTGCTCCACTTGACGCATGAACGGCGGAAGGCCGTCTCTATCGTAGCGTGCCATCGAATCCTGCCTGGCCTGCTCCGATTCAGCGAGCATCTTCCGCGCCTGAACCTCCTGCTCGTCCGTAAGTGGCGTATTGATGATGGTGTCCCACTTCTCATGATACATGCGCCCGACACCGACAAAGGAGAAATCGCTCTCCCAACCGTGCTCGAACACGTAGGTCAGAATCGCCTTGCAGCCCGGCGATAGTGGCTTCTCCTTGAGATACTGCCGATAGAGCCAAAGAACGATATCGACAATCTGCAGTCCGGCACTCGTCTCGTCGGCCTTCACCTCGAACTCGGACCCAGCCACTCGCTGCATTGAGTGTGTCTCTCCAGCCCACTTTATTTCTTCAGGCGAAGCATTCGAGAGCAGGTCGTGCCAGGCAGCTAGCGTTTGTTCGAACTCGCTTTGCGTGTCATGCGTGATGCGGGCGACGCGCCTCTTCACTCGTCGGGAGTGGTCCTCCAGTCCTTCGAGCAAATTCGCAAACGCTACCAGGTTCGGAAAGTGACCTTGGCGGGCGCTTCTACGATCCATGTGGATCTGAATTGACTCGGGGTGGTCGCGCGCCCATTCCAATCCTCGCCGGAAAATCTCGCGCCAACCCTCGCCCGGTAAGCGGTCTAGATTGCTCAGAAGCCGCATACAGACGCACTTCAGCATTTCGAGCGCTTTGTCCTTATCGGGTTCTAAGATGCAGGCCCAAAACGCCCTCGACGTCTCGTCGTCCAACAGATGCGCCATCCTGAAGGCGAGCGCTATTTTCAGGGGCCGGAGGTTGTAGTGGTGCCAAGCGACGGCGGCGTTCTCACCCGAATCGAACAGCGAGTCGAAGGCTTTCGTGGTTAGCAGATACCTCTTCTCCACTCGGGACACGAAGAAGGTCGCATTCGCAGCATGCAGAAGGCGAAGGATTTCAGGTGCCACGGACTCAAGCTTCTTCAGCCCCAGTTCTTTGCCGTGCAAGCTCAGAGTTCCCAGGCGTGTAGCGATGGCTGAAGTCGGTGACCCAAACGCTACGTCGAAATCACCCTTGGTGATTAACGCCGCCGTGTAGAAATCAGGCTGATCTTCATCGAACAAATTGTGGCCGGTGTTGCCCGTCTCATCGACGTACGCGTACAGCGGCAGTTTGGCGGCACCCATGAAATCCCTCCAATGTTACCTAGGTGGCGCCCTCGCGAAATCAACGAGGCTCAGCGTGCGCCAATCAATCACCCGAACGCTACTGTCCAGCCGAGCGAGCCCTCACGGACCTGTGCACTAAGGCCCGCTGACACAACGCCCGTTCGATTTGTGGAAAGCTCCGTCTCAGCGGACTCGTATGCAGGGAAGTGCCGATGGTACCAACCGAGCAAGAGGGGGGCCGGGGTGCCGGTGGGGGTGCCTCAGAAAATTTCGGCACTCGGCAGGAGTCCCAGGTCGCTGAAACTGTTTCCCGATTGCTTCCCAATCTCACTCGCTGGGAAACATCATCACGATCAAACGGCACCAACTCATTGAGAAGGCTGGCGCACCCGAAAGGATTCGAACCTCTGACCCCCAGATTCGTAGTCTGGTGCTCTATCCAGCTGAGCTACGGGTGCAGCGCCATGGCGGCGCCGATAACCGACAGCGGGCCGCCCTTCAAGAGGCGCGGAAATTAGTGGCATGGGCGCCTGAGCGCAAGCGTTGGTTCGCGGCCTTCATTTCGCCGCAACGGCGCGGCAAAAGGTCCGGAAACGGCGCCGCTCGCGACACAGTTCGCGCGGGACCTCGGCTCGCCGTGACCAACGCCGATTGCATCGCGGGGCGCGTCGCGTAGAGTCGCGCGCGAACCAAATCAGCGCACAAGCACACCGCCTTGAGGGGGACTTTCATGCGCCGTTCCAATTTCCTGCGCAGCGCGGCTGCGGTGGCGCTCGCCGCATCTACCGCCGCCTGCTCCAGCGTCGGGACCGCGATCTTTCCGGCCGACACGACGCCCGCGAACAGCGGAACGCCGGCAACGACGGCACCGGTTGCGACGCTGCCGTCCGCCGGAACGTCGGTATTCGCGCCGGTCGCCGTCGCGCCGGGCACGCCGACCGGCACGCCCGAAGGTGCCAGGATCGTATCGTTGCGCTCACGGCTCGTCGCGGTGCAAGGCTCGCTCGCGTCGCACAACGCGACGCTTTCCGATATCCGCCAGAGGGCCGCGGCCGACGGCGCGCTCTATCGCATTGCCAAAGGTGATGCGGTGGCAAGCGGCACGCCGCCCGCCAGCGCCAAGATGTCGGCGGCGCAAAGCGCGCTCGAGCGATTTGCCGCCGATACCACGGCGCTGGACGGCGAAGTGCGTGCCTTCGCCAAAGGCGCCGCGGACGCCAACAAGCTCATGACCGAGGCGGACACCATCCGCGGCGGCAGCAACGAAGATCAAGATCAGATCAACACGCTGCGCGGCGAGATCGGTCAGACGGCGAACCAAGCCGACAGGCTCGTCAACGATCTCTCGACCGAGAGCGCGCTGCAGAGCGCCTTCCTGGCGAAGGAGCGCGCTGCGCTCGCCAGCCTCGGCACCGGCGTACCCGGCATGACCCCGAACCCGAACGGCGTCGCGGTATTGCCGCAAGCCGTGCCCGCGACACCCGCGTTGCTCGCGGCGCCGGCGTTCGTGACAATCAAATTCGACCGGCCGAACATGGTCTATAAGGACGCGCTGCAGAATGCGGTGACGGCCGCGCTGAAGCGCAAGCCGGATGCCGCCTTCGACGTCGTCGGCGTGATGGCGCCGCGTTCGAACCCCGACGACAACCTCACGCGCACAACGCAGGTCGCGCAGACGCTGACGACGCTCGGCGTCAGCGCCTCGAAGGTGCGGTTGATGACGGGTATCAGCACGGCGGTATCGACGCCGGAAGTGCGCATCTACGCACATTGATTTCCTAATTCTTGGAATGCGTTGAACTCCCGATCCACGGCTCAGGTGGATCGGGAGCTTTCGTTTTCAGGCCGTCACTTCGGTAACGAGACCGGCGCCGACGGTCTTGCCGCCCTCGCGGATGGCAAAGCGGACGCCCTTCTCCATCCCGACGGGCTTCTGCAGCTCGAAGCCGATCTCGGCTTGGTCGCCGGGCATGACGAGCGCCCCGTCGTCGAGCCGGACGACGCCCATCACGTCGGTGACGCCGAAGAAGAATTGCGGAGCGTAGCCGCTCGCGAACGGCGTGTGGCGACCGCCCTCCTCCTTCGTCAACACGAAGATCTGCGCCTTGCCCTTGGTGTGCGCCTTGATGGCGCCGCGTGCGGACAAGACTTGGCCGCGCTGCACGTCATCGCGCTTCAGACCGCGCAACAGCAGCCCGACATTCATGCCGGCGCGCGCTTCCGGGATGTCCTTATGAAAGGACTGCGCGCTCGTCACCACGACCTCGGTCCCTTCGTTGTCGAGACCGACGATCTCGACGACGTCGCCGATTTTGAGCGTGCCGCGCTCGACACGGCCGGTCACAACCGTGCCGCGGCCGGGGATCGTGCTCACGCCCTCGATCGGCATCAGGAACGGCGCTGCGTAGTCGCGGACCGGGTCCGGAATGTGCGCATCGAGCGCCGCGACGAGGTCGGCGATCGCCTGCACGTCCGGGTCGGCGAGATCGCCGCGCGCGACCGCTTCCTGCGCCTTCAGCGCACTGCCGAAGACGAAGGGCACGTTCTCAAAACCTTGCGCCGCCAAGAGGCCACGTGTCTCGAGCTCGATCAGCGCCTTCATATCCTCGCGCTCAGCCTCGTCGAGCATGTCCATCTTATTGACGAACACGACCATGTGGCGCACGCCGACTTGGGCCGCCAGCAGGATGTGCTCGATCGTCTGCTTCGCCGCGCCTTTGGTCGCGTCGACGAGCAAAATCGCGCCGTCCATCTGCGAGGCGCCGATGATCATGTTCTTCACGTAGTCGGCATGGCCCGGGCAGTCGATGTGCGCGTAGTGGCGCTTTTCCGACTCGTACTCGACATGCGCGGTGTTGATCGTGATCCCGCGCGCACGCTCTTCCGGCGCCTTGTCGATCTCGTCGAAAGCGAGCGCCTTGCCGCCGAGGCGAGCCGCCTGAACCTGCGTGATCGCGGAGGTCAAGGTCGTCTTGCCGTGATCGACGTGGCCGATCGTTCCGACATTCACATGCGTCTTCATCATTTCACTTCTCCTTTGTGGTGCCCGCATGCTCCGGCTGGCCAGGCCGGCGCATGCGAGCGTTGGCATCGGCGCGCCAACTCTCAGTGGGCTGTTCGCGTTTCGCTTCGCGTTCAGCCCGAAAACAAAAAACTCGCCGCCAGTGACCTGGAGCGAGTTCGTTTGGAGAACGTGAGCCCAAGGTCGACCGTTCACCTTGGGCGGATGCGCACCAAGGCGTTCAGGTATCAAATCGGCGGCGAGACAAGCCGCTTCGTCGCACAGCCGTGCGCATGCTCTTTCCTTCGTTCGCGCGCCGCTCGGCGCGCATGAAAAAACCCCGGAGGCCGCTGGCCTTTCCGGGGTTCGTCACGCTGCGGAGAGGCCTTGAGCCTCCCGAATGCCAAGAGGCGTTATGCGATGAGGCAATAGGATTCGGATGCGCCGGCCAAAGCCGCCGCGCCGAATGCCTGTCCGAATGCCACCTTGATCATCACTGTCGCCTGATTTCGGCGGGGCAAATAACAGCGCAAGCGCCACAAATCAAGGGCACGCATCGTCTGTGCGCGAACGAATTCAGCGGCGTTGCTCGAATCCTGCGGCGTGCGCAGCGCGATAGCTTTGGAAGCGGCCAAGGGGTTCGGCCTCGAAGACGCCGCGAGCGACGGCTCGCGCCAAGCAGTCCGCCGCGATCGAACCGATACGGCCGACGGTGAATTGCCAGGGGTCGGCGAGCGGCTTCGCTCCGGTCGAAACGGCAAAGACGATGTCGCCGTCGACCGGCGTGTGGACGGGACGCAGCGAGCGCGCAAATCCGTCGTGCGCCATCACGGCGACGCGGCGCGCTTGCGACGGCGTCAGCGCGGCATCGGTCGCCACGATGGCAATCGCGGTGTTGGCGGCAGGTTGCGGCGGACGTTTGATATCGTCGGGGAAGTCCATCGCGATCTCGCTCGGACGCGGCGGCTTCTGCCGCCCGAGCTCGCCGTTCTGTTCGAACGTCCAGGCCCACAATGCCGAGGTGCCAGGAATCACAGGTGAGCCGAACGCGTTCACCGCGGCGAGCGCGCCGATCGTATAACTGTCCTCCGTCACCGCAGACGCCGAACCAAGGCCGCCCTTGTAGGCGCCCGCGACAGCGCCGTAGCCGGCACCCGCGTTGCCGAGCGCGAATTGCTTGCCGGCACGCTCGCATGCTTCTTCGGCGAGACGGCGATAGGGCGGCTCGTATCCCCAGTTCTTGTCGCCGCCGTTCGCGATGTCGAAGAGAATCGCACCTGGCACGATCGGCAGCGCGATGTCGGATTGCGGAAGACGAAATCCGATCTTGCGGGATGCGAGCCAAGCAAGCGCGCCGGATGCCGCGTCGAGGCCGTAAACAGAGCCTCCCGACAACGTGATCGCATCGACGCCGGTGCCCAGTCCCTCAGGCCTCAGCGATTCCGTCTCGCGCGATCCCGGAGCCCCGCCACGCACATCACAGCCGCCAATCGCGCGCGTGCCTGTTAAAAGGACGGTCGTGCCGGTCAAGGCTGTCGCATTTTCAGCGTTGCCGACCGTGATACCTTCGACGTCGGTGATGAGATTCAAGGGGCCAGGTTTGCTCATGAGGGTGACGCTAGCGATGGATATTTTCAAAGGCAAATGGCGCGTGCTGATCGCAGCAGTGCTGCTGATCGTGGGTGCCGCTACGGCGCACGCCGAGGGCTACGTCGCGACGCTGCCGACGAAATATATCATCGTCGCATCCGAACCTCTGGCAACGGAAGCGGGGCTCAAGGAGCTGCGGCGCGGCGGCAGCGCCGTCGATGCCGCGATCGCCGCGCAGATGGTGATGGGGCTCGTCGAGCCGCAATCGTCGGGCGTGGGCGGCGGCGCCTTCATGATGCACTGGGACCCAGCAACGAACAGCATCGAGTCCTATGACGGGCGCGAGACCGCGCCGATGGCGGTGAAGCCCAATCTTTTCCTGCGCGAAGACGGGACGCCGATGCCATTCCTCGAGGCGGTGCTGGGCGGACGCTCGGTCGGCGTGCCGGGCGTCGTGGCGATGCTGTGGATGGCGCACAAGCAGCACGGCGTTCGTCCGTGGGCGGAGCTTTTCGAGGATGCGATCCGGCTCGCCGAAGACGGATTTCCCGTATCGGAGCGATTGGCTGCGGCCGTGGCGCGCGATCCAGGCCTGCCGCTCGTGCCTGAGAGCGCCGCCTATTTCCTGCCCGGCGGCAAGCCGATCAGAGTTGGCGATACGCTGAAGAATCCGGCCTACGCCGCAACGCTCAGGCTGATCGCAGCATTGGGACCCGACGGCTTCTACAAGGGCGAAGTCGCTGAGGCGGTGGTGCGCGCCGTGCAGAACGCGCCGCGCGGACCGCAGAAGCTGACGCTCTCCGATATGACGCGCTATCACGCGGTGAAGCGCAAGCCGGTGTGCGGCGTCTATCGCGACTATCACATCTGCGGCATGGGCCCGCCGAGCTCAGGCGGCATCACGGTGCTGCAGATATTGGGCATGATCGAACAGCACGACGTGATCAACATTGCGCCCAATTCGGTCAGCGCCGTGCATCTGATGGCCGACGCCGAGCGCCTGGCGTTCGCCGACCGCGCCGCCTACGAGGCCGATCCGGATTTCGTGCCGGTGCCGGTGAAGGGATTGATCAACCGCAAATATCTGACCGCGCGCGGGGCGATGATCGATCTGGACGCGGCGCTGAGCTCGGCCGTGGCAAGACCCGGTCGGCCACCCGGAAGCAACGGGTTTTTGCGAAATCTGCGCGTTCCCGATCATTCGAAGCCTTCGACGGCGCAAATCAGCGTCATCGACGGTGATGGCCGTGCGGTGTCGATGACGACGTCAGTCGAAGGGCCGTTCGGCAGCCACCTGATGGCCGCCGGCTTCATCCTGAACAATCAGCTCACCGACTTTTCGTTCGAGCCACAGTTGGACAACACGCGCTTCGCCAATGCACCGCAAGGCGGAAAGCGGCCGTTATCGGCGATGTCGCCGACGCTGGTGTTCGATCCGAACGGTAGGCTCTTCGCCGTTCTCGGTTCGCCCGGCGGATGGCGCATCATCACCTATGTCACGCAGACGCTGATCGGCTTGATCGATTGGCGCATGGACATGGCAACCGCAATCAACATGCCGCATGTCGCCGCGCGCGACGCAAACGTGCAAATCGAGGCCGGCAAGGGGCTCGAGGCCCTGATACCTGCGCTGCGGGGACTTGGACATGACGTGTCGGCGCTGGAGATGGAGAGCGGTCTCAACGCGATCCGCGTGCGCGACGACGGCTATGAAGGCGCGGCCGATCCGCGGCGCGAAGGCGAGGTTGGCGGCGACTAGCGGAGCATTTCGGCGAGGCCGCGGAAGGCCAGGTCCTTGGCTTTGATCAGATAGGTCGGAATGGGGTGCAAGAAATTGCGCATCCGGCCTTTCGCTTCGAAGCGGTGACGGAACAGCTTTGCGTCGAAGAGGTCGCCCCATTGCGGGACGATGCCGCCTGCGATGTAGACGCCGCCCCTGCCGCCATATGAGAGCGCGAGATTGCCGGCGACGGAGCCGAGCCATCCGGTGAAGAGCTTCACGGTTTCGACGGCGAGCGGATCGATCTTGCTGCGCGCGGACTTGGCGATCTCGGCGGCGATCGGCTTTGCCTTCACACTCACGCCATCGAGCGCAGCGAGCGCCAAATAGAGCGTCTCAAGTCCCGGGCCCGAGAGCACGCGCTCGACCGAGACGTGGCCATGCTCACGGATCAGATGAAAGATGACGGCGATTTCGCGATCGTCGTGTGGCGCGAGATCGACGTGGCCGCCCTCGCCCGCGACGACGGTCCATTCGCCCGCGCGGTTCGGCACGAGGCCCGCAACACCAAGACCGGTGCCCGGTCCGAGCACGACTTTCGGCGCGAGATCGAGCGGCAGCGTGCCGCCAAAGTGGACGAGATCCTTCTCGCCGAGCACCGGCAAGGCGCGCGCGACGGCGGCGAAGTCGTTGACCAAGACCGGCTTCTTCGCGCCGGTCGCCGACGCGATCTCGGCCACAGAGATCTTCCACGGACAATTGGTGAGATCGATGTGATCGCCTTCAAGCGGACCTGCGGCGCAGATCGCGGCGTTGCCGAACGGCAGCGAGACACCGGCGACCTCGGCATACGCTTTTACCGCTGTCGCGAAATCGGGATAGAGCGCCGTCAGCCAGGCTTCGATGGCGCCGATCTTGCCGTCTGGCGTGAGCGTCGCGAAGCGCACATTCGTGCCACCGATATCGGCGAGCAGACCGTGGCGCTTCACGGCGGCATCAGGCGGCGGCCCTGCGGCCGCTCTGCGCGAGTTTGCGCCAGATCTCGTCGGCGAGCAGCTTGATCTCGGCCGAGGCGACGGAGTGCGGCTCCGTCTCGGTGATGCCTCTGCCTTCCACCAAGCTCGATGCGAAGGAAATGCGATTGCCAAGAGCGGAGCGGGCGATCGGAACCGAACCGCGCTTCAGATCGACGATTAGATTTTCGGTCAGCTTGGCACGCGAAGGCAAACGGTTGAGCACGATGAGCGCCGAGGTTCCCTCTTTTGCGATCATCTCAAGCGTCGGCTTCGAGGCCCAGACATCGATCGGCGACGGCTGCACCGGCATGACGACGATATTTGCCAGGCGAACGGCCGTGCGCGTTCCAAGATCGTCGCGGCCTGGGCTGTCGATCACGATCACGTCGGCGTCGCGCTTGGCCTTCGTCAATTCGGCTTGAACGCGCCAGCCTTGCGACGGGCATAGCGTCATGGTGTTTTCCTCACCCAGCTTTTCCCGGCGCATTTGGAACCACTGCGTCAGGCTTTTCTGCGGGTCGAGGTCGAATAAGGCGACGCGGCGTCCCTTATCGACCGACCATGTCGCTGCAAGATGGGCGGCCAAAGAGGTTTTTCCAGCTCCGCCTTTGTGCTGGGCAATCGTGACGATGTAGGCCATCTCAAATTCCCCCAACAATGCACGAATCATCGAAGGTTCAGCTTAGGTCCGCGATGCGTCACACTCAAAGCGCGAAACTCATCGCGTTGCGACGATGAAGATGCGTTTGAACGGGAAGAGAGTCTTGCCGTTCGACTGGCGCGGATAGGCGCGCGCCAACCGCTCGCGGTAGACGTTAAGGAATTCTTTACGATCTCCGCCGTCGAGCGCCGCGACATACGGCACGAGCGCCGTTCCGGAGACCCATTTGAAGACGGCGTCTTCGCCGTCGAGCACGTGCTGATATTCCGTCTGCCAAATATCCAAGCTCGCCGCATCGCCGCAGAGCATCGCATAGTAAGCGGCAGGCGAAGCGACGGGATCGGTGCGATTGAAGCGCGCGACCTTGGACGACCAGCGCGGATCATTTGCAATTTCGCGCAATAGAACGTGCGACGGCGCGTCAAAATTGCGCGGCATTTGGATCGCGAGAACGCCGTTCGGTTCGAGCGACCGTATTAGACGCGGAAAGATCGCCGCGTGACCGTCCAACCACTGGAATGCGGCATTCGAAAAAATAACGGAGGCCGGCTCGCTCGCCGACCAATCGCGCAGGTCGGCTTCCTGCCATTCGGCACGAACGGACGACTTGGCGGCGGCCGCCAGCATCTCCGCCGAGTTGTCGACACCGATTAGGCGCGTCGACGGCCAACGACGCGCCAAGATGGCCGTCGAGTTGCCGGGCCCGCAGCCGAGATCGATGACGACGCGCGGCGATGCCGTTGGAATGCGGCTCGTCAAGTCGACCGCAGGTCTCGTTCGCTCGGCATCGAAACTCAGATAGATGGAAGGATCCCAGGACATGACTACGCCGTCGCTTGTGCGTCGGGAATTGTAATACGGAACGTTGTGCCCTCAGGGCCTGTTCGCAGCATCACCACATCGCCGCCGTGACCGCGCGCCAGTTCGCGCGCGATCGCCAGACCGAGACCTGTGCCGCCCACCCGACCGCGCCCGGCAAAGGCTTCGAAGAGATGCTTCAGCACCTCCTCCGGAATCCCTCCGCCGTTATCCGATACGTCGATCGTGACACCATCGTCGCCTCGTTGAGCGGACACGGCGATCTGCGCTTCGTTTCGGCCTTCGAGGGCTTCAACCGCATTTCGACCCAGATTGACCAGGATGCGCAGCATCTGATCGCCGTCGGCGTCGACCTCGAGGTCGGCCGGAAAATCGTTGCGCCACGCAACGCGGCCGTCACCAGCGGCAAGTGCCGCATGCATCGCCTCCTCGGCGAGCGGCAGCAAGGGTTGGCGGTGCCGCTGCTTCGGCGCTTCTTCGGCGCGGCCGTATTTGAGCGTGTTGGTTGCGAGGTCGATGGCGCGGTCGATCGATTTCATGAGGCGCGGCGCTAGGCGCTGCACGGCCGGATCGTTGCTCGCGGCGAGGCGGTCGGACGCGAGCTGCGCGCTCGACAAGATGTTGCGCAGGTCGTGCTGGATTTTTGCGACGGCCGAACCGAGCGCGACGAGATGTTCGCGCTGCTGCAGGGCTTGGCGGATTTCGCCCTGCATCGTGGCCAGCACCCGCTCGGACTGGCCGATCTCGTCCTCACGCTGCGAGGGAATGATGATGCGTTGCGCGTCTTCCGGCTTTTCCTGAAACGACACCATCGACTGCGTCAAACGCTGCATAGGCCGCACGAGCGTGAAATAAAGTGTGGCGAATACGAGGCTCGCGGTGACGATCGAGATGAAGAGGGACAATTCGAATATCCGCGCGGAGTAGGACAGCAATTCCTCGCGGAGCGGCGCTTCGTCGACGACAGCCTCGATGAATTCGCCGCCCTGCAACCTCGGTTTGCCGACGATGCGTAGCGTTCGGCCGTCACCCATGATCATCGAGTCGACTGCGTAGCTGGCCAACCCCACCAGCGTGACATCGCGCAAGTCTACCGACATCGAGATTTCCGGCGGCATCGCTTCGGCGAGATAGAGGCGCCTGGTATTATTGCGCTTTAGAGCAACGGCGCGCACGCCAGCGTTGGCGAGAAGCTCGACCTTCAATTGCGGCGAGATCGCTTGAGGATCGCCCTGATCAAGCGCGAGAACCGCGATCTGCGCAGCGGCCAAGCGGTTCGAGATCTGATCCTGATAAAAGCGCGCGAGCGACGGGAAATAGAGCAAAGCCTCCGCCAGCATGACGAAGGCGATCGTGAACAACAGCAGGCGCCCGGACAGGCTCTGCGTCACGGTGCTCGCGATCGCGTCGGGCAGACGCTTCAGCCGGTTCCACATAGGGTGGGAGCATTAGCATGGGTGCCCGGGATTGCGCATCCTTTGGACCGACGCGGTTAACCCAATGCGGACAGCCATCGCACCAGTCGCTTGGTGCGCGCTGAAAAGAGTGTCGGCGTGTAGTAGGCGCCTGCGACGCGCTTCGAAATCTCGCTGATCGTGGGATAAGGCGCGATGATGGCCGCCATCGTGCTCATCGCGAACTTCTGGCCGATCGCGAGCACCCACGGCAGAATGAGATCGCCTGCGTTCGGCGCCACGATCGTCGCGCCGACAACACGTGCCCCCCTCGCCGTGATCACCTTGATGAAGCCGCGGGTGACGCGTTCGGCCTGCGCACGGTCATTGTCGTGAACCGGCCAGCGCGTGACGTCTATCTTGCCGAACCGTTCACGCGCCGCCGCTTCTGTGAAGCCAGCTTGCGCAACCTCCGGGTCGGTATAGGTGCACCAAGGAATCGCCGCCGTATCCACCTTGCCCGATACCTTGAACAACAAGCTGCGGACGAGCAGCGCGGCGTGATAACCCGCGACATGAGTGAACTGCAGCCCCCCGGCGACGTCGCCGATCGCATAAACGCGCGGGTTCGACGAACGAAGGCGCCGGTCGACGGTTACGCCCGTGCGCGTGTACTCGACGCCGGCGGCCTCCAAACTCAGATCGGCAACATTCGCGCTCCGTCCCACCGCCAAAAGAAGATGCGAGCCTGAAACGGTTTCCGGGCCGGTCGCGGTTTCGATCTGTACGCTGGGGCCGGTCGAGGTCTGCGATACGGCGACCACCTTGCAATTTTCGCGGATCGTCACGCCTTCACCCGACAAGGTATCGCGGACGACCGCTACCGCCTCCGCATCGTCCTTCGGCATGATCTGCTTGGCTTCGAGGACGGTGACCCGAGAGCCGAGTCGGCGATAGGCTTGGGCAAGCTCGATTCCGATAGGCCCGCCGCCGATGACCAACAAATGGTAAGGCAATATCTCATTGTCGAAAATCGTTTCGTTGGTGAAGAACTTGGCCTCCGCAAGCCCCGGGATCGGCGGCACCAATGGTGACGAGCCTGCAGCGACGATGAACCGCTTCGCTTGAACGCGAAACTCGCCCGCTTCGACTTCAGTCGAGCTTTTGAAGCGAGCGTTCGCTTTGATGACGCGAACACCCAACTTCTCGAACCGTTCCACCGAATCGTTGGGCTCGATCGCCGCGATGACCTCGCGGACGTGCGCGATGACGCGCGGAAAGTCGATCTTCGGCTCTCCTGCCGTCACGCCGAATGGCGCACTGTCGCGAACGGTTTGTGCGCGCTGGGCGGCTGCGATCAGGGCCTTCGACGGCACACAGCCATAGTTCAAACAATCGCCGCCCATCTTGTGGCGCTCGATCAGCACGACGTTGCGCCCGAGCTGAGCTGCGCCGGCGGCAAACGACAGTCCACCTGAGCCCGCACCAATGATGCAGAGATCGGCGCGAACAACTTCCGTCATGGTGCGCTCTTCCGCGGCACCAACGCGCGGTAGATGATGGGAAGCAGGGACAACAGTGCGAAGCCGATGATCGGGATGTAGAAGTCCGGCCTTGAGAGCAGAGCCGTGAGGCTGAGATCGGGCTGGGCGCCGGCTTCGAACAACGCGCCGATGCCGTTGCCGATGCTCGCGAAGACAAATGCGCCGGGGATGATGCCGACCGCCGTGGTGAGAACAAAGAGCCCGAGGCTTACGCCGGTAAACGCAGCCGCCAGGTTGACCAGGAAGAAGGGGAAGAGCGGCACCAGTCGCAGCAGCAGGAGATAGCTGAAGGCGTTGGCGCGGAATCCCTCCTCCATCCCCTTGATGCGATCCGCGAAGCGCGCCCGCAGCGGATCGCCTAGCGCCGTCTTCGCCGCGAGAAACAGGATCGAAGCCCCGATCGTCGCGCCGATGATGATCCAAAGCGAGCCATAGACCGTGCCGAAGAGAAAGCCGCCCGCGATCGAAAGCAACGAGGCGACCGGCAACGAAAACGCGGCAGCGACGATATAAGCGACAACGAAAACACCGGCCGCTTCGAGCAGATGTGCGTCGACCCACTGCTTGAGGGCTACATGGTTCTGCTGCAGCAGATCGAGATTGAGATAGTGCTGAAGGCCAAGAGCGAAAAACGCAGCGAAGCCCGCCACGAGGAGCAGCAACGGCAACAGGCGCGTCAGTGTGAAGCGGGGTTTGTCAGCCATCAGTCGTCTCCGCCGCTGCGCCTTCCCTGCGCGCGATCCGCTTGATCGCAAGAAACGGTGTCAACGGCCTCATCAACGAGAAAGGGCACGTCGGCGTCACACCATCCAATCACGCTTGCGCGACGTTTTCCTTGTTCGGACGAAGCAAGATAACCGCGATCGTGGCCGCGATGTTTGCGGCGATCTGATACCAGGCCGGCGCGAGCGGATCGTGAAGCTTTTCGATGAGCCACAGGATGATCGGTTGAGTCGTTCCACCAAAGATCATAACGCCGAGCGCATAAAGTATCGCCAGACCGCTGGAACGTACCGCCTTCGGAAACGCCTCCGTAAGGAAGGCGTACGAGCCGCCGATCCCGGTCGCGAATAGGAAGTTGAGCGCCATGTTGAGGCCGATCAGGGTCATGGCGCTCTGGTCGATCGACGCACAATCGCCGGTCCCCCGAACAGACGCAAGTATTTGCCACGCCGGGTAGATCGCAACGATGAAGACGATACGCGTAATCACCAGGACCGGCTTGCGGGGAAAGCGATCCGCCGCCCAGGCTCCGAGCCACAAACCGACGATGGAGGCGATGGCGCCGGTGAAGGTCAAGGTCGTGGCGATCTTCTCGCAGATGTGGAGCGTGTTGATCGCGTACGTGGTCATGAAGTTGAACACGTATGTCGAGACGGTACCGCCGCAGATGATGAAGATGCCGAGGAGGACGGTCCACCAATGATGCTTCAGCAGGGTCCAAAGCACCGCCGACGCCGAGTCGTGCGTCTCGTGCTTTTCGATCGTCTCCGGCAATTGACTGCGAATGTAGAGACCGAGCGGCGCGATCAAGATGCCGAGCAGGAATGGGATACGCCAGCCCCAGGCGTAGAGCTGATCGTGGTCCAACGTGAACGCCAGAATTACGCCGACGCCTGCACCAATGATCGACGCCATTTGCTGGCTCTGCGCCTGCCATGATGTGAGCGCCGCGCGGCGATGAGCCGGCGCCGCTTCCATCAGATAGGCGGTGGCTGGACCAACTTCGCCGCCGCACGAAAAGCCTTGGAGCAGTCGGCCGGCAAGAAGGATGATCGGCGCCCAGATGCCGATCGAAGCATAGCTTGGCGTCAGGCCGACGACGGCCGACCCGATCGCCATCAAGACAAGCGTGAGCGTCAACGCGGCTCTGCGCCCGGCGCGATCGGCGTAGGCGCCGATAATCGCGGCGCCGAGCGGTCGGGTCGCAAAGCCGACGCCGAAGGTGATGAGCGAACCCAGCAACTTCAGAAAGCTGTCGGTACCCGGGAAGAACGCCTCGGCGATCATCACGGCAAAAAACGTGTAGACGATGAAATCGTAAAACTCGAACCAGTTGCCGATAACGACCGCTACAATCGATCGAGCAGAAATGGGTGGGGACGCGTCCTTTGTTTCTGCCGTTACCGCCGTCATCGATCCCCTCTTTTGATCTGCTTATTGTGTAAACACGCGCCCGGGGAAGAGTTCGCCGTCCGGACCGAGGCGGCCCTCATAGCAGCGCGTCATCGCTCCGCAACGCGTGTAGTACATTTGAATCTTGGTGCGGCTGGTGCGGCGCATTTCGAAACACACCGTCGAACCCGAGGCGACATGCGGTATCGTCTGACAAAGATCTCCGTTGTCGATCGTCCAGGTGCCGAAGTCGACGTAATCCAAATCCTCCATCGCGGCGTGCGGTACCCGTGAACCGATACGGCGAAAGTGAGCCTCAAGGCGGCCGTCGGGGCTGTAGTAAACTTGCCAGGGAAATGCCGTGCGATTGTCCCGATCCTCAGGAGCGGAGCCGTCAACGAACCCTTCGGTACCGCGAAAGGTGTAGCCGGCAAGCAAGTTGCGCAGATTTCCCAGCCGCTGGCCGATGACGGTCACGTGCTCGACGTTCGGCGGCGCGTCGGCGGCTTGAGCCGCCGAGGTCGCTAACCCTGTCATCGCAAATGCCACACCATAGAGATACAAAAGCCGCATGTTGCAACGTCCACAAATTGTGGGTCGGAGAAAATGCTAACGTAGGAGGCCTCCCAGAACCAGCGCTCGGGGGCAATGGCGGAAATTTGACTTCAGAGGCGGATTTCCTTATAGGCCGCGCTCCAAAATCCGCCCGTTTCCGAAGGACGAAGACCCGTGACGTCGAAGCGCACCTATCAGCCAAGTAAGATCGTAAGAAAGCGCCGCCACGGCTTTCGCGCCCGCAAGTCGACCGCGGGCGGCCGCAAAGTGCTTGCGAAGCGCCGCGCGCACGGCCGCAAGAAGCTGTCGGCATAACGGGTCCCCTCATCGCCAGCGATGCCAAGATCGCCGTCTCGCGCCTGAGGGTGCGAGGTGATTTTTTGCGGTTGGCACGCGGGCGCAAATGGTCGACCGCAGGATTTGTCCTGCAAATGCAGCCCTGCCCTCCCGAGATTCACAAAATCGACACCATCCGCGTCGGGTTCACAGTCACCAAGAAGGTGGGTGACGCCGTTCGCCGCAATCGCGCAAAACGGCGGCTCCGCGAGGTTGCACGGGCGGTGCTCCCCCTTTATGGGGTGGGGGGCACTGACTATGTTCTCATTGGTCGCGACGCTACGCTGACGCGGCCTTTCGCGGATCTGATCGAAGACTTGAAGACCGCTCTCCGCAAGGTTCACAGCAGTTCAGGACGCAAGGCGGAACAAGGATGACAGGGACGATGCTACTCCGCCGCGCCGCGACGCAATTGTTGCGCGCCCCGATCCTGGCCTACCGCTATTGTATTTCGCCGATGATCGGGCCGGTTTGCCGCTACGAACCAACGTGCTCAGCCTATGCGCTTGAAGCTCTCGAGCGACATGGGCCGATCAAGGGGCTGTGGCTTACAGCGCGGCGCTTGGCGCGCTGTCATCCAATCAAATGGCTTGGCGGGGGCGAGGGCTACGACCCAGTGCCGCCGGCGCGCACGCACGTGCACACGCATCACGTCAGGTCGCAGTAATGAACAAGAACGCTCCCGACAACCGCAACATCATCCTCGCGGTCGTGCTCAGCATGATCGTGTTTGTCGGTTGGGAATATTTTATCGTGCGGCCGCAGCAGGAAGCGCAGCGCCAACAACAGATCGAACAGCAAGAGGCGCGTGAGGCACAGACGCAGACGCCATCGGCGCCTGGCGTCGCACCACCGAGCCTGGCGGGAACGGCGAGCGCCCCCACCGCGCAACAGCCAGAAGCCATCCTCGCCGGCGACGCGGCGCGCGTGACGCTTGACAGCGACACGGTCGACGGTTCGATCCGACTGACCGGCGCGCGGTTCGATGATCTACGTCTCAAGGCGTATCACGAGGACGTCGACCCGAAGAGCCCGGAGATCGTCTTTCTGACACCGCAAGGCGCCAATCTGTCGACCTATGGCGAGATGGGTTGGACGACGGGCGGGACATCGAACGTCGCCGTGCCGACTGCGAAGACTCTGTGGACGGTGCGCGGCAATCAGACGCTGACGCCGACGACGCCGGTGACTTTGACGTGGGACAACGGCCAAGGGCTTTTGTTCACGCGCAAGATCGAGCTCGACAAAGATTACATGTTCACGATCACCGACACGGTCGAGAACAAGTCTGGGAGCGCGGTGACGCTCTATCCTTATGCGAGCGTCGCGCGGCACGGCGAGCCGAAGGAACGCACGACGTGGGTCTTGCATGAGGGCCCGGTCGGCGTGCTCGACGGGACGCTCAGCGATCCGAGCTACGGCGACGTGCGGGACAAGCACGAGATCAAGACGGACAGCAGCAACGGCTGGCTCGGCATTACCGACAAGTACTGGATGGCGGCCGTCATCCCGCCGCAGGGCGAGAAGTTCACCGGGCGCTATTCGGAGACGCAAGTCGCCGGCGTGGACGTGTTCCGCGCCGACTACTTGATGGGGGCGCGGACCGTCGCTCCGGCCGGCCGGACGCAGATCATGCACCGCTTCTTCGCCGGGCCGAAGATCAATTCACTGGTCAATGCTTACGAGGACAAGCTCGGCATCTACCGTTTCAATATGGCGATCGATTGGGGCTGGTTCTTCTTCCTCACGAAGCCGATGTTCCTCCTGCTCGACTGGCTCTACCATCTGATCGGCAATTTCGGCATCGCCATTCTGGCGCTGACCGTCGTCATCAAGGCGGCGCTCTTCCCGCTCGCCAATCGCTCATACGAGTCGATGACGAAGATGAAAAAGATCCAACCGCAGATCAAAGAGCTGCAGGAGCGCTGGAAAGAGGACAAGGTCAAGCTCCAGCAGGAGCAGATGGAGCTGTTCCGACGCGAGAAGATCAATCCGATGATGGGTTGCCTGCCGATCGTGGTGCAGATCCCGGTGTTCTTCTCGCTCTACAAGGTTCTCTACGTCACGATCGAGATGCGGCACGCGCCGTTCTTCGGCTGGATTCACGATCTGGCGTCGGCCGATCCGACGAACGTGTTCACGCTGTTCGGCCTGCTGCCCTTCACCGCGCCGGTATGGCTGCATCTGGGCATCTGGCCGCTGCTCATGGGCTTTACGATGTGGCTGCAGATGCGGCTGAACCCGCCGGCGACCGACCCGGTGCAGCAGCAGATGATGACGTTCATGCCGTTCTTCATGACCTACTTGATGAGCGCGTTCCCGGCGGGCCTCGTCATCTACTGGACGTGGAACAACATCCTGTCGATGTCGCAACAGTACATCATCATGCGGCGGATGAAGGTGCCGGTGCAGCTGAACCTGCCGGCGTGGCTGAAGCTGAAGCCGAAGCCGGCCTCGCCCGGCGAATAGCCGGGCGCCTCGACCCATGAGCCAGAGCGACGCGATCGAGCAGGGGCGCATCCTGTTCGCACAGGACTGCCGCTTCGTGCGGCCGATCGTATCGCTCGACGACGTGCCGGACACGGAGCTGCCCGAGGTCGCGTTCATCGGGCGGTCGAACGTCGGCAAGTCGAGCTTGATCAACGCGCTCACCGGACGCAATGCGCTGGCGCGGGTTTCGAACACGCCGGGGCGCACGCGCCAGATCAACCTCTTCGAGCTCGGCCACCGGCTCATGCTCGTCGACCTGCCGGGCTACGGCTTCGCGCGCGTGTCGAAGACGGAGAGCGCGGCGTGGCGGCGGCTGATCAACGGCTATCTCAAGGGGCGGCCGCAGCTCGCGCGCGTCTGCGTGCTGATCGACGCGCGCCACGGCATCAGAGAGAGCGACGAAGAGATGATGAGCTTGCTCGACGGCGCTGCGGTGTCGTTCCACGCGGTGCTGACAAAGGCCGACAAGATCGACCAAGCAGAAAACGCAAACGTCCTTAATGCAGTGAGCGCCGCGGCGAGCAAGCATACGGCCGGACATCCGCAAGTCTTCGTCACGTCTGCGGAGACGGGCGCGGGCATTCCCGAGTTGCGCGCCGCCTTGGCCGCCGTGGCGCTCGCGCCCAATTCCGGCTATAAGCCGCGCTCATGAGTTCGCAAGGCGACGAGCCACATTTCCAAGGCCGGGACGAACGCGTTCAGAGCTTGCGCCAGCTCGCGAAGTGGCGCGCGACTGCACGCGTTCTGACCGAAGCCCTGCCCCACATCCTGCGCTACGACCAGAAGACCGTCGTCGTGAAGTACGGCGGCAACGCGATCGGCGAGACGGGTGTCGCGGAGCACTTCGCGCAAGACGTCGTGCTGATGCGCCAGACAGGCATCGAGCCCGTGGTCGTGCACGGCGGCGGACCGCAGATCGGCGCCATGCTCAAGAAGCTCGAGATCAAGTCGAGCTTCGTCGACGGCTTGCGCGTCACCGATCAAGCGGCGATCGACGTCGTCGAGATGGTGCTGACGGGCACCGTCAACAAGCAGATCGTCAACGCGATCAACACCGAAGGCGGGCGCGCGGTCGGCATCTCGGGCAAGGACGGTCACATGATCGTCGCCAAGAAGGCCGTCCGTACGCGGAAGAACCCGCAGACGGGGCAGATCGAAACCGTTGATCTCGGCTTCGTGGGCGAGCCTTTCAAGATCAATACCGAGGTCATCGACACCATCGTCAAGGCCGACATGATCGCGGTCATCGCGCCCATTGGCGTCGGCGAGCACGGCGAGACCTACAACATCAATGCCGATACGGTCGCGGGCGCGGTCGCGGGCGCGCTCAACGCCGATCGCCTGCTCCTCCTCACCGATGTGCCCGGCGTGATGGACCGGCAAGGCAATCTGATCGATAAGCTGACGGCCAAGGAGGCCCGGGCGCTCATCGCCGACGGGACGATTTCCGGGGGCATGATACCCAAGGTTGAGACCTGCATCGACGCGGTCGAGCGCGGGGTACACGCGGCTGTCATTTTGGACGGGCGTATTCAACACGTCCTGTTGATCGAGCTCTTTACCGAGCACGGCGCAGGGACGATGATCACAGCCGAGTAGTTCGTCCCATCCCAAGGCACGGCCGCGTGACGCTTTCATCCGCGCTTCGAGCAACTGTCGCCGGTATTGTTTGCGCAACGAGCGTTGCGTGGGCGCAGCCGGACGAGCAGACGCCGGCAGCGGGCGAGCCGGCGCGGCCCGTATTGCTTCCGATCAAGCCCGGCGCATCGACGTCGACGGCGGCGCAGCCCGCGCAAGAGAAGCCGGAGAAGCCCGCGAAGCCGCGCTCGCACGGCGCCAAGATCGTGAGCATCCCGACCGCAGGCTCGCCGGAGAGCATGCTCACCGCGAAGCACGACACCGACTATCGCTTCTGCAATCTCACCTCGTACGAGCTGCAGGTCTCCGTCGGCATCCGCCAGAGCTCGGGCTTTTGGGCGACGCGCGGCTGGTGGCCGGTGCCCGCCGGACAATGCACGACGGTGATCAAGGGCAAGCTCTCGCAGCAGGCCTACTACACCTTCGCGCGCACATCGTTCGCGCATTCGGGACCGATCCGCACGTGGGGCGGAACGCAGACGCTGTGCATCGGCAAGCTGCAGTTCGAGGCAACGAGCGACGGCAGCGACACCTGCGGTCCGGGCCTCGAAGCGCAAGGCTTTGCGAAAGTCGACACCGGCGGCAAACCGGGCTGGACGACGACGCTGTCGGAGAACGGCACCTTCAAAACGCTCGAGCAGGCGCGCATTGCGGGCTATCAGCGCTTGCTCTCCGATCTCGGCCAATATCAAGGCGAGATCGACGGCTCGCAATCGCCGAAGCTCGCCGAAGCGCTGGCGGCGGCGCGCACCGCGTATGACATTCCGGCGACCGCCGATGCGGCGACGACCTACAACAAGCTGCACGACGCGGCGAAGAACGCGCAGGCGCTGCTCGGCCTGACGTTCTGCAACCGGACGCCGGACGCGGTGTGGGCGGCGCTGGCGCAGGAAACGCAAGGCAAGAAGGTCAGCAAAGGCTGGTGGCACTTGCAGCCCGGCCAATGCGAGAAGGTGATCCGCGACCGCCTGAGCGAGCGCTTCGTCTACGCGTTCGCCGAGCGCGGCGGCGATGCCCAAGACAAGCCGTGGTCGGGCGCGTTCAATTTCTGCACGCGCGCGCAGATCTTCGAGATCGAGGGGGCGGAGGATTGCGAGGGGCGCGGCTTCCGCAAGACCGGCTTCCTGCAAATCGACACCGGCGACCGGCCCGGCGTCACCTTCGAATTCCGTAAGGAAGAACCAGGGCAGCAACCGCCGGCGCAGTGATCTGCGATCAGGCCCCGACGCTTTCGAGGCCTACTCTCTTCCCACGCACCCTTTGTTTCCTCCCCTGCTTGCGGGACGCGTCGCTTGCCGCAGCCGTTGTTTCCTCCCCTGCAAGCGGGGGAGGTGTCGCGCGAAGCGCGACGGAGGGGGTGGCGCAGACCACCATGCGTAGGATTCACCCATGCCCCCGTTTATCCGCTACATCGGCGGAATTCCGCCATTTCATCCGCTACATATCCTCACACAAGTGTATGCACAGACGGGGCGGATGGAGCGGGCCGCGCGCAAAACGCACCTCAAGTTCGCACATTCGCACAAGGGCAGATTTCAGCCGAAAAAAGCGTCACGAAAGCTCGCACGCGTGACGGATGAAGCTCGCACAAAAATGTTCGTCATGGACGGGCTTTACCCGGCCACTCGGCTGCACAGATCGAAAGCGACATCCGACGGCTGCGCGCGGTCCACGTTCCCGTCAGCAAGAGCGAAAGCCCAAGCGGGTGACCAGCACCTATTCACAGGTTCAATGAGCGACGCCGGTTCTGGCCGGCGCAATTTGCGATCATATTGCTATATTCGCAATGCGCAATCAAGTAGTTTTCGTGATTGGCTACCTTTCGAAGGTCGGCGCCGCCAAACTGCCTACGCACCATCAGATGGACCCTCCATAAGGAAACAGGCATTGCGCGCGCGTGCCGACTGGCCGCAATACATCCGCATTCTGTCATTCGTAACGATCCAGCCATCTGTCCGCTTTTGGGGGGTGAGTTCAACTGATCGACGCAACACGTACCTTGGTTTGAGGACGTGGAGCGGCAGCCATGAGGCGCAAATATCGTCGCGTAGGGTTCACAGCAGCGCAGAGCGCCGAGCTCTGGGAGCGTTGGAAGAAAGGCGAAGGGCTCAAGGCCATTCGCCGAAATCTGAGTTTCGGCGCGAGATGGCCCATACGAGACATTCCGTAGAGAGAAAGAACTACGGGATAGCTGCGTCAACGCAAGTTGTCTCGCGCTATCGATTCACCAGGCTTTGGAGTTTCTGTTGAACGGCAGCGGCCGTCGCGCCGTCGCCGACATCAAAGTCCAAATTCACCGAGGACGCGACAACGGCGATCGCACTCGGGTCGCTTCGCACGACCAGATCGTTCGAGAACATCTCGATTTGCAGGAACGGGCCGCGATTTGGCCGAGTCGGCGGGTGCACAGAAACCGCTTTTATGTTCGATATCGCGATCGAATACCGTTCGGTCTTCTCACTGCTGCCGGCAAGCGATGAAATCGTAATCGTCTCTTCGATGTGAAGTGTGCCCGCGTCCGCGGTGATCGCGAGCCGAAAGAGATCGCTCGTGATGTCGCGGTTCAGACCGCCGGCGCCGTTGCTGTACCCACCATCGTATAGCCGCGAGAGCGACCACGATCCTATTTCTTGCGGCTCAGCCCAGGCCGGGCCGGCTTTTGACAAGAACATCATGCCCAGCGCCAGCACCGCAAACCCGACGAAGGTCTTGGCGACGAGATGCACGGTGGCGCGTTTCACCGGCGCCCCTGTGCGTCGCTGACGGCGGGCGAGGTCAATCGTTCCAAACAGGATAGTGGCCGAGCTCGCGACCACCCGGATCGAATATCTTGAACGTCTGCGGCTTGTTGCAGCGATGCCGCGACCTGACTGCATCGACGCTCTCGCGAGCCTCCGACAGGATGTCGGCAAGCAGCGAGAACTCGCTGTCTTGCCGCTGGACGACCGTGCGCTCGTGCAACCAGTGGATGGAGAACATTTGCTTCCTTTCCGCGAGCGCGCCCCAAACGTCAGCGTTTCGCAAATTCATCGGCACCTTACTCGCCGAGATCGAAGGGCTGTCGGGCATAGCCGCCGCCCGTCAGCGCCAATTCAACTTCGGCATGCGCACCAGAGCCTGACGGTCTTCGTCCCACAGGCAGTAGCGCATCGCCGACAAACCCTGGCCCAACGTCACCGTTGGTGCCGCTGCGAAAACCGGATCGGAGCGGTGACACGCCTCGAGACGGTAGTTCGGCACCCGCGGATCCAAATGATGGATGTGGTGAAAGCCGATGTTGCCGGTGAACCATTGCAGCACTCTGGGCAATACGAGATGGGAGCTGCCGGCAAGCGAAGCCGATTCCGAGCTCCATGTGTCGGCGCGCGCCCAGATGGCGCCGTCGAAACGATGCTGGAGCGAAAACATCCACACGCCGATCATTGCGGCGATCGCCGCAATCGGCAGGTGAACGACCGCAACCGTGCGCCAACCGAAAATGGCGACCAGCGCTCCGAACAGGACGGCCAAGGCAATGTTCGTCACCATGACGGATCGACGTTCGCGCTTCCAGCTGCGCGGCATGTCGAACGGCAGCCGATAAAGAACGAGGAACACGAGCGGCGGCAGCAACATTAATGAGACGAGCGGATGCCAAATGAAGCGGTAGAAAAGGCGCTGCGACGGGCTCAGCGCCTCAAATTCCTTCATTGTCAGGCACGTCGAGTAGATGTCGGTGCCGCTGTTGCGGTTGTCCAAGTCGTTCCAATGCAAATGATGCCCGGCATGTTGCCGACGCCAGCTCTCATACGGTGTGAGCGTCACCAGGCTGCACAGCATGCCGGTCCAGCGATTCGCGCGCGCCGAGCGGAAGAACGCGCCGTGACCGCAATCATGCTGAAAAATGAAAATTCGTACGATGAACGCCGCGGCCGGAACCGCTAGCGCCGCAACGACCCACCACGGCGCTTGATAGGTGACGGCGATGTAGGAAGCCGCATAGAGGGCGATCAGCGGGACAAAAGCCGTGACAAGCTGACTTACACTCTTAGCGACCGTGGGGGTTCGAAACTTCGCCACCGCCAAACGAAGGGCACCCGAGGTCGCGATGTCGCTCACAGCAAGCAGCTCTCCAAAACCACGCGTTGAATGCGCCCGTCGAGCGACCTGATGCGATACTGAAAGTCACCGTTGGCGGCGGGCAAGAGTCGCGTCACCTCAAACATGCCAGCTTCGAGCGGCGCGCCGAATGCGCTCCGGTCGATGCGAACCTTGCAACCGATCTTGAATTTGTGTCGGCTTCCGCTGCTCATGAATACCTCGATCCGTGCGCGCACACGGTTTTCGCCCGCCGGACCGGAACGTCCGGAAGGCAGCCGTGCGCGGCCAATGCGCAGGTCGCCCAGATGAGGCGCCCGCTGCGGCACGCTTGATGACTGCGCATCTAGGGGCTCGCGATGTCGTGCCGCGTGAGTCTGCTGCGCAACTCAGCCGAGAGCGCCTCCTGCAAGTCGCTACGCTTGAACGAGCCAGGCTCGTCTCGGAACGCGCGCACCATCACGGCATGTACCATGAGATGCGAGGCGTTCACGTCCACGCCGCTGTGCTCGGCCTTGCGCCGCAATTCGTAGCCCAATTCTAAGATTTCCGTGATTCGCAAAAACAAGTCCTCGGCGGCGGAGAAAGCCGCATCTGCAATGATTTGTTGGAATAGTTCGGTAATAATTAGCATCCGCACCCTTGTTTGTCGAGATGAAAATCGCCCGTTCAAAAAATAAAATATCAAGTATTTGAAATATTGCTCGCAAATGCCCTCGATGTTTTTTTGAACAGTACTATTTTGCACTTTGAATTCTACCGTTTGCGGAAGATGAACCCGGATTTCAGCGCGCGCTTGAGTTCCGCGTCGAACGCGTTCAAGGAGCTATCGAATGACCTCTGAGACAATCAAACTCGACGCACATCGCGGCATGGCAGCGCAAAAAGCCACGGTGCTTCGTCGTGAGCTGGCCGAGATCCAAGCCGATCAAGCCGCGCTAAAGGCCCGCCAGGAAGAACTCGAGAAGCTGCTCGTAGCCGCCCCGTCCGCAACATGGGTCGAGGCGGGTGAAAAAGCGCGGTATCTGATCTCCCTGTTGGCCGCCACGCCCGCGGCCCGCGATCCGCGGCGCAAAACCCTCATTGCCAACGTCCTTGAGGACTTGCGCCGCCTCACCGAAGACGGCATCGACAAGCGCACGCCGGACGCATGACAATGCGCACCACCGAGAGCGTCGTCCGCTTCGCTCATTCGTTCACGATCGAGGGCATCGATCGTGAACTGCCGCCAGGCGATTATCGGATCATGACCGAGGAGGAGCCCATCCAAGGCCTATCGTTTCTGGCCTATCGCCGTGTCTCGACTTCAATCGTGCTGCCCATTTATCTCGAACGACGCTCGATCTCGGCGAGGGCGGACCGCTTCGAATCAGTCGAAGTCGTGCGCATCGCACCTGCAGACCTCGCTCGCGCGCAACGGCGCGACGCCGCCCACTGACCTCTGCCGATAGAAGCGCGCGCTCAACGATGCGCGGATTTGCCAAAGTTGCGGCACGCGCGCTGCTGCTTGGGGCGCGGACATTCGCCCTACCGCATGGCTCTTCGAACAATTTGAGCCGATGGAAAGTCCGCACCTTCCATCGGCCCAGACCCGCGGCACAGGGAATCGAAAATGCCGAAGGCTGGGAAGACCCTAGCACTTGTTCGACAGCATCACTTGATTAGTTGCGAACAGCAATCGGACCGGCGCAGCTCCCGCGATCGCGTACATCCCTTGGCCTTGAGTTCACCGCCGCTTCTTCGTGCCCGCAACAGGCGGCGCGATTTGCCGGGCCGAAGCAACGCTTTCGCTAGACGAGGACGCTGCCGCAGCTTTGACGGGGACCGCTCATCGTTCGCTCGATGATCTCATGACAGCCGAGGTTCGAGGCCTCTTCTGTAACTCGGGTATCGGATGAAGGCAGATCGCCCGCATAGCGAAGAAAGAAAACGACGCCGACGGCGGCGACCGTCAAAACGAACATCGTTATCGTAAGGTCGCCCTTGTAAGCCGACTTCAAATCGTTGCGCATGGGGTCTTCTGGAGTGCGAATTGTTGTTGACGGTGCTTCGTGCTGCAGCAGTCCATGAACCAGCGACGCCACCGTCGCAAAGTTGCCAAGCGTCAAAACTTCTTTTTCTGCGCTAACGCAGTGCGTGGCTATTGGCTTGTAGAGTGCTCAGTTGCGCCAGCACATCGCCGTAGGCGCCGCTTACATTTATCGATGATCGGACGGGCATCGGCGCATGGCCGTCAAGCATCGCGCGTATTGCAATGCGCGCACGCGCCACCCGACTCTTCATTGTGCCACTACGCGTGCCGGAGATCGCCGCAGCCTCCTCATAGCTGAAGCCGCCGGCTCCGACGAGGATCAGCGCGTCACGCTGAGCACGTGGCAATACGCTCATAGCCCGCACCGTATCGCTGAGCTCTATCGCCGATTGTTGAACGTTGCCGGGACCTGCGACGAGCGCGAACTTACCCGCCTCCCAACCCACCTCGCGCCAGCTGCGCCGTAGCCCGGAGTAGAACTCGTTTCTGAGTATGGTGAAGGCCCAGGCTCTTAGGTTCGTGCCGGGCTCGAACGAACGGCGCGATCGCCAAGCTTTCGCCAGCACCTCCTGGGTCATTTCGTCGGCCAAGCCTCGCTCCCGACACAACGCACGTGAAAACGCCCGAAGATGCGGAATGACCGCGACCAATTCGTCCGAGAAATTGGGTAGCACGCGCGCGGAATCGCTGTCGTCAAGGAAGTCGATCAATCGAGCGTTCAAGTGCTTTCTCCGAGAAGGTTGTCAAGCGTCGTGCTGCACGTCTCGCGCGCAGGCGCAGGAAGGGAAAATTCGACGCCTTCCCACACCATTTTCAAATCTGTCGTGTCGCGAAGTCCGACAACGTCTTCGTTGACCGACGGCTCAGTTCTTTAAGTAGGGCCGGCACGTTCGACTGCGCGGAAGATCGCTCTTTGCGGCCGTTTCGAAGCCACGACAGCCTTTCAAACGGCTAGGGCGCGGCTTCCGAGACAAATCGATCCTCTGCAGTCCGCTGCGATCTGCGATCAATGATCTGTTCCCACGATGCGCTCGGCGCCATGCCTTGCTTGACCGCCCAGAGTCCGCGCTGTGCCTCCGATATTCTGCGTGCCAAATACGTGTGTTTGAGGTCAATCGTCGCAGGAATCCAGGTGACGCGATCGAAACAGAAATTCTTTGCCATGGCGCCGCACCAACGATCCCTTGTTTTGTGAGTAAATGCTCGATGCCGAGATCCCATCTATGAGATAGCTAGATCGGCACGCGCTCGGGCTTTTGAGGGAGCAGCCGAAGTCCCGACGTCGCGGTATCTGATCGAATGGTCACTAGCGGCGAGAGCGCCTATCAGCATACAGCTGCGGCCGTGTCTTTTGACCGTGCGTTCGTGAGAAAGGAGCAGGTTCCGCCGGGAACCTGCTTCCAATCCTGGACGTGAATGCCCGCTTAGATCGTGCGGCCCTTGAGCAGCGCATCAACGTCGCGTTGCGCCAAGCCCTTCTCCTGACCGTATTTCGCAGCCACCTGGGTCACCAGATCGTCGCGTCCGGTCAGCGCGGCCAACTCCTGTTCGGAGAACTTGTTCCATTTCGCGTGAATGTCTTTGAGCACGGCTTGCTTGCCATTGTCTGCGCTCGGCGTAATCGGCGACGGGTTCGTCATTTTGAAATCTCCAAAATCTAAGGAAAAAAATTTGAATGACTGTCATCCAAACCAAGGTGGAAACTAGGCACGCTTTCGGTGATTACAAGGCCGTCGCGCAATCAATGTGGACGCTGCCGCATCCATCTTGCCGCGACAATTCCACGGCAGTTGACACTCGGCACCCACCGCGTCAGTGAACGGCGCAGTGAAGGTCGCCGACCACTTCACTCGGATCGGACGCGGTCCAAAGCTTGCGCACGCGAATGGGTCCATCCGCATTTGTCTGGAGCGGCGGACGGGATGACGCTACGGGACGGCGGCCGAAATCTGAAGCAGTCGGCAGCGACCCGAGGGATGGCGCTGTGTTCAGCCCGCGTTAAGGCTGACGGCCTGGCGCATTCGACGATACCGGCCAGGATGGCGCCAGCTTGCGAAAAGCGCTAAGATAATTTTGACCCTTGGGAACAGGCCCGGTGGGATCGACGATTGGGCTGCGCTGTTGCGGCCGCCTCGTTTGCAGTCGATTTCCACATAACCATTGTTGGCCGACCGCCTCTTCGCGCGCGTGACGCGCTGTCCCTAGAGCCGCTCTGTCCAATTTCAGCCGCGTCGTCGCTGCCCGCGCGAGCGAACCGCGCGCGCGGACTGCACTCTTTTCTCGCATCGCCTCAAACACACAACGACACAACTCAGGAAGGATATCGTTCATGCATCGTGTTGCGTTCACTGGAGCCGTGCTGCTTTTCCTCGTCGCGGCGCTCGGCGGCTATATCGGCTACTTCAACCTTGTGGTCAGAATTGGCACGTACGACGTGCCGGCGCTCGCGGGCTGGTTCACGGCTGGCATCTTCGGGATCATCGCGGTGATGCTGCTGCGCTGGTCGCACGCGGATTCGCATTCCTGACGACAGCATGGCTTTAGCGCGTGGCGGCAAAGCCGATCGAACTCGCGTCTTAGAGATTCGATCGATGCTTTCCGCGCGCGGCAGGCGTAGCGTGGCTCTCAACCAACGAGAGGTGATTCCATGTTCGGCATCCACTGGCTCAATGGCCGCAAGCTCGTCGAGAAGCAAACGAGCGAGCTCGCGCTGCTCAGCGAGGTCGTGGCTGCGGCGCGGCGCTGTGCCGCCGACGTCAGCTCGCGCCACCGCGGCAACGCGCCCGACAGCTTCAAGATTTTCAATGAAACCGGGCGCGAATTGGGGCAGTACACGCTGCTCTGAACAGCGGACAATGGGCGCTATCCCGGCGCTTGCGGCGATTTCGGTGGTCAAAGACCGGCACGCAGACTATATTGCGGCCCGTGACGGCTGCACGCCCGCATAACCAAAACCGGTTCAAGGGCTCTTTCGCTTAAGACGGCTTAAAATCCTTCTCAACGGTTGGTTGGCTTATCACGCCGCCCGGGCATGTCGCCGGGGCGGCAACACTCGCTTGCAAGGAATGTGACTATGTCGATCACCGGAACGGTGAAGTTCTTCAATACATCCAAAGGTTTTGGTTTCATCACGCCGGACGCCGGCGGCAAGGACATCTTCGTCCACGCCACCGCCGTCGAACAAGCCGGCATGCGCGCGCTGTCGGAAGGCCAACGCATCAAGTTCGAGGTGCAACCGGACGCGCGCGGCTCGAAGGCCGTCAACCTCTCCGAGGCTTGATCGCCGTTCTAAGGACTGAGTAAGGGGGAAGGCGCGCGAGATATCGCGCCTTCCCTCGCCGAAGTTCTCGCGACGCCGGCTCAAGGACTGCACATGAAGATTAAGCCGGCGCGAATTCCCGTCGAAAGCAAACCGATCGTCGTCGTCGACATGCGCGAGCGCGTAGGTGGCTTGAGTGACGGCGAACTCGATACGCTGCACGCGAATGCTATGCGCCTCGCGCAAAACGGCAGTGAGCGGCAGCGCGCTTCAGCCGACGCCTTGATACCGGCGATCGAGGCGGAGCTCACAACTCGTCGCGCCAAGGAACTTGCCGCATCGCCGCGCGCCCGGCGCAACGCAGCACGCGTGATCGAACCGGCGGCCGTTGCCGCTGTATCCCCGGCGATTTCGCCCGAGGTCGCGTCGCCCGAGCGCAAGACCAGGGCACCAGCACACAAATTCGCGCTTGGCGCGACGGTCAAGCTTTGCCGAACGCTGATGGGCTTGCCCGTGGACGGCTTGATCTACGAGGTCGTGCGGCAGCTTCCGGCCGAGCGCAGCGAATTCCAGTATCGCGTCCGGACCAAGGATGGACGGGTCGAGCGCATTGTACTCGAAAGCCAGGTCAGCGGCGCCTGAGCGGACGGCACTGCTCGAGCGTTTCAATCGAAGATCAAGTGGCCAGCGGCGAAATTTTGAAATCCCCGGCGTTTTTCGCTCTCCAACCTCCATGACGTCAGCCGTATTTCGCTTTGTAGCCGGGCCTGAGCCAGTGGAGTTGCGTCGCGCCGGCATGCGCTTTGTCCCACACGAACCAAGCGTATGCGGTGGTGCCGCCGCCGGCGCGTTTCGCGCCAGCCATGTAGAAGGTGATGCGCTCCGAAAACACCCAGACGCGCGCGGGCGGCGTCTCGGCGAAGATCGTGTTGGCGCGGTTCGTGCCTTCGAGGAAGGCGAGGCGCAGCAATAGCGCGAGCTTCTTCTCAGCGAGTTTCAAGCCTTGCGCGACGAATGCTTCGGCGACGTTGTAGGGCGGATTGGTGACAATGTTCGCGATGCGGCGCTCGGATTTCAGGAAGTCGTGGCCGGATGCGCCGTAGCCGCGCGGATAAAGATCGGTTGCGACGACGGCGTTGCCGGTCCGCGCGAGCACCTCGGCCATCGCACCGTCGCCGCACGCGCATTCCCAGATCTCGCTGTCGAAGTGTTCGTTGTCGACGAGCGCGTGCGTCGCCCAACGCGGCGTCGGAAAGTAATCAGGGCCGTCGAGATCGGCGACGCGCTTCAGCGTCGGCTTGAAGGCGCCGTTCAGATGATAGGTAGCGTCGGGCATATCGCGCGCATCCCCTCGCGTTCCGCATGCGTCGGGCGACGTTGAGTCGGCGGTGCCCCCCGCGTCCATGAGTCAAAACGACTCACACACCGAGAAGAACAAATCCAGCGAAGGGGCGGCGCGTATTGCAGCATGTCTCAGGGTGTAAATGGGCTGCGTGCAGCCCTATATTCCCACTGTCTGCGGCTGAACGAAGGACGTTGCGGCGATGGGTCTGCACCTTGGTCTTGGACTGGCGATCGGCGCCGGATTGGGCGTGGCTTTGGGAGCCGCATTCGGCGCCGCGTTCGGCAATGTGGGACTCGGCGTGGCGATGGGCATTTCGTTCGGGCCAGCGCTCGGGCTCGCCATCGGCGCCGTGTTGGGGCTCAACGGTCGAGCCGCCAGCGACCGGCGGTAAGTCTCACCTCCACTGCTTCAGTTCAGAACGACGCGCGGCTGGTACCGCCCCGCGACGAAGCGGCATCGGGGGAAAGAGTTTGTGCGAGCTGCCGCCCTCATCCGTCGCGCTGCTTGCACCAGCGCGCCACCTTCTCCCACGGGAGAAGGGCAATGATGCATTGCTGCCGGGACGCTAAGCTGGCGCGCTAGTCCTTGAGGCCGAAGAAGCGCAGATGCCAGGCCATCTCTTCGGCGGGCATCGGGAAGTCGACGCCTTCGCGCGCCAAGATCATCTTGGCCGTCGTCAGGTGCGCGAGCGTCGTCTGAATCTTGACCGCGGCGCGCATCGACAGGCCGCAGCGCCAGATCAACGCCGTGATCGCCTTGCCGCTCTGGCTCATCAAAATGCGATCGACCGTCGGCTTCGGCACCTTGGCAAGCGCGGCGAGCGCAAAGGCGACAAGGCGGCGATCGTTGGCATCGACGGCGGTCAGAACGAATTCGTCGTCGAGACGGCCCTCGGCCATCGCTTCCTGCACCGCGACGGCGGCGGCGTTGTCCGCGGCCTCGCTGTCTTCGCTCAACTTCTCGACCTCGATACGCTCGCGCACGCGCTTCGACAGCATCGAGGCGGTTTCGTCGTCGAGATCGCTGCGCTGCTGCAATTGCTCGATGAGCGAGGAACTCACGAAGCCCGCGATGCGGCGCACGGCGCGCAAGCTCAAATCGGCGCGCAAGACCACCGGCAGGTGCCAGGCCTCGACTTCCGCCGCGCTTTCGACGACTTGGTCGAGCGTGTCCTCGCGGATCTGCGCATTCGGGTTGGCGAGCAGCGCGGCGATGGCCGATACGTCGAGCGTGGCGACGATCGCATCCGAGACCTTGGCGCCGACCGAGGCGCGGCGCGCGATGGCCGCGAGCTGGCCTTCCACGCGCGCACCGGCGATGATCTCGATCAGATCGTCGTCGGACAGCAGCGGCGAATATTCGAGGATCGGCGCCGAGACGATCAGCTCCACGTCCCGCGCCAAGCGCTTGACGATGTGTGCCGGCACGTTTTGCGCGGCCTTGATCTCCTCGGCCAGAATGGCGCGCACGCGCGGCAGAGCGTCGTTGGCGAGACGCTCCATCACTTCGATCGCAAGCTCGCGAACGCGATGAGCTTCGTCGTGGCCGAGGCCCGGCACGAGGCGGCCGATCTTCTTGGCGAGCTCGCAGCGCACTTCGTCGTCGGTGTCGCGCGTCAGGATGTGATCGGCCTTGTGCGGCGTCGAGGAATTGGCGGCGACGTTGCGGCGCACGTCGGGCGAATCGTCGGTCGCAAGGTAGTAGAGAATCTCCGGCTCGACTTCAGTCTGCTTCGAGAGGAAGAGACGCGCTTTGTGCGCATGCGTCTCGAGCGCGGTGCGCGCTTCCTCGTAGCTCATCTTGTGCGGCGTATCGGCGCCCGTCACTCGGGCTAAGAGACGCTTTAACATGACACTTCCCCCGCACGCGGCGCGGCGCCGCGTTCAACCATGGATTCCCCTAAGGCGATCGCGACGCCGAGCTGCGGCATGACGGCGGCGAGGAGTTGGCGTTCCTCATCGCCGAAGGGATCGACGCCCGCGTCGCGAAAGAGCGTGATCGTTCCGTTGTAGGCACCGTGATAAATCGAATTGGCGTGGAGCTTGAGCGCGCTCTCGCCGGGTGCCGCGCCTGCGTCGGCACGCAGCGGGCCGTTGTGGCAGACGATCGAGACGGCGTCCGATTTCGTCGCGCGGCAGAGCGCCGCCGCGGTGACGTTGAGCATGCGCTGCGGATCGATCTCGGCGCGCATCGCCTCGATGATCGCGGCGGCCAGATCGTCGCGGCGCTTGCTGCGCCAAGCTTGGCGCTCGTGCGTGCGTAAGACCGTGACATCGCGGGCGACGCCGCGCGTCGCTCTGTGCGTACCGTTTGCGCCCTTGACCGGGATCGCGGTGATGAGAAGGCAATGCCTCTGGCCGTCTTTGCCGAGAAGCCAGACCTCGACGTTCTCGACCGCTTCGACCGCGGCGAAAAGCTCGACGCCCGCAACCTCGCCGAAGACGGTGGTCGGATGCGTGCCGCCGATCTCGGCGGCGCTGAAGCCCAAGGCGCCGCGCGGGCTGACCCAAGTGAAGATGCCGTCTTCGTCGGTCTCGAAGGCAAAATCGACGTTGCACGCGGCGAGATCGCGGAAGAGCTCGCGCGAGTTCGTCAACGCCGTGATCAGATTGGCCTCGAAGCTCGTCTCGCGCGCGATGATCAAGACTTCGCCGTTGACGGAGGGCATCAGCGTCAGATCGAAGCGGCGCGGCTCGCCGTTGTCGTCGATGTCGACGCGGACGAGCTGCGCGTGGCCGTCGGCGAGTGTCGCTGCGACGTGCTGGCGGACGATTGGCTTCAGACCATCGCCGTCCTTCAAGGCACTGGCTTGCGGCGTCGAGAATTTCAGATCGCCGTCGGCGTCGACGACGAGCGCCGGCAATCCCGCCATCGCGGATTGCGCGAGCGGCAAACCGTCTGTGCGCACGGGCACCGGGATCATGGCGTCCTCGCACGCTGTGGATATGGCGGCCGGCTGGCCCATTACCCGAGCGTCCTCGTTTCGCAACGTTTCTTCGCGAATTCGCCGATGTTATTGGCTAGGCAATTAAGGCCTACTAAAGGTCGACAGACACATCGTGGTTAAGATCAGGTTGCGAAGGGCGTCTGCATCGCGCATCTTCGCCGCCGCTCATGACCCGCCCCCTGCCGCTCGAGCCGGATCCGGCCCCCGACTTCACCCATGTCGAGGCGTGGGTGTTCGATCTCGACAACACGCTCTATCCGCCGTCGTGCAATCTCTTCGCGCAGATCGACGCCAAGATGCGCGGCTTCATCTGCAAGCTGCTCAACGTCGGACCCGACGAGGCCTATCGCGTGCAGAAGGAATATTACCGCGGCCACGGCACGACGCTCGCGGGGCTGATGAAGCTGCACAATGTGAACCCCGACGATTTCCTCTCCGTCGTGCATGACATCGACGTCACGGTAATCCCGCCCAACCCCGCCCTCGCGAAAGCGCTGGCGAGCCTGCCAGGGCGGCGGCTGGTGTTCACCAACGGCACCGTTGCGCACGCCACGCGCGTGCTCAATCAGATCGGCGTTCAAGACCACGTCGAGGAGATCTTCGATATCGTGCACGCGGAGTTCGTGCCCAAGCCGCACGTCGCGACCTACGAGCGGTTCTTGCGAACGCACGGTGTGGAGCCGGGCCGCGCCGCGATGTTCGAGGACCTCGACCGCAACCTGGAGCCGGCGCATGCGCTCGGCATGACGACCGTGCTGGTGCGCGCCGACGACGGGCACGCGGATCCCGCCGTGCGCAGCTGGGGCGAAGCTGGACCCGATGCGCCGCACGTGCATTATCGCACGCAAGATCTCGCGGCATTTCTTTCGACCATCCGCCTACGGAACACGACATGAGCTGGATCAGTCTGCAAGCGGCGATCGACGAGGCTTGGGAGGCGCGCGACGGATTGTCGGCGAGCTATCAAGGGCCGGTGCGCAAGGCGGTGGACGAGACGCTTGCTGCGCTCGACTGCGGCGACTTTCGCGTCGCCGAGAAAGCGGGCGGCGAATGGCACACGCATCAATGGATCAAGAAGGCGGTGCTGCTCTCGTTCCGCTTGTCGCCGATGGCGCCGATCGAAGGCGGGCCCGGCGGCGCGCCCTGGTACGACAAGGTGCCATCGAAATTCGTCGGCTGGTCCGACGCCGATTTCGCGCGCGCGGGCTTTCGCGCGGTGCCGGGCGCGATCGTGCGGCACTCGGCCTTCATCGCGCGCGGCGCCGTCTTGATGCCGAGCTTCGTCAATGTCGGCGCGCGCGTCGGCGAAGCAACGATGGTCGACACCTGGGCGACCGTCGGCAGCTGCGCGCAGATCGGCGCGAATTGCCATATATCGGGGGGCGCCGGCATCGGCGGCGTGCTTGAGCCGTTGCAAGCGAACCCGGTGATCATCGAGGACAACTGCTTCATCGGCGCGCGCTCCGAAGTCGCCGAGGGCGTGATCGTGGGCGAAGGTGCGGTGCTCGGCATGGGCGTCTATCTCGGGCAATCGACGAAGATCGTGGATCGCCACACGGGACAAATCCATATGGGCCGCGTGCCGCCTTATTCCGTCGTCGTCGCCGGAACGCTGCCCGGCGCGCCGAACAAGCCATCGCTCTATTGCGCGGTGATCGTGAAGACCGTCGACGAACGCACGCGTTCGAAGACGAGCATCAACGAATTGCTGCGCGATTAGACCGGGGCGGCGCGTCCGCTCAATTGACCCGGCGGGAATGGCCGACCCAATAGGGCGCACGTAGGTCTGTTTTTAGAATCTTTCCGGCGCCGGAGAGCGGAAGAGGTTCGGCGCGCAATTCCACCGAGCGCGGGCATTTGTATCCCGCGATCGCTCTCTTGCAGTGATCGATAAGCTCGGTCTCGCTCGCGCGCGCGTCGGCTTTGAGGCGCACGATCGCGTGCACACGCTCGCCCCATTTGTCGTCGGGGACACCGATGACGGCGCACTCGGCGACCGCGGGATGTGAGGCGAGCGCGTTCTCGACCTCGGCCGAATAGACGTTCTCGCCGCCCGAGACGATCATGTCCTTCACGCGATCGACGAGATAGACGAAGCCTTCCTCGTCCATGTAGCCGGCATCGCCCGTGCGAACCCAGCCGTCGACAATCGTGCGTTCCGTGAGTTCCGGCTGATTCCAGTAGCCGAGCATATTGCCGGGGCTGCGCACAGCGATTTCGCCGACGGTGCCCGTCGGGCATTCGCGCATCTCCTCGTCGACGATGCGCACATCGATGCCGAAGATCGCGCGGCCGGCGGAGCGCAGATACGACTTGCCGTTTCGCTCCTTGTGGAAGCGCCACTCGAGCGCGGTGGCGGCGGGCGAGAGTTCGGTCTGGCCGTAGGCTTGGGCGAACTCGGCATTCGGAAACATCGCCATCGCATCGCGCAGCAGCGTCTCGGAGATCGGCGATGCACCGTAGCGGATGTGACGCATGCTGGTGAGGTCGGCCGGATGCGCGGCGAGATAATCGCGCAGCATGGCGAACATCGTCGGCACGAAGACGGCATCGGTGCAGCGGTGGCGTTCGATCGCCTTGACGACGTTCTCCGGGCTGAAAAAGGGGATGACGACGTGCTGGCCGGCGCGCATCGTCACGCCGATCACAGCGGCGGCGTCGGCCAAGTGAAACATCGGCGGCGAATGCAGAAAGATCGGCTCGCTGCTGTAGGGCAGCATGCCGCTGGCGCAGAGAAAGTTCGAGATGAGGCTGTCGTGGCTCAGCATCACGCCCTTCGAACGGCCCGTCGTGCCGCCAGTGTAGAACAGCCCCGCGAGCTCGTTGCCGTTGCCGCAGGTGTCGGGCATCGGCTGCGACGACGCGATGATCGCGTCGACGGATTCCGTGCCGGGCGGCGCTTCGCCGTCGTCGAGGAGGATCACGGCGCGGAATTCATTGGCGGCCGCGAGCTCCGGCAGCAGTTTTGCGAAATTGCGATCCAGCAACAGGATCGTGGTGCCGCTGTCGGCGAGCGCGTAGTTGTGCTCGGGGACGGCCCAACGCGTGTTCGACGGCATGATGACGCCGCCCGCCCACCAGGTCGCGAAGTACGCTTCCACGAAGCGATCGCTGTTGAGCGAGATCACGCCGACGCGGTCGCCCGGCTTCAAGCCGCGCGCGACGAGTGCCGCGGCAAGGCGAGCCACGCGGTCGCGCAGCTCGCTCCACGTTCTGCGGCGGTCGCCGAAGATCGTCGCGGTTTCGCGACCGCGTGTTTGAACGGCACGGTGCAGGCCTTGCGTCAGATGCATCTAGAGAACCTGCTCAGAAGACCTGGCCATAACCGCCGCCGCACACGATCGTCTGGCCCGAGACGTAGTTCGATTCGGGAATGCAGAAGAGATAGACAGCGCCCGCCGCTTCCTCCGGCGTGCCGCCGCGGCCGATCGGGATCATACGGCTCATCATCTGCAGGCCGGCGGCTTGCACGCCGACTTTGATCTCGCGGCCCTCGACGTTGATCGTCGCCTCTTCGTTCTGCAGCGGCTGCGTCAAGCGCGTCTGGATGTAGCCGTAGGCGACCGCGTTGACGTTGACTTTGTAGCGGCCCCATTCCTTCGACAGCGTCTTGGTCAACCCCAAGATCGCCATCTTGGCGGAGGAGTAGTTCGCTTGGCCCGGATTGCCGCCGGTGCCGGCAATCGAGGAGATGTTCACGACCTTGCGGAAGTTTTCGCGACCTTCGTCCGCTTCTTTCTTGGCGAAGATGCGGATCGGTTCGGCGGCGGCACGCAGGATGCGGAACGGGCCCATCAAGTGAACGTCGATCATCGCTTGGAACTGCTCGTCGGTCATCTTTTGGATGACATTGTCCCAGGTGTAGCCCGCGTTGTTGACGATGATGTCGAGACCGCCGAAGCGATCGAGCGCGGTCTTGACGAAGCGATCGCCAAAATCGGCTTGTGCGACGCTGCCGGCGCAAACCGCCGCCTCACTACCGAGCTTCGAGATCGCGTGCGCCGTTTCCTCGGCAGGTCCCGCGTCGAGATCGTTGACGACGACGCGCGCGCCTTCGCTCGCAAGCTTCAAGGCGATCGCTTGGCCGATGCCGCGGCCCGAGCCGGTGACGAGCGCGACTTTGCCGTCGAGTTTTCCTTTTGCCATTTCGGTTCTCCCTATAGCGCGACGACGGCATCGCCTTGCAGCGTGACCGTGCCGCCTTGTGTTTTGGCTTCGAGTTCGAGGCGCACGCGGTTCTCGCCGTCGACGGTCATCTTCTCGGCGATACGGCCGGAACAAGTCACGACATCGTGGACTTGCGTCATCGCGGCGAAGCGAACGCTGTAGCTGCGGAGGCGGTTCTGCGGCACCCAGTTGGTGACGGCACGACCCAGATAAGCCATCGACAGCATGCCGTGCGCGATAACGTCGGGCAGGCCCGCCTTCTTGGCGAAGTCGGTATCGACGTGGAGCGGATTGTGATCACCCGAGCCGCCGCAATAGAGCGCGAGCGTCGTGCGCGAGATCGGCTTCGTCGTCAGCACCGGAATCGTGTCGCCGACCTTGAGCGAATCGAATTTGGGTAAGCTCATGTTCGCTCTCCTCTAGTTGCGCACGACGATGACTGTGCGCGTGTCGACCACGCGCTCGCCGCGTTGATTGGTCACCGCCGTCTCCTGGACGATGAAGTCGAGGGTGCCGTTCTTCTTGTCGTAGATGTCGACGATCTTCGGGCGGAAGGTCAGAACGTCACCGGCGACGATGGGCTTGTGATAGGTGAAGCTCTGCTCGCCGTGGAGAACGCGCGCCATGTTCACGCCCATGTCCTGATAGAGCGTGTTACGAGCGCCGCCGCCTTGGGCTGCCATGCTGTTCAAACAGAAGGCGTAGGTCGGCGGCGCGACGAGCGAGGCGTAGCCCGCGGCCTTGGCGGCCGCTTCATCGGTGTGGATCGGATTGGTCTCGCCGATCGACAGCGCGAAGAGGCGGATCGGATATTTCTCCACTTCGATCGAGACCGGCGGCGATTCCGTGCCGATGAATTTCTTATCGATCATCGTGCTTCTCCTTTAGGCGCGGTACATGGTGACGACGCAGGCGCCGCCCAGCCCAAGATTGTGCTGGAGCGCAACCTTGGCGCCGTCGACCTGGCGCTTGTCGGCTTTGCCGCGGAGCTGCCACACGAGCTCCGTGCATTGCGCGAGGCCGGTTGCGCCGAGCGGATGACCCTTCGACAGAAGGCCGCCGGACGGATTGGTCACGACCTTGCCGCCGTAGCTGTTGTCGCCGTCCCAAATGAACTTCTCGGCCGTGCCCTCGCCCGTCAACTGCAACGCCTCGTAGGTCAGAAGCTCGTTGGCGGTGAAGCAATCGTGCAGTTCGACGACGTCGACCTCGTCGGGGCCGATGCCCGACTTCTCATAGACATAGTTCGCGGCGTCGCGAGCCATGTCGTAGCCGATGAGGTGGATCATCGAATCGCCGTCGAAGGCTTTCTGGGTGTCGGTCGTCATCGTCTGCGCCGCGATCTCGACGCCCTTGATCCCGTGCTTCTTGGCGAAGGCGGGCGAGACGACGATCGCCGCTGCGGCGCCGCAGGTCGGCGGGCAGCACTGATAGCGCGTCAGCGGTCCGAAGATGTGTTTCGAGGCCATGATCTCCTCGACCGTCAGCGGATCGCGGAAGATGGCGAAGGGATTGTTGGCGGCGTGCTTGCGCGCTTTTTCGGAGATCTTGGCGAAGGTCTCGGCCTTGGTACCGTATTTCTCGGAATACTCGCGGCCCGCGCCGCCGAAATATTGCGCGGCGCCGGGGGCGTTCTTGTCATAGCCTTGCGCGCGCAGCATGCCGGCTGTGTGCATCGCCATCGGCGGTTTGCGGTCTCTGAAGCTCGAGCCGAGCGCGCCCGGGTTCATCTGCTCAAAACCCAGCGCAAGGGCACAATCGACGGCGCCGCTCTCAACCGCTTGACGCGCGAGAAAGAGCGCAGTCGAACCGGTTGAGCAATTGTTGTTGACGTTGACGATCGGAATGCCGGTGAGGCCGACCGGATAAAGCGCCGACTGACCGCAGGTCGAGTCGCCGTAGACGTAGCCGACATAGGCCTGTTGAATCTTGTCGTAGGTCAGATCGGCGTCTTTGAGCGCGATGCTCACGGCGTTCGCGCCCATGACATCGTAACTTTCGCTCGCGCCGGGTTTGGTGAAAGGGATCATGCCGACGCCTGCGACTTGGGCTTTGCCTGTCATTTTCATTTCCTCCTTGCCTAAATTTCGAATACCGCCGCGCGTCAGAGCGTGCGCGCGATCAACAGCTTCATGATTTCGTTGGTGCCGGCGAAAATCTTCTGTACGCGAGCGTCGGCCCACAAACGCGCGATCGGATACTCGGTCATGTAGCCGTAGCCGCCGAAGAGTTGCAGGCACTCATCGACGACGCGGCAGTTCGTCTCCGTCGTCCACCACTTTGCCATCGCCGCCGTCGTCGGGTCGAGCGTGCCGCCGAGCAGACGCACAATCAGGTCGTCGACGAAGGTGCGCGCGACGACGGCTTGGGTTTTGGCTTCGGCCAGCTTGAACTGTGTGTTCTGAAAGTCGAGCAGTTTCTTGCCGAAGGCCGTGCGCTCTTTGACATAGGCGCTCGTCAGCTCGACCGCGCGCTCCATCGCGACGACCGCGCCATGCGCGCAGGACAAGCGCTCCCATGCGAGCTGGACCATGAGCTGCGCGAAACCCTGCCCCTCGGTTCCGCCAAGAAGATTTTCGACGGGCACGCGCACTTCGTCGAAGAACAGCTCCGACGTGTCCTGCGCATGCATGCCGATCTTGTCGAGGTTGCGACCGCGGCGGAAGCCTTGCGCCTCGGCCGTCTCGACGACGACGAGCGAGATACCGTGGCTGCGCGCGGCCGGATCGGTTTTGGCAACCACGATGACGAGATCGGCGTTCTGGCCGTTGGTGATGAAGGTCTTCTGCCCGTTCACAATGTAAGCGTCGCCGTTGCGCCGCGCCGTCGTGCGCACGGATTGGAGATCCGAGCCGGTGCCGGGCTCCGTCATGGCGATGGCGCCGATCATTCGGCCCTGCGCCATCGCGGGCAGCCAGCGCCGCTTCTGCTCCTCAGTGCCGTAGGCGAACACGTAATGCGCGACGATGGTCGAGTGCACGCCGGCGCCCGTGCCGAAGCCGCCGCCGAGGCCTGCGCGCGAAATCTCGGATGCGATAACCAGATCGTGGCCGCGCGTGCCGCCACCGCCACCGTACTCCTCAGGAATACTGGCGCAGAGGAGACCAGCCTCACCCGCTTTGCGCCATGCGTCGCGGCTGACGACGCCCGCGCGTTCCCACTCTTCGGCGTGCGGAACCAACTCACGCTCAAGGAAACGGCGCGCGCCGTCGCTGAGCAGGCGCAAGTCTTCGGTCATCCACCTGGCGTCGTGCACAGCCGCGTTTCCACCTGAATTATTTTCTTCTGTCCGGTAAGTAAAAATTATGCAAAGGTCGGCTGTCAAGAGGATTGCGTCGGGATCTTTGATGTCGGGTACCGCTACGAAATCGCGGGTTTCGCCAGAGCGGACACGGGGCCGACCGCGCGGCAGCACGGGCTCGCGCGAGAAATTCGATCAGCGCCGGTTCGAAGTGCTGCAAACCGCCGCCCGGGTGTTCAACACCAAAGGGTTTCAGATCGCGACACTGGAGGACGTGGCCGACGAGCTTGGTGTGACCAAGCCCGCGCTCTACTATTACGTGCGCAGCAAGGACGAGATCCTCTTCGCCTGCGCGCAGCTCGCGCTCGAAGAATTGGAGACGGCGCTCGGCCGGCCCGACAAGGCGCTCTCCGGGCTCGAGCGGTTGAAACAGTTCTTCCGCGCCTACGGCGAGATGATCTGCGAGGATTTCGGCCGCTGCCTGGTGCTGACGAGCCCGCGCGATTACGTGCAGCGGATGCGCAATCGAACCGTCACTGGCCGGCGCGCGATCAACACGATGGTGCGCGCGATCGTGACCGACGGGATCAAGGATGGCTCGATCAAGCGCTGCGACGACCGGCTGCTCGTGTTCGCGATGTTCGACGCGTTCAACGGTCTCGCGCGCTGGTTCGACCCGAAGGGGCCGACGCCGCTAAATAAAGTCATCGAGCAATATCTGACGCTCTTTCTCGACGGCGTGCGAACCGCGCGGCGATAAGAAAGGCGCCTCGCGAGCGACCTATGTCTTCGGCTGCAGGAGTTGCCCCAGGATTTCGGGATCGATGCCCATCGCCTGCATGATGGGCGCGAAGACCTGGACTTGGCGCTCGCCCGTGGGGCCGATGGTCAAGCCGCCGTCGACGACGAGCGCTTGACCGGTCACGAATTTCGAGCCGTCGCTCGCGAGATAGAGCGCCGCCTCGGCGATGTCTTCGGGCATGCCGGGTTTGGCGATGGGCTGCGAGTTCGTTGCCGCCGCAGCCACGGCCGTAATCGTTTGATCGGCGACTTGCGTGGCAAGTCCGATGCCCTTCGCGAAGATCGGCGTCGCGATGAGGCCCGGGCAGATGCAGTTGATGCGGATGCCCATGGGTGCCAGCTGGCCCGACGCTACGCGCGTCATGTGAACGATGGCGCCTTTGGCGATCGAATAGAGGAGCGGGCCGAAGCCGTGCTGAATGCCGGCGACGGAAGCGGTCGAGATGATCGAGCCGCCGCTCGTCTTCATGGCGGGGATCGCGTGCTTGATGCCGAAGAGCGCGGCGCGCACGTGAAGATGCATCACCGCATCGAATCCTTCGGCGGTGACCGTGTCGACATTCTCCAGTGCGCCGCCGGTCCCCGCGTTGTTGAAGAGGCAATCGAGCTTGCCGAAGGACTTCACGGCGACGTCGATCGCGTTCTTAATCTGCGCTTCATCGTAAACGTCGCAGCGTACGTAGCGTACAGCCTTGCCCAGCTCCTCCTCGATACGGGCCCCTTTGTCGTCCTGGACGTCGGCGGCGACGACACGCGCGCCTTCCCGCACGAACAACTCGACGGTACCGCGGCCGATACCGGAAGCGGCGCCTGTGACGACCGCTACCTTGCCCTCAAGTCGGTTGCCCATGATCCCTCGCGCGTTAATCTGTTCGTGGTCTGATTGACCGGCTATGGCTCACGGTTCTAAATCGCGCTCATGAAAACACAAGCGCCGGAGCGTTACGCCGATCCGCTGCCGTTGGCGCAGGCGTTGATCCGCTGCCGTAGCGTCACGCCGAACGACGACGGTTGCATCGCTCTGCTGGAGCGCGCGCTCGGCGAACTCGGCTTCGAGTGCTGGCGCATGCCGTCGCAAACAGCAGGGCCCAGAATCGAAAATCTCTACGCCCGCTTGGGCAAGGCCTCGCCCAACTTCTGCTTCGCCGGACACACCGACGTCGTGCCGCCCGGCGATACGTCGACCTGGCGGTTTCAGCCGTTCGACGCGACGGTTGCGGACGGCACTTTGTTCGGGCGCGGCGCGGCCGACATGAAGAGCGCGATCGCGGCGTTCATCGCGGCGGTGTCTCGCGCAAAGGCGCCGTTCGCCGGGTCGGTGAGCCTGTTGATCACGGGCGACGAAGAAGGGCCGGCAATCGACGGCACGGCGCGCGTGCTCGAAGAGCTGAAGGCGCGCGGCGAACGCATCGATCACTGCATCGTCGGCGAGCCGACGAGCGAGTTCTCGGCCGGCGACACGGTGAAAATCGGACGGCGCGGCAGCCTCACGGGCGTCGTCACCGTCACCGGCGTGCAAGGACATGTCGGCTACCCGGAGCGCGCGAAGAACCCCGTGCCCGGATTGGTCAACGCTTTGCAGCGGCTGATCGCGCGCAAGCTGGACAACGGCAATGCACAATTCCAGGCATCGAATCTGGAAGTGACGACGATCGATATCGGCAATCCCGCGACCAACGTCATTCCGGCGCAGGCGAAAGCCGTGTTCAATATCCGCTTCAATACGGAGCACACGGCCGAAAGCTTAGAGGATTGGATCAACAAGGAAGTCAGTGCGGCGATGCAACCGCTCGGGCTCAAGGCGGACGTTGTCTTCACGCGCGGCGCGCATCCGTTCCTCACGCCCGAAGGCGAATTCACCGAGGTCATTGGCGAGGCGGTGCAGCACGCGACCAATCAGCGGCCGAAGTTTTCGACCACCGGCGGCACCTCCGACGCGCGCTTCATTCGTGCGCATTGTCCGGTTGCGGAGCTCGGGCTCGCCGGCACGACGATGCACAAGGTGGATGAATGCGTCAGCCTCGCGGATCTCGAGAAGCTGACCCGCATCTATGAGGAATTGCTGACGGCCTACTTCGCCAAGGTGAGGGGATGAGCGGCGGTCTCGCATACGTTCAACGGTCGATCGAGGCGACATTGCGGCTGGCGCTGCGCGACAGCGGGGCGCTCTCGCGCCTCGACATGACCGCCGATGGCTTCTTCCGCTCGTTCACGGCGATGATCGTCGGTGCGCCGCTCTTCGCAATCTTCCTCTCGGGCTGGCGCTTCATGGTCATCAGTGTCGCCACTGAGGCCGGACACAAGTTCGACGCAACCGATCTGGAGTTCGGCGCGCGGGACTTTGCACTGAGCACTTTGATGTATTTGCTGCTGTGGTTCGCGTTTCCGTTGGCGGCGCTGTTGATCCTGCGCTTCTTGAATCAAACGCAGCGGTTCAGCGCGTTGATCATCACGTACAATTGGAGCGCCCTCCTGCTGATGGCGCTGTTCAACGTTCCGTTGGCGTTCTTCGGCCTCGGGATCATCGGCGCGTTCCCGACCGTCGCGCTGCTGTTCACGATCTTCGGCTTTTCCATCTATTACCGTTTCTTCTTGGCTGGCGCGGCACTGCAGAGCGATTCGTCGACAGCCATGGCGATTGCCGCGATCAACGTGATCCTCTTCTTCTTCATCGTGTTCGGCGTCGACGCGTTCGGCGGATGGCTGGCCGGGCAGAATGGATAACCGGCAGATCGGTATCTTCGACTCCGGTGTCGGCGGACTGACGGTGACGGCGGCGATCGCCAAGCTGCTGCCGCATGAGCATCTCGTATACCTCGGCGACACCGCGCGCCTGCCCTACGGCACCAAGAGCGCGGAGACCGTGTCGCGCTACGCGGTGCAGGCGACGCACGCGCTGATGCGCTTCGACGTCAAGCTGATCGTGGTGGCGTGCAATACCGCTTCGGCGGTGGCGCTGCCGGTTCTGACCGCCGCCCTTTCACCCGTGCCGGTGATCGGCGTTGTCGAACCCGGCGCACGAGCCGCGATCGACGCCACGCGCAACGGACGCATCGCGGTCATTGCGACCGAAGGCACCGTGCGAGGCGGCGCCTATGTACGCGCGATCCACGCGCTGAAGGCCGACGCCAAGGTCGAGCAGAAGGCGTGCCCGCTATTCGTGGCGCTGGCGGAAGAAGGCTGGACGGAGGGCGACGTGCCGGAGAGCGCGGCCCGCCGTTATCTGAGCGATATGTTCGCGCAGCAGAACGCGCCCGACACGCTCGTGCTCGGCTGCACCCACTTTCCGCTCCTTGCCAAAGCCATCGCGAAGGCAGCAGGCGGCGGCGTCACGCTCGTCGACAGCGCAGAGACGACCGCGCGCGAAGTTGCGCGGCTACTCGACGAGCACGGCTTGCAGCGCAAAGGCCCGGCTGAGCGCGCGCTCTTCCTGGCAACGGATGCTGCCGAACGCTTCGCGCGCGTCGGCAGCCAATTCCTCGGCAATGCCATCGCGCCCGATCAGGTCGAGCTGATCGACCTCGCGCCCTAGGCGATCACTTCGGGGTCGGTTGGCGCGGGTGGACGTAATCCTTGAAGACGTCGAACGTCTTCCATGCCGGCTCGACCGGCTCTTCACCCGGGCGTGGACAATATGGCGAGGGGCCGTCCCCACCTGGGACGTAGCGCGGGCAATTGGGGAAGATCGCCCGCGCGCTCACGCGCACGAGCATCTGCGCGCCGGCGAAGCTCTGCATCAACGCGTCGTCGCGGCTGACCGCGGCGCTGCCGTTGACGCGCAGGCGCCGGGGCTTCTCGCCCATGGCGATGAAGAGCAGTCCGACGTTCGGATTGATGACGACGTTGCCGAGGCTCTTGAACATGCCGTTGCCGTCGTAGTCGGGGAAGGCTAGCTCGCTCGGTCCGGTGACGCGCACGAAGCCGGGGATGCCGCCCTTGAAGGAGCAGTCGGGATGCCCCTCGGCGTCGGCCGTCGCGAGGAAGAAGAACGGCGCACTTTCGATAAACGCCTTGTCGTCATCGGTGAAGGCGGTGCGAAGCGTCACCTCGGCCAGCCGATCGGCGATGCGCCGGCTTTCGAACTGATCCTGCAGGCGGCGATTGCCTTCGTGATAGAGGAGCTGATCACCGAGATTGGTTGCAGACGTCATGGGCCTGGCCTCCGCCGCTGCTCATTCATAGCAGTCAGCGCTCGCGGTCGCCATGACGCACGGTAGAGCTCAGGCCGAGCTCGACGGCTTCAGGCCGTAGTCGACGCGGACGAGGTAGAGGCCGTCGGCAGGGGCGACCGGACCGCATTGCGTGCGGTCGCGGGCTTCGAGCGCGCGCTTCATGTCGCGCGGCCGCCATTTGCCTTCGCCGACGAGTTTCAGGCTGCCGACCATCGAGCGCACTTGATGGTGCAGGAACGAGCGCGCGGAGGCCGCGATCTCGATCTCTTCGCCGCGCCTGCTGACGTCGAGCCTGTCGAGCGTCTTCACCGGCGACTTGGCCTGGCACTCGGCGGCGCGGAAGGTGGTGAAGTCGTGATTGCCGATGAGATGCTGCGCGCTTTCGTGCATCGCCTCGGCGGCGAGCGCGATTTGAACTTGCCAAGCGTGGCCACGCTCGAGCGTCAGCGGGCTGCGTCGATTGACGATGCGATAGAGATAGTGGCGCGCGGTGGCGTCGAAGCGCGCGTGAAACTCGGGCGCGGCTTCTTCGGCGCGAAGCACGGCGATCGGCGCGGGACGCAGGTGCGCGTTCAATGCATCGCGCATCTTATCCGCCGCCATCGGCTTTGCGATGTCGGCGTGCGCGACTTGGCCGAGGGCGTGGACACCGGCGTCGGTGCGGCCCGCGCCGGTCACCGTCACGGTCTCGCCGGAGAGTTTTCGGATCGCGTCTTCGAGCGAGGCCTGAATCGACGGAGCGTTCTCCTGGCGCTGCCAGCCTGCGAAGGGGCCGCCGTCATATTCGAGCGTGAGCTTCCAGCGAGCCATCAGACAAGCCGTGCGCCCTTCGGCAGATCGAAGCCGCGCAGGAAGGCGTCGGCGGTTTGTACCTCGCGGCCGGCGCGCTGCAATTCGACGACATCGATAGAGCCGGTACCGCAGGCGACGGTCAGCGCGCCCACGATCTCGCCAGGCTGACCGCGTGCCTTGGATTCGCGCACGCGCAGGAGCTTGAGCCTTGTGTCGCCTGCCATCGTCCAGGCGCCCGGCGCCGGATTGAGACCGTGGATGTGGCGCAGCACGTCGTGTGCCGGCCTCGTCCAATCGATGCGCGCTTCTTCAACCGTGATCTTCTTGGCGTAGGTGACGCCGTCGAGTTGCGGCTCCTCGGTGACCGCGCCGCGCGCAAGCCTGTCGACGGTCTCCGCCATCAGCTTTGCGCCTTCGACCGAGAGCAAATCATGCAGATCGCCTGCGGTCATTTCATCGGTCAGCGGCGTGCGCCACGTCGCGAGCACGGGGCCCGTGTCGAGACCCTCTTCCATGCGCATGACCATGGCGCCGGTCTTGGTGTCGCCGGCCATGATCGCACGCTGCATCGGTGCGGCGCCGCGCCAGCGCGGCAGGAGCGAGCCGTGCAGGTTGAAACAGCCGAACGCCGGCGCATCGAGAATCGCACGCGGCAGGATCAAGCCGTAGGCGACGACGATCGCCGCATCCAAACCGAGCGCGCGAAAGGCTTCTTGCTCCTGTTCGTTTCGCAAGGTCGCCGGCGCGTGCACGGTCAGCCCGTGCTTCGTCGCCGCGCGCTGAACGGGCGAAGGCTGCAGTTTGTGCCCACGGCCCGAGGGGCGCGGCGGCTGCGTATAGACGGCGGCGATGTCGTGTCCGTGCGCGAGCAGGGCTTCGAGCGTCGGCACCGCGAAATCGGGCGTTCCCATGAAGGCGAGGCGCAACGAGGTCATGAGCGTGTTCTAGCGCGGGACCGAGCCCTCGCCTACTCCGCGACTTCGCGCTCGGCGGCTTTGCGGGCCTTGATCAGCTTCTTCAGCATCATTTCGCGCTTTAGCCGCGAGAGATGATCGATGAAGAGCGTGCCCTCCAGATGATCCATCTCGTGCTGCAGGCACACAGCCAACATGCCGTCGGCATCGAGCTGCTGATCTTTGCCGAAATAGTCGACGTAGGACACCTTCACGCGCGCGGGCCGTTCAACCTCTTCATAGAGATCGGGCACCGATAGGCAGCCTTCCTCGCAAATGGCCTTCTCATCCGATGCCCAAATGAGCTTCGGGTTCACGAAGAACATCGGCTTCTTGGGCTCGCCTTCTTTTTCCTTGGCGAGGTCCATGACGATGACCCGCTTCGGAACGCCGATCTGCACGGCAGCGAGGCCGATCCCCGGCGCGTCGTACATCGTCTCCAACATGTCATCCATGAGCCGGCGCGTGGTGTCGTCCACCTCCTGCAACGGGTCGGAGACGAGCTTCAGACGTGGGTCGGGCGCTGTTATGATCGTACGCAAAGCCATAGCGGGGACGTAGGGGAACTACCGTTTTTCGTCAAGGCGGCCCGGTCACGCGCGCCAGGAGCGTAACGCTTTCCTGGGCACGTCAGACTGCCGATTTACCACTTCACGTCGATCGGCGTGATGGGCGGTTCGCTCGCTTCGATGACTTCACCGGCGGCGAGAATCAGATCTTCGCGGAAGCGACGCGAAACGATTTGCACGCCCATCGGCCAGCCTTTGGCCGTTCCCATCGGCACGGCGAGGCCGGGAAGCCCCAAGACCGGCAGCACGAGTTGATAGCGGTGTGCGGTCAGCGTGCGTTCGAGCGCGGACGGACCTTGCGTGTCGATGTCGTAAGGAAGCGAGAGTTCGCCGCACGCCGGCAGGATCACGATCGGATAGGTCTCCATGAACTGCTGCCAACGGATCAGAATTTGCTCGCGCTCGCGCAGCGCCGCCAAGTAGACGCCGAGATCGGAACGACCCTTTGCCGCCCACAAATCACCCATCGACTTCTTCATGCCTTCGTCGCCGAGGCTGCCGATCAGCGGATTGAGCGCGGCGCCGATTTCGGTCAGACCGATGTCGGTCCAGAGCTCGGCGACGCGGTTGAGATCGGGCGGCTCGATCTCTTCGACGCCATAGCCTGCGGATGCCAGATGTTTGCCGGCGCGGCGCGTGGCGGCGATCGTTTCCTCAGGCAGGGTCTTGTCGATCGCGATCGCCGCCTTGAGGTTGGCGACGGGCGGACCTTCGAGCGGCGTCGGCACCCACACCGGGTCACGCACGTCGCGCGCCGACATCAACGTCAGACCGAGGCGGATGTCGCGCACCGAGCGCGCCATCGGACCGTTCACCGACATCAACTGCGCCGCATAGTTGCGCGGCAGCGTCGCCGTCGGATTGTGCGCGGGGACGCGGCCGATGGTCGGGCGCAAGCCAGCTACGCCGTTGCAATAGGACGGCCAGCGGATCGAGCCGCCGATGTCGTTGCCCTGCGCAAGCGCGCCGATGCCGACAGCGAGCGATGCACCTGCGCCACCGCTCGAGCCGCCGCACGTAATGCCCTTGTCCCAGGGATTCCAGGTTTGACCATGCAAAGCGTTGTCGGTCGTCAGACGCATGGCGAAGGCCGGCGAGTTCGTGCGGCCGATGACGATGGCGCCGCCGCGGCGCAGGGAGCCGACTTGCGGACTGTCCTCACGCGCCATCAGGTCCTTGAACATGACGACGCCGTTGTCGGTCGGACAGCCGGTTTGATCCGAGTTGATCTTCGTGGTGATCGGCACGCCGTGCAGCGGGCCAACGTTTGCGCCCGACTTGATCGCCTTGTCCGCGGCATCGGCCTCGGCGCGCGCTTCGTCGGCGAGGATGCGCACGACGGCATTGAGCTTCGGATTGGCGGCGTTCAGACGTTCGAGATGCGCGTCAACGGCTTCGCGCGCCGAGAGCTGCTTCGCTTTGATCAGGCGCGCTGTTTCGGTTGCGTCCAACGCCCAGATTGCTTTCGACATGAGGCAGCTCCCGCGAATTTTCTGCTCGCGGTTTCCCATGTCAGGGGCGTGCGAGGCAAGGCGCTACATCGCGCGGCGGGCAGCAAAGGCGGCAGCGAGCGTGCCTTCGTCGAGATAGTCGAGCTCGCCGCCGACGGGGACGCCGTGCGCGAGACGCGTCACCGTCAAGCCGAGCGGCGCGATGAGGTCCGTGACGTAGTGCGCGGTCGTCTGGCCTTCGACGGTCGCGTTGAGGCCGAGCACAACCTCTTTGATCTCGCCTTTGCGCACGCGCTCGACCAGCGAGCCCAAATTCAATTGGTCGGGACCGCGGCCGTCGAGGGCCGAGAGCGTGCCGCCGAGCACGTGATAGCGGCCGCGGAAAACGCCCGCGCGCTCCAAAGCCCAAAGATCGGCCACATCTTCGACGACGCAAATCAGGCTGCTGTCGCGACGCGGGTCGGCGCACACGGCGCAAGGGTCTGTCGAATCCAGATTGCCGCAGGTCGAGCACGTCTTGATCGTGCGCGCGGCTTCTTGCAGCGCCGCAGCGAGCGGCTCGAGCAACGTCTCTTTTCTCTTGAGCAACGCCAACGCGGCGCGGCGCGCCGAGCGCGGACCTAAGCCCGGCAGCTTCGACAACAGCTGTACGAGACGCTCAATCTCCGGGCCGGCGAGAGGGGCTACCATTTACGAACTCACAATTCCGCTGCGTGTGATCCCGTGCGCGGTGCGGCGCCCCGGGTCGCACGCTGCGCGTTTGCCCGGGGTAAACTCCGCGCTGCTCCGCAGATACGGGACCACGCTTACAGGTTCGCCCGAATAAGCTGGGTCCCGGGTCAGCAGTGCACCACTTCGTGCTGCACTGCGCCCGGGATGACAGGGTTGGTGCATCGCTACAGCTTGAAACCGGGCGGGAGCGGCAATCCGCCGGTCAGCTTTTGCATTTCTTCCGCGGACTTGGCATCGACCTTCGCCTTCGCGTCATTGATGGCCGCGAGGAGAAGATCTTCCAGCATGCCGATTTCCTTGGGGTCGGCGAGCGTCGGATCGATCTGCACCCGCTTGGCCACGCCCTTGCCGTTGATCGTCACGCGGACCATGCCGCCGCCCGACTGGCCTTCCGCTTCGACTTGCGTCAAACGTTCCTGCGCCTCGGAAAATTTTTGCTGGAGCTGTTGCGCCTGCTTCATCAGATCGGAAAAATTCTTCATTCGTCATCACTCGGATCGGATTCGGTCTCGGGGATTTCGCGGTCGCGCACCGCGACGATCTTCGCGCCCGGAAATACGGCGAGCGCGGCTTTGAGCAAAGGATCTTGTGCCGCCGATGCGCGGCGCGAGGCGTCCTCAGCGGCGGCTTGTTCGGCAAGGGTCGGCTCTCCCTCGGCGCCGGAGACGGTGATCACCCAGCGCGCGCCGGTGAGCTTGGCGAGCTTGTCGGACAGGTCGCCGGGGAGCGTCGCGGGCGCCGCCGGCTCGACGCGCATTTCGATGCGGCCGCGGTCGTAGCTCACGATGTGAACGTAGTGCTCGAGCGCATAGGTGAGGCGCGCCTCACGCGCGTTGCGCATGAGGGCCACGAGCGCGCGAAAATCTTGCGGCAAGTCGATGCGCTCGGCGGCGAGTGCGGCTTTGGGTTGCTCTTGTGGCTCGACGCGCGCGCGCGCGGGCGCAGCATCGCCGCGTGCTTGGGCGCGCAACGGCGGCGGTGAAGGCGGCGCCGCCGGCGCCGCGTGGCCCATCGGGCGCGAAGCTGCCGTCGTCGAGGCGCTGCCGGCCGCTTTGATGAGCGCATCGGTCGGCGGCAACTCGGCCGCGTACGCGATGCGCACGAGCGCCATCTCGGCTGCGGCTGCAGCGTCAGGTGCTTCCTGCACTTCGGGCAGCGCTTTGAGCAACAGCTGCCAGGCGCGCGCGAGCTGCGGCACCGAAAGCTTCGCGCCAAGCTCGCCGTAGCGCTTCACGTCGGCGTCGGGCACGCCGCGCGCGGCCGCTCCGGGCACGATCTTGGCGCGCGTGACTTCGTGTGTGATCTGCGTGAGGTCCTGGAGAATGGAAAGCGGGTCGGCGCCCGAATCGTATTGGGAACGGAATTCGGCCAGAGCCTCGGCAATCGCGCCACGCATCAGCTGATCGAAGAGCGTCAGACCACGCGAGCGATCGGCAAGACCGAGCATCGCGCGCACGGCTTCTTCCTCGATCTCGGCGCCGCCGCCGTGAGACATCGCCTGATCGAGCAGCGATTGCGCATCGCGCACCGAACCCTCGGCGGCGCGCGCGATCAACAGCAACGCGCCCTCCTCAGCCGGATATTTCTCGGCCTTGCAGATCGAGGCGAGATTGGCTGCGAGCTCGTCAAGCGGCACGCGCTTCAGGTCGAAGCGCTGGCAGCGCGACAGGACCGTGACCGGCACTTTGCGAATTTCGGTCGTCGCAAAAATGAACTTCACGTGCGGCGGCGGCTCTTCGAGCGTTTTGAGCAAGCCGTTGAAGGCGGCCTTCGAAAGCATGTGAACTTCGTCGATGATGTAGACCTTGTAGCGCGCTTCCGCCGGGGCGTAGCGCACGCCCTCGACGATCTCGCGGATGTCGTCGATGCCGGTGCGCGAGGCCGCGTCCATCTCGAGGACATCAACGTGGCGCGACTCCGCGATCGCCTTGCACGGCTCGCAAACGCCGCACGGTGTCATCGTCGGTTCTTTGCGCTTGCCGTCCTTGCCGATGCAGTTGAGCGCCTTGGCGATGATGCGCGCGGTCGTGGTTTTGCCGACGCCCCGGACGCCAGTCAGCATGAAAGCGTGCGCGATACGATTCGCCGCGAAAGCGTTCGCGAGCGTGCGCACCATCGCATCCTGGCCGACGAGCGCGTCGAAAGTCTGCGGGCGATATTTGCGCGCCAAAACGCGATAGGCGCCTTGGTCCTTCGCGTCCAGCTTCAGCTCGGGCGCGTCCGCAGGGCTTGCGTCCGTACCCTTGGTGTCTTTCTTCGCCATCAAGGATTTCTCAAGGTGGGAGGCCGACAACGACCCGAGTCGAAACTCGTTACGGCTGCTTCCTTCCGGACCTGACCGGATTGGCGAGAAACTCGTCCGCGCCAACCTCCCAAAGGGACTATATCAGAGCCTGCGTGGCAATCTGCAAGCCGCGTCTTCCGCCGTTGCGAATATGCGGAACAAGGGGCATAACGACGACATCCCCACCCTGTGGATTTCCACTACTGCCGAGATTTGACGGATGACGCGGGTCTTGCCTCGAAATCCCAACGTTTTCGCCAACAGCCCACTGGATCGCGCCAGCCACCGGCGCGCCGACAAGGAATGGCTCGCCGCCGCTTTCGCAGACAAGCGGTCGCTGTTCATGCCGGTGTGGAAGCTGATGCCGTTTCTGATCAAGGGACGCGAGGGCAAACACGAAGCCGGCTGGATCACTTCCGAGTTGGCATTGGCGCTGATGCGGCCCGGGACGACGACAATCTTTCTGGGTATCAACAACGATGTCGCGCATTTCGCGATCGACGTGTCGAGCATGCCGGATCCGGCGGCGGACGGCGCGCTCGCGGGGCTCGGCACGTTCGCGGATCTGCGCACCATTGCGGAAGAGATCGACGCCGGCGACGCGGCGATCTTGGCGCAAGCGAAGTCGGTTATCGATTGGCATCAGCGGCACGGCTTCTGCGCGAATTGCGGCAATGCGACCGTGCTTGCGGACGCCGGCTATAAGCGCGTGTGCGAGGCCTGCAATACGGAGCATTTTCCGCGCACCGATCCGGTCGTGATCATGCTGGCACTCAACGGCGATGCGTGTTTGCTCGGGCGCCAAGCGAAGTGGCCCGCCGGGTTCTATTCGGCGCTTGCGGGCTTCGTCGAGCCCGGCGAGACGATCGAGGAAGCGGTCGCGCGCGAGATTCTGGAAGAGTCGGGCGTCAAGATCGGCGAGGTGTTGTTTCATTCGACGCAGCCTTGGCCCTACCCGTCGTCGCTGATGATCGGCTGCTATGCGCGTGCGCTGACGACGGAGATCAAGCTCGAGCAGGACGAGCTTTCGGACGCGCGCTGGTTCACGCGCAACGAGATACGCGACACCTTGATGAAGCGCGGCACGCCTGATCTGCGCCTGCCACCGCCGCTCGCGATCGCGCACCAATTGGTCAAGAGCTGGATCGAGCAGGCGGGATAAGTGAGCGAGGCTCAGACCCAACCGAAGCTGCAGGTCCGGATCGTGCCGGTGACACCGCTGCAGCAGAATTGTTCGCTGGTGTGGGACACGGCGACGAAGCATGCGCTGTTGGTCGATCCTGGCGGAGACGCCGAGAAGCTGCTCGGCGCGCTGAAGCATTTCGATTTGACCTTGACGCGCATGTGGCTGACGCACGGGCATCTCGATCATGCGGGTGCAGCGGCCGATTTGCGCGAGCGAACCGGCGTCAAGATCGAAGGCCCGCATAAGGACGACCAATTCTGGCTCGATCAGATCGAAAGCAGCGCTGGGCGCTACGGATTGAGCGGATTGCGCAATGTGACGCCCGACCGCTATTTCGAGGACGGCGAAGAGCTCGACTTCGAAGGCGTGAAGTTCGGGGTCGCGCACACGCCCGGACACACGCCCGGCCACGTCGTCATCTATAACCAAGCGGCGCGTATCGCCTTCGTCGGCGACGTGCTGTTCGCGGGCTCGATCGGGCGAACCGACTTTCCGCGCGGCAATCACGAACAGCTCATCCACTCGATCACGAGCAAGCTCTGGCCGCTCGGCGACGAGATCACATTCATTCCCGGACACGGGCCGACGTCGACCTTCGGGCAAGAGCGGCGAACAAACCCGTTCGTTGCCGATCGGCTGACCGGATATGCGGGCACGCCCACGCAAGCAGCGGATACGCTCGAGCAGCGGACATCAAAGCGCTACACCTGAGGCGCGCACCGCCGAAGACTTAGGGGCGGCCGGCGTGCGGGGCGTCGACCGTCGCGATCAGAATCTTGCCCTTGGCTTCTTGCGCAACCTCATGCGGCAGCGAGCTCGGTGCGGTCAGCATGAACAACGTCTTGCCGTCGTCGCCGCCCAGCATGCAGGCATAGCAGGGCATCTCGGTGTTGATGACCTCGAGCACCTTGCCGCCCTTGGCGATGCGCGCGCACTCGGGCGCGATGGGGTTGGCGATCCAGATCGCACCTTCCGCGTCGAGGCAGATGCCGTCCGGTACGCGCGGCCAGAGCGACGCCCATTCGCGGCGGTTCGACAGCGTGCCGTCGGCCGCGATATCGAACGCCGTCAAGCAGCCGCCCAACGTCTCGCCGATGATCAAGGTCTTGCCGTCGGGCGTGATCACGGTGCCGTTGGGGAAGTGCATGTCGCTCGCGGCGATGCTCACCGCGCCCGCCGGCGAGACAAGCGCAAGTTTGGCCGTCCCGTGCTCGGCGATCACGCTCTCGGCACCGCGTTTGGTAAGCTCCGTGTCGAGATCGAAGCCGAAGTTGCCGACATATGCGCGGCCCGCCGCATCGACGACCATATCGTTGCAGTACCAGGTGGCGATGCCTCCTAGATCGGCGTGGAGACTGATCTTGCCGGCGGCGTCGCGGCGCATGAGCTTGCGCTTTTCCATCGACACGAAAATGAGGTCGCCGTTCGGCATCCAGCCGAGGCCCGACGGTCTGTCGTCGATCGTGAATTCGGTACGCAGGTCACCCTTGAGCGACACCGACTTCACCGCGTGAGCGAAGAAATCACTGAACCAGAGCCTGCCGCCGTGCCAACGCGGCCCTTCGCCGAAATGAACGCCGCCACAGAGAACGTTGACCGGTCTCGACATGTCATCCTCCCATTCGCTGCCGCTGACTAACAGGGATAGGCTGGAAGCGACAAGGACATGCGCGGAACTGCGATCTCCACGGACCCAAGGCCTCCCGTTGATCTGGGTCAAAGGCGAATCCGGGTGTGCGGCCTAGGCTTCTTTTAATTTCGAAGAGACCCGACCCATGATTCCCCAAGACATCGCCAATACGATCGTGGATCCAAAGGCTTACGCCGACGGCAAGCGCGTGGACGACGCGTTCGCTCGGCTGCGCAAAGAGATGCCGATGGAGCAGGCGCAGCCCGAGGGCTTCGACCCGTTCTGGGTCGTCGTCAAACACGCCGACATTCTCGAAGTCGAGCGGCAGAACGATCTCTTTCACAACGGCGATCGCTCCACGACGCTCGTTCCGATCGAGATCGACAAGCGCGTGCGCGCGATGATGGGCGGCTCGCCGCATTTGGTGCGTTCGCTTGTGCAAATGGACAACCCGGACCACTCCAACTACCGCAGGCTGACGCAGTCTTGGTTCATGCCGCAGAACTTGCGGCGGCTCGAGGCGCGCATCCGGGAGATCGCCAAGAGCTTCATCGACCGCATGGCGGCGCACGGCGAGCGGTGCGACTTCGCGCGTGACGTCGCCTTTCTCTATCCGCTGCATGTGATCATGGAAGTGATGGGTGTGCCGGAGATCGACGAACCCCGGATGCTGAAGCTGACTCAGGAGCTCTTCGGCAGCGCCGATCCGGACTTGAACCGCAGCGGCGCCAATTTGACCGACCCAGACGCGGCGCTGCAGTCGATTCAAGGCGTCGTCGCCGACTTCATCACGTACTTCAACGCCATGACGGAAGACCGGCGCGCCAAGCCGCGCGACGATTTGGCGAGCGTCATCGCCAACGGCACGATCAACGGTGAGGCGCTGGGCTATCTCGAGGCGATGTCGTACTACATCATCGCGGCGACCGCAGGCCACGATACGACCTCTAACACGACGGCGAGCGGCATGTGGGCTCTGGCCGAAAATCCCGATCAATTCCGCAAACTGAAGGCGAATCCAGCGTTGATCCCGAGCTTCCTCGAGGAATCGATCCGCTGGGCGACGCCGGTCAAACACTTCATGCGCTCCGCGACGGCCGACGCGACATTGCACGGCAAGAAAATCGCCAAGGGCGATTGGCTCATGCTGTCCTATCCTTCCGGCAACCGAGACGAAGACGTGTTCAAAGACCCGTTCACATTCGATATCGAGCGCACGCCGAACAAACACGTCGCCTTCGGCTACGGCGCACATGTCTGCCTCGGGCAGCATCTCGGCCGGATGGAGATGCGGGTCTTATGGGAGGAGTTGCTGCCGCGGCTGGAGCAGGTTGAAATCGCGGGCACGCCGAAGTTGACGGAAGCCAGTTTCGTGTGCGGACCGAAAGCGGTGCCCATTCGCTATCGCATGCATTAACAAGGCGATGAGCGAGCCTTACAAATCTTGGCAGTGCCAGACCTGCGGCTTCATCTACAGTGAGGCCGAGGGATTGCCCGCTGAAGGGATAGCGCCGGGTACACGTTGGGCGGACATTCCGCCGGATTGGATTTGCCCATTGTGCGGGACGCCCAAGGCCGACTTTGACATGATCGAATTGGATTGATCCGGAGGCGAAGCATGGCGAACGCAAAACTCAAGACGCGCTTGGCCCCGCAGGACGAGTACACGCACACGCCCGACGCCGCCTCGAACTATAACGAGAGCATGTATTTCAACGTCTTCGATCCGGCGAAAAAGATCGGAGGCTGGTTCCGGCTCGGCAATCGTCCGAACGAGGGCTATGCGGAGATGTCCGTCTGTCTCTACCTGCCAGGTGGACGCGTCGCGTTCATGTACGGCCGGCCGAAGATCGCCGACAACAAAGCGATGAACGCGGGCGGCATGAAGATCGAGGTCATGGAGCCGTTCAAGCGGCTGCGCGTGACATATGAAGGCAATGCCGTCGTTCTCGATCGCCCGGCGGAGATGGCGGATCCTTCGCAGGCGTTCAAATCGAACCCCGTCCTTCCCTGCGCGGTCGCGCTCGACTTCGAGGGCGTCGCGCCGATGTTCGGCGGTGAGACCGTCAACGCCGACGGGACGCCGCTCAAAATCGAGGCCGAAAAATCCTTCGCCAAAGCGCATTACGAACAGCACGTCGCCGCGTCGGGAACATTCTCCGTGGGCGACCAGCGATTCGACGTCTCGGGTTTCGGTCTGCGCGACAAGAGTTGGGGACCGCGCTATTGGCAGGCGATCAACTGGTATCGCTGGTGTCCGATGAATTTCGGACGCGACTTTGGGATGATGCTCTCGATCGTCGCCGGCGAGACGGGCGAACCGCGCAAGGGCGGCATGGTGCTCAAAGACGGACGCTACGACCTCGTCACCGACGTCGCGATCGAGAGCGATTGGGACGACGCGTGGCATCAGACGGCATTGCGCGCGACCGTCGCGACCGAATCCGGCGCGCGCTACCGGGTCGACGGCCGCGTGCTGTCGCTGATCCCGCTGCGCAATCGGCGCAAGACACCAGACGGACGCGAACTCGTCACGCGGATCACCGAAGGCTTCACCGAATATCGCTGCGACGGGAAAGTCGGCTACGGGATGTCGGAGTACCTCGATCAGATCGTCGATGGGCGCCCGACCGGCGCGGCATAGCTGGCCCCTTCTGAATTGACAAAAATTTCACAATTCCACCGCTTCTCCCCAACGTGAAGGTCGGCCAATTTTGCGCCGGGAATCTTTGGGGGCGCGGATGCGTATCATCATCGCAATATTCATCGCTTTGATGTCGACGGCGGCGGCCCGCGCCGCGGAACAATGGCAAACATTCAAGGATCCCGACGGCGTTTTCTCAGTCGATTTTCCGGGGACTCCGGACACGACCACTTCGCCTGGCTCCAACGATATCGAAAAAATCCGACCACCGAGCGTGCGATACATGGCGACGAGCGGCGCGATCGCGTTCGTGGTTTCGGTCGCGGACTATTCAAAGACGTGGATGCAACCGGAGAACGCCGTCGACGGCGCGGCCGACGGAATCACGAACAACGGCACGATTCTGACCGACACGACCGTCACACGTGACGGACACAAGGGGCGCTCGGTAGCCGCCGCCGATCAGACCAGCACCACGTCGGCGCTGATCTTCTCTTTTGGCGGCCGCGTCTATCAGGTTTTAGTGGTCACGCCCAACTCGCCGACGCTCGAACAGCAAGCAACGATCGATCGCTTCAACCGTTCGTTCCACTTCCTCGCAAAGCACTAAGCGCCTCAACCGCCTTGCGCGAGTTGCAGCCGGTAAGGATGCGCGGGATAGACGCCGAGGATGCGCAGATGCGTCGTGAAGAACTGCAGCTCCTCGAGCGCTAAGCGAACGTTGCGTTCCTCCGGATGGCCTTCGATGTCGGCGTAGAATTGCGTTGCGTTGAATGAGCCTTCGAGCTGGTAGCTTTCGAGCTTGGTCATGTTGACGCTGTTGGTCGCGAAACCGCCCATCGCCTTGTAGAGCGCGGCCGGAACGTTGCGGACGCGGAAGACGAAGGTCGTGACCACGGGACCGGTGCCCATTTCCGCGTCGTCGGGCTCCGCCGCCATCTGCAAAAAGCGCGTCGTGTTGTGTGCGGCGTCTTCGACGTCGGCTTTCAGAACGTCGAGACCGTAGATCTCACCTGCAAGCGACGAGGCCAGGGCAGCGACCGACTTGTCGCCCTGCTTTGCGACTTCGCGCGCCGAACCCGCCGTATCCGCGCCGACGATCATCTTCAATCCAAGCTGGCGGATGATGTTGCGGCACTGGCCAAGCGCCGGCGGCTGGCTCATCACGCTCTTCAAACCTTCGATGGTCGCGCCTTTGACGCCAAGGAGCTGATGATGCACGCGTTGAAAATATTCGCCGATGATGTAGAGGCCCGACTCGGGCAGGAGATGATGGATATCGGTGACGCGGCCGTAGACCGAGTTCTCGATCGGGATCATCGCGAGGCGCGCCTTGCCTTCCTTGACCGCGGCAAAGGTCTCCTCGAACGTCGGACAGGCTATCGGCGTCATCTCCGGATGGACCTCGCGGCAGGCGAGATGCCCATTGGCGCCAAGCTCTCCTTGGAAGGCGATCGTATTCGCGCTCATGATTTCTTCTTGCCTTTCGGGTCGAGCAGCGCTCGGGCCCGTTCGAGATCTTCCGGCGTATCGACGCCGAGGGGAACAGTGTCGACGATGTGGACGTCGACGCGCAAACCCGCTTCGAGCGCGCGGAGCTGCTCGAGCCGCTCGCGCTTTTCGAGCGGCGACGGCGGCAACGACACGAAGTGTTCAAGCGCCTTTCGACGGTAGGCGTACATACCGATGTGATGAAAGAGCGGACCCTCGCCCCACGGCGCCGTCGCGCGCGTGAAGTAGAGCGCGCGGCCCGTCTCGCCGTCGTGCTCGTGCCCGAAAGTGATGATGGCTTTGGTCACATTCGGATTTGTGCGCTCCGCCTCGACTTTGATCGGCGTGGCCAAGGTTGCGATGTCGACCAGCGGCGTCGCCAAGGGCTGCAGGACGGCTGTGATCAAGGCCGGATTCAGCGTCGGCAGATCGCCCTGAAGATTCACAACGATGTCGTGGCGCCCTTCAGGGTCCAGCTTCATCGCCGCCTCGAAGATGCGGTCGGAGCCGGAAGGATGATCGGGCTTCGTCAGGACGGCTTCGCCCCCAGCCTTGCGCACGGCATCCGCGATCTCCGGCTCGGCAGCGGCGACCGCGACGCGCCCGGCTTTCGATTCCACGGCGCGGCGCCAGACGTGCACGATCATCGGCGCGCCACGAATATCGGCGAGCGGCTTGCCCGGCAGACGGGTCGATGCCATTCGCGCGGGGATCAGGATCAACGGTTCGCTCATCGCGGCACTCTGATCGATGCTTTCCACAAGCGTCAAAATGCGACGTTCCGCCGCAATGACCGCTCAAGGTCGGACAGTATTGTCCCGTCACCTTTCACGCGGCCAGGGCGGAGCCGCCCGGCGTCGCCCACCCTGCTCAACCGCCGCACTATCATGGATCGGTGATGATGGATTCCTTCGAGTGGAACAAGATCTTAGGCGGTGTGCTTGGGGCTCTGCTGTTCGTTGTCGGTCTCAACATCCTGATCGATGAGTTGATGACGCCGGAAAAGCCGACGAGCGGCGGCATGACGGTAGCCACGACCGAGACACCCTCGGCGGGCCCAACCGCGGCGGCAGAGGTAAAACCCGATTGGGGTACGGTGCTGCCAGCGGCCGACGTGGCTGCCGGCGAGAAGGTTCACCAACGCTGCCTGCAGTGCCACGACTTCTCGAAGGGCGGTCCCAACAAGATCGGTCCGAATCTCTATGGGATCGTCGGCAACAAGCGCGCGCATGAGCCGAGCTTCAGCTATTCGGGTGCGATGAAGAGCGCCGGCGGCACGTGGGGCTACGATGAGTTGGATGCCTTCTTGACCAGCCCACGCGCAGACATTCCGGGCACGAAGATGACCTTCGCCGGCCTGTCGCGGCAGCAAGATCGGATCAACTTGATCGCCTGGCTGCGGACCCAATCGGATTCGCCACTGCCGATTCCGGCGCCAAAACCAGCCGCGCCGGCTCCGGCAGCGAGCGGCCCCGACGGCGAAGGACCCGCCAGCCAGATGCAAGCACCGCAGCCCGGAGAGACGCCGCAACCGGCCGCGCCAGGCGCAGCGCCGGCCACGCCTCCGGCATCCGGTTCGACGGCTCCGGCCGAGACGCCGGCGCCGGCGACGGCGCCCGGTCACTGACTTTCGTTCAGCTGTAGCGCGCTCTCAGCATCGCGAAGAGCGCGCGGATGCTTTGCGCTTCGCCGCCCAAAGGACGGCCCGGCTTGGCGCGATCGTTCCAGGCCGCGATGTCGAAATGCGCAAAGCTTTTGGCCTTGTCGACAAAACGCTCGAGGAAAAGTGCTGCAGTGATCGCGCCGGCGTATGCGCTGTCCGGATTGTTGGTGAGGTCGGCGACCTTGCCCTCAATCAATCCGCGATAGCCGCGCCACAACGGCAACCGCCACAGCGGATCAGTCTCGGCAGCGCCGTGGCGCATGATGTCGTTCGCCAAATCATCGTCGTTGGTGAAGAACGGCGGTAGGTCGAACCCTGTCGCAACGCGTGCGGCGCCGGTCAGCGTCGCCATGCAGAGCAACAGATCGGGAGAACCGCTATCTGCTTCGGCGAGGGCGTCGGCCAGAACCAGACGGCCCTCGGCGTCGGTATTGCCCACTTCGACAGTCAGCCCCTTGCGGCTCTTGATAACGTCGCCTGGGCGATAGGCATCGCCCGAGACGCTGTTCTCGACCGCCGGAATCAAGACGCGAAGCGCGACGGGAAGCTTCGCGTCCATGATCATGTGCGCGAGGCCGAGGACCGCGGCGCTGCCGCCCATGTCCTTCTTCATCGTCGCCATTGCGCTCGACGGTTTGAGATCGAGGCCGCCGGAATCGAAGCACACACCTTTACCGACGAGGGTCACGCGCGGGTTGGCGCTGTCGCCCCAGGAGACATCGATCAAGCGCGGCGCGCGGCTTGAGCCGCGACCGACCGCGTAAATCATCGGATAGTTCTTGGCGATCAAATCGTCGCCGACGATCACTTTGATTGAAGCGCCGTAGAAATTGGCAATCTCGGCCGCGGCCTTTTCGAGTTCGAGCGGGCCCATGTCGTTCGACGGCGTGTTGACCAAATCGCGTGCGAGAAACAGACCGTCGGCGACGCGCAGGACGTTTGCTTGATCCGCGCCCTCAGGCCACGCCAGCCGCGCTCGCTCGCTCTGCTTCTGGTCGCCCTTGTAGCGGCGGAAAGCGTAGGCACCCATCGCCCATGCAAGCGCAACGCGGTCGGGCGTGTGCGCCGGCGGCGCGCTCTCAAGCCGGTAGTTCCCTGCAGCGAGGGTCGCCGAGAGCGTCGCGGTGGCGAGCGGATCTTCGTCGGCGCCAAGACCAAAGAGGACGCCGGCGACGTTGCCGTCGGAACCCGGCAGCAGCAAAACGCGCCCAGCCTGCGCCGTGAATTCCGCGGCCTTGATCCACGACGACCAGCGCTCCAGCGCGCCGCGCAAGCCATCGTCGAGAGTCGAACGCGATACCGCGAAGATCGGAACCGCATCCGGCACCGCTCCGTCGACGAATAGGTCTCTAACACCCATCAATTGTTACTCCCGCATCGGCCTTGACGACAGAAACGCACCGCCACTCTACTCGCGTGCATTCCAACCCAGCAATGGTACGGCCATGACGAACGCATACACACTTTTGATCGGCAGCCGAAATCTCTCATCCTGGAGCTTGCGCGGTTGGCTGGCGCTGAAACTGACGGGAGTGCCGTTCGAGACGAAACTGTTCAGCTTTCATAACGCCGAGCGCGCGCAGATCGCCACGGAATCGCCGTCCGGCATGGTGCCCTCGCTCAGCATCGCGCGGCCAGGCCAAGCACCATTCTGGGTATGGGACTCGCTGGCGATCGGCGAATTCTTGGCAGAAACACATCCGAGCGCACATCTGTGGCCTGCCGATTCCTTTGCGCGGGCAAGAGCGCGCAGCGTTTCGGCCGAGATGCATTCGGGCTTCGCCGATCTGCGCCGCACCTGCCCGATGAACATCGTGAAGCGCGTGGAGAATCACTCGCTCAGCGACGAGACCAAACGGAACGTCGGACGCATCCAGCAGCTATGGCGCGAGTGCCGGCACGACTTCGGACAAAGCGGCGATTTCCTATTCGGCGCTTTGAGCTTGGCCGATTGCTTCTATGCGCCGGTGGTGACGCGCTTCATCACCTACGGTGTTGCGATGGACGAAACAGCGGCGGCTTATGCCGACGCGATCACGAGCTGGGCGGCGATGAAAGAGTGGACCGAAGGCGCCACCCAGGAAGAAGCAACTCGAAAACAAGGCAGCAACTAGCCCGGCGACGGCTGCTCGGGGATCGCGAGCAAGAGGGCGACAAGGAGTGCGGCAGCGATCGCCCCAACGCTTAGCGGCGTGCCTATGAACAAGGTCGTCAAGGCAACAATCCCGACGGCAGCCAACATGAAGAGCCATCCGAAGGCGCGAAAAAAGAACCCGCCGACACGTGTCGCTACGCCGCTCGCGACACGCAAGCAGAGCAAACCCGCTGTCGTCAACATCAGCGCGGCGCTGGCCGGGACGACATCGCGCAAGCGGAAGGGAAGCACGCCGATGGATTCCGTGACGATCATGGCGCAAGTCAAACCAATGGTGACGATCTGCAGAAAATTGAGAGCAAGAAAGAGCCTGCGGATGCCGGATGCTCTGAACGACTCGTTCTGAATGGCTGTGACGAGGACGGCGAGGAGCGCGATACCGGCGCACGCAACGGCGACGATCATCACGGACTGCGCGCGCGTGCCGGTAATCGTTACGCGGCCCGCGCCCCACTGCACGATATAGCGGTGCGGCAGGTCGTCCCAAAACAACGCGACCAGGATGAGCGGCAGGAAGCCCAGAATAAGAAGCGTGAGATAGGCCGAAATCGGCTGCGACGATTGCTGAGCGGCCATATGGTCTTCTCGTCGCGCCACTTCTCGTCGCGCCAGTGGGGCCGCTAGTTCTGCAGCCGACCTGCGTCCTGGTAAAATTTTGCCGCGCCAGGGTGCAGCGGAACGATGGAAGAGACAAGCGCGCCGTCGCGATGGATCGAAGCGCCCACGGGGCCGAGGTTGTCGAACTCCCGACGGTTGGCGGGATTCCACAGTGCGCGCGCCAGGCTGTAGGCGACTTTGTCGGGCAGTTGCGATGTGGCGACCCAGAGCGCACTGACCGAGACCGTGCGGACAGGTTTCGTGCCGTGGTAAGTGCCGGCGGGAAGATCGACCGGGCTCAGAAACTCCTGCTTCTTCAACCACGCGGCGAGCGAACGGCCGTCGATCGGCAGCAGTTTTGCAGTGCCGGATTTCACCAGATCGTCGACGAGGCGCACCGGAGATGCGCCGATAATGAAGAAGGCGTCAATCTTTCCTGCCTTCAAATCGGCGGCAGCCTGCGCCGGCCCTTGATAGGACAGCTTCACTCGCCTTGGATTTACTCTGGCAGCGGTCAGGATCGAACGCGCCGTCAGATTTGTGGTGGACGACGGATCGTCGATGGCGACGCGCTTGTGCTTCAGGTCAGTGATGCGTCTGACGCGAGCGCGCGCAGATACAACGAGATGCACAGTTTCAGTTTGCAACTTGGCGAGAACGCGCAGATCCTTGAAAGCGCCAGCGGCGCGGAACGGCCCGGCGCCACGATAAGCGAGCGTTGCAATGTCTGCTTGCACCAGCGCGGAGTCGACGCGCCCGCTGCGAACCGCCGTGATGTTGGCGACGGGGCCATCAGTCGAACGCGCCGATGCGATCAGGCCGACAGGACCGCAGGCGTTGGGATCGTCCTCGCAGCGACCGAAGCCCGGCGGATATGAAATGATGCGCGCCAAGGCTTCGCCGACGGGAAAATAGCTTCCGCCGACGGGGCCGGTCGCGATCTGAAACGCGATGCGCGGAGTCTCAGGCGTCTGTGCGCCCGCGCCAACAAGAGTCACCACGAAGGCGGCGACTCCGATCAAAACTGCGACGGCTCTGCGATAACGCTGCATTTGGTCGATCCGGCTACGCCTTCGATTTATACGCTTCGGATACTCTCAACGAAAGCGCCCTTAACCCGCGATTAGGCTTAAGTATTTGTTATCCGCTTTGCGGCGAAATTAGGTCTCGTAAAACCCTGCGGGCACGCCTGTGCGCTCGCTCACATGCTAGAGGACTTGACCCATGGCCGGTTCAACGAGCCGCGATCTTCTTCGTTCGGCGAGCAAACTCGCCATTGCCGCGGCGACTGCGACGCTGCTCACGGGCTGCGGCGGCTTCTCTTCGATGATGGACAGCAGTGAAGCGTCGGAGTCGCAATTGGCGAGTTCGCCGCGCGAAATGACGCAGCCTGACGGCAAGGACTATGTCGCCGGTGCGGCCTATTGGGGCGCGCGGTTCGAGGCCAACAAAACCGACACGGACGCGGCCGTGAATTTCGCCCGCAATCTGAGGCTGATGGGCGGTGCCCGTCAGGCCGTGACAGTGATGAAGACCTTCGTCATGAGCCACCCAGACGATGCGCGTATCCTGGCCGAATATGGCAAAGCGCTGACGGCTTCAGGCCGAGCGGCTGACGCGGTTCCCTTCTTGGCCCGAGCCACGCAGATCGACGGTAACGATTGGTCAACGCTCTCGGCCTACGGCGTCGCACTCGACCAGATCGGCAATCATCCACAGGCGCGCGACAACTACTTGGCCGCCTTAAATCTGTCACCGAACAACGCCGCCGTTCAGTCGAACATGGCGCTGTCGTACCTGCTCGACGGCAATGTCGATCAGGCCGAGCCGATCTTGCGGATGCTCGTCGCGCGGCCGGACGCGACGGCGCAAATGCGACAGAATCTTGCGATGGTCGAGTCGATCCGGGGTGACAAAGCCGCCGCCGAACAGCTGGCGCGGACCGACCTGCCGAAATCCGACGCGGACAACAATCTCGAGGTCCTCAGTCAGCTGTCGGCTTCGAATGCGGTAGAGGTGAAGCCGCTGGCGGCGCCGCCACGCGAGGCGCCCGCTGCCCCGGCAGCGACGCCCAAACCCAGCGCGGCTGCAACGCCTGCCCCGCTGCGCGTGACGATGGCACCGATTCCGGACGACGCGGATGAGCCGGTCGCAAAACCCGCCGCGGCCCCCAAGCCCGCCGCGGCACCGAAAGCGCCGGCAACGACGACAACGTCCACGACCGCTGCGCCGACATCGACAACGTCGACTGCCACCGCAACATCGACGGCACAGCCAAGGCAAGTCGTGACAATGGCGCCGATCGCCGACGACGACGAGACGCCGCCGGCAAAGCCCGCAACGACCAAGCCCGCGACGTTGAAGCCCGTAGCCACGACGGGCACGACGACCCCAGCCTCGGCAACGCCGACATCGGCTCCGGCAGACGCCAAGCCCGCGCAGCCGAAACAAGCGACCGCTCCGACAAGCGACGAGAAGCCCGCTGCCGCCGCGGCGCCGGCTCAGACGACCACGAGTGGTACGCAAACCAGCTCGACGGATCCGTTCCGCGGACCACAAGAAATCAGCGTGGCCGCAGCACGCTGATCGCTCGATCCGATTGCATCAGACGCCGCGCTCAATCGAGCGCGGCGTTTTTGTTTGGGTTGAGGCGGCAGGGAGCGTGTCGATCAGGCGAGTCGTGCCGACACGGCGCGCCAACGAGACTGGCTTCTCCAAAACCAAGAGCCGTTTAGCTCCGCGCTCGTTCCAAGTCTTCGCTCGAAGGGAGGTCGGCACGCGATCCTATTTGGGACTGCGTCCAAGAGAGACGCCAAAGAGAAAGACGCCGCGCCCGAGGCCCGAGCGCGGCGTCCTATTCGAGCGGCGATGAGCCCTCGTTACAGGTTCATCAGCTTGATCGCGGCGGGGCCCAAGATGACGATGAAGAGCGCCGGCAAGAAGAACAAGATCATCGGCACCGTCAGCTTCGCGGGCAGCGACGCGGCCTTGCGCTCCGCTTCGGCCATGCGCATTTCACGATTTTCCTGAGCCATGACGCGAAGCGCCGTACCGAGCGGCGTACCGTAACGTTCGGCCTGAATGAGCGAGGTACAAACGGCGCGAACACCCGGATGAGCGCAGCGTTTGCCGAGATTTTCATAGGCTTGGCGGCGATCCGGCAAGTAAGACAACTCAGCCGTCGTGAGCGCGAATTCCTCAGCGAGTTCGACGGAGGCGGAACCGACTTCCTGCGCGACCTTGTTGAACGCCGCTTCGACCGACATGCCCGACTCGACGCAGATCAGCAGCAAGTCGAGAGCGTCGGGAAAGGCCTTCATCACCGACCCCATGCGCTTGTCGATGACGTTCTGCACATAGAGGTCCGGCAGGTAGAAGCCCGCGAACGCGGCGCCGATCGAGATCCCGATCTTGCCGATCGGCGGGATCGAGTACTTGGACACCGCAAAGAGATAGATGAGCGCGCCGACGAACACCACGAAGGGCATTACGAAGCGGAAGAACATAAAGGTGTAGATCGCCGCTTGCCCACGATAGCCGGCGCGCGAAAGCTTGTCCTTCGTGCCCGGAGATTCGAGGAGGTTGCGCAGGTTCAGCCTTTCGACCGTCTGCTTCATGAAGCCGACGGGCGTCGTGCGCAGCGACCCCTTCTTGTTGTTCATCTGCTCGCGGGCGATGCGGCGCAACTCTTCGCGGCGCGTGGCAACGGCCTTGAGACGGGCGCCGAGACGGTCGCTCTCGAGCAGCGGGAAGGCGAGCGTCAGTATCGTGGCAAAGGCTGCAATAGCGGCGAGCGCCGTCACCATGAACTGGCGATCGAACATCAGGTTGATGTAGTGCATCATGACGCGCGAGCTCAGTACTTGAAGTTGATCATCTTCTTCATGACGCCGATACCGATCGACATCCAGATTGCGCAGCAAGCGAGCATGACGTTGCCCATCCGCTCCGTGAACAGCAATTCGATGTAGGACGGCGTCGTCAGATAGACGAGAATCATGACGATGACCGGAAGCGCGCCGATGATCATCGCCGAGGCCTTGGCTTCCGACGACAACGCACGGATCTTGCCGTGCAGGCGCTTACGGTCGCGCAACACGTTCGACAGGTTCATCAGCGTCTCGGCGAGGTTACCGCCGGTCTTCTGCTGAATCGTCAGCACGATCTGGAAGAAGTTCACCTCCGGAATCGGCATGCGCTCGTACATGCGGCGCAACGCGTCTTCGAGCGGGACGCCGACCTTCTGACCCTCGACAATCGCCTTGAACTCCGGCGCTACCGGCTCGGGCGCCTCGTTCGAGATGATCTTCAAGCACTCGTTAAGCGGCAGACCCGACTTGACGCCGCGCACGATCACGTCGATCGCGTTGGCGAATTCCTTGGTGAAGGCGTTCTTGCGGCGGTTGATGGTGAAGCCGAGGAACCAGCGCGGGAAGCCGAAGCCGACGGCAAAGCCGGCGAGCAGCGCCGTGTACCAGGCGTAGCCGAGCACGAGGAAGAGAATGGCGATGCCGACGCCGATACCGCCCGTCATCATGTAGAACGTGCGCGGCTCGATGTTCCAATCGGCCTGATCGAGCAAAGCGGCGAGCGTGACCTTCGCCTTGGTCTGTTCCTGCTTGCGCTCGATTTCCTTGAGCGTCTCCTGGACTTGGCGGCGCCGCTTCTCCGTCGAGGCACCCACGGGATCGCCGCCACCTTTGGCGGCACCGCGGCCCGTACCCTTTGCGACGGCGGCGACGCGCTTCGACGTTCTGGCCGAAGTGTCCGCGGCGCCGAAGAAAGCGAAGGCGACACCGCCGACAGCCAAAGCCGCGGTGAGGGCAACTGCCAAAATGATCATCGTCTGTGACATCAGCGGCGTGGTGAAGCGCTTGTCGCGCCTCCTCCTCCCTTATTTCGCGGCGGCCGCTTCGAGTGCGTCGAGAAGCTCTTTTTCGCGGCCGTAGTAGCGTGCGCGATCCCAAAAGGCGGGACGCGAAATACCAGTCGAAGCGTGACGTCCTTTGACCTTGCCGGCGTCGTCCTCGCCGATGATCTCGTAAAGGAAGAGATCCTGCGTGATGACGACTTCGCCTTCGAGACCAATCACCTCGGTAACGTGCGTTATGCGGCGCGAACCGTCGCGCAGGCGCGCGGCCTGAACGACGACGTCGATCGCACCGACGATCATTTCGCGGATCGTCTTGGACGGCAGGTTGTAGCCGCCCATCGTGATCATCGATTCGAGACGCTGCAGAGCTTCGCGCGGGCTGTTCGAGTGGAGCGTACCCATCGAACCGTCGTGACCGGTGTTCATCGCCTGCAGCAAGTCGAAGGCTTCGGGTCCACGAACCTCGCCGACGATGATGCGTTCAGGGCGCATACGCAGACAGTTCTTGACCAGATCGCGCATGGTGATTTCGCCCGCGCCTTCCAGATTGGGCGGACGCGTTTCGAGGCGGACCACGTGCGGCTGCTGCAATTGAAGCTCGGCGGCGTCTTCGCAGGTGATGACGCGCTCGTCGACCTCGATGAACGCCGTCATACAGTTCAGAAGCGTCGTCTTGCCGGAGCCGGTACCGCCGGAGATCAGGACGTTACAGCGCGAGTTGCCGATGACGTTGAGGACGGTCGCGCCTTCCTTGGTGATCGAGCCGAAGCGGACGAGATCGTCCATCTTCAGCTTGTCCTTCTTAAACTTACGAATTGTGAGCGCAGGGCCGTCGATCGCAAGCGGCGGCGCGATGACGTTGACGCGCGAACCGTCGGGCAAGCGCGCGTCGCATATCGGCGAGGATTCGTCGACACGGCGGCCGATTTGGCTGACGATCCGCTGACAGATATTCATCAGCTGCGCGTTGTCGCGGAAGCGGATGTTGGTCAGCTGCACCTTGCCCGCGACTTCGATGAAGACGCGCTCGGCACCGTTGACCATGATGTCGGCGATGTCGTCACGGGCCAGCAGCGGCTCGAGCGGACCGTATCCCAGCACGTCGTTGCAGATGTCCTGCAGGAGCTGCTCTTGCTCCGCAATCGACATGACGACGTTTTTGATGGCGATGATTTCGTTGACGATATCGCGAATTTCTTCGCGCGCGGACTCGGCGTCGAGCTGAGCCAATTGCGCCAAATCGATGGTATCGATCAGCGCGTTGAAGATCGTCGTTTTGATCTCGTAGTACTGCTCGGAGCGCGAATCGACCACCACGGGCGGCGGCGCCATGTGGCTCGGCGCCCGCGTAGCCGGCGGCGGCGCGCCTGGCTTCGGCGCGGCAGCAGCCGGCGGCGGCGCCTTAGGGCGCGGCGCGACTTCTGCTCCTCCTCCTCCGGGGCGCTTACCGAACATGGGCTAAATCAGGCCTTCTTGCGCTTCAGAAAATCGAAAGAGAGCTTGCTCGTCGGCTTTTGCTCGGTACGAGGCTCGCGACCGGTCAACTTCTGCGCCAGCTGGCGAAAGGCTTGAGCGGCGCGCGATTGCGCGTTGAGCTCGCCGACCATCTGACCGTTGTTTCCGGCCGTGGCAAAGAGCTGCGGGTCGAACGGAATCACGAGCGCGGGCTCGGCTCCCATTGCCTCGGCGAAATCCTTCACCGGAATTTCGGGCTTGCGCGGAATGCCGACCTGATTCAGCACCACCTTCAACGGAAGATCGTTGGGGCGCGACTGATTGAGCAGATCGTAGATGTTCTTGCCGTTGCGCAGGCTCGCGAGATCGGGCGTCGCGGTGACGACGATCTCATCGGCAGCGACGAGCACCTGTTTGACCCACGGTGCCCAGATATGCGGGACGTCTACGACCACGCAGGGAGCAGCCTGACGAACGATGTCGAGCACAGTTTCGATGGTTTCGGGCGCGTAGGTCGAGTCGCGATCGAGCTGCGCCGGCGCCACGAAGAGATTCAGGTGGTTCGTGTGCTTGATCAAGAGCCGGTCGAGCAGGACGTCGTCCAAACGCTCGGGGCTGGCGAGAGCCTCGGCGATGCCTTGCGCCGTGTCCTGGTTGAAATCCAGGCCGGCCGTGCCGAAGGGCACATCGAGATCGGTGATCGTCGTGGAGATGTGCAGGTCTTCGGCGATCGACCAAGCCGCGTTGTGAGCGACGGTCGACGAACCCGTGCCGCCGCGCGCACCGACGAAGGCAAAAACCTTGCCGATCGGAGCAGCCGCCGGGCTGTGATAGAGCGTGGCGATCGCTTCGATGATTTGCAGCGGGTTTAGCGGCGTGACCAGATATTCATTGACGCCCTGACGGATCATCTCGCGATAGAGAACGATGTCGTTCGTCTGACCGATGACGATGACCTTGGTGCCTGGGTCGCAAACGTGAGCGAGCTTCTCAAGTTCGCGCAGGATGCTGGGACCGGTCTCGCGCGTCTCCACCATCACCACGTTCGGCGTGGAAGATTCGGAGAAATACTCAACTGCCCCGAACACGCCGCCCATGTGAACGGTAAGATGTGCTTTCGCGAGTCTACGATCTTGGCCCGCGCGCTGGATGACCGCACCGGTGTCGGGCGACTCGCAGAAGGCGTGGATCGAGATACGCGGTACAGGTCGATCCTGAACTGACGCGCCGAAGGCTTCTTGTGTCTCGGTCCCGTTCGTCTTGGCCATTTTAAGCTGCTCCTTCGGACCTCAAGCGTTACTGGGACGCGGTCGGCAGATTGCTGACATTGCCGCTGTCGTCTTGCGTCTTCTGCGCGGCTGTCGTCGACCCGTTGCGATAGTTGTCCAGAATCTTCGAGCGGCGCGCGTCGTCGGCTGGATCACTGCTGCGCGGCTCAAGCAGATCGCGCGGATTGGCGACAAGGGCCGCAAAGTTGTGCTGCGTCGTGCAACCGAACTCGGGCCAGGGCATGTTGCGCGGCGACGAGCCCAGATTCTCCGACCAGTCTCCGCCACAATCTTGAGCGGTGGCTTGGAGCGTGACGAAGCTCAACGTGATCGGGGCGCTGTGATTGTTGTCCGCGCGATAGGACGAGACGTTGACCGCTGCGGAATCGACACCCGCGTGGCGCAAGATCCGCTTGACTTCGTCAAGGCCGGCGAGCGCCGCCGAGCGGTTGTCCGAGCCGACCGGCGTCGCGGCATTGATCATGCCTTGACCGCGCGTCTTCCAACGTTCGGCGAAGGCGCGAACCCTTTCGCGCTCACCCGGTGCCAAGCGCTGCAGTCCTTCATCGACGGCGACCGCCATCGTGACGACCTGCGGCTCGACCGTGATCGGGAAATTGGCGGTCGGCGTGATGCTCTGCTCCTCGCCGTTCGTCATGGGCACAGTGCAGCCGGCAGCAGAGGCCGCCACCATGCCAATCGCGAGAAGACGCACATACGGAATCATGACTGTCATCCTAAGCTTCGTGTGATTGCCAATTCCTTGTGGGGCAGGCCTCTATCGTTACTGAACGATGAATCCGATCGGACCCTTGAGCGAGCCTTGCGGCTTGCCGTCCTTTGGGCCGTATGTCGCATTCAAGCGAGAAAGCAGAACCGTCTCGGCATCCGTCGGAGGCGCGAAGCCGTCGGTCGGCCCTTGCAAATTTTCGGCCGAGGTCGGCTCGACCAGATACGGGGTGACGATGACCACGAGCTCGGTTTCGCCGTTCTGATAGTCGCGGCTCTGGAAGAGCGCGCCGATAATCGGCAGATTCTTCAGACCGGGAATGCCGTCGATGTTTTGGCGCATCGACTGCTGCAGCAGACCCGCCATGACCATGCTGCCGCCGGAGGGAAGTTCGACCGTGGTCTCGGCCCGGCGAACGCGCAGGCCCGGGATCGTGATACCAGGCACGGTCAGCGTGTTGCCGTTCGAGTCGGTGAAGCTGCCGCCCTGACTGACGAACGCATTCTCACCCGTGATCTCACTGACTTCGGTCGAGATGTGCAGGCTGATGCGGCCCTCAGAGAGAACGACCGGCGTGAAGCCGAGGCCAACACCGAAGGGCTTGAACTCGATCTGAACGTTGCCGTCGCGATCGCGCGAGGTCGGTACGGGGAATTCGCCGCCGGCCAGGAACTTGGCCGATTCACCCGAAATCGCCGTCAAGTTCGGCTGGGCGAGCGTGCGGACAAGGCCGGTGCGCTCGAGCGCCTGAACGGTCGCCTCGACCGAATTGCCGGTCGCCAAGCTTCCGAATTTGAATTGCTGGCTCGTCGACAGCGCCTGGCCGAGCAAGCTGAACGGATTGACGCTGTCCAACGTCACGGGCACGGAGCGGCCGATGTTAAAGGCGGACGAAATGTCCACGCCCAACTGCTTGGACAGGGTGCGCTGCATCTCGGCGACGCGGACGCGGAGCATGACCTGCTCGCCGCCGCGGATGGCGATACGGTTGACCACCGCTTCCTTGCGCAGCGCCATGTTGGCTTCGGTCACATAGCGAATTGCGATTTCCTTCGCCGCGTCGGCGTCGGAGGCGCTGCGGACGGATCCCGTCAGGATCACGTTGTCGTTGACCATCTCGGCCTTGACGTCGGCACCGGGGATGCTGCGCCCAATGAGATTGCGCAGCGCGTCCAAATCACGCTCGACGACGATCTCTAGGTTCAACAGTTGCTTGCCGCCGGCGTTGAAGAAGAACGCATTCGACTGGCCAACCTTGAGACCGACGACATAGATGCGGCGTGGCGTGCGTACGACGGCGTCGACGATGTCCGGACTCGACACGAGCACGTCGCGCGAGTCTTCCGGCAACTCGATGATTGCCGCCTTGTGCAGCGGCAATAGGAGATGGCGCGACGCGGGCCCACCTGAGCCGGCGCGGATTACCAAAGTCTGCGAGGGCTCGGGACGCGGCTTGGGCGCATGGCGACCCGGATCAGCAGCTGCCGGCAGGGCAACGCTGCACGCGACCGTAACAATCGTCAAAAGGCGGAGAAACATCATCGGTGCACCCGTTACTCTTTCGCGGATCCCGCAGTGGCCGTATGGGACGGCGCACCCCAACGGAACACCGTGATCTGATTTGCATCGTCGTCAGCGCCGAAGGCGTGGCGGGCGTCGCCGTCGGCGTCCGGCTGATCCGGCGTCGACAAGCTGCGCAAAGATAAATGCAAGTCGCCCATCGATTCGGCGAGCGCGAGCACTTCGGCTTGCTTCGGCGAAACTTCAAGAGTGGCGGTCTTGCCGACGATCGAGTTCGAGTCGCCGTCTTCTTTTGCGGTCTGGTCGATGGCGAGCACGCGGACGCTGCGCAAGACCGTCATCGAGCGGAAGGAAGGCACGCCCTGATCGTCGTTGCCGAGCTTGCGCGTCAGGATGATGTCGACGCGGTCGTTCGGAAGAATGAAGCCGCCGGCGCCCATCTCTGCGGAAACTTTGACCGAGACGCCGCGCATGCCCGGGGTCAACACCGCCGCCATGAAGCCGGCGCCGTCAGCCTTGACGATTTTTTGACCCGTCACCGGCTCTCCCGGCAACAAAGGCGCGCGTGCGATAAAGCCGTTCGTCGAATCTTCAAGCGCCTGCGGCTGCGCATCGTGAGACATGTAGCTCGGGTCGAGCGCGTTTTTCGGCCAACCGGACCATTTCAGGTCGCCCGGCATGATCTTGCTGCCGACCGGGATCGCCTTGGCGGCGACGAGAACTTCCGTCGTCTCGATGTTGACCGCTTGCGCTGGGGCCGGTCCGCCGGCGACGAGACCGCGAACGAGGAACGCCGCGAGACCAGCGGCGCCAAGCGCGGCGACAAGTATCAATATCCGCGTCATGCTCATGCGAAACGACTCCTAAGCCGGGCAATTTTTCGGTTTCTAACCATTCGTCTTACCTGCGGAGTATCAACCTATGGTTAATTTCAGAACCAACTTTGCTCATTGCGAACGACATTCGCTTTTTCCTTCAAGCGACCGATGCGAGAGTGAAGAGATGCGAAGAGGTCGAGGCGATCAGCCCACCAACTACGATCGCGACACCGTACGGAATGGCCGCGCCACGCGAGGCGATGGTTGCCAACATCGGCACGCGCCGCATCCACTCCTCGATCCCCGGTTGATGCAAAACTAAGAAGAGGGCCGCAAGCACGCCGCCGGCGAGGGCAACCGTCATCACATACGGGGCAATGCCGAGCGGGCCCATGTAGAGCGCGACCGCCGCGAATAGCTTTGCATCGCCGCCGCCTACGGCGCCGACAGCAAAGGCCGCGATACCGGCGGCAAGCGCAATGACCGCGATTGCGACGTGCCAGCCGAGCTCGTGCCAACCGAGACCCGCCGCAGAGGCGAGAAACGGAAACAGGACGATAAGAACGAGCGAGATCCAGTTTGGGATCGTCAGCGTCAGGACGTCATAGGCCGCGGCCGCGATCATTATCGCGCCGACGAGCATGAACAATGCCGTCTCGATCATTGGCTCGCATCCCCCGGCGGCCACAAGGCCGTCCGCATAAGCCAAAGCCTAGGCGCGATGCCTTACCGCGGGATTAATCAAACCTGATCGTCAGTATACGAACAAAAAAAACCGCCGACCGTTGAGCACGGCCGACGGCAGTATCCTCAGAGCAAGCTCGGCTTCCTGACGGCGCCGAACCTGAGCGCGCTGCTCTTAGAGAGCGCCGGCGACGCTGTTGAAGGTCGCTGTCAGGTTGGTACCCAGCAACTGAACCGCGGTGATAATCACAACCGCGATCGAGGCGGCGATCAGACCATACTCGATGGCCGTCGCACCGGACTCATCCTTCACAAAACGCGTAAGAAAACGGCTCATTGAGACCTCCATTTTTGACACCACTGCACCACCACATTGCGGCGCGCGAGCCTTCTTGCCCACGCTGTCCACGCGCAAAAATAGATGCCCAACACTTAACAGTGTGTAAAAGTCGATATGCAGGCCGAGTATTATACCGCCACAACAAAGTAAAACTCGGGTTAAGAACAACAACGCATTAATCGGATCGATCGACTTGCTCTTATCGATCGGCGCCGCGCGAGACTCAAATCGTGCAGATCCGCTTCAGACATCCTTAATGGCTTTCGTCCAGGCTTCGGCGGACGTTTCGAAAATCCCCTCACACGAGGATTCCCACGATGGGTATTCGCGCCGCGTTGCTTGCCGCCACGGCCAGCACACTCCTTTCTTCTCTCGCTTGGGCCGGCGAGCCCGGCGGCAGCTCTCATTCCAGCATGAAAGTCGACTTCGACCAGACATCGGTCGTACGGCTCGATCGCGATGCAAAGACCGTACTCGTCGGCAATTCGGCGATCGCGGATGCGCAAATGATCGACCCAAAGACGGTCTATGTGCTCGGCCGCATGTTCGGCCAAACGAATATCGTCGCGCTGGACGCGAACGGCGAAGAGGTTCTGAACACCCGCGTCACCGTCGGCGTGTCGAACACCTCGGTCGTGACGCTCTATCGCGGCGCGCAGGGCCAGCGCACATTAGCCTGCTCTCCGCGCTGCGAGCGGACGCTGACGCAGGGCGACGCAGAATTCCAGCCGATGCTCACCGATGCGGACCGCAAGACCGAGGTCAGCGACAAGAACAACAAGATCTCCTCCGGCGGCAGATAAGCTCCCAGAGTTCGACGAAAGAAGCCCGGCGCGCCGCGCCGGGCTTTTTTTGTTCCCAATCTGGAACTCAACTGCTTATTGCCAAATCGAAACGGTTCATTCACCAAACGCTGACAGACACTTTGAGATTCCGTTCGGACGTCGCCGATGGCCATCTCGCCTGCGCCAGTACCTGATTCCTGGTTTGTCTCGGTCGACGGGAAGTCGTACGGGCCCTATACCGAAGAGCAGGTAGCCGGATTCGTGCGCGAAGGCCGGGTAACGCCGAATACGCCGGTGATGCGCAATCGCGATCCGTGGATGATCGCCTCTTTGCACACGCAGTTCGCGCCTTTGTTCCCCAGCCGACAGCCGCCACCGCCGCCGTCGGATGTCAGCGAGAAGGAACTGGCGAAGGTTGTGATTATCGCAGAGCTCCGCACCGGCTCCAGCATTGCGTTCGAGGGCGCCATCGCAAAGCTCGGCTCAAGCTACCGGCTGAACCACTTCGTGTGGCTGCTGCACACGAACGTGCCCTTTTCCCAAATACGCAAGGACTTGGCGAGCCACGTCGGCCGCAACGACCCGCTCTTCATTTCGGACACGACAAACCGGCGTACCGCGTGGATCAATTTCGGTCCGGGGGCCGAGGCGACGATCAAGTCACTTTGGCGCGGCGCACTCCCTGGTCAATGAAAAAGGCCCGGCCGATGGCCGGGCCTTTCTCCTGATCGAGCACTTCCCTATTTGCTGACGCGCAAGTTCGAAAGGTCTGTCGCAATGGCGTTGAAGACACCCTGCAACTCGGACGCACTCGGAGAGTTGAAGTAGAGATCCGGCGACGTCGCGCAGTTGCGCATCAGATTGACCGCGCGGTTCGAGTTCTCCATCAGCAGAATCGAATAGACGCGGATGCCGGCGTCCTTGGCATTCTGACATACCGTGGCCGTGCGGTTGTCGAGCTCCGATTCGGCGTTGCCCTGGCTGTGCGTGACACCGGAGGTAAGCAGGTTGTTGCGCACCAGATAGTTGAAAGCTGTGTAATTGGACTGATGCCAGGTGTTTGTCATCGGCATCGTGTTGGTACCGTCAGTAAGCACGACCATTGCCTTGTTCCAATAGGGGTCGCCGTAGGGCGAGCCTTCGGTGTAAGGCGGCGTCGGCGATAGGACGCGCCATCCCCAGCCGACTCCTAGGCTGACGTGCGTATTGCCTGTCGCGATCATGCCATTGATTTTGCTTTTCAGCGTAGTAGCGTTGTTTGTCAGCGGCTGAATCGCAAGCAGATCACAGCCGCTGTTCGGGCCATTGCTGCTCGAGCCGTTGTACTTTTGATAGCGTTTGAGGTGGGTGTCGGCACTTGAGCTGTTCGTGCCGTCGCTCAAATAGTTGTCGCTATAGCCCCAAAACGACGAACTGTCCGGTTCATCCGGCTGGAAGAACGGCACCCACAGCGTGTCGGGCGTGCCTGTCGTCGGTGCGGTGTCGAGCTCCTCATAGCCGTTGGGACGCGCTTCCAGGCAGCCGCCCCAGCTCTTGTTCGACATCGATGCCCAAACCTGGAACGCGTAGCGGCTGTTGCTGAAGTTCACGGACGCCATCGACGACAGACCCGTCGTGTCGACCCAATGATTGTTGACGAACGTCGTCGTATCGACGCGGACGGTAAAGCTGAAGGGTACGATCGCGCCTTTCGCGTAGCTCGGCGTCGTTTGGCCCGCCCATACCGTATCGATCAGCGTATTTGCGGAATCCTTGAGCGCTTGCAGCTTGCCCGATTGCGCCATCGAGCCTGTGTTGTCGAGCACAAGCGCAACTTCGAGGCCCTTCGAGTCACGCGTTACTTCGGCGCTCGAGTTCACAGTCAGGTAGTTGACGCCGAAAAGGCCCATGAAGGCGGTTTCAACCGTTGCGGTCGCGCTCACTGTAACAACTTGGCCGGATGAACTCACACTCAGATTGCTGATGTGCCCGATGGCGCCGCTCGGATAGTTCGCGTCGAGATATTGCTGCGCCTTCTGCGTCATCTGCGAAGACGTGAGACCGAGGGAACTGCCGACGGCGAGAGCCGCCGAGTCGAGCGCGTCACCCAATCGCATCTTGACGACCATACCTCGCGAGAGATCGATCGCCGAGCCGGTGGCCGCGATGATGGGAATCAGGGACAGCGCGTAGATCATGGCGACATTGCCGTCACGAGCGCCCGTGAACGCGCGCAAGCGCGACATGACGCGAGAGATCAAGGTGCTCATAGCTTTCGCCTCGCTGGCAAACCAAAGGCGTGCAAGGCCCGGACTTGGGCGCTCGTCGCCAGTGCGGACTATGCTCGGCCAAGTCTTTATCAGGTGTTAATTTGAACTCGCAGACTCTTATCGTGGTTATTTATTCTATTAAACCTTTCTTCTTTCGATTTACCTAAATATAACCATGCTGAATTTTTTGTTTGTACTTACGATTTCCTCACGACGACTATCTTAGATTCGAGAGCCGAGATTCCATGCGCGTGGGCCCGGCTAGACGCCGTTCGGCAATGTGCGCGGATCGAGAGGAAGGTTTGCGATGGCTATCATACAGCGCGCCATGACGTTCTTGAACCGCTTTGGCCGCGCCAACAAAGGCGTGGCGGCGGTCGAGTTCGCGATCATTGCGATCCCGTTCATTCTGTTGCTGTACGCGGTGATCGACACGTCGCTGGTCTATTACGCGTCGCAGACGCTTCAGAACGGCGTCTCGGCTGCCGCGCGCCAAATCAAGACGGGCCAAGCACAGGCGGCGAATATGTCGTCGACTCAGTTCCGCACGTTGATCTGCAATCAGATTTCGATGCTGCTCAAGTGCGACGCGCACTTGGCGATCGACGTCCGCCGCTTCACCAGCTTCAGCAACGTGAACCTGCCGGCAGCGCTCGATGCCAACGGCAATCTGACCGGTAACTTCCAATTCAATATGGGCGGCGCGGGCGACATCATCGTCGTGCGCGCCTTCTACGCTTGGCCGGTGCTCACGCCGAACTTCGGTCAGACACTGGTGAACATGAACGGCAACGCCCGCCTGTTGACGGCGTCATTCGCCTTCAAAAACGAACCGTTCTAAGATCTGGGAGACGGTCATGCTGAGCCTCACCAAACGCTTTATCAAAGACGCGTCGGGCATGTCGGCAGTGGAGTTCGGCTTGCTGTTGCCGGTGATGATCACGTCCTACTTCGGTGTCGCCGAGATCGGCAACTACATCCTAGCCGATCAAAAGGTGACGTCGGTCGCCGCGACGGCATCAGATTTGGTCGGCCAGAGTACGCAGATCACCAATTCAGGCATGAACGATATCATGGCCTCGCTCAGCATTTTGATTCAACCGTTCGACCCGAACAACGCGACGATCCGGATCACTTCCGTGAAGGCTGACGCGATGGGCAACACCACCGTAGCCTGGAGCGACGCTCTGCGCACATCTCCACGTCAGGTCGGCGCCTCGATCTCGTTGCCCGCCGGGCTCGTCCCACCGAACGAGAGTGTGATCATGTCCGAGATCACTTTCACCTACACGTCGGTCGTGGGCATGTTTCTGCAAAACGGGATCACGGTCAGCGACCAGTTCTATCAGAAACCACGCAAGACCATCGCGGTGCAACGCGTTCCGTAAGCCCCGACACGCGAATTTTACGCTCACGCGTCATTGTTCTTTCGCCAAGGGGAATTGAGCAATGACGATCAATTGGGGCCTACTGCAGTTCGGCGTATTCTTGTCGATGTTCGCGACTCTTGTGGTCGCGGAGCGCATCTGGCCGCGCCGCAAGCAGGCCGTCGAACTGGTGTCGCGCTGGTCCGCGAACATGGGCTTCACCGTCGTCAATGCGCTTACCGGGACGGTTCTGCATTTGATCATTCCCGTGGTCGCCGTGGCCGCAGCTTTGTATGCGCAGGATCACGGCATCGGCCTCTTCCCTGAAACAGGTACGCCATGGTGGATCGCGGCGCCGCTGAGCTTGGCGGCGCTCGATCTTACGCTCTATGCCTTTCACGTCGCGTGTCACAAAGTGCCGTGGCTGTGGTCGTTTCACCGCGTGCATCATCTCGATCTCGAGGTCGATGCGACGACGGCATTTCGCTCGCATCCTTTCGAGTTCCTATCGAGTCAGATTCTCAAGCTCGGCGTGATCTACGCGCTGGGTACGCCGGCTGTCGCCGTGCTCGCCTATGAAATCCTGCTCAACATATTCGCGATGTTCTCTCACTCGAACGTGCGGCTCAGCGACGCCTTCGACCGCAACGCGCGCTGGCTGGTCGTTACGCCGGATATGCATCGGATCCACCACTCGACCTATCAGCGCGAGACGGATTCGAACTACGGTGTCGTAACGCCGCTGTGGGATCGGTTGTTCGGCACATACCTGGCCGCACCGCGCGATGGGCAGACCGGCATGACGCTCGGGCTCAACGAGGTGCGCGGCCGCGAGGCCTTCAACTTGTTTTGGCTCGTCGCTTGCCCGTTCATCTCGTTCAAGTCGCTCGGCAAGCATGAGGACGCAACACAGGTTCCGGCTACCACTTCTTTACACACGACCGCGTAGCGTTCGATCCCACTTGAGGATCGATCCGATGCAACTACAACTCGACGCCAACGAGCACGCCGCGAACACCCGCGGCCTGTACCAGGAGACGGACGGCCTCGCGCGACTACACCAGACCTGGACGCAGCACGTGGCAGCCTGGCGGCTCGCGCATGAGGCAGCCGCCGCCAACGCTGAGGACGTGCTTGCGCGAATGGACGCGCTGATTGCCAAGTTGGAGGCCCGCTAGACCTTTAGAAGGCCTTGGGGAGAAGGCGCCTCGACTCTCGCACCCTCCCCGGCCGTCCTCTAGAATCGATTCGCGAATCACCGCTTCGCCGGCCAGCGGGGGGACGGAGCCTGGTTGCTTGCGTACGCTTACAGGGGTCAGCCGCCTGTTTCTGCTGGCTGCCATTTCCGTGGCGGCTTTGCTGATTCTATGCGGTGCCTACTACATCGGCTATGTCGGACAGCTGCAGCGTGAGCTAAGCGGCCCTGGAAGTGTGTCCGAACGCGTCGGGGCGCGGATTGCCACGATCGAGCATTCCCTTGGGCACAACGGCTTCCTGAAATCCTACCGGGCCTATTGGCTCGGCGACGCCGCTGCGCACACCGACCTGGTAGGCCGCGCGCGCGAAGCCGCACGAGCAGCAAACGAGTTGACGAAGCTCGAGGGCGGCGCCGCAGCGGCGCGAGAAGTCGAGGCCATCGTCAACGTGTTTTCGCAGACGGCGGAACTCGCGCCCGAGGCACCGCCAAGCGGGCTGCGCGGCGTAAGCGACGACGCGACCAAAGTGCTGCCCAGCGCCGCGCAACTTGAAACGAACTATCTCAGTCTGACGGCCGCGCTCGACCGGCTGAGCGAGACCGAACGCGCGACGACCCTCCAAGCGCTCGGGCTGATGCTCGACCGATCGCAGGCGATCATCCTTATCGTTCTCGTCCTGTTGACTGGCGGCCTCATCGGCGGCGCTTGGCTGATGCGTTCGCGCGTCATCCATCCGCTCCAAGTGCTCGAACGGAGCCTCTCCGGCGCCGCCGAAGGTGCGCTCGGCCCGCGGATTTGGGGGACGGAGCGGCGGGACGAGATCGGCAGCCTTGCGCGCGCCGGGGAAGCGTTGCGGCGCAATCTCTCCGAATTGCCGGCGCTCAAGACAATGGCATCGCAGGGCGAAGTGCATTTGACGCTCGATGGGCCAGGCGCGGTCGTTTTCGAGAAACTGACCGCGCAGGTCAACGCCGCGGCGGACGCGTTGCAGATCGCGTCGGGCAAAGCGAGCGCCACGCAGCGCATCGAGATCAAAGCGGCGATCGCTCAACTCAGCCAAGCGAGCAACGAGGTTCGAACGGCCGCGAACGCGCTGCGCGGCGATTTCAGCCAGATCATCGAGAACGTGCGCGCGTCCTCGCAAACCCTGGCAAGCGCAGCGGCCGAGGGTGCGCACAGGGTCGACGAAGTCGCGGGGCGCTTCGTGCACGGCGGCGACGAGCTGGCGCACATCGCGGCGCGCGCAAACGAACGTATCGGCGCGATGCTCGCCGAGCTGAGCGCGACCGCGCAGGGCTTGCGGCAGGCGAGCGAGGCCTCAGAGGCCGCGCAGGTGAGCGACACGATGCGCACGGCGATCAGCGGCGACCTGCGCGCAATCACCGACACGGTCAACAGCGCCGCCGACAAGGTCCGCGACGAGGTTACGCGTCTGATCGCGCATTTGGGCGAGGAACGCCTGTTGCCGGCACGCGAGGGCGTGCAGCCCGTGGCGTTGTTGGAAGGACCTGCAGAGGGCGCAACCTCCAAAACACTCGCCGATGTGCCAAAGGACGAAGTGCTGCAGCGGCTCGGCAGTTTGGCGGCCGAGATGCATGCGGTGAATACCGGCGGTCCGGGGCCGGATCAGATTCGTGCCGAGCTTATCGAGGTCGCCGAGGAAATGCGGCAGCTCGGCAATGCGCCCGAGACGCGCCGCGCAAATGACGAACTCGGCTCGACGCTCAGCCGGCACGCCGATGCGATCGAGATCTACGCCCGAGAGGCGGCGCCCGGGGCGGAGCTTCTGCGCGATACGCTAAGCTCGATGGCGCGTGAATTGCGACAAGTAACCGCCCGGGCGCGCAACGGGCTTGCCAGCGAAGCGGCGCAACATGCGGCCAATGCCGCCGCCGATATCGAGGAGCGCGCGCAACGGCTGTTCGGCCAGCTCGAAGCGGTAATGGGCGCCGGTGAAAACGACGACGTCTCATTCGAAACGACGAATTCCGACGTCGAGCTGCTTGCGAATCTCGCGGCCAGATTGGAGGCGCGCGCGGAGGTGCTGTCGGAGCAAGCGGTTTCAAAGCGCTTCGACGAGTTGAAGGGAACGGGAAGCGCCGCGGAGCAGCAAGAACGCGCCTTCGTTGCCGATATGCGCACGGACCACGCAATCCAGACGGTGTTCGAGTCGATCGAGCGCCTCAACAATGTCGCCGCGGCGCTCGCTCGCGCCGGCGACGCCGAACGGCAGCGCCGCATCGCCAGCTAGGCGACAAACACAAGATCATTGTTCCGAATAGAGACAGGCGGGGGCGTGAATGCTGGGTACATTCACGCCCGTTACCCTCAGCAATGGGGGTTGCTGTCGGCCGCCTAGGTACCGTGCGAGTCGGATGATTGGGGGACGACTCGACGGCTGGGGACTCAAGCCCGACTTCGGGAAGTCGGGGTTACTAGAGTGTCAACGGTAGCGGTCGAATCGTTAACAAAGAGCTAATGCGCGGGTGACTAGCTCTTGGGCTGCTCGCGGACGCGGATCAGGCCTTCCTGGGCGACGGAGGCGACGAGTTTTCCGTCACGCGTGAAGATGCTGCCGCGATTGAAGCCGCGGCCGCCGGATGCGCTCGGGCTGTCTTGCGCGTAGAGCAGCCACTCGTCGGCGCGAAAGGCGTGATGAAACCACATGGCGTGATCGAGGCTCGCCGACTGCAGACGGCCCGAGAACCAGCTGATGCCGTGCGGCAGCAAGCAGGTATCGAGCAGCGTCATGTCGGAGGCATAAGCGAGCACGCATTGATGCAGCGACAGCGCCGACGGTATCTCGCCGGTCGCCTTGATCCAGACATGTTGAAACGGCGGGCGCTTCGCCGGGTTCAGCACATCGCGGTCGTCGTCCTCGACCGGGCGCAATTCGATCGGGCGCGGCTTGGTGAACCAGTGACGCTGCTCCTCGGGCAGCTGCACGGCGAGGCGTTTGCGCCGCTCCGTCTCGCTCTCCAAGTCTTCCGGCGGCGGCACGACCGGCATCTTGATTTGATGCTCAAGCCCCTGTTCGGCGACCTGGAACGAAACCGCCATGTTGAAGATCTGCTCGCCGTGCTGAATAGCAACCACTCGACGGGTGGTGAAACTCTTGCCGTCCCTTGCGCGGTCGACTTCGTATAGAATCGGCACGCGCGGGTCGCCCGGGCGAATGAAATACGCATGCAGCGAATGTGCGATGCGATCTTCGACGGTGCGGGTTGCCGCGACCAACGCCTGGCCAAGCACTTGACCGCCGAACACGCGCTGCCAGCGATCGCTCGGGCTCGTGCCTCTGAAGATGTTGACCTCGATGGCTTCGAGATCAAGTAGATCGAGCACTTCTTTGATCGGGGCGTTCATGGCGAATTGAGACGGTGTGATTTGCGGGCGCGCGAACCTAGCGATTTGTGCGGCGATTGCCACCCGTTCCGTGACACCGAGTTCATCCGCGACTGCGGCATAGTCGCAACGCTCACGCCTCTGTTGATTGGGGATTCGCCCGGATCGCGGCGATTTGCCATCAAACCGCCCTTATCGGGCCCTTGTCTGACAATCAGGGCAATCGGGGTTAGAGTGTGCTGATGGACGACGCTATCACCAAAATGATTTCCCAAGCTTCGGATATGCTGGGTCGCGCGTGGGATTTCGTTCAGTGGTTCGCGGGATTCGTCATCTCGACGGTTGCGGATTCCGTTCTCGGCGGCTGGACGGCCGTGCTGGCACTCGCCGTGGTGGCACTGATCCTCTTTCTCGTGACGCGCATTTTCCACCACGAAGGCTGACGGCGCCTGCCTACTGCAAGCGCTGCCCCAGCAACTTCAGCTTCAGGAATGCTGCGATCGCGGCGTTTTCCGCGTCGCGGTTCGATTTGCGCTGAAAGCCGTTGCCCTCGTTTCTCGCGAGTAGATACCAAGCGTCGGCGCCGTTGGCGCGGACGGCACGAAGCATTTGCTCAGCTTCGGACGCCGGAACGCGCGGATCGTTTGCGCCGGCGATGATTAGCAGCGGCTTCTTGATCCGTGATGCGTTGGTAAGCGGCGAGATCTTGTCCAAGTAATTGCGCATCTGCGGGTCGCGTTCGTCGCCGTATTCAGGGCGACGCTGGTCGCGACGATAGCCGCTGATATTCGTCAAGAACGTAACGAAGTTCGAGATGCCGCTGGCGCTGATGCCAGCAGCGACCTTGTTCCCGTAGTCGATCATCGTGGCGTAGGTCAGATAGCCGCCGTATGAACCGCCGTAGAGTCCAATGCGCTGCGCATTGAGTTCGCGCTGCTTGCCGATCCAATCGATGGCGGCACCGATGTCTTTCACCGCATCCGTGCGCTTCTTGCCGTTGTCGAGCTCGACATAAGCTTTGCCGTAACCCGTCGAGCCGCGCACGTTCGGCGCCAGCACGGCGATCTTCAGCTCCAGCACCAAATATTGAATGAAGGCACTGAAATTCGGACGGAACTGCGACTCCGGCCCCCCGTGCAGGTAGATGAGCACTGGAAACGGTCCGTCGCCCGTGGGCTCATACAGGTAGGCCGGAATCATGCGGCGCCCGCGCTCGTCCTCGTCGAACGTCGGATAGCTGATCTGCTTTGGGGCGACGAACGCTGACCGGTCGAGGCCGCCGACCTCGCTGTTGGTCCACTGCGTCAAGCGTCGGCGACGCACATCCCAGACGAAGACATCGCGCCCCGTCGTGCCGTTGAGGGTAAAGCCCAGGTTGCGGCTATCCGGCGAGAACTTGAGATTTTCGATTTCACCCGGCGGCAATTTCGGTCCACCGAGCTTTCGACCGCGGCGGATGTCCCAAACGTCGAGCTGTGACGCACCATTGTCGTTGATCACAAAAGCGAGCGTGCGTCCGTCGGGCGAGAGCTCGAAATGCTCAATGTCCCAGGGCAGATTGCCGGTGAAGACGTCCTTGCGTCCGCGGCGCAGGTCGTAGCGAATGAGGCGGCGAAATTCGGAATTCTCGTCGGATATGTAGAACAAGTAGCGGCCGTCGTTCGAGAAGCGCGGTTGTTGCCTCAAGATCTTGGCCGGCGAGGGATCGAGCTGCGTCTTCGTGCCGGCATCGAGATCGATGCGCCAGATCTGCGATTCGGCGGCGGAGACTTCTTTGACGACCACGAGTTCGCCGTCATCGGACGAGAAGGCGCTCGCTACCCATGTGCCGTCTTCCTCGAGCACCTTTTCCGGCGCCTCCTTCTTGCCGACCTCAGCGACGAGAATGCGGGAGCGCGAGGAGTCCGGCGCGACGCTTGTCCACGCCACATAAGCGCCGTCATGCGAGAACACCGCGTTGGAATTCTGCGATTGGCCGTCGCTTAGGCGCGAGATGTCGCCCGATTTTTCGTCGACGAGGTAGAGCTGGTAGACTTCGTTGCCGCGCGTGTCGCGCTGCATCAAGATCGTGTGCCCGGCGCGTCGCTTCGTCGTGGGGCGATATTCAGCGGTTGTCACGGGCTCATCGTAGAACGTGATCTGACGCCGCACGCCGCCCGGTTCGTCGACACGATGAAGCTGGCTCGTCTCTCCGAAGCGCGTCGTGATCAGAATGCCGCGACCGTCAGGCGCAAAGTCCATCAACTCGGAGCCGCGCACGGCCTGGTACATGCGCAGACGCTCGCGAAGTGCCGGCGGCGTGTCGGGGATTCCCTCCAGCACAAGGTTACCCTTCAAGACACGACGGACGGGTTGCGCGTCGGCAATCAAGACATTGCTGAGCAAAATGGTGAGAGCCGCGGCCGTCGCCGCGAACGCGCTTTTACCAAACATCGAAACTACCCCATCACCGGGCTTGCTTTTGCCCCCAACTTCCCCCGCTTTCAGGAGATCGCGACCGACTTTAACCCAGGCCGAGGATTTGCGACAAAGCCTCACGTCGTGTGCCTGAGTGAATATTGTGTCACATGAACATGGTTACCTACACTCCCGAGCGAGTTCGAAGGGAAGCGAAATGAGCGGAATACTCAATCGTCGCGCACTTTTGCAGCGTGCGGCGGCGATGGCGGCGCTTTCAATCGCGGGCGCGTGCAACGCCCCGGTGAGCGCAAAGCGCGCGAAAATCGGCGGCTATCCGTTCACTTTAGGGGTCGCATCGGGAGATCCCGTTTCTGACGGCTTCGTCATTTGGACACGCCTGGCGCCGGATCCGTTCGATCGAGAGTCGCTCACTGACGAAGCCGTCAGCGTGATCTGGGAAGTCGCGAGCGACGACCAGATGAAGAATGTCGTGCAGCGCGGCGTGACCGTCGCTCGGCGCGCTCTTGCGCACTCGGTTCACGTCGAGGTGCGCGGGCTCCCGTCACAGCGCGCCTATTGGTATCGCTTCCGCATTGCGGGCGGAGACGCTAGTCCCGTCGGCCGCACATGGGTTGCGCCGCGAGTCGGATCTCCGCTCGAACGGCTGCGCTTCGCGTTGACGTCCTGCCAACACTACGAACAGGGATACTTCACGCCGTACGTGCCGATGATGAGCGACCGGCCGGATCTGATCATCCATGTCGGCGACTACATCTATGAGTCTTCGTGGGGCGAGCAAATCCGCAGACACGAGGGGCCGGAGCCTTACACGCTCGACGAATATCGCGACAGGCATGCGCTCTACAAAACCGATCCGCATCTGCAGGCCGCGCACAGCTTCTGTCCATGGCTCGTGACATGGGACGATCACGAAGTCGACAACGACTATCAGGGACTCGACAGCGAAGACTGGGAGGATCACGACGCCTTCGCCAAGCGACGGGCGGCGGCATATCAAGCCTACTTCGAACATATGCCGCTCAGGCATATCGCCGTGCCGCGCGCAGCGGAAATGCGGCTCTATCAGCGCTCGACCTTCGGCGATCTGATCGAATTCACACTACTCGACAACCGTCAGTATCGCTCGCCGGAACCTTGCCGCGACGCCGATCATGGTGGCGGCCATCTGGTATCGATCGCAACCTGCCGGGATCTCGTCGACCCGACGCGGACCTTCATCGGCAAAGAACAAGAAGCTTGGCTCTTCAACAATTTCTCACATGCGACGGCGAAGTGGAACGCAATCGCGCAGAGCCAGCTGTTCTCGCAATTGAAGCAAAAGACCCAGGACGGACAGGAAGCGACGTGGAGCGAGGATTGGAACGGATATCCTCTCGCCCGCGAGCGCATCATCGCGAAGATGGTGCAAACCAAGCTCTCCAATCCTGTGATCTTGGGCGGCGACATCCACTCCTTCTGGGTCAACGACGTAAAGGCCGACTTCGACAATCCTGGCTCACAGACCGTTGCGACGGAGATCGTCGGCACGTCACTCACCTCCGCCGGACCGCCCTACGAATTGCTCGCGGCAGCGCTGCCCGACAATCCGCACGTCAAATTCTTCGAGAGCCGCAAGCGCGGCTATGTGATGTGCGAAGTCACGCAGTCCGCACTGAACGCGGATCTGCGCATTGTCGACGATGTCCGTGATCCGAACACGAAGGACGGCTCGCTCGCCAAGTTCACCGTCGAGGCCGGAAAGCCGGGCGCCGTGCAGGCCTGAAGAGGCGGCGTCGGCGCGCAACGACACCAAGACGTTGGCAAAGCTGTGAGCGTCGCGTCTCGCCCGACTTCCTTGTTGGGTGTCGTCGTGCGATAGCATTCCCATGGGAACCGCCCGCGCATGAGCGATACGTCGAACTCTCGGCAGCAGCCGGTCGCAGCCGGGCCTGGCGCGGTTCGCGTCGCCGTCAGTCAGGCCATTGCACGGGCCAAGCAATTGTTTGCAAGCGGCGACCTGCCCGGTGCCGAAGCCATCGCACAATCGGTCTTGTCGCAACGGCCGGGTCACGTCCAAGCCACGGAAGTGCTGGCTGCCGTTGCAGAGAAACGCTCCGATTCTCCACGAGCCATCGAATTGTTGCGCAGTGCCCTTACCGGCGGAAGTGCCGATGCGTCGCTACAAATGAATCTCTGCCGCACTTATCGGCAGATGGGCCAATTGGAAGATGCGCGCCTCGCCGGCGAAGCGGCCATCTCATTCGGCACGAAACCTGAAGCGCTTGCCGACTTGGCAGATGTGTACGTGGCGCTCGGCGAGAACAGCAAAGCCCTCGAGTGCTATGAAACGGCGATCGCCAAAGCGCCCGGGTTCGGACGCGCTCATTTGGGGCTCGCGCACGCCTTGATGATGGCCGGCGACTACCGCGTCGGCTTCGCCGAATACGAGTGGCGCTACCGTTTGCCGAATACGCAGCGCCTGCTGCCGAATTTCAAGCAGCCGCAATGGAACGGCATGACGCTGCGCAACAGCAGGCTTTTCGTTCTGTGCGAACAAGGATACGGCGACTGTTTCCAGTTCGCTCGTTATTTGCCGCTGGCGGCGGAGCGCGTGCGCGACGTCGTCGTGGGGGTGAGTGCCGAACTCAAGCCCGTTATCGAGCGCGTTGCGGGCCCGCGTGCATTCTACGATCGGTGGGAGACGCTTCCCGCGTTCGACTTTCAGATCACGTTGTCGAGCCTACCTCACGCGATGGGAACGACGCTGGAGAGCATTCCCGCAAGCGTTCCCTATCTGAACGCGGATCCAGCGAAGACGGCGGTTTGGCGTTCTAGGCTTGCGGAGAGAGCGAACGGCCGAGCGACCGTCGGGCTTGTCTGGCACGGACGCCCTACCAGCGCGATCAACGCGTCGCGGAGCGTACCACTCGGTGCGCTGACGCCGATCCTCGAGCTGAACGATATTTTGCCTGTGTCGTTGCAAGTCGGCGCAGGCAGCGAGCAGCTAGCGCAGCATCCGGCGCGACCGCGCGTCCTCGATGCCGGGCCGATGCTTTCGGATTTCGGCGAGACGGCCGCGCTGATGACGGCGCTCGATCACATCGTCACGGTCGAGACCGCCGCCGCCCATCTCGCCGGCGGACTGGGCCGCGAGGCGCACGTCTTGCTTGCGCACGTTGCCGATTGGCGCTGGCTCGAGAAACGCAGCGACAGTCCCTGGTATCCGAGCCTGCGCCTCGTGCGACAGGAACGGCGCGGCGATTGGGGCTCGGTCGTCAGTCGCGTCGTCAACGACCTTCAGGCACTTCAGCCAGGATCTGGTTCGGCATAAGGATCAAGCATGAATTCTGGACCAGCCGCACGATCCGATCACAACCGGCGCATGAGCATGCAGGAGGCGCTGAAGCTCGCGGCCGCACATCAAGGCGCCGGCCGGTTGCCGCAGGCCGAAGCTGTGCTGCGCCAAATTCTTCAGCAGCGGCCCAATCAGCCGGAGGCCTTGCACCTTTTGGCGATCGTTGCACACCAGGCAGGCAAAACGAATGTAGGGATCGAATTGATCGCGCGCGCCTTGGCGATCAATCCGAATGTGGCCCTTTTCGAGGCGAACATTGCGGAGATGTACCGGCGGGTCGGCGACGCGCGGGCCGCCATTTCACACGGCCGGCGGGCCGTCGAACTCAATCCGCAGAACGCCGACGCCCACAACAATCTTGGCATCGCGCACTACGACCTCGGCGACTATGCCGGGGCCGTCGAGAGCTACGACAAAGCCATCGCCCAGCGGCCGCGTTTCGCAGAAGCAATAAGCAACCGCGGCAACGGGTTGCGCAATTTGCGCCGCTATGACGAGGCGGAGGCCGAGTATCGACGCGCGCTCAGCATCAATCCGTCCTATGCCGAAGCCTACAACAACCTCGGCAGCGTGTTGCGCGATCTCGAGCGGCCTGCGGAGGCGGTGACTGCGTACAAGAAGGCGATCGCGATCGCGCCGAACTACGTCGAGGCGCGCAACAACCTAATTCTGGCGCATAAGGACCTGCAGGATTACGACGCGGCACTCAGCGCCGGGCAGGACGCTTTGCGCGTAAAGCCGCAAAACGCCGAGGCGCTGGCTTATATTGGCTCAATCTATGTCGATCAAAAGAAGCTCGATCAGGGGTTCGACGCGTTGCGGCGGTCGCTCGCGCTCAATCCAAACAAGGCCGAGGCTCACAACATGCTCGGCCGCGCGTATTTCGAAGCGAACCAGAGCGAAAAAGCGCTGGAGTGCTATCGCAAAGCTGCCTCGCTCAAGCCCGATTTCGCCGATCCCTACAACAACATCGGCATGTGCCTGAAGGAGCTTGGACGTTTCGACGAGGCGCTGGACGCGTTGAATCGCGCGCTCGCGATCAATCCCAATCTCATCGGCACATATGTCAATCTCGTCGACGCGAAGAAATTCGAGAGCAAGGACGACCAGCATCTGGTCGCGCTGGAAAGGTTTGCAGCAAAAATCGATACGCTGCCCGAAGAGCGCCAGCAGCACCTGCATTTCGCCCTGGCGAAGGCCTATGACGACCTCAAGCGCTACGATGAGGCGTTTCCGCATCTGCTCAAGGGCAATGCGATCAAACGCCGAACCATCACGTATGACGAACAGACCGCGCTCAATTACTTCGAACGGGTGAAATCGGCGATAGCCGCCGAGGTCGTCCGCGACAAAGCCGGCGGCGGCACCGCGACGGACCTGCCGATCTTCGTGCTCGGCATGCCGCGGTCCGGCACGACCCTCGTCGAGCAGATTATCGCGAGCCATCCGGCGGTGACCGGCGGCGGCGAACTCAAGGACATGAGCGACACCGTCAACAGCGTGCGCAAGCGTGACGGCGTTCAAGCGCCCTACCCCGAATTCGTCGTCGCCCTAACGCCACAGGAGTTGGCGGCGTTCGGCGAGAGCTACGCGCGGCGCCTGGCAACGAGAGCGCCAGGAGCCCTGCACATCACCGACAAGATGCCTTCGAACTTCTATTTTCTGGCGCTGATTCACCTCGCGCTTCCGAACGCCAAAGTCATCCATACCAACCGCAACCCGGTCGACACGTGTCTGTCCTGCTTTTCAAAGCTGTTCGCCGGCGAGCAGTTGCAGACTTATGATCTCGCGGAGGTCGGACGTTACTACCGCGCCTACCACGGCCTCATGGAGCACTGGCGCGCCGTGCTGCCGCCCCTCGCGTTCCTTGATGTGCAGTACGAGGAGATCGTCGCCGACCTCGAGGGGCAAGCACGGCGTATCCTCGACTATTGCGGTCTCGAGTGGAATCCGCGCGTGCTCGACTTCTACAAGCACGAACGGCCGGTCAAGACCGCGAGCGCGAGCCAAGTTCGCAAACCGATCTACGGTTCCTCGGTGGCACGGTGGCGCAACTACGAGAAATTCCTAGGTCCGTTGCTGCAAGAGCTTGGACCGCTGGTGCGTTAAGGGCCCTTGGCTTTCGTCAGCGCCTCAAACGACTCCGGAAAGCCGTAGAGCAACTGATCGACCCTGATGCGGCGCGGTTCCTGGTTCACGGTCGCGGTATAAATGACGCTCAGGATGCGGCCGGTTTTCATCTGCGCCAGCGCCTCGGCCGGCAGAATCCCTTGAACGATGCATCCGCTCGGCGAGCAGCGCCCCATCGGCGCTTGGAAGGTCGTGTTGTCGTCGATCGCAAAATCGATGTGGTCGCTGGCGTTTGCCGTCGGTGGCAGGCGAAAGAGGACTGCCGGTTCCCTGTTCGGGCCGGCATAGAGCACGTTGAACCCGGCCGCGAGCAGCACCTCGTTGTTGGCTCGAACCCTCTTTTGGGCATTTGATCTGCAGATGCGCCGCTCGGTGCCCGGCGCACTCGGCGAATGGACGTTCTCGCAGACCAGGGTCCAGAGGCCAAAGGTGTGCGTGCCCATGAACTTCGCGTCGACGGTGGCGGGCTGAATCGGGGGCAACTGGGCTTGTGGCGCGGTGATTTCGGCGGCGCTGGGAGAGGGGCCGGGACCGGGAGCGGGTTGCTGCTGCTGATGTTTTGGCGCCAAAAAGGCAGCGGCGAACGAGACAGCGATCAGGGTAACGGCCGAAATGTAGCCGACCCAATTCGTGGAATTGAGCATTTCATGTCCCGGTCAGAACGTCGGCGTGAACAATAAGGGACGCTAAGTAGCGCATCAATCGAGGTTAATTGCCACTGCAACGAGAACGCGCATTGGTAACAACCGCTGAGGCTTAATCACTTCGCCTTATCGACCGTTCACCCCATGTCCCGGCGATGCTAAAAGTTTTCCACAATGGGCGCGTGCGCGCTCGTTGCGGCCTGGAACTCGGGATTAGAGAGCTTAGAAAATGGGGCGTTGGATCGTGCTCGCCGGTGTCGTCGCAATAGCGACGATCGGTTACTACGCCACCGTCTATCCAAGCGACGGGCTCGGCCGCCGGAACGTCTACGCCATTACGGCGACGCTTCAGAAGAAGGCCGACGATGCGCTCGGGAACGTCGGCGCTACGTGGGCGAGCGTCCACGTCGAGGGGCAGGTCGCAGTGCTCAGCGGCGAGGCGCCGACAGATTCAGACCGGCAAGATGCGATCGACGCCGTCCGCACGGCCGAGTGGTCCGGCGGAAAGTGGATCGGCGGGATCACCGCCGTTCGCAATTCAACGACCTTGGCAAAACCTGTCTCCCCCTACGAGTGGACGGCGCAGCTGGGTGAGCGAGGGTTTGTGCTCTTGTCCGGCGACGTGCCAGGACAAAGACACAGGCGCGCCATCAAGGCCGAGGCGCAGCGCCTGTTCCCGAAGGGCGTCGACGATCAGATGGTGATCGCGCAAGGCGCACCGACCGGCCCTTGGACGGACACCGCGATCTGGGCGCTCGCACAACTTTCGCGTCTGACGTCGGGCGAAGCCAGGTTCAAAGACCGGGTGGTGTTGATCCGAGGTGCGGCCCCGAGCGAGACCGTGCAAGCAGACATTGAAGACGCCGCGACGACGAAGGTCGACCGACCTTACAAAGGGCAAACCGACATTCGGTTGGCCGGTGCATTCGATACACCGCCTGCGACGGAGGCCGCCCCGCCGCAACCCGCAGCGGCGCCGCCCGCTCCGGCTACGGCACCATCAACGGCCCCTTCGACGCCGGCCCTCACGACCACGCCCGCAGCGCAACCAACCGCTTCGCCGGCGACGACTGGCGCGGCCGCGCCTGGGGCCGGCACCGCGGCGCTCGCGCCCGCGGAGGGAACGCCATCGCCAGAGCACGACAACGGCGTAGACTGTCAGAAGATGATCGACAAGCTGATGACAAACAACACGATCGCTTTCGCGAGCGGATCGTTCGAAGTGCGTTCGGTCGCGCATGAGATGCTCGACCATTTGGCCGCTTCGGCGGCGAAGTGTCCGTTGAGGGTCCGCATCACCGGACATATCGACACGACACCGGCCGACGCCGCCGACCCGAACCTTAGTCAAGAGCGCGCCGACGCGGTCGCGTCCTATCTCATGCGCCGCGGCGTTTCGCGCAAGCGCATTACATCAATCGGCGCCGGAGCCGAGCAGCCAGTCGGCGACAACGCGACGCTCGCCGGGCAAGCCAAGAACCGCCGCATCGAGATCACGGTCACGAACTAGCGAGAGAAACGAATGGCATATTTGATCGCGCAGACGTGGCTTTTTCTGATCCTTTCGATGCTGGTCGGCATCTTGATGGGCATTGCGCTGATGTGGACGCGCAAGACGGAACGCCATCTCGAGGTCGAAGCGGAGCTGCGGGACGTGCGCAATCGAAGCTTCACGCTCGAAAAAGATTTGGGCGACGCACACGACCGCATCGGTGAGCTCGAAGGCCTGTCACCTGGCGAACGCGTCGCGCGGATCGGCGCCCGCGAGAACATGATGGCGCAAATCGAGACGCTCGGCAGCGAGCTTGAGGCCGCGCGCACCGGCGAGCGGCGGGCCGGCGAGGAGACCGAGCGCGCGAGACGCGAGGCCGACGAGTTCAAACGCCAAATGCTCGAACAACGGGCTCGGGCCGAGGAATTCAAGGCGAAGGCCGAGGCGATGGCGTCCGAACCACTCACGCTCGGCACCGTCGACACATCACACGAGGTTGAAGAATATCAGCAGCGTGTCGCCGAACTCGAAAGCCGGCTGGCACAAGCCGATCGCATCAAGACAAACGTCGCCGACTTGCAGGAACGCCTCGCGCAGGCGGAAGGCCTGAAGACGCGCGTGGCGGAACTCGAAAGCAAACTCGCCGAGGCCGAGCGGACGCGGCTTGGCGCCTCCGATTTGCAAGCAAGGGCGGCGGAGGCCGACAGTCTGAAGCAGCGGGTGGCAGAGCTCGAGAACAAGCTCGCCGAAGCGGAACGCAAGCGTTTGCGCAGCGCCGAGATGGAAGCGCGCATTGCGGCTGGAGACCAAGCTCAAGCTCAGCTGGCGGAATTGCAAAACAGACTTGCAGCGGCCGAGCAACACAAAACCCGCGCGACGGAATTGGAGTCGCGCCTTGCGGTCGCCGAAGAGGTCAAAGCGACCGTGCCCGAGCTTCAAAACCGGCTGGCCGCCGCAGAGCAGCTAAGGCCGCGTGTCGCCGAGCTCGAGGCCGCGCTCACCACGGCAGCTCAAGTACGCGCGACCGTCGCCGAATTGCAGGCAAAGCTGGCGCAGGCCGAGCAAGGCAAGGCACGCGCGCTGGAACTCGAGAATCAATTGGCCGAAGCCGAGCGGCAGCGCACGCGCGCCTTCGACAGCGCCAAGATGCTCAATGTGCGGATTGCGGACCTCGAGGGCCGGCTCGGCGCCGGGATCAACGCGGCGCGCGAGGCCGATGTGCTGCGCGCGCGCATCGCGCACCTCGAAGATGAACTCGATGCGGCAAAGACAGCGCCGATTGCTCTTGCCGCCCCTGTCGAGGACGCGCAGCCGTTGCGCGCGCGGATCTCAGAGCTGGAGACGCAACTTCGCGGCGCGTCGGACGCCGCCACTATGAAGGCGGTTGCGGACACTGCGGCGCTCCGGTCGCGCATTTCCGAACTCGAGGCGAAACTCGGCGACGCGGCGCGCGGCATGGAGGAAGCGAGCGGCCTGCGCGAGCGCATCGCGGAATTGGAGGCAGCGCAACCGACGAGCGACGGTGGCGAGGAGGCGCGCCGTGCGCAGGCACGTGTCGCGGAGCTTGAAGCGCAGCTTGCCGCAGCGCGCACGCAGAGCGAAAACGAAACACAGACCTTGTGGGCGCGCGTCGCCGAGCTCGAGGCGGAAGGCAAAGAGAGCAAGCATTCGGACGGCGACGTTGACGCGCTCCGCGCGAAGCTGACCGAAACCGAAACTCAACTCGCGGCGGCCACGCGTTCTGCGGAGGATGCGAGCATCTTGCGGTCCCGCGTCAACGATTTGGAGCGGCGCCTGGCGCAGCAGGGACCGGGTGCCGCCGAGGTCGCGGAGCTGCGGCGCCGACTTGCCGACGCGGAGGCCCGGCTGGTCGAAGCGCCACAGGCGCCCGCGCCGGCACAGGGAGGCGAAGTCCTGGAGAGCCGCGTGATGCAGCTCGAGGCGCTGCTACACGAGGCCGCAAAGTCGCGCGACGAGGCGAACATCCTGCGCGCCAAGATCGCCGAGCTCGACGGGCGACTTGGACAGACGATGAAGGCGCTCTCGGAGGCGCGGTCGCAAAGCGAGAAGGTCTGAGCTAGACCTCGACCAGGACGCAATCCTCGGTGACCGGCGTCTTTGTCGGAACGATCTTGCGGCGCTCGACGCCAGTGTAATTTCCCGACTGCCGGCGGCGATCGGGACCGAAGAATTTGCCCGCCTTGATGAAATTCCGCTTATGCAGAAGGGCGGCCATGATGCGCTGCGTGAACACCTTGCGGCTGAGCGGTTTGGCAATGAACTCAGAGCCGCCGACATCGCGCGCGGTCTCGACGCGAGTCCGCGTCGCAAAATGACACGTCAGCACCACCGGTTTCAGCCGATTGGAGTTACCGCGCATGCGGCGCAAGACATGCACAAAACCAAAGCCGTCAATCGGCGACGACTTCAGGTCGCAGACAATGAGATCGAACTCGGTACTCGTCAGCATTGCAAATGCCTCGTCCGTGTCGGCGCAGACGCGAACGCCGAAGCCGAGGTCGATCATCCAGCCTTTCATCAGCTTGGAGAAATAGCTGCTTTGCTCGACGATTAGAGCGCGAAGGGGGAAAGATTGGGATTTCCGCGTCATCGGTTTGTGCGTGCGCTGCCGGGCTGAAAACGACGAGGCGGACAATCTGACGAACCAGCTCTTAAGGCTCGCTTAGAATTCATGATTAAGAAGAGCGGGCGCCCACAGGCGCAAAATGAAAGAGGCGGGCTCTGCAGGCCCGCCTCCCTTGCGTCAGGAACAGTCGAAAATCTCAGTCGATGTCGACCTTCAATGTAAGAGCGACAGAGTGATTGTGGTTGCTGAGCGTATAGCCTTCGCCGCCGAAGCCCTCGCCGCCGAATTCGCCGCCATCCTTGAAGTGCAGCCGCGGGTCGACGCTGAAGCGATAGGCGAGGCCGAGATCGACGCCCGGCTGTATCTCGTAATTGAAGCCTGCTCCCAGCTGATATGCGAACCCCGCCGCGTCGAATGCGGTGGTTCCTACGCTCGAGCGCGTGAATCCGCTCGATGTGACGATGGCGGCGTCGACATGCGAACGCGCCCAACCGGCGCCGCCGCCGATATAAGGCCGTACCTTGGAGCCGATGTCGATGTCATACCAGACGTTCGCCATGACGGCGAACGTCGACACGTGACCATCAACGGTGCCGGTCGAATAGCTCGAAGTCACCCAATGGCCACCAAGCTTGTTGCGGCGGTAGGAGGCTTCGACTTCGCCGCGCAGGCCGTGCAGCCAGTTATCCAGATGGACTCCCAGCGCGCCGCTCAGGATGAAGCCGGTATCGGCATCGAAGTGGATGACGGTGTTGTAGGAGCCCGAACGTTGTGTCTGGTCTTCCCACCAGTTCGCGCCGCCAAGCACGCTGATGTAAAAGTCCTTCGCCTGGGCCTGTCCCGTCGACACAAGGACAGCTATCGCTGCAGAGGCGAGCAAATACCGCTTATTCATTCGCATTCCCCCGACGTGAAGCGGCCCGGCGCTATGCCAGGCCCCATCGCTTCCGTCCGAGGACATCCCACTCGCGCGCCGTGATTTTCTTATGCGACGCGAATCTCAAGCGCGTAGTGTACGGTGGTTTGCATCGAAGGCAAACGCGCCGGTAGGCGAGCCTGTGGCATCAAAGACTCACCCGGCGAACATTGAACGGACTTGGGGACGCCGTGGCGAGAGTCTCAGGCGGCCTGTTGTAAGTCGGCCGGCTGCTGCGCGCTGCCGCTCGGCCAGCGGTCCCAAATCATCTTTTGACGGCAGAGACCTAGAGCGTAGGGCTCCTTCGGGTCCTTGTGCTCGTCCGGGATGGACCATTCGAGGCGATCGATGGCGAATGTCGACTCCTGCGCATCCTTCTCCTCGTGGAAGCTGAACTTGTCGCCGGCCTTGGCCTGCATCATGAGCTTAAAGCCAACGTGGGCGAGCCAGCGCAGGGTCAGTAGCTCCCGCAACGTCAGAACGACGTCGACCTGCCTCTTCTTGCGGAGCTCTTCGCGCGTGTCCTCCTCGGATGCGGCCACCAACTCATAACCCAGGCGGCGCAATTGCCGGATCACTGCGGCGTGCCGATCGGGCGCACGGTGTGTGCCAAGTGTGATGGCGCGAACACCGTTCAGGCACATCTGTACGCGGCGGGGCACGCGGGCCGCAGTCTTGTGGTGATTGGAATGCGCGCCCTTCGCAATCTCGGCGGCGGCTTGCCGGACACCCGCTTGCAGGCCCCGCGCATAGGTCGCCTTCAAAGCGAAGGCAAAGGCGACGCACAGACAAACGAAAACAACAGCTTCAATCACGCCTGCTTCTCACTGGCTTCTACCCGGCCCGACTCACGCGACCATCACGCGCAGCTACGAACTTGTAACAGTTCAAGCGAGAAGTGAGCGCCACGCAATACAAGAGTTGGGAATGCGCTCGCGCGGAGGCTATCGAGAGTTGCACCGTGAGCGATCCGATCCAAGCAATTCGCCATAACGCGCGACGCGCGCCGTTGCTCCTGTCGAAAACTTCCTGTCGAGAATTTCTGCGCGAACGTTCGACAAGGTCCGATGATCGATGTGATGACGTTCGACTCGCAAGTTGAGGCAGCACTGATTCGCAATCTACGGCATGTCGGCCGAGCCCGCTCATCGGACGACTTCGGTGCGATTCGCGTCGGTCGCGGGCTCGTTTTCATTCAATCAGCGCGCTCGCATGACCGCTTGGGAAGCTTTCCGTCATGGCGCATCGCCAGGCGGTCCCATACGAGACGTTAGGACTCGTTTACGCACGTTATCGCCTTCGAAACCCTGCCTTAATTGGCATAGTGCAAAATGTTCAGAACATTAGCGTTTCAACTAACCCCTGAAACTCTTGCCCCTACTACCACCAACAATGTCGTCGTGCGCCAATGTCGCAATCAGCACTCTCGGGTCGAAGCCTTGCGCTCATCAAAAGGTCGGGTTCGACATCGCGCATCTTGAATCTTCACGACATCGCCGAACGCTTTGGTCAAACCGAAGAGTACCGTGAGAAGCCGTTCTTTCACAGCAAGAGGCTCAACAGCAGCATCATCTTGAAACACAGCCTCCGCGGGGCGGAGCATTATTTGTTCGCCTCCCCCAAACCGACGGCGACCAAGATCTTGCTCCCGTTCGCCAATGGCGAGCTGACCATCGGGGGCACCAACGTTTTCGTCGGCCAAAAAAACTTCGAAGGCGCGCTTCGTGAACTCGGCGCATATGGCGACGAAAGTGCGCTCATGCAGGACATCGAGCTGCTTGAGCATCTGGACAGGCTTCCGTCGCTCGATCCGTTTCTATTGCGCGAGCAGATCAAACGCATCAACCGAGATCCCGCGCGCTGTTATTTCCAGATCTCCGATAACGACTTGAAGAACATGCAGGAATTCGTGAGCGAGCAAATTCGTCGGCTCATCGAAATGGCGTTTGCCGGCGACGACAAGACCGGCAACAGCGCCGTTTCCGCCCAAATGGCAGCCAAAATACTCGCCGACGAGAACGCAGACACTTTGATGCCGCTCAAAGCCGCGCTCGGACTGGACGGCACGGAGTGGGCCGACGGCGTGTTCTGCTGGAAGGGGTTCTTGTACTACAAGTGGTCGTTCCGAAATTTGGTCCCGCAAAGCGCCGCGCTGATAAAACAAATGCGAGGGCTGGGCCTCGGACGCTGCGATGTGACGCGTGTCGCCTCGATCAGGCAGATGATGGAGCGAGCGCAGACACTATTGAAAGAAAAGGTTCAGTCCATCAACAGCCTGCTCAGGATCTACGACATCGCCTACAACACGCTAACGACCGAAAAGAACCCCGCCGCGTTCAAAGACTTCCTTCTCCAATCGCCGAAGATGTTCGTCGAAATCGGCGAGTCCGCAGGCGTGGCCGGGCACCTTGTCGGCTTCTGGTCTTACAGATTCAAAGATGCGACGACAACGTTCCTGACCGCACCCGAGCTTGTCGAAATCTTCCAGGAATTCGAGAACTGCCGCACCGCCAACGGCGAGGCTCAGGCCACGCAATTGGTTTGGGCGAGCTAGGTCGGTCGCTCCCACACGCGATACCGACGTGCGCAAACCCGGATCAGTTGCGCCGATGATCGCGCGTGCGGACTTCCGTCCTAGCAACTTTCCAATCGCCATCTCTTTCTTTTTCACGCCCGGTTCCGTTCAGGAATATCCGTGCACCGTCTACCTCGTGTGGTTACACTTGAAGGCCGCGACGAACTTCGCATCGTAAGTCACGCTCCGCACGGACTGAGAAAAGGGGCCAGAATGAAGAAGACCTCCATGGCAATCGCGCTGCTGCTGCTCGGCTCACCGTCCATGGGTGCCGCACATGAGCCGCTGTGCGCGAACTCTTTCGATGCCATGCCGGCGAGCTGGCGACCTTCCGCCGAAGTTCGGAAAGGCCTGAAAGACGGGCCTTGGACGACAAAGGAATCGGAAGACGCCCAGAATGCGATCAGGGTCGGCGTCGATGAGATGCTCGAGCTCTATGCGAAGCGTCCGACTGCCGTCACGAACCTTTGGGACGATGCGGTGGAGTCGCTGATCGACGTTACCTATTCCGGTGGAACCGGTTCAGCCGATATCGACGAGGCGGCGCGTGCCGGTGCCTACCGCAATCTGGAGATTCTCATCGCCCCCTATCTCGACCGCGACCCACGATCCGCGGTCTGCACTGATTTCGGAACGCTATTGCCGATCGCAATCTACGCGCACCGTTTCTACCCGGCGACGGATGTTCGGACGGCCAAGATTGCAAGCTTTGCGAACGCGGCCTACCGCCAGTGCGCCTCCTTCTCGCAAGCCGTGGGCCGCCACTATCGCGGCATGCTGGCGAACCGAACGCTCAGCAGGGAAGGTGCCTTCCGATTGGTGATCTGGAGCATTCAGCTCAATGAAGCCGAGTTGGTGCCGGGATTGAAGTTGCCGCCCGAGGCACGCGACTTCTCGCCAAGACTTTGGCTGTATCTTGAGGACTATCCCATGTTGGGAGCGGAGGCTTACAGCGACGGCGCCCGGAACGAGGCCTTCATTCAAACGGCTTACCTCGCGACTCACATGGCCTTCATTCCAACCGGCTATCACCGCTATCCGATTTACGCCGAAGACTCGCCGAAGCTGTACCGTTTTCTGCGCGAGAATTTTTATCCGCTGTTGGACGCCGGCCAAGTCGACCTCGCGGCACAATTTGTCGATGCGCTGCGCCAATACGGCTGCAGCGAGGAAGACGATCGGCAAGTGCGCGACGGAACGCGATTCCTTCTTCAGACGTTCCACGAGGCGAACGATCGATGGATGAATTATCGCGAACCCGGCGAGAGGGAAGCGGTTTTCGACGACTACGATTTCATCCACAAGCCGTGGAGCGCGACGATCGGACTGCGGCACCGCACCCCAGAGCCCGCCGCGCCCGGCACCTATGGCGGCGTCGTTCGCCAGTGGCTGCCTGGCCCCGACGAGCCGAACAGCTACTGAACGCGGCGTAAGGGCGAAGACTCAAGCGCGCACGAAGCTGGCGTGAAGGTGCCTGCGACTAGATGTTCTAATAAGCGAATCTGCCTGTCTCTATCGAGATGCCGTCGCTTCGCCGATCGCTGCCGTCTCGACGCGCGAATCCGCATTCAGCATCTGGTCCAGGTCGGCGTATTGCGCTGTCATCGCTCTCATGACGACGACTGGCGGCGCATCGATCAAGTTGTTGCAGTACGCGAGATTGCTGCCGGCAATGATGCCTTTGCATTCCGGCGGCAACCGCTTGGCGGTGACTGTCATTACGAAAGTCGGAACAGTCGGCTCCGTGCTGGCTACCGCCGCATGCGCCGGCGTGGTGATGTCGAGCGCGCGCCCGTGCTGAAAGGCGACAACAACGACGAGCGAAAACAGAGTCGTTGCTGCCAAACCCCAATTGTCGACGTTCGATAGGCGCAAGGGCGGTGTCTCCAATCACGGCGCCCGCGTGATTACGGGGCGGTAGAACGTTGTCGCTCAGATGGTTAATGGAGTGTTAACGCGCCCACCAACCGGCGCACCTCGCGCCAAATTTGGGGAGGCGCCAGAGTCGACACCGCGCTCTTGCTCGTGAAGACGATGAAGGAATGCGCACGCGGTCCGCGCGCCCGAACGAGGACGCCCTGTCTGTGTTTGAGTTACGAAAGTGTTTGGTGCCCCTGGCCGGAATCGAACCAGCACGTTGTTGCCAACAACAGATTTTGAGCGACCCCAAAGGGCCTATCCTATCTCTGTCCGGTAGGCCGCCACAGCCCTCTAACTAACTGATCCTTCTGGTCTTTTAGCCGAGCTGCGTGTTCCTGTCCTAGCCGGTCTTACGCCACGGTTGGCTT
>WGNJ01000027.1 GCA_016124635.1 Alphaproteobacteria bacterium | reverse complement strand
CTCGTCTGGCCGCTGGCCACGACGCCGACACACTGGCTGGCCTGGTCGACATGGCGTCGCAGACATCAGGCCGTGGCGCGGATGTGCCACTACAAGAACCGGGGACAATCCCCTTGATTCAAGCGCAACTGTAGTACTAGGGTCACCTGCGAACTCGACGATGTTCCTCAGCTGAATTTCCCGGTGTTCACGGGCGAAGAACCCGATCGGTTTTGGCTCGAAGCGGCTTCTGCCGGTTCGCGAACTGTCGTGCACAACTTCGATCGAATACCTGTTTCGAACTTTTCCCCGGAAATTGCTCGATTCGGCATCGTCCGTATTTCGGTCGACCGAGGGAAGCCATTCGGTCATTTGCCGGAAGCTTCTTCGATCGGCGGTGCGGCCTTCGGAAAAGCGATTCGGAACGGATTCAGCTCACCCATCAGCGCGGCGACTGTCGACGCAATCTGGCCCTGGGTGACTTCGCGCGTGTCGGTCCGCTCTCCGAGCGGGGGCGTATCGGGCCCCATGACGGCGATCCAGATTTCTTCGGAGCCCGGCGTCTTTGCGTCGTGATCGCGCCAACCCGGCGCGGAATGGCCCCGGCCGTGGTCCGTGGTGATGATCACTGTCGTCGAATCGCGATATTGAGGATGAGCCTGAAGCGTTTCCCAGAGTTCCTTCAGGTGAGCGTCGAACTGATGAGCCGCTTTCAGATACTGGTCGTAGCGGCCGCCATGAGCATAGTCGTCAGTATCGCCAAGAGAGATCAACAGGACATTGGGCCTCGTACGCGGAAGCTGCTCCATGGCCACCCAGAATGTGAAAACGTCATTACGGACGGTCTCCCAATCTCGAATCGCCAGTTCCATCATCCGGTTCAGAAGAATGGCATCAGTCGATAGTTCTGGCCCGCCGATCGGCTGCCATCCGGCATTGACCGGGATTCCGCTTCTAGCGGTATTCAGAATCGAGGGCATGACATCCCATCCTGCGACAGCGGAAACGCGGAACTTCTGACTGTCACGTTGCGAAAGCCATTCGAGCACAGTCACGTTCGGGTTGGGACGCTTGTCGTTGAAGTCGATTCGAGGGTCGGCATTGCCGGTCAGCATTTCGTTGTAGCCGGCGTAAGAAAGATATTTGCCGTTCGTAGCCCGAACCGGACTGTTTCTGTCCCGATTGCCCAGAACGATCCCCTTGCGTGCGACCGTGGTCCAGAAAAAGGGCATCAGCTTCTCGCGACGCTGCTCAGGCGTGTCGCCACCGAACGCCCGTTGTAAAGCTTCGGGATCTTCGACTCCACCGGCTTGCTTGTCGATGAGTTTCGAATCCGCTCCTCGAAAGACTTCCTCCCAGCGCAGGCCGTCGTCCGTGATGATCACAACATTTCTGGTGCGGATCGAATCCTGCTGGGCCTGTGCTACGGGCAAAAGCGAGCAGGTCAGAAAGATCGCCGCGAACGAGGCGGGGGAGCGCATGTCTTACGACTCCAGCAAGATGAAGTGGCGGGAACCATATCGACAGAAACGCCCTAATGGCACTTCGAAGGTATCCTTCGCGTCGAATTCGCTTCATCATATGTACGGACAGTTCGAAGGGCAATCTGACGGAAGGTGTCAGGATACGGAAAACCAGGACGAGAGATGTCATCAGAAACGATGAACCGAAATTCGCAAACGCAATGCGGCAGAAAATCGGGGCGAGAGGATTCGAACCTCCGGCCTCACGGACCCGAACCAGTCAAGTTGCGACGTGCAATTTGTTCGCAACTATTTATTCAAAGAGGTTTTGCGTCGATTAAATTCGACGTAAATATTTTCTCGAGAAAAGCGAAAATTCCAGCGTTTGGCGTCCCTCGAAAATCGCTAACTCTGCAATCTCTGCAAGACCGAATCGAGTGTCTCGTGCACTTCAGCCCTACCGAATCAGCATCCCATACGGACCGATGAAGCATCACGGAGTCCGTAAGAAAAAGTACCCAAAATTTCTTACGAGCAGTCCGCCCCTGATCCGTCTCGATCCGCTGCGGTACCATCGCAAGTAGCTCCATGACTGGACGGGACCAAGAGTCGAAGGTGGAACGATTCATTCACTGGAATGCGATCTCCAAATCTATTGGACTTTTCAGGGCACAAGGAATATCGTTAATCGTCGATGGACGATATGGATGGAAGTCAGAAGGGGAAGCCTAAGATGAGTGACTCGATCCTCGAACCCGATCGATGCGATGAGCAGCTCTGCGACAGCTCGAAAATCGTCTCTCTGCCTGAGGACGGATCAGCGGAGAAGTTGGCGGAGTTAGTTTGGGCAATCGCGCATCCGATGCGGGTGAGAATCGTCCGTATGCTGATGAAGCAGGAATCCTGCGTTTGCGGAGAAATCGTCGATGCCCTGCCCATCTCGCAATCCACGGTGTCTCAGCACCTGAAGGTTCTCAAGGAATCCGGCCTGGTCCGTGGCGAAGTCGAAGGTCCGAAGGTGTGTTACTGCATCGACCGTAAGACCCTTCGGGAACTGAAAAAACTGGTGAGTGGAATCTAGGAGTGCGGTTCGCCCGTGTGATCGTCGATTGACGATTCATGCAAGGACAAGCCGTTCGACCACGTTCGAGTGACGTCAAAGAGGAGAGTGAGGCGATGAAAACGATTCGTGTCTACGACAAGCCGATGTGTTGCTCGACCGGAATCTGCGGGCCAAGCGTCGATCCGGTCCTGCCCCGGTTCGCGGCTGACCTGGAATGGCTGAAATCTCAAGGCCACGATGTCCAGCGATTCAATCTGTCCCAACAGCCCGCCGAGTTCGCGAGCAACGAACTGGTGAAGCAGACGCTGGCGACTGAAGGAGTGGAGTGCCTGCCGCTGGTCATGGTGGACGGCCGGATCGTCAGCCGCCGGGGGTATCCATCGAGAGAATTGCTGGCTTTGTGGACGGGCGGGAACACGACCGCATCGTCGCTCAATGTCGTGAAGGATTCAGGCGGCGGTTGTTGCGGTGGTTCGAGCTGCTGCTGAGACGCTCGGATAACTTTCGCTCGGCAAATGGAATACCGATGACCAACGAGAATTCCAGTCGACACGGATTCTTGGACCGCTACCTGACTCTTCGGATCTTTCTCGCCATGGCCACGGGCGTTACGAAGAGCTGGGAACTGTCTTGCGTGGGCGGAAGATCCTGGGACTCTCACTGCTAAGTCACAACGCACACGAACGGAAAGAACAAGATGATGCAATTCCTGGAAAATCCCACTCGCAACCTTTTCTTCACCGGCAAAGGCGGTGTCGGCAAAACGTCCGTGGCCTGCGCGACGGCCGTACGGCTGGCCGATTCCGGTAAGCGGGTGCTGCTGGTTTCCACCGACCCGGCCTCGAATTTGGACGAGGTTCTGGACACCCGGCTCGGGCATCATCCGACGCAGGTTCCATCCGTACCTGGGCTCATGGCCATGAACCTGGACCCGCAGAAGGCAGCCGCCGAATATCGGGAACGCATGGTCGGACCATATCGGGGCGTATTGCCGGACGCCGCCGTTGCGAGCATGGAAGAGCAATTCTCCGGCTCATGCACGCTCGAAATCGCCGCATTCGACGAATTCTCGAAGCTGTTGGGCGACCCTGCCGCCACAAACGGTTTCGACCACGTCATCTTCGACACCGCCCCGACCGGTCACACACTGCGATTACTGACACTTCCTTCAGCCTGGTCAGGCTTCATGGAATCGAACACCACGGGCACATCCTGCCTGGGGCCGCTTGCGGGGCTTCAGACTCAGCAGGCTCTTTATAAGGAAACGGTTCGAGCCCTGGCGGATTCCGGGACCACGACGCTCGTGCTCGTGACGAGACCGGAAGCCACGGCCCTACGCGAAGCGGCTCGCACCAGTGCGGAACTCGCGGGGCTGGGCGTCACGAACCAGCACATGGTCGTCAACGGAGTGTTTCGGGCAAGCGACGCGTCGGACCCGATCGCCAAGGCGATGCAAGCTCGCTGCGAAGCGGCGATGGAGGTCGTTCCTGCGAAGCTGAAAGACCTGCCTCGAACTCTCATTCCGCTTTCTGCGGGCGGAATACTCGGGATCGATGCGTTGCGGAAGCTCGGAGAGCAGGACTCATCGGGGCAGACTTCAGCTCCACGAGTTCCTCGTGCCGATCTGCCACCGAACCTGAAAACATTGATTCCCGAACTTGCCCAAGCCGGACACGGCGTGATTCTGACTATGGGCAAAGGCGGCGTGGGCAAAACGACGATCGCCGCCGCCCTCGCTGTCGCGTTGGCCGAACGGGGCCTGAAGGTCCATCTGTCGACGACCGACCCGGCAGCTCACGTGGCAGCCGCCCTGGACGTGGACGAATTGCCCAATCTTACGGTCAGCCGCATCGACCCGGTGGCCGAGACAGCGCGATATTCGGCGGAGGTGATGGCCAATGCGGGGGCGGAGCTCGACGCCCAGGGACGAGCGTTGCTCGAAGAAGACCTTCGATCGCCCTGCACCGAAGAGATCGCCGTGTTCCGGGCATTCGCCGAAGCGGTCGCGCAAGGAGAAAACAGTTTCGTCGTCCTCGACACAGCCCCCACAGGACACACAATCCTGCTGCTCGATGCCGCCCTCGCGTATCATCGCGAGGTGACTCGTCAGACGGCCCATATGCCCGAATCGGTCCAGAAGCTCTTGCCGAGACTGCGGGACCCACAATTCACGAAGGTCTTTATCGTCACCCTGCCGGAAGCGACTCCGGTTCACGAGGCTGCCCAGTTGCAGGAAGACCTCCGGCGGGCCGGGATCGAACCGTTCGCGTGGGTCATCAACCAAAGCGTTTCTCCTCTGGCGGTGACCGATACGACTCTACTGGCCCGACAATCGTTCGAATCGAAATACATCCACGAAGTTTTGGACAGGCTTGCACGGCGAACTTACCTGATTTCCTGGCGTCCGACTCCGCCGGTGGGGCGAGCGGCATTGAGCCAGACGATTCAGTCCTTCGATTCCGCACAGTAATCGAACCATCATAGGAAGGAGAAACCGCGAGATGACGACGAAACCGAAAGTGATGTTCCTTTGCACTGGCAATTCGTGCCGAAGTCAAATGGCTGAGGGTTGGGCAAGGCATGTGATGGGGGAGAAGATCGAGGCCTTTTCGGCCGGTATCGAAGCCCACGGCATGAACCCCAACGCCGTCAAGGTCATGGCCGAGGCGGGCGTGGACATTTCCGGGCAAAGCTCCAAATTGGCGAATACGCTTGCGGACGTGCCATTCGACCTCGTCATCACGGTCTGCGGACATGCCGACGAGCACTGCCCGGCCTTCCTGGGCAAGTCCAGAGTCGTTCACGTCGGATTCGACGATCCCCCGAAACTGGCCAAGACGGCTGCGACCGAAGAAGAAGCCCTCGGGCATTATCGACGCGTTCGCGATGAGATTCGGGCCTTCGTCGAGACCCGGCTTCCTGAATTGATCGGTGGCTGATTTTTGCTTCTGAAGCACTCGCCACGATCACGATCGACCAGATGAAGAACAGGAAATGCGGGAACTTTGCCAGAAGATTTCGAAGGACATGAATTTTGCCCCTGCCTGGATGCAACCGATACTTCTCGAAGTTGCAGAGTTTTAGCGAAAGGCGAAGGTTCGATTCGAATTATCGGAAATGAAAAAGGTGGAGTTCCTCAGCCCCTCGGGGCATCGGATCACGGCCCCCGGCGCGGATTCGAAACTTTCAGATGCTTCAGCACCGGGGGAGCCATGGGGAGTTCCGTACGCCTGACGTCTTCGGCGAGCACGGAGTTCCTCTTCCGATACTCCTCGATGGCCTCCTCCGGGATGCGGATGATGCCCCGGCCCAGTCCGACCCGAATGTGGTCGATCTTCCTGGCCGACACCATGGCGTAGATCAATCCGGTCGATACCCCCAACGCTTCTGCGGCTTGCTTCACGGTCAGCATGACGGCGGACTCCTGTTCTTTCGATCGAGACGTCGTGACGCCACTTCGGTCCTCGCATACATGAATTCTTGTCCTGTCGAGTCAGTCTCTCCATTCAAGCCGAATCGTTCCTTCCTTCGTCGCGGTGCGCCAGGTACCCCAGAGCACCTTGTCGTTCGGGTTCACGTTCAGGAAGTAATCGGTCTCTTCCGCCGTGGCGTCGCTGTCGACCCAGACCGTACGAAGGTGAGCCGTCTTGCCGTCGAAGGCGAGCTGCCCATTCAAGCCAAGGCGTCCCCGGACGGATCCGTCATCCGACGAAAGCACGCCTTGAACCGACTTGTGGTCCCACCGTGCGATGAGCAGCTCGGCCCGTGCTCGGTTCGAGGCCGGCGGATTCGCGATCTCGCCGACGAATATGGAGCCCGCATCGAGCGGTTTCCGACCGTCACGCCGCGTTCCGATCGACCGAATCGTTCCCGTCGGACGGTTGTTCAAAGGCAGCATCTCGAAGACCGGGCCGCTTCTCTCGGACACCTGAACGGGTCGGGGAGAGGCGGGGAGAGAATCGTCTTTTTGCGGCACAGGTGAAGGAGCCTTCTCGGTCGACGTGATGATGGTTTCTTGCGGAGCAGGTTTCGTTTCGGGCTCCATCGGCTCTTCCTTCGGAACTTCGCGCACGCGAGGCTCCGGCTTGTCCAAGAGCGTCTCCTGATACTCGAAGACGACCGCGATGAACTGCTCGAGCCGCTTGCGGAAGACCTTGCCGGCGAACGAAGTCTCTGGCGCGCCGTTCCCGGCCGCGAAGATGGAAAGGGCCATCGCCGTATCGCCCAGGCACCGATCGGTTTCGGCCAGGAACGTCTGAACCTCTTCGAGCCGTACGATGAAGGTCTCGGTCAGCTTGGTGCGGCGCGGAACGTCGGCGGCCTGTCGGTCGAACTCGCCGGCGAACCAGAGGCTGACTGCCTTCAGATTCGGATCGGAAAAGCCGTCCGCCCGTTGCCGGTAGGACGCGGCCGCAGTCTGGTACCCGGCCAGGGTGAACGGCAGCTGCGCGCGAACGTCCTTCGCCGCCCGAATCACCATATCGCAGTCGTCACGTGCGGCATGGATCAGCGGCTTCAGCATCTCGGCCACGGCCCGCAAGTCCTTTTCCGTATCGGCCTTGGTTTCGAAGGCGACTCTCAAGTCCTGGAGCCGTTTGCGGATCGTTTCCAGAGACTTGCCGATCGCCTCGTTCGACTTCGCGACATCGGCCACACGAGGATCGTGGGCCGCTTCGGTCGGGGCCGGAGCTCGAAAGACTTCAGCCGGAGTGGGGGAGGGAGCCTTCTCGGAAGCCGACGACGCATCGGTCCCCTGTTCCGCCGTCGCCGGAGCGTTCTTGCGAGGAAGGCAACCGGACGACGAGAGAAGGCATGCGATGACGGCAGCGACGATTCGATTTCGGGTGCGACGATTCATGGCTTCGTCCTTTCGATTTCTTTCCAGGTGTTCTTGATGGCCGCCATGAGTTCCGGCGTCGGCTCCAGCTTCAACCGCTTCAGATCCTCTTCCTTCCAGGGGAATAGCCGCTGCTCGTGGTCGGGCCGCAACGGCATCGAATCGAACGGCGGGTCGGGCAGCCCCCGAAGGTGATCCAGGAACGGGGTGAAGAACTCGAAAGCCCCGACGTCATGATTGAAGACGAAGCCCTGAATGACGTCATTTCGAGCGTCGGCCAGCGGCAGGTTCGTGATCTCGCTCGGCAGGATCGCAGGCTTGATCGTGAGCTGATACGAAACTTGTCGAGAGAAGCTTCTCGAAGACCCGCTCGATTGCGTGGTCGTCGACGTGCCGCCTTTGCCGTAACTCCAGCTGCTGCCGGAATTCGTACCGGTCGTGTAGCTGTAGCTGTAAGATCGCTGCTCGCCTTCCATCGGGCCCACGGTTCGGACGAACGCCTCGGCGGTCTCGGGCCCGGAAGAAAGGGCGACCCAGGTCGAGATGAGATCGAGCAGCTCCCGGACACGACCCTCGCCCCACTTGTTGATGAGTCCGGGAGTTCCCTGCGCCGCATAAATGACGCCGAATCCCGCGCCCCGGCCACGGGCCGCGATGTCTTCAAGCCCCCCGACGTCGGCCAGGTAACGCCCTTCGTCGAGCCACAGAACGGTGTGGTCGTACTCGTCGTTGCGGCGGATTCCCAGCAGCACGAGCACATGCACGAGAGCGTTGGCGATTCCCGAGAGCGACGGAATCATGTCGGGCGTGTAGCCGAAGTGAAGGACTTCTTTTCGGTCGAGAAATTCGCGGAGACTGAACGACTCGTCGGCCCGCTGCCAGAGTGCCGCAGCGATCGCCATCCGGTTCAGAACGGAACTGGTGGTCGCGACGATGTCGCGTCCCAAACGTCCGACGAGCTCGTTCTTCGCCAAACCTTTCGTCCTGACGCTCTGCATGAGAACAGGCTTCAGGAACTGCGGATACTTGATGGGGATGATGAGGTCGTGGAACTGCCACTCGGAGTTCCGGTCGTGGTAGACCGTAACGATCCCCTGGGTCAGTTCGCGGGCCTTGGTGGACCAGAACGGGTCCGTCGTGTTCTTCGTCAACGAAGCGGGGAAAAGGCCTTCCTGAAGCGCTGCGTTCAGTGCGTCGCTTGTGATGTCTTTGGCGATGTCCCACCGTCTCGAGCCGACGTCCATCGGGGTGGCGCGAACGATCTCTACATCTCCGGGCACGCATCGGTAAAGGTACGGCAGGAATGCGTTCGTGGGGTCGATCACGAGCCATCGCATCTTCCCCTTGCCCGGATAGATACCGGCAGCGGCCTGGGCCTCCAGTACGGGAAACAACCGTGCCATGGAACGCATCATCATCCGGATCATCACCGTCTTGCCTGAGCCAGGAGCGCCGGTGACGAGAATGAGCTTGTTCAAGTAACTCCGGAGCGGCCACATGACGCCGGCCAGCCAATAGAGCGGGCCGGGGTCGGCCGAGAAGTGACGGATAACTCCCCGCTGGGTGACGCGATTCGCGCCCCGGTCCCACACGAAGAGCGGAAAGACGAACTTTTCGAGCGGTTCCGGAAGCGAAGAAGGCAGAACCGGAACGAAGTGGGGCATGGGGGGAAAAGGCCCGTTAGCGCCGGTTTGACGGCGGGGTATCGATCGCCTCGCCAGATAGCAGAGAATCAGAGTCAGAAGTGCAGAGATCGGATACATCGGTGGATGCCTTTCTGGAAGCTGACGATCATCGTTCGAGATCGTGCGAGTTGCCGTTCACGTTGCGGGCTCGACCTTGGCTTTGACCGACGCCTTGACGAGGGCGGTCAGCGAGGATGACGGAAGCCCGGTCGCGCCGGGCGATCTTGGACAGCAGATGAAGTTCGCGGGCAGAAGCCAGCGAACCGCGCTCGACGACCAGCACGGTGTTTTTCTCCAGACGGTGGAACTTCCGAAGCGAGGCGAACGTAATCTCGGCCGCGAAGGCTTTGTCGTGGGGTTTGCCCGGACTCAAAAGCCCTTTGGCGAGAGCCTTGGCATGAGCCACGAGATAGGGAGTCGGGCGATGCTGGTCGATGAAGCTCGCCAGATTCGCTGCGTCGACGACGAGAGTGCGAGGCGTGGGATTCAGGGTTTCGGCGAGTCGCGTGAGGACCCCCGCCACCCCCTGGGCGGTGGCGACGAACGCCGAATGTCCCAATCCTTTGGCGGCTCGCTTGAGGTCATCCCAGGCTTCGCGCGACTCGCTTTTGTACGTCATGGCGGCGGCCTGCACCGTGGCGACGCTTCCCGGACCGCCATAGCGATACGTGCCGTCGATCTGCTTTTGCCGCGTGATATCCAGGATGAGCGGATTCTGAAGCGCTGCCCCCGCGACAGCGTCGACGGCGTCGAAATTGGTCGATTTGCCGATGGCGCGGACGAAAACCTGCTCGAGGAATTGTTCCTTCGTGAACGTACCGTGTTTCTTGATGAGCCTGTCTCGAGCTTCTCGTGCGACGTCATGCGCGACCGAGGCGGCCTTGTACTTGTCGCGATGTTCGAGTTCGCCCCCGGACGGCCGTTTCAGCGACTCGAGCGTCACGCCGTATTTGGCGGCGAGCTTGCGGCAGGTTTCGTTCATCTTGGCGGGATCGCCCAGGGTCCGCTTGCCTGCGGCCCGACGGGCGTGGCGGGCGTAGAAGTCTTGAGCACGCGGCGTCGTGAATCCCTTCTTCCGCATCGCTGCCCGCATCGCGGCGCGAGACGGAGAAAGACGCTCGATCAGCTTGTCAGGAATCCCTTCGATCGCGACCGAGCGTCCGTTCCGTTTCGTTCGATACCCTTCATCCCGCAGCAGATCGTCGAGCCGTTTCTGAAAACGGGCTCGCATGACGCCCTGGCTCTCGAAAAGACGATGGGCGTTGGCGATCGATTTCACCTCACCGTTTTTCGAAATCGACAGGTTCGGGATGAAGTAGTGGATATGCCCATGGGGTGTTCCCCGCGAGCTTTCCCAGTGGGCGAAGCCGAAGGCCCCGCCCTGAGACGGCATCTTCTTGACCCCTTGAGGGCCAGAATTGACCTGCTGATCGCCAAGCAGCGCTTCGATCTCGGGAAGACTCGCTTTGACGAGAAGCTTCGTCGATTCGTTGGCCCATCGCTCGAACGGCGTGAGTCCGAACAGAGCGACGCTGATCGACTTGTCGCAGGTGGGGGTGACGTCGAAACCGCCGACGCGATTCTTCTGAAGGCGCGCCAGAAACTTCGAACCTTCCGCCAGGTCACGGACATTGTCCTTGGTCGGTTGGCTCGGCAAGTTGGCCTTGCCGCCCCAATTTCCGACCAGGAACGGTTCGTAGCCGGACTGCTTCGCCTCTTCCCAGACGCGATCGTTTTCGTAGAAGTACTTGCCCGAACTCTTCGTGACGGATGCCATGGCCAAGTCACTCCGATGCTGAGGTCATATGGTCGTCGAACAGGGACAGTGCCTCTTCGAACTCGATGGAGTCGGAGAGGGCGGCCACGATGAAGGCCGCGACGCGGCGAATCGGGGTGGACCGTTCGCCGCTGAGCGACTCCATGAGTGCCCGACGGGCGAACGAGGCGAGTTCCTCGTCGTCGGGCTTCGCGGCCAGAATCATTTCGTGCTCTGCGGCCGTGAAACGGAGCATGACTTTTCGATCTCGCTTCATGGAAAAAGCCCCCTGAAAAGGCCAGGACCGATCATTCGCGTCGGAAGCGGAACGCTCTTCGCGACGCCGGGTGCGAACAGATCGAGTGCCATCTGGACCAGCCAGACGATGGACCAGGCCAGAATGGCGAAGAGGTAAGGGTGTTCCGCGAGCCTGCTTCGCATGGTGCGGGGCGGTTCAGGCGGCGGAACGACGACGTCCGGTTCCGGCTCCGGGGTGATGGCGTCGAGCCACTTTTGCAGCTCGACGCACCACGTTTCCGCTTTCGGACGAATCGCGGAAACGAGGAACGCCGCACGGAACAGGTCGTCGATGTCGGCAGGGACGTCGATGGGGTCGTACGTCGGGGCAACGTGTTCGCGGTGCCTCACGTATCGGAAGAAAGAACCGTTCCGAACGGCGTCGTCGGGGTCGAGTGCGACCGCAGTTCGATGAGGTTTCGGTTGATGCGGCGGCACACCGAAAAACAACTCGAAGAGCAGGACAGCGAGAGCGAAGCGGTCCGCGTCATGGGACGGAATGGCACCCGGATGGTCGAGTTCCTCCTTGGGAACGTATCCTGGAGTTTTGAGCCACGACCAGGAATCCCGCACCTGGCCGCTCGCGACTCGGAAACCGAAAAGGCTCACCGACGCCGCATCGACGAAAACCGCAGAGACCGAGTCGACGTCGACGACGAGATTGGCTGCCTTCAGGACATCGCCCAACACGACCCTCGGGCCCTGGTGCTTGTGCGCGGCGTCGACGGCCCGGGCGACCTGAAGCGCGAGGGATACCTTGACGTTCGGGGGCAAATCCGTCGTTTCGCGATAGGCCAGCAGCGAATCGAGCGATTTGCCCGTCACGAGTTCCATCACGAAGCCCACGGCACGTTGGGTGACCGAATCGACGACGAGTTCGATGGGCCAGGCGAATCCCGGTACGTTCGGGGCGAGACGCTCGAGCGCTTCGAACTTCTCGGCCTGCTCCGGCGCGAGAGGTTTCGAGAAAACCTTCACGCCTCGATCGTTGGACGAATAGACGCATCCTTCACCCCCCTGGCCGAGAATCGACCAGGGGGCCAGGGAGTACTCGACGTGGGACTTGATCCCAATCACGCGAGTCATGGCGACAGCCCTCCCGGGTCAGAGATTACGGAACAAAGGATTCGAACCGCCCTGCACCGCGCGAGAGACGGCAATCAGACTCTCGAACGTGATGTTCAAGACAGCCTTCGGATCCGAGTCGAGGTACTTTACGCCCCGCTCGTCGATGTCGAGCCGCATGGCGAGATCCCTGTCCATGGCTTCCTCGTTCGGGCCCACAAGGTTCACCTTCGCGTTGTAGCTCTTCGCGAACTCGATGAAGGCGTTGACGCCTTCGTTCGTCTTCTCGAGGGTTTCTCCGGTCGCCTTGAGATCGGAGAAGATCACGACCTCGAAGTTCCGAACCGTCACTTCGTTCGGAAATAATTGGGTTTCGAGAAACTCCCGGCACGCGTCGGCCGTGGCCTTCAAGGCCATGCCGATCGGAGTTTCGCCGTCGGGACGGTACTCGGGGTCTGCGGCCTTCGAGAGGGGCGCGAATTCGGTCTTTACCACTCCGCCGCTGACGACCACGTAGAGCAGGAAAATCAGATCGGCGACTTTGGGACCGCCGGCCTCGATGAGCCATCGAGTGACGGCAGGGATGAAGTCGCCCTGCGTTTGTCGATAGGGTGCCATCGATCCGGATTCGTCGCGGACGATGACGAAGAGCACGACTCGGCTCGGATAGCGATAGGGCGCAGGCTTCGCCGCCTCGCAACTCGAGGGGACCGAAGGCTTACGAGAAATCGGCATGGACAGGCTCCTGAACGGAGAGAGGGGAGAGCGGAATACCCTTGAGGGCAGACAGAGGGGCGACTCAGGCGAGTCACTCGAATATTATTCCTTAAAAGCGACTAACTCAAAGTTGCCGTATACGAATTGCTCTTCGGAATTCGCAAAACCAGACCGGCAAGAAGGCGCAAGAACAGCCCAAGATCCAACTTAAGCGCAGCCATTTCAGTGGATAATAATCTGAGAATCGGATTGGAGCGGCGGAATATTCTTTTCGAATTTTCTCTGTCGGTTGTTATCCTGAATGATGTTCCGCAGGAACGCCGCCACGACTCAGAAGGCTTGAAAAGACTCTCGGCCTCGAATCGATGAGCAGCGCCTCACAAACCAAGTGTCACTTCACAGCACCGAAACTCAGAGAGAACCACCTGCTGGCGTCATGAACAAGAACAGCTTCGGGTATCGCTTGCTCATGCTGAGAAAGGCTCGCAAGATTACGGGGCAGAAGCTCGCGGAGCTTTTGGGCGTTAGCCAGTCGCGAGTATCGAAAATCGAATGCGGAGCGATTCGTCCGACGAGAGAGTACGTCGAGGCATTCTCGAAGGCTCTTTCGCTGTCCGAATCGGAGCGGGAAGAGTTGCAGGCGCATGCCGAACTGTTCTGGTCCGAGTTCGCTCCGTGGACCGGTGACGAAGAGGTCGTCGCCAAACGACAGCAGGATGCGATCTTCAAACTCAAAACCTCGGCGACTCAGGTCCGCTCTTTCCACATGGCGGTGGTCCCAAGCCAGCTGCAGACCGAGTTGTATTTGCATGCCGTGATCGGAAAATACTCGCCGTCCATCGGCTACAGCGCTTTTGTTCCGGAGCGGGAGTATCAAACGAAACTTCGGTGGCAGAAGGGCATCGGGAGAAGGAAATTCTACTTCCTGATCTCGGAAGGCGCGCTGCGCACCCGCATCGCTGCCCCCGTGATCATGGCGGAACAGTTCGCGAAGCTGAAGGAGATGTCTGAGAAGGACAACGTCCAGATCGGAGTGATCCCATGGGCAACTCGGATCGATAAGCCGCCGATCACCGGGTTCGAAATCTATGACGACAAACTGGTGAGTATCGAAACGATCAGCGATACGATTCATATCACGAACGAAGAACACGTCATGCAGCATCGTGAAGTCTTCAATTCGTTGAGCGGATCGGCGCTCTACGGTTCGCCGATGATGCGGTTGCTCGACCAGATCCACTCCGATCTCCGCAAATTGGAGCCTTGACGGCTTCTTATCGCCGGATTTCGCAGTGCAGGTGTGTGGCACCCGCACGCCGACCGTGATGTGTCGGCAACGAGTGGAGCACCGCTTCGATTCGATGCTGCCTGCTGAGCGACCGCTATCCCGCTTCGAGCCCCCCAGCCGTCGCGAAACTGTACCATCCTTCAGGACCGAGAATCACATGGTCAAGAAACCGGATGCCCAAAAGCTTGCTCCCCTGGACAAGCCGTCTGGTGAGTGACTTGTCTTCCGGTGAAGGCTCGAGCTTCCCTGAGGGGTGATTGTGAGCGACGACGATGGCGGAGCTCGCGGTCTGCAACGCCACACCGAAAACGAGCCGTGGGTCGACGGGCGAAGCGTCGATCGCTCCGGCGTGCAGCTTCACCCACCCGAGCACCTCGAGAGCGGTGTTCAGGCACACCACGACGAATTCTTCCCGAAGCTCGAAGGTGTCCTTGTCCCACAGGGTCCGCAAGTACTGCTCGCAAGTGATGGGGCTCGAAAGGACCCAGGGCATTTTCTGTTGCCGGTCGTCCTTGGGGCGTCCCCGCTTGTAACTGACTTTGAGTTCGGCGAGCGATGGTGTACGTTCGAAGGTCTTGAGCGTAATCATGAATCTGGTTCCTGGTTGCGTAGTGGTTGGGGCCGAGCGATGTTGCTGCATCGCTCGGCCCGTCTTTTTTTCGTCTTCGAGTTCAATCCTCATCGGGCATCATGACGGTGATGCACGGGCTCCCGTCATCGTCCGGGCCGCACATCGCTTTGAGTTCGACCAGTTCCGGGTCGGCTCCAGCCCGCAGCACCACGTAAAGTCGAAATCGAAGTTCGCTTGCTTGATCTCTGTTCGTTGCGATGGCGAACCGCAGCATCGAAATGACGTCCCAAAGGCGTCCGGTTTCGTCCTGGCCGCTCGCTCCGGTGGGTACTTCGACGTAGCGGGCCCACACAGATGCAGTGACAGCGACGGGCACGCGAAATCCTGCTTCCCGTGCGAGATCCGTCACGTCGACCAGCACTCCGTCTTCGATGGCCTGGCTTCTGCTGTAGGTGTGGATGATGGTGAATGCTTCGCTCATGTCATTTCCTTTTTCTTTTGTGCCTCGACGGCTCCCGGCGTCAGGCGGAATCGTTTCACCCCCGACCCACGCCGCCTTCGGCGGGTGGGGGGAGCGGGGTGTCTTCGCCCTCCTGGAGACACCCCGCTCCCCCCGCACGACGGAGGCAAGACCGGGCACGGCCTTCCAGGCCGTGACGAGAAAGGAAAACGCTCCGAGCCGTACGTGCCGTAGCGGAGCGGTTGCACGGGCAGTGGCGGAGAGGATCGGAGCGGACCAACCCTGCAAAGGGTTGGCACGCCCGTGCTTTAGCGGAGCGGACGGGGACGTCGTCACCCGCCCGCTCCGTCCTTCAGATCGACATCAACCGATGGAACTCAAGATTCTCGAGAATGGTTGACGGGATTCTCACGTACGGTGCCACGAGGCGACCCAGCTGCTTGATGACCGGCACTTCGCGATGAAAAGTTCCGACCCACAGCAAGAGCTCCCCCATTTCGTAGCAGGTCTCTTCGTCAGGTGCCTTCCAGACCTGGGCGAAGAAGGTATTGAGCGGGGAGTCCCAGCCGACGACGACTCGCAGCAGCGACGCTTTCCCGCGAATCAGATATCGCTTCGTTCCTCCCTGCTGTTCCCACGCGACATCCGAATCGGCGATAGCACTTCCTACCCTGACGACCGGAGACTCGTGCGGTGCAACGTGCTCGACGCTGCCGGGCATTCTCCAGGTCGCTTCAGCCGACGAAAAGTACGCATGAATGTAGTCTTCTTGAGTCCACGAGCACTTGCCGTTCGCGACGTTCGCGAGTTCGACCAGATGCATGAAGAGATGTCCTGGCGAGGGATACTCGAGGTAGCCTTCGAGCTCCGCTTCCCAGACGTGATCGAGGACCGCACTGAGTGCCTTCGAAGGGAGGGTTACCATGTGCGTTGTCGCTGCGTTCGTTTCCATAGGTTCGTATTTCCTTTGTCATGTGTGGCCGGACAGTCCCTCTCCTCCGGCCAGGTTACTTTCGACACGGAAGCCCAACCGCGTTTTTCGGCGGGTGGGGGGACCGAGTGTCTTCGCCCTCCTGGAGACACTCGGTCCCCCCGCACGACGAAAAGCAAACCGACGCACGGCCTTCCAGGCCGTGACGAGAAAGGAAGAACGCTCCGTCTCGTCAGTGACGTAGCGGAGCGGTTGCACGGGCAGTGGCGGAGAGGATCGGAGCGGACCAACCTGAAAGGTTGGCACGCCCGTGCTTTAGCGGAGCGGACGGGGAATTCTGACCGTGCATCGCGTCGTCAGGTCGCTCTCGGAGATCGGCTGCGTATCGAGGACCGCTTCGACGCCGTAAAAGGCGAACGACCGAACCGGAAACGTTCGAGCACGGTGATCGACATCAGCGTTCTCTTCGGAACGGTGGTCTCTACCGGCCCGACCGGTTCCTTTCGAGAAGCATCGAAAGACGCTCAACATCACGAGCCGCTCGTTCCAACTTCGTTCGTCGCACGAGACCTCGTACGATCGCTTCGTTCACGGCTACCCCGAGCTGCTCCGTACTGAGGCTGCTCTCTGCGGCATCGAGAATCGTCTTGATGGGCGAGGTCACACGAAAGCCCTCTCGTTCTTCGACGTCCTCGAGGGCAAGAATCGCTTTGTGAAGCACGCATCCCGGTGGTGGAGCCTTTCGGAACTTCGAAGGAACAGTGAGGTGAATTTTCGTGGGCAGGAGGTCGGTCAGTTCATGCACGACGAGAGCCGATTCGTGCGACACGACAGCTTGCGGCTCGTCATTCCTGTTTCTGCTCCAGAAGGCGAGTCGGACGAAATCATCATGTTCGGATACCGGCAGGGTGGGGATTCGATACAGGCCATGTCCAACCCGAACGAAGTTGCCGACGGTCTCGTGGTAATCGAGGTGCCGATACCCGTAACCAGCATCGCTCGCTTGCTTCGCGGTGAAATAGCCTCCCTGCGAAGATGCGAGTGCAGCGAGCTTTCTGGCAGCGTCTCTGGTCGACCGGGGCATGCACAATCCTCCAAAATTCTTGGAGTATTGTGCATCGACGCTCGTTCCTTCTGCTAGCTCAACCGAGATGGCCCGTACTGACGAAGCGAGCCAGCGAGTACCCTTCAGAGGCTGAGAAAGTGGAGGATGAACAAGTCGTTCACCCGAGTTGGCCTATAGGAATCAAGAGGTTATGAACGGGCCACCTGACAGAGAGTCAAGTAAAATAGCAAAAATACTTGACCAGGCTCCGTCCGGGAACGATCCTATGAGATATGGACACGCACGCCAGCCGAACCACAAGGACGACCGCAGCTGACCAAGTCCGCAGGGCGATCGAGTCCGGCGGGGAGCGAGTCTGGTCCGTCCAGGACTTCCCGGACCTGCCTTTCCCAGCAGTGGCCCAAACCCTTTCGCGTCTTGCACGAAGCGGTGGTATCCAGCGAGTTTCCAAGGGGCTCTACTACCGACCACGCGAGACCGCATTCGGTCAGAGCAGGCCAAGCCCGACCCTTTTGAGGAATGCAGGAAAGAAGACGCATCCCGTGTTTCCTTCGGGCCTGACCGCCGCGAATCGGCTTGGACTCAGCACCCAGGTTCCCGCTCGTGAAGAGCTCGCGACGACACGCGGTAGTCTTCCTATTTCGATGGTCGGCCGAAAGGCTCGCGTCCACACACGTCGCCCGGCAGCCTGGGCAACTCTTACCGAAGAGGATGCGGCCATTCTCGACGTCATTCGCTCTCGGGCCCGTTCGAGCGAACTCTCGCCGAAGGAGACGATAGGTAAACTTCTCTCGCTGCTGAAAAAAGACGGCAGATTCGAGAGGATCGCGAGTGTCGCGATGCACGAACCGCCACGCGTACGGGCGATGCTCGGAGCACTCGGAGAGGAACTGAAAATGGAAACAGCGACGCTCGAGCCCCTGAAGTCGAGCCTCAATACTCTCTCGAAGTTCGATTTCGGGATCCTATCGGCGCTCATGTCGGCGAAAAAATGGCACGCGAAAGGATCGCAAAACGGGTGACGAAGCCGGGCGGTTTTCCTCGGAAATCAAGTAACGGATCTGAAAGACGTACGCCGTACCATCCTTGATGCATAGAAGACGGGTGCGATAAGCCCTCGGTAAATACCGATAACAACCGAGGTATCGTTTCAGTGAAGCGATCGACGTCGAAAATGGATTCTCTATTTCCGATTGGAGTTCTCTCTACCAGCCAGCCAATCACATAAATCGTAGACGCTCCTGCCCGGAACTGGACAAACACACTCTTCGTTTCCATTCAGGGAAGCAGTCTCGCCGTACCGAATCCTGCAGGCTTCAAGAGAAGGAAAACACTCGCCCTTTTCCTCAATCATCTTGTACCCCTCGCGACAAATGCAACGTTTGCCATCAGATGTGCTCATGGCCTCGTCACCGAACTGAGTCTTGCATCTTTGGTCAGCAAGTTCGCGTTGGACTCTTTCCTTATTCCCATTGTGCTCAGCCAGAGATACGCATCGATCGTCCACCATTATGAAATGTTCCACGCAGCCGCACTTCTCTCTGGTTGTCGCGAAGGCAAAATCTCCATGTCGCTTTTGACATTTCTCGTTATTGGCTCTGGTGAATGTAACTACTTCGTGTTCGATCTGATCTGTGGTTCGGCAACGAAGTCGTTCACCAATACGCACATACGAACCTTTCGAGCAGGAGATGTAAATGTAAGGGTCACTACAGCGAATCACTTGGTCATTCGACTGAGGAGCCGGACCCTCAAGACCTGCATAGCACTCCAGTTTGACGGTTCCATCATGAAACATGACCAATATACTCGCGACCAATGCTCCAAGCCCAATTGTTGCGAGTAATAACCGCATCGACCCATAAGAAGTCCAATTCAGCACATCTGGCATACCTTCAATCCCTCACCAGGTAATCAGATTCTCCCATCGAACTGCACACAGGTTCGGTATCCGCCGACGTTGTTCTATAGCCCCACTTTGCCCGCCGCATTCTCGCGGAAGAGCGAACCATCCCGGATGTACCTGCGCATGACGACAAGCGACTTGTGTCCGCTCTGGTCCTGAATAGCCCGTTCGGAAACGCCCGACATCGCCGCTTGCGTGATGAGCCCGGCACGGAGCGAATGCGCAGCATAACCCCTGGAACTCTTACCGGCCGCTCGGAGACTCCGCTGCACCACGTTCGCTACCGCCCGGTCCGAGAGTCGAGTGTCGCTTACGTGACCATGCTTGTTCACGGCCCGGAAGAGTGCACCTTCCTCGATCTCGGCCTCGTCGATCCAGGCCAGCACGGCTCGAACCGGACAGGTCTCTTCGTTCGAGCCGAACGGAATGCCGATCTTCCGGCCTGATCCGCTCTGGTCGGTTTTGCTTTTGCGGATCATGACCACCAGTCCTTCATCTGAGAGAGCCACGTCCGTCACGTCCAGCCCTACGAGTTCGCTCCTCCGCATGGCTCCAGCGAACCCGAGCAGAATGAGCGCACGATCCCGCACGCCCAGCAGATTCTCCGGCAGATGTTCCACCATCGCCCGAATGTGCTTCGTGAGCGTGGGCTTCTTGTGCGCTTGAGCCGTACCTTTCTCGCGCCGGATGCCGGCCCAGACGAGCTTCACCTGTGCCGACTTGGTGGGAGATTCCAGGCCAGCAGTTCGATGAGCCTCAGCGATGGTGGCGAGACGACGCTGGATGGTACTGGTTTTGAGCTCTTGGGAGCGGTCAGCCAGGTAGTAGGCCACGGTATCCGGCGAAGCGGGGAGGGAAGGACGCCGGTACTTTTCGCACCAGGTTGAGAAATCGGCCCAGTCGGCTCGGTAAGCTCGGCGCGTGTTCGTGGCCTTGGATTGTTCGAGAAAGCGAGTCGCTTCGCTGCCGATTTCCTTAAGCTTGGTGGCGTAATGCTTCGCGGCCTTCGGGCTCGAGGCGGGTGAGGGAATGCGTTGGCGGGGATCGATCGGCATAACGGGAATAGATTACGATAGTAGCATCCGAACGTCCCCATTCGCACTTCGAATCCGTGACGTCTCCCATGAAACCCGCAGACTCGACCTATCTGAAAGGCTATCGAACAGACGACGGCCCCTTCGTCGTCAAGTTCCAGCCGGACAAGCCGCCGTTCGACATGGTGGCGTTGAATGACGAGGACTTCGATTGGGGGCCTGGGCCGGTCAGCTTCGGCCACAAGGTTCTTGCCGAGATGCTTCTCACGCTCGCTCACGGCCGAATCCCGCACAGAGTCGACCGTGACGAATTCGCGGCCCGAGTCGTCACCGAGCTGAACAGGTACAGATGGTTCCTCTCCCTCGAAGACATCCGGGAGCTGCATGCCGGAATGTTCAAGGAGTCAGACCCGAGAATACGCCACGTGAAGGGTTCGCGATCCCACGACGGCTCGACGGTCGTTCGATTCCTGAGGAATGAGGCTGGCCGCCAGGAAGAACGCATGGACGACGTCGACTATGACTGGGGACCGAAGATTACCGAAGGCCACCTGAACCTGGCGGACATGCTGCTGTTCGTGGCCTACGGAAAGCACCCGCACATTCTCGATCGAGACGATTTCGTGCAGTGGGTCGTCACCGCTCTGCCGATGGACGAGTGGACGTTGACGCCGGAAGAGATCAGGAAGTGGCGAGACAAAGTGAGGTTCGACGTATTCTGAATGGCTTCGCACGGTCCGAGGGAACGAATCAGATCCTGATTTGCCATCGAAGTCCGCTCGTTCGTCATCACTCGCCGAATAGCTCGATGTACTTCTCGTACCGGAATCGACGGTTTCGAGATTGCCCCGTGATCTCTTCGAGAATGCCGATGTCCACCAATTTGGCGACGAGCTGATTCGCAGCGGGGTATGTGGTTCCCGTGAGAGTCCTCACCTGAGCGACTGTCATGATCGGATTCTCATAAAGATTCTCGAGGACCCGATGTCCATTGGCAGCTCCTCGCCCTAAGTGCTCCGTGATCAAAGATCTGTGCTCTTCTCGCAATGCGAGGATTCGTCTTGCCGTATTCGTTGCCTCTCGACTCACTTCGGTCACACCCTTGAGGAAAAACATGAGCCACTCTTCCCACTTGCCATGATCGCGAATCGCTTGGAGGCGGTCGTAGTACTCGGCCCTATGCCGTTTGAAATAATGGGACAAGTAAAGAACGGGCTTCACGAGAATCTCCTTCTCGCAGAGCAGGAACGTGATCAGCAGTCGCCCGACACGACCATTTCCATCAAGAAACGGATGGATCGTCTCGAACTGAGCATGCGCAAGCCCGATTTTGACGAGCCACGGGAGACTATCTGGTGTATGGATGAAGCTTTCGAGATTGCTCAGTGCTCGTTTGGCTTCGTCCGGCGGCGGAGGAACGAAAGTAGCCTCATTGAGCGTGCAGCCGCTTGGGCCGATCCAGTTCTGAGTCGTACGCAATTCTCCAGGAGTAAGATGAGACCCGCGAACGCCCTTGAGTAGCCGCTCATGGATCTCTCGGATGAGCCGTACGGAAACCGGGAGCTCTCTGAGCCTCGCCAGCCCGTGGTTCATGGCGCTGACGTAGTTCACCAACTCATCGACGTCCTGGGGCCGATCGGAAGACAAGACGTGAGCTTCGGCAGCGATCAGGTCCTGGAGCGAGCTCTGGGTGCCTTCGATTTGGCTTGAGAGGACGGCTTCTTTCCGGACATACATGTATACGAACAGGTTCGGGTTCGGCAGAGTCTGAATCGACCCGTCGAGGCGTCCGAGCGCGCGGTCGGCATCGGAAAGAGCCGCTTGTAGTTCACCCTCGATCACAACAGGGGGATCGGGAGGAAGTGGGGCAGGGACAAAAGCCCGATACCCAGCGAGTTGCCGAATGTACGTTCCCGCTCTGGTAGCTGCGGGATTGGGGTTACCGGCCGATGTCGCCATAGTGAGTCCTGCCTTTAACATGAGACCCGAACTGGCCCCATGCTAAAGTAACACTTTACTATGGACCCGTTCCAGGTGGCATGTAAAAGCGTCGCTTTACTATGAATCGAGTATCCGAAGCCTCAACGGTACAAGCGATTGTTTCACCCCGATCGGCCGCAATTCTTTTGATTACAAGTCGTTAAGCAGCCTATTGCTCGAACGGCTTGGGCGAGGCGAAAGGGGAGAAGGGGTCGTCATCGCTCGTGTAGGGCCGGCCGGTCGCCAAACTCGTTCCGTATCGAGCCGCCAAGAGGCCTCGGGTTGGTGGGCAGTGACCAGAACGATCAGATTAGCTCCGGACTTCGACTCTTTGCCGGCCGATGTTGAACAGGCCTTCATGATCACCGAGCGATCGGTGAAGACTCGTCCCGGTTGAGTCCGCCAAGCGCAGCCTTGTGCTGGACTGGATGAACATCTTTCTCGCTGTTCAATCGAGACTCACGTTCGTGACGAATCGTTGAGGCTGCATCCGATTGCTTTGAGGGCGCTGCCATTAAAAGCCATTCGCTCGAATTCCGACAAAGCATAGTGTGTAGAGCACTTCGAGCGGAGAATGTCCCCACATTTATAACTTCCGATAATGGATGCTTATCGGAAAAAAGGGGAATAGCACAATGTCAAAGAGTCTTCTTGCCTAGCTAGAATGTGCGTCTTTCCTTGAGGAATCACTTACGCCTTACGAGCAGGCTAAGAGCGTCTTACCAGTGCCGCTTCGTCAAGACGACGGTGCAAGTACGAAACAAGCGAAAGGAGATCGAGAGCGTCTTCTTCGGACATGGGCCACGAGATTTTCGGACCGTGTGCGGTGGGGTTGCGAAAGGTGCCGAAAGTTCCTCTCAAAAGATTAGCGAAGCCTTTCTGCTCACTTTGCTCCGTCTCCGTCCGAAGTGTGTTAAGTGCGAGAAGAGGCGAGTTCAACTGAAAAGCAGTTGTGACGATTGTGTCTCCGTCCCCGGTCAGGCCGGTGCGTTGCCGAATTTTCTCAGCAACACTTTTCGTCGCTTCCAACACTGCATGAAAGTAGTTCTCTTGGAGAAGCTCAACACGGCAGTGCTTGAGCACATCCCCGTGGACCTTGCGACGCATCAATTCGGCTTTCAACCGCCCCGCCCGCTCTTGAGCCTCACTAAGAGTTTTTGCCGCCGTTGTCGGGCGAAGTCTTCCATTCTCGCCGAGGTGAAGTGCGGAGAAAGCAAGCACTTCATTCAATCGATGACGAAGGGCTTCAAATTCGTCGTTTCTTCTCACGAATCGAACGGGATTGAGTACGACCTCAATGAAGTGGGCAACGTTGTTGCCACACTTATCACGTCTCTGTCGGCAGACCAATGCGAGCTTGATTCGTTCCCACTTCGGTGTTCCGCCTTGTTCTTCGATCTCGCTTTCACGGAAAAGATCGTTTAAGCGGGAATGAGTGGCTGCTCCCTCAAGAACCCTTGATATCTGTTCGATCAGCTCTTCGCTGAATGACTGAACTGCCATAGAACGCTCCTACCTTAGACGTTTTGGCTCAATGCATGCGAAACTGCACTACGCTATTGTGCCGTACTTTGCAGGGGTTGCCAGCGCATCGGACCGAGAATCGCCCATTTAGCTGAAAATCACCCTTTCATTCCGAAACCCGAGCGAAATATCATTCATACCATCTTCAAAGGAGAGCTATGGATGCTGAAAAGGCTGCGCGATACAGACGTGCAGCTCGGATTCTTGATTCTATTGCAGAGCTACACTCTGACGATTCGCCCAAGCAAAACAGAGCACTATATGGCTTGGCCATCAGCGACTATCGCGACTGCCCACGTGAGCTTGACGAAGCGCGTAGAGCGATTAAAGCACTGATTGAAGGAGAGTCAGAATCGGCTGTTAAAGAACAAGCTCGAAAGACTCTCAGAATTATCTGCATCAGTAGGCCAGAAGTACGAGAGCCGGAAAGGCAACGCATGTCGAATTTGGCTCTCAGCTTTCCATCGCTACGCGAAGCTCCTGGAGTCAGGGAATGGGACCCAAATGCTTTGAATATTTGGGCAACTGGATCTGCTACGTCTATCGGTCGAGTTTCTGCATCGTTTATCCTCAACGTCTGGGAACCGTCAACAGCGTGGGAAGCTGGCCCCTTCGAACTGATGAGAGCCCTTCGCACATGGGACTCCGAACATCGAGCAGCTTTTGCATCTTGGTCTGCTCAGCCATGGTGGCCATAAAGCAGACCTAGAGGCAACGCAATTCATAAGCTGGCGGTATCCCTCCCATGCAATATCTGTGGTTAATCCTCTTCAAACCCAAAGTCCGTGAACTTCAGAGTCCGGCAGTTTTCCGTCACATCCCTGACCAGCTTGTCCTCTGCTCCATCGGGCAGACGTGCTTGGATTTCCAATGTAATCTCCACGTCAGCACCAACGAGGGCCGTAAGATGCTGCACCACCTCCTCAGCTATCCGGCTTGCATCACGGCCAAGGCGTTGAGAATCGATCGGTACAGAACCATGAAATCGGGTGAGCCTCGGCTGTGGCTGCGCCGCGACGGCCTGAACTGACAAATTAACAGAGGTTATTGCTTTTCCGGAAGGAGCAACACTACCGGTCGAGGGACTTCCAAGGTATGTGGTACCAGAGTCTGAAAGCGGCATAGCCGTCGATGCCAAAGCTTCAGCTGCTAACCGATCCGCTTCCAACTGCGTTCTTGCGGCATCGGGATGCACAAGCAAGGTGCGATCGTCGACCACGATGCGGGATGCCTGCCCTACCCGGAGACCCTGATATCGCTTGCGCTGCTCATCGTAACCCTCAGCGTAGGCGAAGGTCTCGGCCCAAATCAGACTCGAGACTCCTTCCTGAATGGCCGCAAGCAGAATTTGCTCATCGCGGATACGAGGGAGGTAAAGATAGCGAGCGAAGTATTCGCCAAGCTGCTTAATACCGACGCTGCTACTCGACCAAAGCGGTACACGGTCGAGCTCGGTCCGCAACCGAATCGCGCCCATCTGGACCAGAAGGCACTCCTCGTTCTTGAGCTTCTTCGCCGCACGGCCGGCCAAGCTCTCCTGACCCTGAAGTTTCAGATCCGACCATTCGAGGCTTCCCTTTGTATCTGATTGCCCAGGGACGATGAGCCAGTGGTACGCTTCCGTAACCCGAAGATCGACTGACTCATCGGAGCTCTTCCGTTTCGTCTCGGCCTGCTTCGTCTGAAACTGGTCCAGGTTAAGAGTTACCCTGTCATCCCAAATCGATGTCCATGCCAGATATTGACGAACGGCCTGTTCAAGCTCCCTCAGTCGATTCGAATCGCCAGCCAGGAACACCAAGGTGTTCTTGTAGTTTCGCGGTGACGAACCCCGAGATTCGAGGATGGCTGCAGCTTCTTTTCTGGCTGGACTGATGTCGTCCCTCAGAGAGTGCGGAAACTCCGGGCTCAAAATTACCAGTCTCGCTTCCCGCTCATCGGGAACATCACTGCTCGGAACGCACGCATGAACTTTCGAAAAGTCCGATCGAGTCCGAGCCTCCTCGCGAAGTCGCTTCACGATCTCTTCCGTGATCTGATCGTCGTGAAGCTGATTCGCCCGATCGTCAGCCAGCCGAGAGACTGTTGGTTGAGTCGAGTACCAATACCGCTTTCCATCGACGTATAGATACGTTGCGCTGTCAGTGAGACGTCGAAGTGCATCTCCGAACGTCGCAACCGATTCCCCCGGCTGAACGCACCCCAGCTTCACCTGCCGTTCGTCGATCCCTCGATGCGATGCTCGCATGGTTGGTGCCGACCCCATATAGATTGTGCGAGAAACTCGGCGCGAGGCCGAATACCGGCCGAGATTCGGATTATCGCGGTCCAGCTGGAGCGGCAAAGAATTCGGCCCGTCGACGTCCTTCTCCAGTACCGGTGCCCACTGATCCTCCAGGTATCTTGTTAATTCCCACTGCACCACAGGCTCGTCGACCGGGACGTTTCCAGGCATGATCAACAAGTTGCTGTCCTGACGTTCCCAAAGGGAGTGAATGACAGCCGCCATCAAACGGAGTACACCACGGGTCCGCTGGAATTTGTCGAGCGTCGACCAGTCGTTATAAAGCCGGTCGAAGAGTTCCGGATGGATCGGATACGCCATCTTGATGCGGCGTTCGTACTCAGCCTCGCGGCATTCCGTCGGGAACTCCTGCTGCTGAGTGCCGTATAGTTCGACAAAAGCTCGAGACACTGCATCCCGGGCCACGAACTGATCTCCGGAGAGAGGCTGAAAAAGCCTTCGCCGCACGATCTCGAACCCTTCATCGGGGCTCGCTGGTCGCCATGAAGCTTCCACTCTTCCGACAGCGTTTTTCAGCCTCGCTAGTGCCTCACGCCCACGCTCACCACCAACTTCGATGTCAGTCACACCTCGGTCGGCCCGCTGATGCGGACTCTCCGAAGCAGGAATGCTAACGACCAAAAGAGTATTCTTCGCGGCCTTCGCCGCTTCGCTCAAAGCCTGGGCGAAAGTGAACTGAGTATCGAACGTACCTGCCGGAAGGTCGGCCGTTCCATGCAACTGGCGAGCATACGCGACCCATTCGTCAATCAGAATGAGACAGGGGCCATACTTATTGAAAAGCTCCTTGAGCGTGTTGCCGGGGTTCGTGGCTCGCTCATCATCCTCCTTGACCATCTTGTAGCCGTCTTTGCCGCCAAGCTGCCAGGCAATCTCCCCCCAAAGCGTATGGACCTTCGTCCCGTCCGGCTTCTTGTGGGGCTTTCCAGGCGAGACCTGCGTTCCTACGAAAACGGCCCGTCGAACATTCTTCGGCAGTTCGAGCCCAAGTTCCTTGATCAGCTCATCCGCGCCGGGCAAGTCGGCCGGCGACGTTCCAGAGAACAAGTGAAACAGGGCCAGCATCGAGTGAGTCTTACCGCCACCGAAATTGGTCTGAAGTTCGACGACCGGATCCCCACCCTGGCCCGACAGTCGCAGTACCGCCTGCGACAGGAGCCTCCTCAGCCCTTCTGTGATAAACGTCCTTCGGAAGAACTCGCTCGGATGTTTGTACTCGTCACTCCCCTCACCCTGGTAGACCTGCCAGAGGTCGGCAGCGAACTCGGCTTGCTGATATCGACCACTCGCCACATCCGGGTGCGGTGTCACAACCTCGCGCCATGACTTCAAACCCCCTTGCGGCTTACCTTCCGTAGGTTGAAAGGATTTCTTCCGCATTTCGCTACGTCGCTGTTCGTCGAACACCAGGCGCATCGCATCCATGCGCATATGTCCGAGTTCGGCAGCGGCATCGGACGCTGATACGGCCAGGAGAAGCCGTTCCATAGAATCGAGGGAGCGAATGACGTCACTGCTGCCGAATTGCTCGTGATGAGCCCACCGGTTGCGGACATCCCGAAGCTCGCTCACGATGCTCCTCTCGGCCTGACCCAGCGTCGTGCGGAACACTGCATTCCACTGGTCCCACATCACAGCCAGTAGAATCTGCGGATCATCGAGGTTGAAAGACTTGAACTTCGAGCTGAGAGCCATGGACTCCCAGTTTTCGCCCAATGACGACTTGAGCTCCCGTTCGACGAACGGTCGCAACCCCGAGGCCAACAGTTCAAGCCCTTTTCCGATCCGCTCGCGATTCGTGATGGCCATGGTTCAATTTCCCAGTTCGTCAAAAAAGTTGAGATTGAGTCGGCTTTTCCCGTCCTGAGCGGCTCGCATGAGCAAGCTTCGTCAGTTCCGGCCAGGCGACGACGAGGCTGTTGTAAGCCAAGGCATCTTGGGCCCATTTCTTCCGATCGCAGGTAGAATAGAGTCGATAGGCAAGGTCGCGAGCCACTTCCCCGATTCCGCCAAGTTGTCCGACCAGATCAGCTGCCCCTGTTTCACCCTGCTCGTCGAGCCGCTGGATCAAGTGCTGCGTCACTTCCCAAACTGTGAGCCGCTTGTCGGTGGCGGGGTTCCAGTCTTTTGGAAGTTCGTTGCGACGAAGCAGTCTAACTTTGCCACTGCGGGCCACGATGATACCCGCTTCCTCAAGCCCCTTGATGGCAGTGTTTTTCGCTTTGCTGAGAGTCTCAGCATCGCCGAAAGGGCCTTCATCCATACCAAACTGCTCGAACCAGGATAGAGCCCAGCGAGTGTCGCCGTCGAATTCCCCTTCCTGTTCGGCCAGCACTTCGTCAAGCGATTGGTTGATGAGTCCCAAAGCTGTGCGTACGGACATTGCGGAACCGTCACTCTCCAGCACCTTAGCGTAACGGGTAAAGACGGCCATACCGGGACCGATAGCGGATTGTGCCAAGTCCACTGGGGCTATGTTGCCGTGTTGCAAGTTGCGTAGAGATTCAGGCAACTCACGTCGAAGGACGGTGATAAACTCCTTCCGTGTTGCAAGCACGGCGTTTGTAGGTCTTGGACGACACACGAGGACGATGGAGGATGCGAGAGCATTTGCTCCTTTATCCCGCATTCTTTTTGGTTGTTCTGTCCGCATCGGCCACGTTCCAGTTACGACATACCCTGCTGAACTCAACGCTTCAAGCATAGTCTCCCAGCCTGTTGAAGCCTGTTGCGTGGCTCCAGAATCCTCGTCGTCATCATCCGATTCGGATTGCTTGAACGCATAAAACACCGTAGTTGGTGTATTCTCATCCTGTCGGTTCCTCATTCCGAGGAACACTCTGCTTAAGCCCTCTTCAAAAAAATGACGAGCTGCGTCTTTGCCACCATGTCGATGCTCATCTGCAATCAATTCCTGCTGCTTCGGTGTCAGAACTGTACCAAGCAAATCGGGGTAGACGTCGATAAGACATTGCCTGAGCCAGACATAAAACAGGTCTGACAAATCCGCATACCCAATATTGTCGTAATATGGAGGGTCGGTGGAAATTAGCAATGTCTCTGATTCCTTCCCAACGTCTGCTGCGTCGCGTTGAATCACTTTGCCTGCTGTATCGGCAATAAGAGCGTCGAGCACTTCCGCCAAAGAGCCTACAGTCCCCAAAAAATCACCTCCCGCCCCAGCAAACGGATTCGTTTCCGCAAAGTCCCATTTCATCGAGACCGTCTGCATTCCGAATCCGTGGGCGAGTCGTCCCATACCAGCTTCCCAAAGACATAGGGCGTTATTTCTTGCGGCTGTTTTGTCCACACACATAGCTAAGTAAGTGATGAGAGCTTGTGCATATCCATCCCGAAAGTGGGTTTTGCCCATGTCGTTCGCGATTCTATTACGAACTTCAGGGATTAGAGTTGTTAGCGTTGCAAGTGTGGCCAACTGCCGTTGGGTATGCAGCATCGAATGGCGTATCAATCCATAACGCTGAACGCGAAAGCCAAGCCCTTTCTCCGGTAATCTGGTTTCCGGTGTCCAGCAAGGCTTGGCGCTTGCAGCGGCTTCGAGCTGCTCATCGGTCGGTGATAGGTACACTCTCTCTCGTTCGGTTTCAGCGACGATGGCTAAAAGTGTATAACCAATTCGTCCTGCTTGCCCTTCGTCGCGAATGTAGTCCAAATCCATTGTCGCTTCGCACGCAACACACTCGGCTCCACGACGCCCAACGGTGCCAGAGCGAGGTGTGCCAGAGTACCTGACTTTGGAGTGAGGAGTACCGTTATCATGTGAAACTTCCGCCCATACTCGATTCCCACCACGAGAATAGAGAACAAACGATCTAGCGAGTGGCGTGCGAACTCCGCAGGCTGGATTTGGGCATTGTGTATTTCTGGCCCATAGCCAAGCGACAACTGTTAGCTTCTGCCCGACATAAGGCTTCAAGTCAGGCCGATCCTCTGCCAGCTCTTCCGTGACTTCCACCTTGGGGTACAGGTGCCCGATCCGCTTCTCGGCTTCGTCGCGCATCCACTTGCCGTAGTAGCGCACGTCTTCCGCAAGGCCCGTGGCTCCAGGCCATTCCCTTTCAATCAGAGACCTCTTCCCTTTGATTTGTCCGGAGCCTTCTCCACGAACTTCGGGATTCACCGGAGGCCGGCCAGCGAACTTCGGGGGAATCTCGATTAGGGCTTTGTTGATCAGCACCGGTATGGGATTCAGGTCGCTCGCATAAGCCCGCAGCCCCAAACGTTGGGCTTCGAGCGGAATCGATCCGCCACCCGCGAACGGATCGAGCACCGGCGGAGCATGCTCGGCAAGAAACGCATTCACTACATCCGCAGAAGGAAGCCGCGATACGTCGAACGAGAAGCGTACCCTACCGGCCCTTCTGTCGAGCCCCATCGGCATTGGACGACAATGACCTTTCATCACAATGTCACGAACGATAACGTTTGAAGGCTTTTCGTCTCCCGATGGGAGAACTAATTCAGGATCAAGCTCCTTCAATTCGATCTTGCGTGAAGCGACGCATCGCGCGATCTCAGCACGGGCCGAGCGGATAACATCAAGATTGTTCGAGTTTTCCCAGGCGACAAGCTCTTCGATGAGGTTGAAAAGATCTGCACGCTTGGCCCCCGCCATCTCTTCATCGACCGTGCCGTCCGGCTTTCGGTACTGCGGATCGCTGTCCGGATCGTCGACGAGGGAAGAGAACAAAACCGCCCGGCAAGCCGCCAACGGCCGCCGGGCCCACCAGAGGTGAAGCGTGGATGGATGCCCATGCCGAATGGACTTCTCGCGAGCCGATTCGGCATTAATGGCCGCCAGGGGTAGGGAAACTTCGATGAGTTTTTTGCGGTAGGTCATAGCGCAGCGTAACCGTTCTTCTTTGTCCAAAAGTAGAGGATGCTCACTGCCTGCAAAAGCCACAGGCGAAAGTCGTCATAGTGTGACTTCATGAATGGATCGACCGGCTGAAAGCTGTGTGATGTGGTGTTCCTCAGCTTGTATGCAAGAAGCAGCCGTTTTGTGATTCCGTCAACAAGCGGATCTGTTGAGAAGTTATTTGACTGTAGGTAGTTCCACACGTCACTCAAGCTGTTTGTCTTCCCAGAGCAATAATCGATTCGAGTATCGATAGAATCTAGGATCGCATCGCTCTGAAGAAGTGAGTTATGAAACAATCCAGCCTGGCGGTTCACGTTCAGCAATGGATTCTGGCGGCGGTCTTTAGTCCTTTCGGTAAAGTGCATATGACAGATTAGCCCAGCATAAGTTGGGGCATCGGCGAAGCTCGAAACAACGGCAGGATCATTGTGAGATGTACCGATTTGTTTGATTAGAATTTCTGAAAGGGTGGCTAGATCTCGGATCGAAGAAAGGCGAACTGAGTCTGCATGGAAGTCATCTTTTCCAACGACTTCGGCATAATCCAACAGGCTGGACACGATGTGAAGGTCTCCTCGTCCAGCCAGCCAACCGATGAACAGTTTGAAATCATCATTCGTGTAGTTTGTTGCGAGTGTATTATTGACGAACGCCAAGACATCGGCAGGCAGATGAATCAGAACGTTTCCATCGAGCCATTTTCCAAAGATTCCAGTCCGGGAAAAGGCATAACTGTCATAAATTGAGGTAACGTTCGAATAATGCTTCTGGTCTTGTTGTGCGGCCGCGTGGAGCCAAGGTAGTGCCGACTTATACTTTCCTTGGAGTAGGAATGTAATCCCGAGGTTCGCGTAGAGCGCGCCAAGGTGCAGATCTACTTTATTCTCTCTGCAATGTCGTTCAGTTAGCTCAATACAATTCTCATACAGGTCCTGTGCAAGTGAGAGCATCACTTTATGTTCAAGAAATAACTCTCCAACCGTAAGGATCGGACCGAGATAGGAATTCAGATCGGTCGCCTGCGGGTCGGCTTTATCCAAATACCCAGTCTTCCATAGTTCCCCGATGTGGTTGACACACTCAAAAACGGAATCAATACGAGCTGGCAAGTCGTCGAAGATTTCGACACTTAGCCTTGCCAGCAATGACTTTGCATTTTGACGGGGTTTCGATTCTGGCACATCGCCGAAATTGATGTCGGAGGAATTGCTGTCTGTCATTCCTGGAACTCCTTCAGAATGAACCGTCTTCGATCAGTCTTGCTTCCACCTGGTGAATCGTCGAAGAAACACCACGCCTGTTCGATATCTCTCGATGGAATACTCCTATTACGTCCGCTAGGGTGAGGGGTACGTCGATGAGCTCTTTGCGGTCGTTGGCGGTGGTCATAATCGTCGTCACTCCCGATCTCTAGCGGCAAAGGCGTGAATCTGTCCAACGAAGGAGTCGACGCTCCACTTCAAAAGGGCAGCGAACATGGCGTCAATCTCGCCGTTGTACTGACTCAGGATTCGGAGCAGATCGCCGTGATTCCAGCATTCGTCGATTTCGGCGATGCACGAGGCAAGGATTTTTCCGTTATCGGCACGGTAATCACAGCAGTTTTGGATGTACTGCATCGCATCACTGTGAAGGTCGAATCTGTCACTCAAGTTTGCACTTTTGAATAGACTGACACTTCCTTCCTCATACCCTTCATGAACCAGCCAATTCCTAAGCTTGTAGGATACTTTCAAAGGCCATGCATATGCTTCGCGAAGGTGAAGATGGCCTGCAAAACCAAGAATATCCTTTTTGCCTAACAGGTCTTCACAAGGCTTAGGGTTTTGCTTGGGATGATCTGCAAGTTCAGTAATGCCGGCGAGCCTTCCACAAACATTTGCGAGTCGGTCGTAAATCGACCACGTAACAGACACGTAGGAGGTCAGGGCCAAATGGCGTGCCACCGCGAAGTCCATTTCGATGTGGCCATATCTGACTTTGTTGTCTTCAGGTTTTCCGACGATGTTGGTTGGCTTCAGGATCGACTGCACCAAGTCCCATGCCATGTTTCTGGCTTCGAAAATCGCAGATGTTCCGCTCAAAGGTTGATGGAGTACTGCACGCTTCAGCCATTGGTCATAACACCTCCGAGGAAGTGAAGATGCAGAAATGCTATACAGCGAAGTCCAAGCAGCCTGAAGCTTGTGTGAACTTTCGACCACTTGCTTTGCGAGGTCATTCATCGCCAAGCTCCTTCGCACGTTCCCGTTCGCAACGAAGCTCCTCGGCAGCACGGTTGTACGCCCACAGTCGATAGGGTCTCAAAGTGGAATCAGGCAGTTCTTCCCGAAGCATAGTTTCGGCGACTTCGTAAGCATCTATGTAGTATGACGGCACCTCCCCGGGTGCACTCCACATGACGCCAGTCTCCTTCTTCGAGAGACCGAAAAAGACCTGCTCGCGATCTTCAAGTCTCATACCCTTTGTTCTCTCGCAGATTGGTCGAGCGATGTCGGCCCATGCAGAGGAGTCAGAAGGAAACGCTGAAGCGAGATAAGCCAGACGGGTTAGTTCTTTTGCTTCCAAACCGAAATGTTCGGAAAGATACCTGACAACGAAAGCGGCGACGTTCTGACCATGGGGGTCGATTTGAACCAAAAACTTCGGCATCCAGTACAACGCGGTAAAGTTCGATCCGAGTGCTAGTTCACAGAGCTCTTGAAACGCTGAGATGTCCTCTTCGCTGGTCGGGTTAAATTCGCACCATTCACCAGCCTTAAAATCGTGAGGGAGAATTTCAAACCGAGTCTCTGAATTCCTCTTTCTTTCTATTCTGACCCGGGATTGCATCAGTCTGGTGAACTGCTGCATGGTCGGACGAAATCCAGCCATATCCCGCATTGATCGGAATTCGTACTTATCAAGCAGAGCTCCGTTCAAGGAAAACTCCCCGATGGCGTTGAAAAGCCACTCGACAAGAGCAACCGAAGGCCTCCCTTTGTACCGTAGAAAGGCCATGTAAGCAGAATCGATAAATCGAGCCAAATAGTGGCTCAATGCGACTGAGTCATCCTGCAACCCATTAGCATCATTCTGCACGCTCGTGAGCAGATCCTTTCTCCCCGACCCAATAATCACGCCCAATAGTGAGAACTGGTCATACTTCTCGAAAAGAGTCAGATATTTGAGGATGCTCTGGATCTCGTGATCGAAGAGTTGCCCAATCGATTCTGGATGCGCATTCGCGTAAAGAGCCCAAAGTAGATGGACCTTGTCCGGGCAGACATAAAGCAATTGGTCGAGCCATTTAGAAGCGGCACCTTCACCGGAAGTCTTCGATTGACGGAGTCGAATTCGGCAAAGGTCAATCGCAAACGAGTACCGTAAGGTCCTCGCCGATTGTGGATCAGACAAAACCAATCGGACAAAAACACCCAAGGGAGAAGGGTCACTTTTCAAATTTTGTGGTAGTAGGTCAGCTAATTTGCTTGCCAAATCGCCGATGCGCCATCGATCGGCCATGTCTCGATTCCCATTTCGGGCCCATGCCAGATACTTCTCCGATTCCTGGAAGAACTCTTCGTAAATTGCAGGACTTTCTGCTTCACGTAGCTTCTGAGAAACTCTTTCGGTCTCTGGAGCCAATTGTTCTTCCATGTCGAATCGGAAGAAATCGTGCACTCGCCATTTTGAAAGACCGCTGTAAATGGTCTCGCACTTACGAGCCAACTCGATCAGTTCACTTTCTTTGCCATATTGCAAATACCAGTCCCACATCGCTCGTGCGTAGGTAGCCTCTTCAAAATCCCGTCGAGCTCCAAGTATCTCTGCACATTCGGACAAGTCCATCCTGAGCAACTCTTGGTAGCGGCCAGCAACCTCTCCTTTGACTGAACCCTCCACCAAAGCATAATGAAGCGCGTGGTGAGCATCCGAGAGTACCTTCCATAGCTTCGGACGAAGCTCAACCGATTGATCGCTTCGAAGGAGGAGGAATATCTTTTCACGAATACTGGTTAGTCGTTTCCAGTTTGGTGAATCTGGATGAATCGGCCTCCTCGAGAGTCTGAGCGTCCAATTCGCTACCCATTCAGTCGATTGTTGGACTGGATCAAGCAGACTTTTTGCAATTTCGCCGATGAATGGCCACCAGTCTTCAGACGTGAGGTGGGTCAACACCATGTCGTATGCAGGTTTCAAGAAAGCACTGGATTTCCTCGGATCGGCTAGTAGTCGTTCGATCAATTTCAGGGGCGATTTGCCCGAATCAAGCGAGAGCGAGTGAGCCTTTTCGAGATGATCGAGGTGCCGAAGTTCCGAAATGAAACCAAAAGCGATGTTGCCGTCTTCGACATAGTCAGAAAGCGTGAATAGCGTCCATGAAAGCGACGACGCAACCTTGTCTTGCCTAATGGTTTGCCTTCCCCAAAACGGATCCTGAATCTCCTGAGACTCTTTCAGACTTTCACGAATCGCAACCAGCACATCCAAGGCGTGTTCAGGATCTGCCTTTCCGAGAGAAGCGACCAATTCGACTATGTGATTCTGCCCCACGAGATTCACCTGCTCGGCACTCTCGATCATCGAAGCGAATAGTGGGCGAAGAAATGAGTGCGTCTCATGCGCATCGAGGCGCGATATCGCTAAATGCGAAAGGGACTGGAGGACGTTCTCCAAACCCGGCAAGTGACCCGCCAAGAGTCTTTCGACGATGTCATTGCCATTCTCATTTACGACGAAAACGCCTGAAGAATCCTCTCGGAGCAACCACTCGCTCAGCAAATGTTGCCGAACGATCACGGAGTCGACGGAATAGACTCGCTTCCCGACTCCCCAGTTTCTAACCAGGCCAGTCTTGACTAGTTCTCTCAGGAGCTCGAACAACCTGGACTTAGTGATTCCCTCGGATTCCAAGTACTGGATCTCGTGACTGGCTTCGGTCGACAGATTTCCCCAAATTGACAACCAGCGAATTAGAGTCCGAACGTGCGAATGAGAGTCTCCCGAAAATCGCGTCAAACAGGAGTCGACATAAACGGAGGCTATGGCGTCCGTAGTGGAAGGAAGACCATGAAGTCTGTTCTCCTTTACCAACGATGCGATCAGAGTGAGCCATCCGGGATGGCCTTGCGCTAGAGCGTAAACCTGATGCAACCAAGGATCGGATACTTGAGTTCCGAGGCACGATTTTACAAGATTCTTGGAATCCGATTCGTTAAGAGCAGTCAGACGAATGGGATCCGCAACGTTCAGATTGGTCCGATAACGTCTAAAGCTATCTGAGCGTTCGGTAGGAGAAGCAAAAATGACTCGCCAATTTCTCCGCTCGATGGTTGAAAGTTGTTCGATTACAGTGCGTAGAAGACCTGGATCATCCGGGTCGTCTAGTGCCACGCATGTTTTTTGCGAACCATTGAGAAGACGGAACCATTGAGAAGACTGGGACATCGTTCCGGGGAGGCCCCAAAGCACTCGCCACCCTTCCTGTGAAAGGGCGACGAGACTCTCGTAAAGAAATCGCGATTTCCCAATTCCTCCAGGACCGAATACAGGAAGGAGCCTTTTGTCGTCAGAGGCAACGAAAGAACGGACGCGATCCAGTTCAGCCTCACGACCAACTAACGGCTCATCGATAAATGTACTTTCAGGACCTTCCTTCAGGAGGAGATCACGAGCCTCCTTAAGTCCTACTAGGACACGATTTTCGCACCCGAAAAACACGTCCCGCACCTCAGGCAACTCGGCGAGTTTTCCTTCGATTTTCGTCTTGTCCCAATAATCAGCAACGAGGCCCTCCTCGTAGAATGCGGTAACGACCTTTGTATTCCACTCGTCGACGTCGTTGGGGTTGATCAAAAAATTGGCGAACAGCACCCACCGCTTCGCGTCTTTCCAGTGTCCGTAATTGGCGTGGCCTGTAGCACGGTATTTCTTAATCTTTTCGAGTTCGTCGAGCGCCAGATCGACAGCCCCGTCTAAATCGAGGCCGCTCCGATATTTCGACTGATAAACAACGCTTCCATCCGCGGAACGGGCATCTTGGCCAGCATCCTTACCGGGTCGTCCGAAGAGGATGGTTTGCGGATCTTCGGCGTACAGAACCGCATGCATCAACGATTCCTGAACTCCACCGTCCTGAATGAATCCCCAATTCAGAGCTGACATAGGTTCCTCAATAGCTTCGTGGTCGTCAAATCTTCGCGAAGCTCGCCCACGATTGGCGATGAACACGAGGAAGCGTAGTGAAAGAACCACATGAAATTGAAGCTTGCGACAGCGAGCCTCATGAAGGCTCCATTCCTAGAGATACGAGCCGGTCAAGATCGTAATTCACACTGGTCGCCTTGAAATCCGGTTCCTTCTCGAACGGAACCCGGACATAACGCACATCTTCCCGATCGGGGTCGAGAAGTACGAGAGCAAGGATGAACTGCTCCGGCTTGTTGAGTCCCGTCAGAATTTCGTTCTTTGTGATCGTGACCGTCTTCGCTCCTCTTACCCGGCCTTTGACTTCGATGAAACGCAGAAGCCCGGTACCAGGCACGGCGGATTCGACATCGTAACCCAGGTTATCTGAACTCACGTCACGCGGCAGAAAACCAAGACGAAGCTCGGTTTCGATAACGGCCTCCATGGCTCTGCGTTCCGACTCTTCCGTGTTAAGTGCGAAGTCAGGCGGCGTTTCGACATTCTCACCACCGAGCTTTCTCAGCAAACCGATGGGTACAACCAGAGCACCGCCAAGAACGACGGGGGGAAGTGCTGAGAGCTTTCGCTCTTGTTCGATTTCGGCGAGGCGTTTCTGTAAGCGGGCAGCGAGTTCATCCGCCCGCTGTCGGGCTAACCCGGAGTTGAGCTTGGCATTCGTTTTCCCGGCGAGTTCCTGGTCTTTGAGAGTCGCAGCCCTGTGATCCCAATAGTTGATTTCTTTGGTAAGCCTGTCCTGTACGGCGGCCTTCGTTTTGTCGAGAAGCTCTTCTTTCCTGCGACGAACTTCGTCCAAGTGCTGCGGCACCAAATGGATGGCCGCGTGTTCCATCGCGCGCGATTCGAGATCGCCACGAAGCCATTCTGGCCGGGCTCGCGCAGCCAAAACCTTCGCTTCTTCTTCCGTAGGTGGCCGATAGTCGAGGTAGGGTGCTGGACCAGCACTCGATGCCTTCTGATACTCGTCAACTTCTACGAACTGAAGACGCTTCGAGACGACGCGACGATTTCCAGACCTGTCCGTTCGAGCATCCTGAATCGAGTGTTCCAAATACAAAAGCGCTCGTGGCTTGTCGCCTTCATCTGTTTCGTCGACCAAGATCGATCCACGCTTGAGAAGATCACGATAGCGTTCGATCACAAGGTCTAACGTGGCATCGAGTAGCGGATGCCCAGGACAAACAAAAGCCGCCATGGGCTTTCCTGGAATGTTAATCAAGTCCTTCTCGAACGTGATTCGCTCGTACTTGGGAAGTACGGGAGAACTACGACCGATTTCCCGATCACGATTCCGGATGACTGCGGGCACGTGTTTAACCTCGTAGCGATTGGCTTCTCGCTCATGGATTGTGCCGCCCAGCAGCCTGAATGCTTCGATGAAGAACGAGGCGATGAAGTGAGGCTGCAGTTTTCGGGCCTCCGCCCGTTCCATCTCCTGCCGGATCTCTCGAACGCGAGCAACGTCCATGCTGTCGTGACTGAGGGCACGACCTTCAATCAGTTCCTGTAGATGCTGGCGGTCCATCGACGAGTCGACGACCTGAAACAACTTGGCTTTGACATCCGGACTATCGCCGTAACGGATGGCTTCAAGGAGCAGTTCACGAAGAGGACGGTCTTCGAACGTAAGCTGCCCAAGAACATCGAAGACCTGACCGCCTAACGCTGCCCGCTCTTCATCCAATTTCTCAAGGAGCCGGTGATACACTTCGCCTTCACGAGTTTGGTTCGCTACCAGGTTCCAAAGGTGACATACTTCCGTTTGACCTATACGGTGGATGCGTCCGAAGCGTTGTTCAAGTCGATTCGGATTCCACGGTAGGTCGTAGTTCACCATGAGGTGAGCACGTTGCAGGTTGATACCTTCGCCAGCCGCATCAGTGGCGACAAGAATCTCCACATCCCGATCATGTTTGAAGGACTCTTCAGCTTTGCGTCGTTCTTCACGACCGATGCCGCCGTGAATGACGACGACGGCTTGAGGACGTCCGAGCAGAGCTCCGATGTTATCGGTGAGATAATTGAGTGTGTCCCGATGCTCAGTGAAAATGACGAGCTTCCGCCGATGCCCGGAAGCGTCGAACATCTCGCTGTTGTTCTGCAGAAGTCTCGAAAGCTCATCCCATTTTCGATCTGTCCCTGACTGACGGACGCGGTATGCCATCCGCTCAAGTTCCTGAAGCTGGTCGATTTCGGTTTTGAGTTCGGCGATCGTCCGGGCAGCCGATGCCTGGTCGACAACCTTCTCTTCCGTCTCTTCGACCTCTGAATCTGGAGCATCGTCAAGTTCGTCGAGATCGTCCGAAGAATAGGCAGGAAGACCTGATGTAAGGTCAATGCTCACTTCGGAGCCCCGTTTGAGGATCTGCTCTTCCCGAAGCCTCTTTTCGAGACGTTCGCGTCTTCTTCGGAGCGATTGATAGATCGCTTCCGGAGACGACGCCAGGCGGCGTTGAAGGATCGTCAATGCGAACCCGACGGTGCCCTTTCTGCCGTCGTTCTCAAGGGCCTCGGCCCGATTGAATTCGTTCCGCACGTAATCGGTCACATGCTTGTAGAGCTCCGCTTCCCCATCGGACAGCGAATAGCTCACGGTGTAGGCACGACGTTCCGGAAACAGCGGAGTGCCGTCGAACTTGAGCAGCTGTTCTTTGACGAGCCTCCTCATCATGTCACTGGCATCAGCGACATGAACGCCATCGCGGAATTTGCCCTCGAAGCGGTCACCATCGAGCAGCGCGAGGAACAGCTGAAAGTCAGCTTCCTTGCCATTATGCGGAGTTGCCGTGAGTAACAAAAAATGACGCGTGAGTGTCGAGAGAAGCTGTCCGAGCCGATAGCGTTTCGTGTACTTGACCTCGTTTCCGAAGTAAGTGGCACTCAACTTGTGCGATTCGTCGCAAACGATGAGGTCCCAATCAGTTTGCTCCAGCTTTGCCTGAACATCTTCGTTCCGACTCAACTTATCGAGTCGACAAATCGCCATCGGATTTTCGCTGAACCAGTTTCCAGTTCGCGCTGCTTCGAACGCGTCGTTCGTCATGATCTGGAAAGGCAGATGAAACTTGCGATCGAGTTCGTCCTGCCACTGCTCAACGAGATTTCCAGGGCAAACGATGAGACACCGTTGAAGGTCTCCGCGTGCGACCAGCTCCTTGATGAACAGGCCAGTCATAATGGTCTTACCGGCACCCGGATCATCAGCAAGAAGAAACCGAAGCGGCTGACGAGAAAGCATTTCGCTGTACACCGCAGTGATCTGGTGCGGCAGTGGCTCGACAAGCGAGGTGTGAACGGCGAGAAGCGGATCGAAGAGATAGGCCAAGCGAATACGGTTCGCTTCAGAGAGAAGCCGAAAGAGTGCGGAATCGCCGTCGAAGCTCCATGGACTTCCAGTTTCAGCGATCTCGAGTGTCGGCTCACGGTCACGATAGAGAAGCTCGCTACCGAGACGCCCCTTGGAATCCTTGTAAGTTACCTCAACGGCAAAAGTTCCGATCCATCGAACATCGCTGATCGTAACCAATCCATCTGGAAGAATGCCTCGGACGGCAGATCCACGCGTCAAATCTTCAAGTTTTGCCATGAATCAGCTCCGAAGCTCTTTGGTCGTGAGCCTCGCTTTGCGTGCAACTCTTGACCCTAAAATCACATAACGCCAGCCACCATCCCCCGATTCGGAGCGAATGTCGTGGCCTCGTTCCCTCAATGCCTGTACGGATCGCGAAATAGTCGGAATGGAGACGCCGATTTCCTCAGCCAAACCTCTCGTGGAGAAGCGTCCACTACGAATAAGCTTCAGCACCGTTTCAAGCCGCGTCTCGATTTCGAGTGATTTCTGGTAGCGCATCGGTATTTTCTCAGTCGTTTCCGTAGGATACGTCTATCAGAAAAGGATAGTGGTATCAATCAAGCAGCGCCTGAGGTGCCGGAATATCTGAACAAGGAACCCGAATGAGAAACACGGACGAGAACCTCAAGAGCCTGCTGAACAGGAGGTTATGAGACGAGCAGCATATCGAGGTTTTCCTGCATTATCACGGATTCGTAGAAATCATACCCGGCTGTTGCGATTGCTCCTGAACTTATCCGGAACTGCTTGGATTCCGATGTGTTTTCGAGGCATTCTCCCCCCTCGTGGAGATCAAACGCCTCTTCGCGAACATGGAGATCGACTGGCAGCGGCTCAACGGTCCGAGGATCGTCCGAGAAGTCCAATCCCCTACTCCCGAACCCTCGCTCCGCAACATCCAGCCCAAAGACCTTTCCTCGATACCGGCCTTGCGAACACTGTACGACCAGGCCGTTCGCTATGGCCTCTTCACCGACTCCGAAGCGAACTTCGTGTCGTTCATCTCGACTGCCGCCTACTGCCGCCGGGTCGGCGAAAACCCAGCCGCACTCTTCGTTTATCTTGTGAACAAAGCCGAGCTGACGTCGGCCCTGCAGGACGAAGACAGAGCGATTCGAGAGCTCAAGGAATGGCGAACGAACACGTCCCGAACGAAGGATTGGCTCGTCATGAAGCGTCCCGCCGTACAAGCAGCCGCTTCCGCATTCCCACGCAAACGATACTGACCAGGCTCAACCCGCCGCTTGCCGGCAGTTCCCACGCTGCCCGCATCGGCGACACTTCTCAGCAGGCTGGCGCACAGGTATCTCCGCTTCGAGCCTGGCCCGATGCCTTCTGATCTTCTCCGCCGTTTCGAGAACTTCCGCCCGGAGCGCATCGGTATTCTTGACCTCGACGCGGGAGCCGTTCCCGAGCACGACCATCCCGAACGGTGGCCTCACGCCGTACTTCTCCTCGATCAGCAGACAATAGACTCCGAGCTGGAGTTCGTGCCCGCGAGTCACGCGTTTGGCGGATTTCCACTCTTCCGGAATCAGAACGTCGCCTTGCCTGATGATCCGATCGGGCCTGCCGGCCAGCTTCAACCGGCTGGAGAAGAGGGAAACGTCGTCCAGAGCGACGGTTTCTCCCGAACCGAGGCCTCGTGCCGATCTCCCGAGGTAAGCGAGAAGAATCAGGCCCAGGCCCAACAGAGCCGCCGCCAGAACAAGGTAAGGAATCATGTCTCTCACTCAGCCACGTTTCGGAAAAGGAAGGTGAGAATCGCCATGAACGCGGCGAACGCCAAGAGAATCAAACCCACCCGGATGAGCTTCCGGGAGAAGACCTCGAACCACGCCTTTCTTTCGTGATGCTTCTCGCCTCGAACGAGCGCGGCCTTGTTCCCAGGCTCAAGACCGAGCGCACCGAGCCTCCAAGACTCAGGGCACCAGGCCCATGCCGCGATCTCCGAAGCCGTCACTACGTCATCGTTACGATTCATGCTTCGCCTGACCATCGATGGTGCCGTCCGGAAGAAGAGTCCTGTGGGGCTCATCCCCACTCCCTGGGGTTTCCCCAAGGCATGACGGTACCTCAACGATACACGAAATCACGACGATCGAGAGACGTTCCGGTTCAAACTCCGAGCGACCGAACGCCCTTGTCCCGCAAGAATTTTTCCAGATCCGCGATACGCGTCCTGGTCGGTTCATCGAAGCCATCGGTTCTGGGATCGTATGTCAAATTCACGTGAGAGAACTCGTCTTCCCCGGTAACGGGCCTTCCGGAATCTCGAGCCCACCGCTCGACCCAGACGGTCTTCTGCGGGTCGAGGGAGAAGACGTGAACGACTGCAGTCGCCAGCCTTTCGTAAACATCCTGCGGCGACGCTCCGAACCAGAAACGGTCCGCGCTGAGTACGACGACATGCGACGGTTCCTTGCTTGAAGTCCGGTAGATATCGATTCCCACTTCCCCACCTCGCCTCATGACCAGGCGGCCCAAGTCCGCAAGTTCGGCATCCGTCTCGGCCGACTCTGACGGCATCAAAGAAATCGAGGACGAGAATCGAAAACGGTCCCGATAGATGAGGCCTTCCGTTTGATTCAGCCGGATCCGGTACTTCTCATAGAATTGGTCGAGCGCTCCCGCATACTCCCCAGGCGGATACAGAGGGACTCTCTGAGCGAACTCGCCGTCGGGCAAAGCCGCGATCTCAAAATGCGAAATCTCGCTCCGGATGCGTCGGATCCGACTTGCGATGTTCGCGTACTCAAAACCGGAATAGCGTTCCGAAGCCGCCTCCAGGCGAGGAAGATAGGGCTCTACGTCTGGCCCATGTTCTGAAAGGCTCGCCAAGACGGAAGTCTTATGGTGTGCCGGTTCCAGCTTCTCGAAGGCTCGGACCATCCCTTCGATCGCACGCTTCCCCGGAATGCTTCGAAGAGCCACCGCAGCTGCTGCCGTGAGCGTTGGGTCCTGTCCCTCGATCACGTCCAAAAGTTGCGGCATGGCATCGACGGCTGCTTCGCCGATGGCCCCTAAGCAGCAAATGGCATAAAGCCGAACGTCCTGGTCTTCGACGTTCAACGCCGCGCGGAGTAGAGGAACGAACGCCTTGTCCTGCGGACTTCCGATCTCGGTAAACGTTTCGCACAGCCTGCGTGCAGCAGCTTCGTCGCCCGATTTCGCAGCGGCGAGATCTTTCAAGATTTTGGATTCACGAGCATCGAAAGAAGGGTTGATCATTTTGCGAAAGCCTTACAACGAGAATTGGATACGGACCGACTCACAATGCCGGCTACCTCTCCCGTCCATGAGCGTACTCACGTCCGGAAAGGTCTCGCCGACTCGGAAAAAGAAAACGGGTGTTTTCGTGTTTCGAGGCACACCCGACATCAGAAGCCTTCAACCTTCGACACGTAACCAGATGACTCAAAAAACTCCCGACAGGCCCAACAGTACGCTTCGTACGGTCAGACCTGCCGGAACCATCGCCTTCGATTCGCCGAACGGACGAACCGAAAAGACATTCAGACAGCCAGAGCCAGCAGCGACGAAGCTTTCTCGTCGGCTACGGCCCGGTCCCCCGCGAACTCGTTCTCCTGAGCGAGCCGCGTGAGTGCGTCGACCACGGCGAAGATCGTGAACCGGCCCTCGCTTTGGGCGACCTCCAGGGCCCGCTTGGCGAGCGCCTTGGAGATGCCGTTCTTCGTCAGAGCCTTCATCGCCTCTTCGGCATCGGCCCCGAGTTTCGTCGTCATCGCCTTCCGCACCACTTCGACGAACCCGTCACGGCGTTCGTCACGCTTGGCGACCAGGTTCTCGACGATACGGCGAATATCGCCCAAGGCCTCGCCCACCTTGCCGGTGTGCTTCCTCGTGAACTCGACCACTTCCGTCGCGTCCCAGACGATGTGATTGGCGCACACCGCCTGAAACCAGAAGGTCGAGATTCCCACGGACCGTTTCCCGACTTCGGAATTCCAGACGAAGAAGCCGGGGGCGAAAGCCTGCCCGTCGATCTCCGCCCATCCGGTCGGGTCGATGAGGAACGCGAACATGTCCTGTTCCCCGCAGTACAACCCCGTCGCACCGTTGAACCCCCTTTGCGGAGGGCAAAAATCGACGGCGAACTCCATGAGCATGGCCACCAGGTCCGCATTGTAGAGGCGGGTGTAGTGCGTTCCGTGAATGGACCGCACCATGTCGCCCTCCGTGAAGACCTGGAAGGGTTTACGCCCATCAGGCAACGTTTCGACGAGCACGCGGCGAGCGGTGTCGGCCAAAAGCCGGTTCACCGTGTCGCGGCTCACGCGAGCGATGTCGCAGAGCTGCGAGAACGACCAGTCGTTCAGGCCCAGCGCCGCCCCGTCACCGCCAAGAGCGATTTTGAGGTCACAGCCAAGAGCCAGAGGCTGAATCGCACGCGGCAACTCCCAACGGTCCCGCGAATTCTCTTTATCTTTCCGGCAGTGGGACAAAAGCGACGCGAGTGACTCGAATCGCTCGTCCGGACTGCGCCGGAATAGTTCGTCGTGAGCACGGGTCAGATTCGTCATCGTTCACAAAGACTCCGTCTACGGACCTCTCTTGATGCAAGACCGAGCAGGCGACAGTCCTACAAGGACAACCGCAGACTCGACCTTGCCAGGTCCGAACGGAGAACCCCCGTGAAGGCTCCGAATCGGCAGGACCATAGCAATTTCACCGTCCGAATCAACATAAAAGGCAAATCGAAGCTCGCCATTTTTTACCCTTCCCCATCCGGAGGCGGCGAGGTTATGGAATAGGTGCTTCAAGTGACTTAAACCTACGAACGCACCATGTTATCCGTCGCATCCCTTACCCAAGGGCCCGGCTACTACCTGGAGCTGGCCAACATCAACTACTACGCCGAAGGAGGAGAACCGGTCCCTCTCTGGTACGGCACCGCCGCTCAAGAATTCGGACTATCCGGCATCGCCGAGCGACATCACGTCGAACGGCTCTGTGCGGGCTACCATCACGAAACGCAGCGGCCTCTCGTACGCAACGCCGGAACCCCGCACCGAAATCCCGGCCACGATCTCACCTTCAGCTGCCCCAAATCGGTCTCCGTCGCCTGGGCCATGGCCGACACCGCACTCAGGAAGGCCATCGAAGTTCAGCACCTCTACGCTGTGCGGGAAGCCCTGGACTTCATCGAAGCCCAGGCCGGATTCGCACGTGTCGGCAAGCAGGGTCAGGAACTGGTGAAGTCCCCTCTCCTCTTCGCTCTGTTCGAGCATGGCACGAGCCGGGCATCGGACCCGCAGCTCCATACGCACGCCCTCTGCATCAATCTCACGGTCCATCCGGACGGCCGCATCACCGCCATCGATTCCACCCACCTCTATCACTGGAAAATGTCGGCCGGTGCCATCTACCGGGCAGCGCTCGCTCGCGGTCTGCAGGAACTGGGTTTCATGGTCGAACAGCGGCAAGTGGGCGCGAGCCTCGGATTCGAGCTCGCCGACATCCCGCTCGCACTCGTCGAGGAATTCTCCAAACGAAGAGCCGAAATCGAACGGGAACTCACCCTCCGGGCCGGAGGCCTCGACGCAGCTTCCCCCCGCTACGCCGAGCTCATCGCGAAAGAAACCCGCCGCCGCAAAGATTCCGAAAAGCCCCGCCAGGAGCTTCTGGCCGAATGGAAGGAAGTGGGCAAAAGCTTCGGAATCGACGCCGAAATCTTGCAAAGCTTGAGATACGACTACCGGAGACTCATGCCGGAGGAGCTCGAAGCCACCAAGCGTTCGATCTTCCGTGAAGCCCTTTCGAAACTCTCCGAGCAGCACGCCCACTGGAACGAAGCGGAACTCTTGAAGACGGTCGCCGAACTGGCCGTGGGCCGACTTTCGAGCGACGAGATCCGAAAGCTCGTCAAACGGGAACTCGACGGCCCCGACCTCATTCGCCTGGGCATCCTCACCACCGAAGGCAGGAACAGCCATTCCAACCGTTACGTCGACCGCACCGAAGTCCGCTACACGACGCCGGAAGTCCAGCGGCTGGAGCAGCAGCTCTTGAGACACGTCGAACGGATCGTTCGTGGCCCCCAGAGCGGTACAGGCCATGACATCATCCGAGAAGCCGTGCACGCACCGGGAAGAACTCTGGACGACGAACAGAAGCGGGCCGTCGAGTGGCTCTGCTCAGGACCCGGCATCCGACTGATGAGCGGTCTCGCGGGAACCGGCAAAACCTACACGCTCAAAGCCTGCCATGACGTCTGGAGAAACGAAGGGCGGGACGTTTGGGGATGTGCCGTCGCCGCAGCGGCAGCGAAACGGCTCCAAGAGGGCACCGGCATCGAATCTCAAACGATCGACCGACTCTTACGCCTTCTCGACGCCGATTCCGTTAGGCTCCATGCCCATTCGGTCATCGTGGTGGACGAAGCCGGCATGGTCGGCACCAAGCAGATCGCTCGCCTCGTCGAGCACGTCGCCAACGCTCCCGGTGCCCGTATCATCCTCGTCGGTGACTCGAAACAGCTTCAGCCCATCACGGCAGGCGGGCCTTTCAAGTATCTGTCGGAGATCCTGGGGGAAGTCCGACTCGACAACATCCGTCGACAAGAGGAGCTCTGGGCTAGAGAAGCCGTCAGAGACTTCGAACGAGGCCGCTCGAGCGAAGCGCTCGCGGCTTACGTCCAGCACGATCGACTTCACCTGGCGAATAATCGGCCGCAAGCGATCTCGCAACTGATCGATCAATGGAAAGCAGACGGCGGTATCGCCCAACCCGAAAACGTCTTCATGCTGGCGAGCCTCAACAGCGAAGTGAAAGAGCTGAATCTGAAAGCCCAAGCCGAACGTATCCGCTCAGGCCACGTCGACGCCAATACCGTGTTGCACGTGAACGGCTACGACTTTCACCCCGGAGACCGCATCCAGTTCCAGAAGAACTCCCGCGAACTCGGGGTGCTCAACTCCGATACCGGCACGGTTCTCTCCGTCGACCCGAAGCGGGAACGACTCACCGTCCGGCTCGACCAGGGCGAACGGGAGATTGCCGTAAGCCTCAAACGATACTCATCCAAAAATCTCCGACTGGGTTACGGCAGCACGACCCACAAGGCCCAGGGGGCGAGCATTCCGTTCGTCCACGTGCTGATGGGAGGACCGCTCACCGATCTTCACATGGGCTACGTGCAGGCGTCCCGCAGTCAAAAGGGCACTCACATCTTCTGCGATAGGGAGACCGCTGGGCTGGAGCTAAAGGAACTGGTCAGGGCACTCGGCCGGGAGCGACAAAAGACGCTCGCTCAGGAAATCACCGATCGTACGCCCTCACCTCGGCCGCTCGGTCCTTCGATCGCCGCATAAAGGGCGACTGCCGGTGGCACTCCCGAAGCTGGTGCGGGAGAATCTGCGACAGGCTCCGTCATACCGGTCATGTGAAACCATTCCGACCAGGCTCCCCGTCGAAGGACTTTCGCGATGCGTGCGATGATTCTGGAAAAGATCGGGCTCCTGAAGGACAACCCGACTCCGCTCAGACTGGCGGAAGTTCCCCAGCCCGTCCCAGGGCCGGACGAGATTCTGATCCGTGTCCGTGTCTGCGGCGTCTGCCATACCGAGCTGGACGAGATCGAGGGACGGACTCCACCGCCCAAGTTATCGGCCATCCTCGGACATCAGGTCGTAGGTCACGTCGCATCCTTGGGCGAACGGGTCGAAGGGTTCCGAATCGACGACCGGGTCGGCGTCGCCTGGATTCATTCTGCGTGCGGGCAGTGCGACTTCTGCAAGAGCGGCCGGGAAAACCTCTGCCTCGATTTCCGGGCGACCGGTCGGGACGTGCCCGGCGGGTACGCTGAGTACATGACTGTCCCCGCTGCATTCGCCTACCCGATACCTGCTCCGTTCAGTGATTCGGAAGCGGCCCCGCTTCTCTGTGCCGGAGCCATCGGATACCGGTCGCTCCGCCTGACCGGAATCAAGGACGGCCAACGCCTGGGGCTGACCGGTTTCGGCGCTTCGGCCCATCTTGTTCTGCCGCTGGTGCGGCACGTTTACCCTCGAACGCAGATCTTCGTCTTCGCACGTTCGGAGAGCGAACGAACCTTCGCCCGTGAACTGGGGGCGGACTGGGCCGGAGATACGAACGACGAAGCACCGAAGAAGCTGGACGCCATCATCGACACGACACCGGCCTGGACTCCGATCGTGTCGGCTTTGAGAAACCTCGAACGTGGCGGACGGCTCGTCGTGAACGCCATCCGGAAAGAAGAGTCCGACAAGAAATCGCTCCTCGATCTGGACTACCCTGGCCACCTCTGGAGCGAGAAGGAGATCAAAAGCGTAGCGAACGTCACGCGAAACGACGTTCGGGATTTTTTGAAAATCGCGGCCGAAATTCCGATCAGGCCAGAACTTCAGGAGTATGCGCTGGAGGATGCCAACCAGGCCTTGATGGACCTTCGGTCGAAAAGCATCCGGGGAGCGAAGGTCTTGAAGGTCTGCTGAATCGAGAGGCTCCCCACAAACGCCCCAGAGCCACTCTTCCTAGCCCCTCTCGTCTGCCCCCGCATCCCCTCGATGGCTCCGCTCACTTCTTCTCCTATCCTCGTCCCTCACCCTGGCCCGCGCTCTCTCCTCTCCATCCTCCAACCCTCGTCGCCTCCGCTCGGCTCCCGGCCCGACCCCTCACTCTCACGAGCCCCACACCTCGTGCCCCGTCCGCCACTCAGCCCTGGCGACGCCGTCACGCCCCTCAGCGGGCACCAGCGGCCCAAGCCCACGACAGCCTCCATCGACGCGAGCTACGCTCCCCCTCAGACACGGCACACCCGTCCACTTCCATGAAGTGTCCGGGTAAAGCGTTCGACGGATCCAAATTGAGCTTCAGGCTTTCGCGACGGTCGCCGCGAAATGGCCGACCAGGATTCGTCGGCGAGTCACCTTCCAGAGGGAGCCCTTCAGGTCGACACCTTCCAGGTACTGCTTCTGAAGGAACATCGGGGCGGCAGCGAACGCCTCCCGCTCGAAAGAATCGCGAGCCGCTTCGTCCAGACTCTCCCAGTAACGATCGAAGGCCTCGACTTCAGGAAGCTTCTCTTCCGTTTTGGCGGCTTGGCTCTTCGCTGCCGGTTTGGCGACGATCGGCTTCGAAACGACATTCGTCTTTTCGCCATCCGAGTAATCGTGAACGATCGCCGCGTAGAGCCACCCGGCTCGATTCCGAATGCCGCCCTCGCCTCCCCGCGTTCGGAGCGCATCGAAGAGTTTGAGCTTCTCCTCGATTCGCGGACGCTCATACTGCGAAACGAGCTTCCTGGCGCTTCGTTCGGTGATGCCCCGGGCCGTCAGTTCACGAACCAGAGAATCGTCTTCTTCACGCGGCAGGTTCATGACGCGCTTGCCGGCCTTCACGAACACGACCTTCCACTCACCTACCCTCACCTGCACGAAACGATCCGAATCCGAAAGTCGTTCCAGAAACCCACGATGTTCGAGTTCGCGAACTGCCGGGAGCAGCTTTCTCTTGAGCTCTGAGTTCGAATAGTTCTTCGAGAGACCCACGTGCTCGCACGCGAAGACCCTCAAATCGAATTCCCAACGGGCCTTGTGATAGAACCGCTTGTCGAGGAAACGGAACATCCGCTTGGAGATGGCCGAATCGAGACTCTTGAAGAAATCGAAGTCGAGGCTCTTGATGTAACCGGCCTTGAAACTCTGAAAGACCGTCTCGTTCCAGACGAACGACGAAAGGGCCTTCTCAGGTGAGCCCTTCGCCATTTTCCTTCGACGGGCGATCCGTTCGCGGTCGAAGACGGTGACCTGGTCGATGACGTGAAACGTCTCGTTCACCCAGCACTGCTCTTCTTTCGACCACCAGGCTTTACGGTACTGGAGCGTCACGCCCGTCCAGCGATTGAGCGAGTCCTCGATCCGCTTGTACGACTTCGACTCGTCACGCCACCCGAGAAGCTTGATGAGCTCGTAGCGGGAAAAGTGCACTTTGCGATCGGTGAATCCCTGCTCGCACGAGAGCTGCATGAGGCCGAGCAAAACCTCGTCGTCGAGTGCGGTGGGAAGACCGAACTTGTCCGCCGCCGTGATGGAAAGGGTTCGAGTGACCGTGCTTCCGGTCGAAGGATCGAAGATCTCGTCGGAGAACTCGAGCGTCTTCTGGTTGTCGGCGATGGTGTCCGACACGGACGCGATCGGGAACTCCGCGAAATTGAGCTCGTCACGATACCGTTGTTGGGTACCGGTACGAGTCGGAAGGATTTCGGCTATGCCTTCACGTGACATCTCTCCCCTCACCTCCCCCCACCAGAAAAAACGCCAACTTGAGTTGATGTGTTTTTACAGAAGTTATTAGGAACAGAGTTATCTTGCCGGAAACCCAAGACCCTCAGGCACTTAATCGCCCGATTCGTGCCCGTAATCCCGGTACGTGGGCCCCTGAACGTGTCTCGAATCCCGGCAAGCGCATGCCTGGAATCCCGGTACTCGTGTGCCTCGCTTCCCGGTGACGTCGTGCCCGAAATCCCGGTAGCCGGCCAGGCACCCATCGAACCTACCCTATGCCCGAAATCCCGGTACGAACGTGTCTCAAATCCCGGTATGGCCAGAGTTCGGACATCGACAAGGTCGACTGGCGGATATGCCTTAAATCCCGGTACTCTCTGGGCCTGACCGAAAACGCACAGCTCCCCTCTCTCGCATTCTCGGCGAGAACCGGGCTGAAGCACTCGAATCGGCATCGGTTTGCAGATCACGTAAAGGCTGCTGGTTGGTTTAACTCACTTTCACCATCTAGCAGCACTCGCAGCAGCTGTCATGGGAAAAGATGCTTGGGTATTCCGGTGTTCCGGAGTACCGGAGAACACCCAGGGCCCATGTGACGAGTGTTCCGGAATACCGGACGAAACCAGGCCTCCCGAGGGCGATGCAGATATCGACCAGTGCTCCGGACATCCGGAATTCCGGAGGAGACTCTCGTCGATCAGGCCAGTGGCCTGGGTCTTCTGTGTTCCGGAGGTCCGGTACTCCGGAGAACAAGAGGGTGTCGCGCGACAATCGCCTTCAAGGTGATGACGAAGTCCCCCGGAGCTCCGGAACTCTCGGCAGCAACTCACGCCCTTGGGTTTCGAGTGTTCCAGAACACCGGAGGATCTTTGCGGCTCTTCTCCGGTACTCCGGAGTACAGGCTCGATTCAGAGCGAGGCCGGAACGAATTTTGGGCAGGCGAGGGGACACGACCGGTTCGAGTCTTAAGAAGTTTCTCGATCGAAGGCGAATCGCCTCGCCCGCGACGTCATGAAGGCCGCTAGCTCGCCACCTGTTCGACCGATCGGCGTCAGGACGACCTGAGGGGAGGCCGCACAAGTTACGACTCTCTGAATGCGTTTACGCGGGTGCTCCAAATCCCGGTATCGAGTTCGCTTCGATCGATCCGTCGAAGACTCCTCCGGAATACCGGAGGAGTGCGGATGCGAAGTGCTTCGCGCGATCGATCCGCACGGAGTGTTCCGGAGCACCGGAATACGAACCGAGTCGATCGCCTCGCTCGAACGCAGGAGTGATCCGGAGTTCCGGAGCTCGCTCACGTCGAAAGCGTTCTGTCTCTTCCGGAGTTCCGGAATTCCGGAATTACGAAGGCGCTGAGCGGTCGCTTCGAGACCAGTCTCTCAAACCTCCGGAGTTCCGGAGTACCGGAGCAGAACGCAACGGGATGCATTTTCCGTCTTGCCCGGAATTCCGGTGTTCCGGAATACTCGGAACCACAACGGTTCGATTTTTTTGGAAACGCGTTTTTGCCATGAGATTCCGAGAAACACAGGTCATCGTCTTCGCAAATCAGAAGGGCGGCTGCGGGAAAACGTCGAGCACCATCTCGACGGCCGCTGCGTTCGCTGCGCTCGGTTACTCCGCGTGCGTGGTCGACACCGACCCGCAGTGCAACTCGACCGATAACTTGGGCATCGACCCGGACGAAACGCTTCGGCAGGGGAGATACACGCTCGCCGACGCATATCTCAACAAAGTTCCGGCCTCCCGCATCGCGATCGAGCCCGAAGGCCGCTTCGAGGGCCGGATCGCGGTCGTACCGGGGCACCGGGCACTCTCGTCGGTCTCGGCCAGGCTCGAAAACGAAGTCCTCTCGTTCCTTACCGACGAAAACAACAGCGACCTGGACGGCGAAGACTTACGACGCGAGCACCGCATGCGTCTCAAGAAGTCGATCGACTCCCTGCGTGGCCACTATGACGTCGTCCTGATCGACACGCCGCCGAATCTCGACTTCCTTATGACGTCAGCATTGATTGCCGCCGACTGGTACGTCGTCCCGGCTTTCCCGAGCGGCTACGACTTAAAGGGCCTCGAAGTCCTCACTCGCACCATCGACAAGGTAAGGAAGCAGTACAACCCGAAGCTGAACCTGGCCGGTGTGCTGCTCGGCAACTATGACCGCACCACATCGCTCGACCGCCAAGTTCACGATCTCCTGAAGCAACGCTTCACGCCGGCACTCGTCTTCTCGACCACGATCGCACGAAGCGTCCGGTACCGCGAAGCGACCATGGCGCGAATCACCATCTTCGAGCATCCGGAAGGTAAGGAGCAGGCTGCGCAATACACCCAGCTGGTCAAAGAGATGATCAACCGGGGAGCGAAAGGCGCTTTCGGAGCCACCCTGAATCCGCTGCCGGACGTAAAGACCGTCGAGCAAGTGATCGGCGACGAGCCGAAGACGATGGAGGTGGCGAATGGCTAAGTTCAAACCGGGAATTCCTGACAGCTTTACACTGAACGTCGAACCGGTCCGTGACCTGGGCGATTATCTGGACGAACCGAGCCCGACGCCGCAGCGAAGACCGAAGCCTCAAGAACAAGAGGTGAGGGGAGAGGAAGCTCCCGCAACACCACAGCCTTCGATGGTGGAAGCGACGCCGACGCCTACGGTGCAGCCCGAACCTGTCGTCACCAAACCAGCGTTCATCGCCCCGTCAACACCAGTCGAACGGATCATCGAGCGCCCGGTCCCTCAGACTGTCGTGGACGAACCGACTCGACCGACCCAACCGATCAACGAAGACGTCGCACCGAAGCCAAAAGCACCAAGGCGAGAGATCAGCATGACGCCGGAGACGCTCCGCATGTCGGACGAGCTCCTCGATCTCATCCGAAGCGGCTCAGGCCAGCGGGACACGAAGGCCAACGAGCTTTTTCATGCCCTGGTCCTTCTGGTGCATGAAGCGATGGACGAGATCGACCCGCATGGGATTCCGAAACGTGGTCGATGGGGAACGCCGACGGCTCGAGCGTATCCGCTGGAACTCAAAAATGCGTTCCTTCGAGCGCTCCTCCGGAAGTACGGCGGAGGAAACGCACCTTATTCCGTGAATGACGCGGCTTAAGACTTTTACGGGTATTCAAGAGTCTCTTCGCATCGAACCGGCACTGTTTCTTACATCCCGTTCGATGCGGAATCATTCTTAAATCGTATCGAGCAGCCGTCGGACGCGTTCGCGAAAGTAATCGCTGGAGGCGAGTTGCTTGGCGAGAGGGCAGAAGAGTTTTGAGTCCCGCTGTTCCGGTCTCCAGATCTCGAGATCATGGATCTTGCGAAAGTATTCGTGGCTGTTCGGACCTGCCGCGTCAGCACTCGCGCGAGCGAGTTCGTACATGACTTGTGGACGTAGGACGGCAAGCTTCACGAGCGACTCGGCCACTCGTTCGGGCTTGGTCAGAGGAGTGCCCTCCAATTCGCGATGACGACACAACAAACCATCCTGAATCCCGTTGACTGCCTCAGGGGAAGGATCCGATCGAAAGTTTCTCGCGAAAAACGACTTCCTTGGTGCCGAAGGGGATCGTTGCCCCATGGGGTCGGGACGCTCGTCGATTTCATTGAGTCGGTTCCGAGCCTCTTGGATGACGGCGTCGACTGTCCATTTGAAACCGCTCCGCTCAATGGTATCGCGGAGATGAATGTTCTCTTGCGGATACGATCGCGAAAATCGTTCGACCGCATCACGGACCAGCGGTGTCGCGAGCTTCTGTCTGCTGAGGGCGCCGCCAGCGGTATGTCGTACTTCGGATGACTCCGAGAAAAGTAGCCCGACAAGGGCCTCGCAGCCTCGCTCTCCAAGCTCCACCAACGCACTCATGGCACTTTCACGAACCTCGTAATTGGGGCTCAAAGCAATCTTCGTGAGGGCAGGAATGAGATCCGGCGAACGAGTGTGTCTAATGAGGGCTTCTCCCAAGTGGGAATTCACATCTTTATCGTGCATCATCAGAACGGCCAAATCGTACGCCTTTGATGGTGCGGCAGTGGCTAGAACCGAGAGTGCATCCAACCGGTGGGCACTCTCTCCGTGACGGTTGTCGGCGATGTTGATCAACAGGTCGAGCGCGTCCCGGTCACCCGCGCGTGCCGATTGACCGAGGACGTCCATGACGTGCGGCACTCCCATGTGCGTGAGATACGTAATCTGAGCGCCGGCATGCTGGAAGAAAGGATCGAACGTACCAGCGGGTGGGGGAACGACATCGCTACCGTAGCGGCCGAACTGCTGGCGAAATTCTTGGGCCGCTTCCGGTCCCTTGTGAGTCTCAAGAGCCTTGGCCACGATATCGGTAGCTTGTCGATTTGTGAACATATGCGACTCAGTACTGAAGAAGCCTCTTTGCTTCACCGTGTTATGCGGGAATCCCAGTGAACGTGCACTAGCTCGGCCGGAAGCACTATTCTTCGGGCACCTGTATTGGAGCGGCTAGCACGAGAGACTCCACGAATCCAGGTCCGGTCGAGGGGGGTCTAACGGTCGCGATACTTCTACTGTGTTCGAACCAGACTTTTGGGATGATTCGAAGAGCTGCTCGGCCTGCTCCAGCGTACGGGCGACTATCAGCCTGGGTAGCTTCGCCTTCGCCGTGAGCTTTCCGGACAAAGTACTTGTCGGAGCACTTGGGTCTTTGATGTTGTTGAGTACGAACGAGCCTGCAATGGCGGCCGGGGAGTCGGGAGCGAGGAGCATCGGCGATGTTGGAGGACCAGCGATGAGCTTGACCCGAACCGTACTGCCCTTGAACTGAGCGTACAGATGCAGTCCGAACTGCGAAGCGCGATCCATGATGAGTTCGACGAGTCGCTCGTTATCAGCGCGACGAGGGCAAGCCTGCCCGGCGAGAGAGTCCAACCACCCTTGGAATATCGAGCGCGAAAAATCATTGAGTAATTCGAGCCGAGCATCGATCGCGTGAGCAGACCGGATCGCGTCATCAATATCCAGAGAGCGCCGGAGACGTGAGGGTGCGTCTTCAATCGACGAATCCTGTCTAAGCCCTGGAGACCGCTTTGGTTCCTCACGGGACTCATCGTCGCCTAGCACGTTATCGAGAAACGCCCGTAGCTTGACCACTTCAAGCAACGTCTCTCCAAACGTCAATTCGTCTTGATCATCTACGGTCGAGCCACAACCGATTCGAGAATCGGGCATAGGTCCGGAAGTAGCGGTGACCTGCTTTTCGGCTTGTTCGGAGTCGATTTCCGGGGCTGATTTTCCATTTCCAAGATCGACCATGAGAAGGGGATAGCACCTGTCGAGCCGTTACTCAAACGACAGAGGGTCGATTCCGGGCTCATCAATCGATCGAAATGAACAGAGCATCGAGTTTTCTTCAGAGGAGGTACTCGCGTTCTGATTTCAGCGAGTCTGAACTGCATTCCCTCCGCCAAGAGTTCCTCCGAAAGTACAGGCGAGGACGCGGCCGGTATTCCATGAACGACTCGGCATGGCCTGTCGAGTTGCAGTGCTGAGGCGATTTTTTAGAAACACGGACGGAACGGATGTCTAAAATAAAGCGTAGGCCCTGTGCTTCGCTTCTCTGTTTCCAGCCAAAGTGTGAGCAGTGGAACGAGCTCCCACTTGCGTTAACGGCAATTTAACGGCATAATAACGGCAACGCCCGTTTCCGAGAAATTGCCGACAACGCCATGCCGTTCACCCCCAGCTTCCGGATCACGACCCGAATCGCCAACAGTCTGATTCGCATTGAGGCGGCGCGAGAGGCGATGATCCATTTGCCGATCAACCCGGCCGTTCTCGCCAGCCTCCGGGAGTCGGCCCGACTCGATTCCACACACTATTCCACGATGATCGAAGGCAACCTGCTGACTCAGGAAGAGGTCAGCCAGGTGATCGCCAAGCATGAGCATTTCCCTGGCCGGGAGCGAGACGAGAAGGAAGTCCTGGGATACTACGGAGCTCTGGAATATGTCGAAAGGCTGGTAGCGGATCGTCGAAGTTTGTCCGAAGCCCAGATCAAGACAATCCACGCTCTCGTGATGTCGGGCGGGTCGAAAAGGAAGCCGAAACCCTCGCCGTATCGGGACGGTCAGAACGTGATTCGCGATAGCCGTAGCAAAACGATCGTGTACATGCCGCCCGAGGCCTCGGACGTGCCTGGCCTCATGAGCGACCTGGTAGGGTGGATCAATCGCTCGATGGCAGAAGAGTTGCCCTGTCCGATCGTCGCAGGCCTGGCTCACTATCAGTTCGCCACGATTCATCCCTATTTCGATGGCAACGGGCGAACTGCGAGGCTGCTCACCACGCTCATTCTGCACCTGGGCGGTTACGACCTCAAAGGACTCTATTCGCTGGAAGCCTATTACGCTCGGAATCTTGGAGCATATTACGAGGCTCTGACGGTCGGGCCGTCACACAATTACTACATGGGCAGGGAATCGGCCGATTTGACCGCCTGGCTCGAGTATTTCTGCCACGGGATGACCGACAGCTTCGAGAGCGTGAGAAGGCAGGCGGAGGCCGCAGCCAAACGGGTGCAGCCGGATCAGGCCGATGCGATTCGACGTCTCGACCCACGGCAGCGAAAAGCCCTGGAATCATTCCGGTCGAGCACCACGATCACGAGCCGCGATCTCGAAGAGCTCTTCGGAATTTCGCAACGCATGGCTCGCGTCCTTCTGGCCGACTGGGTCGCCGACGGATTTCTGGTGATCGTCGATCCGGCGAAGAAGAGCCGGAAGTACGGTCTCGCGATTCCTTTCACGCAGGAAGAGTAAGGTCGCCTTCGCATGAGCGGAACCCTGTCGGATCCTGACGGTCCGGGTGGACCGAATATTTTTCTCCCGAGTTTTCTCCCTAGGTTTTCTCGAATCCTCGGGATTATATGACACTCGTCAAGGCCCGTTCGATCTCGCAACCCTCGCCGAAGAATTCAAAAATAGGCTCCTGATGCCGCCCGCGTCCAGCTTGCCGACACGGATACGCTCGAAAGCAAGGCAACCCTCGATCCAGAAGTGAAGCCTTTTCCAAGTGATCGAGAAACGGGGACGGCGGGTTAAGCAGCCGCATCTACTCGGCATCGTGCTTGTTTCCGCTCCCAAGCCCCTTCGCCCGCCGTGCCGCCTCCGCCATGAACTTCGGATCCTGCTGCACTTTGGCGTACACCCGGCTGACCATGCTGGTGTCAGAGTGGCCCAGGAGGTGGGCCAGAGTCGCCGTATCCACTCCGTTCTTCAGAGCTTCCGTCGCGTAGCCTTTTCGGAATGCCCCCAGGTGGTACTTCACGCCATGCTGCTTCGCGAGGGCTTCGTCTTCTTTACGTATTTTGCGAACGAGAGCCCGGTGACTCGCACGAGCCTGGGCCAGTCTTTCGGACGGAATGCCGTCGGCACGGAAGCGGGGTGGGACTTGAGGCTCGATCCCAAGCTCCTTAAGTGCCTTACGCCCGAAGGCGAGCTCAAGTCTGCAAAATGCAGAGTTGATGGCGTTCTTCGACCAGGCATTGCCTTCCGTGTTCCGGAGCAGCGCCCCCGTCGGCGATTCCTGCATCAACCGTTCGACGATCGCTTTCGCCCGTTCGGTGAGATAGATGACCCGGTGGTACTTCTTCCCCTTCGCCTTGCTCGGGGGCAACACGATCCGGCCGTTCGCCAGGTCGACGAACCGGGCTTCGAACTGCCGAAGCTCCTGCACCCGGGCCCCGGTTTCCCAGGCCAACTCGATGAGGTCAAGGAACTTAGGTTCGTCGACCATGGCCACGACCCTGGCGTACTCTTCCGGCGAGACCGCTGTCTCTCTCGCTTCACGAGCAGGTTTCTTCATCCGCTCGATCGGGTTCCGGTCGATGAGCTCTTCGTCGACGGCCCAGTTGAGGGCCCGCTTCACCGAACTGATGAAGTCGTTCTTGGTGTTGTTGCCCCAGTTGGGAAAGTCGGACATCGCCTGGGTGACGTGAAAGGGCTTCAGGTCCGAAACCAAAAGCGTTGACGGAATGCGACTTACGAAACGCTGGATGTTGTCCCGGTAATAGACGAACGTGGGCTGAGCTTTGTTCCGAAGGCACCAGTCGAGGAACGCGTCGAGCACTTCCACGACGTAGGGCGATCGCGTACCCAGCGAAGTCGGAGGAGGTGAGGGGAGACCCTCGAGCGTCCGCTTCATCAGGTCGTGATACATCTTGAACGCCTCTTCCCGGTCGGGAGAGAGACGAACTTGTTGCTTGCCGATCTGCACGTACCAGCAGCGAGTGAACTCGCGCCAGAACGGTTGAGGATGACGCCGACGCACCGCTGGACCTCCCGAACTCTGCAGCGAAACTCTGCAAGAACCCGATCTGATCCAGTCTAGTGTCGTCGCAAGTCCTTATCCAGTAGTAGTCGGGGCGAGAGGATTCGAACCTCCGGCCTCACGGACCCGAACCGTGCGCTCTAGCCAGGCTGAGCTACGCCCCGATACGTGCATTTATCGTCAAAGATGAGCGATTTGTCAACCTTTTTCGCCTGGGCGAGAAAATCCGCAATCGACGAACGAGACGCACAGATTAACGCATCTCAATACCCACCAAAATATTACGGACCAACGGGCCGGCTCGCGATCTTTCCCGGTGGTTCGTCAGGCCAGCCATGTTCGCCTGGTTGGCGAAGCGGGGCACCGCAAGGTCATTCGCCGAACTGTTCGAGAACCATGGGCCAGAGTTCGTAGGCCCCGACTGCGATCAGGATCACACCGGCGAGAAGGGCAAAGACGTACAGGATCGGCCGCCAGGGGAAGTTGGCCCAGAATTGCTGCCTGCGCCATTCGTCGATCACAGCCGAACGCGAATCGATGATGTATGTGGGCTCTTCCTCGATTTCGTCCTGGAGAGCCGCCTGCTGGGCGAGCTTTTTCAGCAGGGGGCTGACTTCCGCCCTGCTCTTCGGCTTGTCTTTCGTCTCGGCCGAAGCAACGGCCGCCGCGGGCGCCTGGGCAGGCTTGCCGTCTTTGGCTGGCGGTGCGTCCTCGTCGACGGGTTCGAGGGAGATTTCCTCCAGGTCCACTTCCGCAAGGGCGGATGCGACCTGGGGAACTTCATAGGGCGGTACGTCGTAAGACTTTCCTCCCGGTGCGGATACCGCTTTCGGCGCGGCGGACGAAGCCGGTTTTTGCGTAGCCGCGGGCACTGCGAATTCGGAAGAACCTGTCTGGCCCAGGTCTTCCTCGATCGATTCCAGAACCATCGCGACGGACGAGGCTGAAGAGGGACGGTCGTCCCGCTCTTTTTCGAGGAGTTTGAGGATCAGGCGATTGAGACGATCCGGAACTCCGGGGTTGATGTCGCGCGGTGGCACGGGGGAGTCGACGGACAGGCTGCGGAGGATCGCAAGATTGTTCGTGCCCCGAAACGGCGACTTGCCGACGACCATGCGGTAAAGCACGGTGCCGAGTGAGAACAGATCCGTGCGGGGATCGAGTTCCGTCCCGGCGGCCTGTTCGGGAGACATGTAGGCCGGCGTGCCGAGGATGACGCCGGTCTGGGTGATGTTCGGGTCTGACGAATCCGCGACCCGGGCCAGGCCGAAGTCGAGAATTTTGACACGGTTACGGTTCTTTTCCAGCCAGATGTTCGAAGGCTTGATGTCGCGGTGGATCAGGTTACAGGAATGGGCGGCCTGCAGCCCTTCGGCGACTTGCCGGGCGATGCGTACCGAGTCAGCCAGGGGGATGATCTTGTCGACGCGCAGGCGATCTTCGAGCGTCTGCCCCTCAAGATGCTTCATCACCAGGTAGGGCACACCGTTATGGTCGCCGACCTGAAAGATGGTGACGATGTAGTCGTGGTCGATCGCGGCGGTCGCCCGGGCTTCCAGAACGAACCGCTGGCGGGATTGCTCGTTTTCGGCGATCGCGCGTTTCATGACCTTGAGGGCCACGGACCGGTGCAGGTTCGAATCCCAGGCGAGGTAGACGACACCCATGCCGCCTTCGCCAAGGATTCTGCTGACGCGATATTCGCGCAGGCGGCCAAGTTCGCCGGGAGCCTCGGGGCGGTCGAGCGTACCTGCCTCACGCTTCAAAATGATCGAAGGCGTAGACTTCAATCGCCCCGAAGCGGGGGATTTGCCGCGGTTGTCGGAATTTTCGTTTTCCCCGGCGTTCGAACTCATGGAAGACGATTCCGATACAGGTGTGATCAGAAATCCGCACCGATGAGCTTCGAAGCAGAGCCAAGCACGACAGTCAGCCCGGAACGGCTCGTTCCCGTCGAAGCTGGAGAATCAGGAAAAGGGAAGCTCGATATCGTTCGCGCAGATTCGCGAGATCATTGTTAGCATAATTCCGGGCACAATCCAAGCATTTCGGACCGGTTTTGTCGCAGTCTTTCTTCTGATTTCCGCCTCATCGTATCGATCGTCAGATCTTCACTTTCGATCGAATCGTCAAATCAGAACCCGAGCCAGGAAGATCCAGTGGTCCCGGGCATCGATTTCGAGGGGCAACGTCAGGCGATCATGTGTCCCAGTCATGGCGTCGGTTCCAGCCCGGTTCGAATCACTGATACCTTCAGCGAACGACACTGTTCCGGGAACGCCCGATTCGCTATTCTGGGGCGATTCGAACACATTCGCGACATCGTCCTCATGTGATCGCAAGGCCACCGGTACGGAATGACCGGGGCATGCGATCCGCTCCAGGGACATTCGCGGGGAAGGGATTTCTCAGGTCCAGCCAATGCTCAATTCCGAATTCGCACATGCTATCGATGCCGTTGGCATAGCCGCTCGATTCTGCCGCCGCATTCGCCAGGAAGGCCGGATCAGGCCGTTGACGAAAGCCGACGGCAGCCCGGTGACGAATGCCGACTTCGGCAGCCAGGCGTTGCTGGTTCAGCGTTTGCGAACGTTCTTCGCCAGTGATCCGATCATGGCGGAAGAGACCGCGGAACTGGCCGACTTTTCCAGCGACGCCGCTTTCACGGACGAACTGATCGCGGATCTCAAGACAGCAGGCGCTGATTTCGCGAACGTGGAAGCCCTGGTGCATGCGATCAACCGCATTCGGCCGGCATCGGGCGACGTGGCCGACTCCTCGTGGCGGTCGCGCTACTGGGTCATCGACCCGATCGACGGCACGAAGGGCTATCTCAAGGGCGGCCAGTACGCGATCGCACTGGCACTGATCGAAGAGGGCCAGGTTCGCTTCGGGGCCCTGGCTTGCCCGGAATATCCCCTGCCCGGCTCTCCATCGACGACCGGCTCGATCTTCTTCTCGGCCCGCGGGCAGGGCGCCTGGGCGATTCCGCTGGATGGGCAGGCCGAGCCGGTGCGCTTGAGCGTCGGTCCGGGCGAGTCGCGGTCGGACACGATCATGTGCGAATCGCTGAACCACAGCCCGCATGGGCTGAGTGGCCAGGTCGCAGGGCGGCTGGGGATCGGCGAAGACCGGATTCGCAAGATGGACAGCCAGGCCAAGTATGCGGCCGTGGCTTGCGGCGATGCTGATTTTTACCTGCGACTGCCCACTTCGGCGACTTATCGTGAAGCCGTGTGGGATCACGCGGCGGGCGTGATCGTGGTGGAAGAAGCCGGCGGCCGGGTTACGGATATGGACGGCCAGCCACTGGTCTGGTCCGACGCACGCGACTGGGATGCGAACCATCGATTCGCCTCAGGCCGAGGGGTCGTCGTTTCCGACGGCAAGCTGCATGACCGGATTCTGGCCGTGATCTCCGAAACGGTACGTACGAACGCTTGAGGATCGAACCCGATGAGAATTCTCGTTGTCGGCGGGGCCGGCTACGTCGGCAGCCACTGCGTCAGACACCTTCTCCGAAACGGCCATGAAGTCAAGATTTACGACAATCTCTCGCAAGGTCACACGGGTGCCGTGCCGGAAGGTCTTCTGATCGAAGGCGACTTGCACGACACGGACAAACTCAAATCTGTGTTGAAGCAGAACGGGATCGAAGCCGTTTTCCATTTCGCGGCGCGGGCGCTGGTGGGCGAAAGTGTCGCCCGGCCCGACATTTACTATCGAACCAACGTGACGGGCACGCTCGACCTGCTCGATTCGATGGTCGCGACCGGTGTCCGCAAGATCGTTTTTTCGAGCACCTGCGCGGTTTTCGGAGTCGTCGAGTCGCCGATTTCCGAAGACCTGCCCAAGAATCCGATCAATCCGTACGGCTTCACCAAGCTGGTCATCGAGCGGGCCCTGACCGATTACGCCGCCGCATTCGGCCTGGAAGTGGCCGTGCTGCGTTATTTCAACGCCTGCGGCGCGGCCGATGACGCTACGATCGGCGAAGATCACGACCCGGAATCGCACCTGATCCCGCTGGTGCTGCAGGTCGCTCTGGGCCAACGCCCCAACATCCGCATTTTCGGCACGGATTACCCGACGCCCGATGGCACATGCATTCGTGATTACGTGCATGTGGATGACCTGGCCGATGCCCACCTGCGTGTACTGAACCACACCGTACCGGGCAGGATGGTCGATTACAATCTGGGCACCGGCGTGGGTGTGAGTGTCCGCCAGGTGATCGAAGCGGCCAGACGCGTGACAGGCTTGCCGATCGAGGCGGTCGAGGATGCCCGCAGGCCAGGCGACCCGGCACGGCTGATGGGCAATCCGGCCAAGGCCGAGCGTGAACTTGGATGGAAGGCGAAATTCACGGATATCGAGGCCGTGATCCGCTCCGCCTGGGCCTGGCATCATGCCCATCCTCGCGGGTTCGCCGATTGAACCGGCCATGAGGCTCCCGAGGTTCTGAACGCAACGGAACGCCATGCGAATACTCACCATCGGGCATTCTTACGTCGTCGCCATGAACCGCCGGCTGCCCCAGGAATGGGCGCTGGCAGGGCACGATGTAACCGTGGCCGCCCCGGCGTTCTATCATGCAGATCTGCGGCCGCTGGAATGCGAAACGGGTGAGAGCGAAGGGTTCGCCCTGGAGCGAATCCCCGTGCGATTCTCGCGCAAGGTGCACGTTTTCCGATACGGCCGGGCTCTGAAGCGACTGATGGATCGTGGCCGGTTCGACGTCGTTCATGCCTGGGAAGAGCCTTACATTTACTCCGGTTATCAGATCGCCCGCTGGACGCCCCGAACGTCGAGCCTGATCTATTCGACGTTTCAGAACTTGCCGAAGCGCTACCCGCCGCCCTTCTCGTGGATGGAGCGGCACGCGATGAGCAAGGCTGCGGGGTGGACGGCCTTCGGCCGAACGATCGCCGATAACCTTTGCAGTCGAGACATTTACGCCGATCGCCCGTGGGCCGAGATCCCGCTGGGGGTCGATCTCGGCGCGTTTCGACCGAGCCCTGAATTGCGTGCCGAGGTCGCCCGCGAAATCGGCTGGGCGGCAGAAGGCCCGCCGGTGATCGGTTTCGTGGGCCGGTTCGTGCCGGAGAAAGGAATCGACCTGTTGCTGGAAGCTCTCGAACGGCTCGACGGCCCCGGCCAGCGCTGGCGAGTGCTGTTCGTAGGTGGCGGCCCGATGGAGGACAAGCTCGAGCGCTGGTGCCGACTTCGCGGCCCTGAGGCCGGCCGGGTGCTCACGGGCGTTCTTCATGCACGAGTTCCGGCGATTCTCAACGGCATCGACATCGGCGTGGTGCCATCCCGCACGACGCCGAAGTGGAAAGAGCAGCTCGGGCGGATTCTGATCGAATTCATGGCGACGGGCGTGCCGGTGGTGGCCAGCGATTCGGGCGAGATTCCGTATGTCGTCGAAAACGCCGGCGTCATCTGCGGCGAGTCGGACGTCACGGCCTGGGCCGGGGCACTCAACCGCCTGATCGACGACGCTGGGCTTCGGACACAATACTCCGAAACCGGGCTGGCCCATGTGCGCCGACGCTTCGACTGGCGGATCGTGGCGGAGCGGTTCGTGCGGTTTTTCGGTAACGTAATCGACCGGCGGCGGATCTGATCCGAAACGCCGGGACGCAATTTTCGATATTGCAGACTGTTAACAAATAGCGAATGAGATCCTCATTTCCGCTTTTCGACTCAGAGAAACAAGGGGCGGGCTATGAAGCACTCCGGGCTCCTGGAATCGATCGATCGATTGGGTCTGATGGGCTGGGATGTCCTTGTGGTCGGGTGGGATCGCGGCTGGGTGACGCGCGAGGATGTCAGCCGTTACGCACTCGATCGATTGTTGCCGAAGCCGTCGGTTCGGACGACATGAACACGGTGATGAGCCTGGCTCCCGCGGAACCGGAAAAGCTGGATCACCTTGATATCAAGGCACTTCTGGAGAGTCTGATTCGGGATTCGTTCGAACGGAAAACGGCGATCGGAAAGGACAAGTGGCGGCTCGTGTTCCTGATCGCGCTAATTGCCGAGCCCCTCGACTGGGAAGCCAAAGTCGATAAGATTCAGGAAGTTATGGCCGAGTTCGCATATCCGCCGGATATGAATCGCTGCTTTCGTTACGGCCCGAGCCAATTCGCGATCGATGCGGGATTGGCTTCGCAGGAAGATCTTAAGCGCGATCCGCTGGAAGAATTGAAGCGCGTCATCGGCGATCTGAAAAACCGGTTATGCCCGGATCATTGAAGGCCGCCGTTGGCATCTCGCAACTCCCACTATATTCTGATGTTCGGGCGAGTTTGCGAAATCGGATGAGGGATGTTCGCGATCCGGTCATTCTGCTCTATCCAAAATTCCGGTTTCCGATAGACTTGCATCGGTAATGAGGCTCAAGCCCATGTCCGGACGGATCTATCGCAAAGCCATGCCAGGATGGCGCCGGCAATTGCTCACAATCTGTTTGTCAATCGCGCCGCTCTTGTGTCTGGCTGGCTGCGCCCAGTTTCCGCTTTTGTGGAACCGGAAGGCCGAAGCTGCTCTTCAAGCCCGCGCGCGGCAGGAACTGGACCTGGCCGAAGGTGCCACGAACGTGGGCGACCTGGCCACGGCGGAGGCTCACCTGACTCGTGCCGCCGAAATGCATCCACGCATGGTGGAATGCCAGATCCGGCTCGGGAAAATCCGCAACCAGCGACAGGACTGGACCGGGGCCATGGCCGCCTGGAAGCGGGCCACGGAACTTGACCCCGATGAGCCAGGCGGCTGGAGCGGCCTGGCCGAAGCCGAAATCGCGCTCGGCGAATACGAATCCGCTCTGAAACATCTGCAAATCGCGATCGATCTGGCCCCACAAAAGGCTGAGCCCCACATCCATCTCGCCGAACTGTACGAAGCCAGGGGCGAACCGCAACTGGCGATGCAGTCCTACATGAACTGCCTGAACATCGAAAACGACCATCCTGAGGCCCTGATGCGTGTCGCCTGCCTGCAGCGTGCACGGGGTCAGTTCACACAGGCCGTGGTGCGGCTGGACAGGGTCCTCGAACTCACGCCAGATAATGCCGCGGCTTACCTGGAACGGGGCCTGGCCCATCGGGACCAGGGCCAGAACGCTCTGGCGGCGAAAGATTTGCGAAAAGCCTCGGAACTTGCCCCTGAACGCGACGACATCAAGCTGGAACTGGCCCTGCTGATGGAATCGACTGACCAGAAGCAGGAAGCACGCAAGCTCGTTCGCGATGTCCTCGACCGTTCGCCGGAACTCGTCGGGGCACGGGAACTCGAGGAACGGTTGAATCGTTAAAGCCTGATTATAGAGAAAGTTACGCTGCCGATCCGGCGTACGAACGAAAAAGGCTGGCTTGGCAAATCGCCAAGAGCCAGCCTTCTTCCGATATGGCACCGGAGAGCTTACAGGGACATGACTTCACATGCCCGGCAGCTGGTCAGTCGATGAACTGGAATTCCTTGGCGTTGACGAGGGCCCAGATGATGTCCTCCCACGCTTCTTTCTTCTTTTCGGCGGGGCGCGACGCCAGGAACTTCACGGCCGTGTCGATTTCGTCCTGCTCCGGTTCGCGGGCATAGGCGGCCCAGAACAGTTCCTTGAGCTTGTCGGCATCGGGCCGGGCGTCTTTGGCGTATGCGGCGGCACGGCCATTGTCGGCTGTGAGCTTGGCCTGAACTTCGGCGGAATTGAGCAGCATGAGGCTTTGCCCCAGGCTGGAGTCGCCGATGCGCTCGCACTCGCACGAGGTATCCCGCTTCGGCTTGCCGAAGGTGTCGAGGAATGAAGAGCCAACGGCGTCGTCCGGCAGGTCGATCGCCCGCGTTCCGGCCGGGAAACCGGCAAAGGCCGTCGGCACGCCGGTGACTTGCGAGACAGCGTCCAGCAGCACTTCGGCACTCATCCGTTTGGGATAGTGACGCGCGAACGACTGGCGGTCCGAGCGGTTGAATTCGTTAGGCATGCTCGACAGGGCGTAAGTCCTGCTGGTCGCGATCGTTCGGACGAGCTGTTTCAGGTCGTAGCCAGATTCGACGAACAGCTTGCCCAAGCCAGCGAGCAGTTCGGGATTCGATGCAGGGTTGGTGTCCCGCATATCGTCGATCGGCTCGGTCAGGCCACGGTCGAAGAAATGGGCCCAGTAACGGTTGACGATTGCCGGAGCGAAGAACGGGTTGGCCGGGTTTGCCAGCCAGTCGACCAGTTTCTCCCGCGGATCCTCGGCCGTGGCGATGCTCGTCGGTGCCTCGTCGCCCAAGCCTTTCGGAGCCATGGCCTGGCCCGTCTTGGGGTGACTCACGGCACCGCCGGGGGCGTTGAAGATCATCTCTTCACGTCGGCCGAGGCGTTCGGCGTCGAGATCCGGCTTGCGGCCGACTCGTCCGAAGTAGGCAGCGAAGCCGTAATAGTCGTCCTGGCTCCACTTTTCGAACGGGTGGTGGTGGCATTTGGCACATTGCAGACGCATGCCGAGGAACACCTGGGCGGTGTCATCGACGAACGCGTCGGGCGTGCGGAGCTGTTTGTACCACATCACCGGCGGGGAAGTCCGGGCCGATCCGCTGGCGGCGAGAATATCCCGCACGAACTGGTCATAGGGCACATTTGCGGCGATCTGCCGCCGAATCCAGGCATGGAAGCCGTAGGAGAGATAAGGATCGTTGCCCCGCTTGTTGCGCAGGATATCGGCCCACTTCAGGGCGAACCACGAGGCATATTCAGGGCGTTCGAGCAAGCGTTCGACCAGTTTGTCCCGCTTCTGCGGGTCTTTGTCGGCCACATAGGCACGAGACTCTTCGGCTGTAGGCAGGGTGCCGGTAAGGTCGAGACTGACGCGGCGGATGAACTCGGCATCGGTCGCGGGCTGGCTGGGGATCAGCCCGAGCGAATCCCAATGCTTCAGGGCGAGACGATCGACTGGGTTATCGGTCGGAAATTCCGGCTTCTGGGCGATCGGCAGGCCGAGCGGCACCTTGGCCGTAAAGACCGTGACGAGCCCCTGATAGCGGGCCATCACCGCGGCCTGGCCGGAGAGATCCCTGGTGCGGACCATGCCGCCATCTTCGACTTCGGCCACTTCCGTGTCGTTCGACTGAAACTGGGCCCAGCGGGTAACGTCCTCAGTGTGGCCGTCGTCGTAAATCGCCGTAACCAGAAGCTGTTGAGTGGAGTTACGATCGAGCAGACGAAGTTCCGGCTCGATCCGGAGCTGCTTGATTTTCGGATCTTCGGCTCGCCCGAAAGGCATACCCGTGGCGATCCAGCGTTCGACTTCGCGATATTCGCGACTGTCCTTTTCGATCTTCTTGCCGCCGCCATGAGGCGATTCGCCGATCGCCTTGAGCAGCAGGAGACTTTCCTGGGGCTTAGCTGGGAACAGCCTGCGGCCGCGGCTTTCGAAGATCAGGGTTTCGTAATCGACATCCGGTTCGAAGCCCAGAAGGCTGAGCCGGAACCCGTTCTGCCCACCTGACTTGCCGTGACATCCGCCACCGTTGCAGCCCTGCTTGGTGAAGATCGGGACGATCCGGTTGGTGAAGTTGATCGGCGGGGGCGATGCCAGCTGGCTGACTTCCACGGGAACGGTCTTCGTTTTGTCGCCGAGGGTCACACGCACTTCGGTCTTGCCGTCGCTGACGGCCACGATGCCGCCGCGGTCGTCCACACGAACGACTGCGGGATTCGCGGACTCGAATTTCGCCTGAAGCGTACGGTCCGACACTTTCGCAGATTTGTCGAGCGTCGCATCGACGGCGAGCTGCTGAAGTGCATCCGGCCCGACAAGCTTGACTGCGGCCGGCTTGACGATGAAGCCGGAAACAGGAGGAGCCGGGGATGGAGCGGCGTCAGCGGGAGCACCTGGCGAAGATGCGGTCGAGCCAGCAAAAACCAGGAGCACCGCAAGTGTCAGTCGAATCATCGCACTCACCGAGAGCAGGTGGCGGGGACGGATCGCGGCATGGGATGGTCCGAATGCCGCGGGCGGGATCTTCTCTTTAACCATATCCCCGGAAGTGCGCCGAAACAAGTCCAGAACCGAAAGATCCGTCAGGTTCGAACGAAAAAGCACGAACCCATTCAACATGTTGAAGATTATTGGCTTACGATCCGAATACGACATCCGCCTTCGCATGTGCCCGCAATGCTTGCGCTGGACATTCGCCACGAAAGCGGATATAAATGCCCTACGTCGACGCGAGGAAGTCAACTTGTCGGAATCGTGTCGAATGACCGGGTAGCTCAGTCGGTAGAGCATCGGACTTCAAGGAACGGCACGTTCGTTCCAGGAGCCTTTCGCGGGAACAAAACAACCGCGGAATGTGCATGTCGCGAATTGCTGGAACGTCCTGAGAGCCACGTCCGCCACAGCGTGACCGGTAACGGTGAGCGCGAAGGCATGAAAAGCGGCGTGGATTGGACAATCAGCAGGCGAGGTTCCCGTGGATTCATGGGAATCGGCTTCAGAGACTAGGCGCGGCACACCTGAAACGGTGATGGTATAGTCCAGACTCTCAACCGGGAATCTTCCGAAGCGTAATGCGTTTCTGTCGATTCGGGCCGGCGAAAGCCGGTGAGGTAGGTTAATCCGTGGGTCGAGGGTTCGAGTCCCTCCCCGGTCATTGCCCGAGATCGCCCAGGCATCCGAAACAGGCGATGCGTCTCATGGACAGGGACGATCCGGTTTCGGCGAACGCATCGGTCTCGATTTCCGCAGCAGTCACGGTCCTCATTTCGGAACGAATCGCATGAAAACCAAGACACGCCACAAGAAGTCTTCCACCTGGAAGCGTAAAGCCAACAGCTCGCCGATCGCCAAAGGCCGCCGCGCCAAGCGTAAGGGCCGTAATCCGGGCAAGATGAAGCACATCGGCGGCCGCGGCCTGTAAGAGCTGCCCGGGTGTTCCGAAATCTATGCGTCTCAGGTGGTTACGAACCCGCCTGAGACCTTTTCATTTCGGGGAATATTGTTTTACGCAATTTTTTTTGTTTTTATTGCGAAAAAGACTGGAAAGCGTCCTGGCCATCGCCTATGCTGAATTGGTCGGCTTCGATGTTCGAAGCGGACGATTGGCAGGAATGTCGAGGTCAAGCCGTTTATGTCCGCGGAATCTCTCACCCAGAGTTCGGACCGGCCGTTGATGGACTTGATCCGTCGCATCGGACCGATTTCTGTCGAAGACCTTGCGGAGCGGATGGATGTGACGCCCACAGCGGTTCGCGTCCGTCTGAATCGGCTGGTGGAGAGCGGCCTGGTCGAACGGATTCAGGAATCGGCGGGCCGGGGACGTCCCAGGTATTTCTACCAGGCCAGCACCCTGGCCCAGAAGAAGCTTGGCCAGAATTACGCCGATCTGGCGCTGGTGCTCTGGGACGAGGTCATGCGGACGGTGGAAGACCCGAAAATCCGCCGCGACCTGTTCGCCCGCATCACCGATCGGCTGGCGGACTCTTACCGCAGCCAGGTCCGGGGCGAGGAATGGTCCAGCCGCATGGTTCAGCTCGGCGGCCTGCTGCACGAGCGGGGCGTGGAGGCCGAAGTCGCTTCGGGCGACGAAGGCCAGACGATCCTGCGGCAGCTCTCCTGCCCGTTTTTCGAACTGGCCGAGGTGGACCGGGACATTTGTGCCCTTGAGCGTCGAATGTTCGAAAAAGTCGTCGGCCACGGGCTGACGCTGAGCCACTGCCGGCTCGACGGCGACCGCTCCTGCGACTTCGAACCGGCACGAGCGACAGAGGGCGAGACCGACTCGAAAGCCGGCTGAAGCGAATCGCCATTCCGGCGACGAAACCACGAAACACAAGTCAGTGACCCCTGGATTCTACTTGGAGATCGCGAGAGTGAGCACGAAAACGCTGCGTATCGAAAACCTGCACGTCTCGGTGGAAGGCAAGCCGATTCTGCGGGGCGTGAACCTGACGATCAATCAGGGCGAAACCCACGCCCTGATGGGTCCCAACGGATCCGGCAAAAGCACGCTTTCGTACGCTCTCATGGGCCATCCGAACTACGAGATCACCGACGGCACGGCCTATCTCGGTGACGTCAACCTGCTTGAGCTGGAAGCCGACGAACGGGCCAAGGCCGGCCTGTTTCTGGCGTTCCAGTACCCGACATCCATCCCCGGCGTGACGATGGCGAACTTCCTTCGCCATGCCGTGACGAACGTCAGAATGCCGGACCGCAAGGAAGGCGAAGACCTGATCTCCATGCGTGATTTCCGCAAGGAACTCAAGCAGAAGATGGACGAGCTGGGCATGGACGGCGACTTTGCCCGTCGCTACCTGAACGAAGGTTTCTCCGGCGGTGAGAAGAAGCGGGCCGAAGTTCTGCAACTGGCCATGCTGCAACCGGCCTTCGCCATTCTCGACGAAACCGACTCGGGCCTGGATATCGACGCCGTCCGCGTGGTCTCCGAAGGCGTGAACCGGGTCGCCAAGGCCCAGGGCACCGGCGTTCTGGTAATCACCCACTACCAGCGGATCCTCAACTACATCCAGCCCCAGTTCGTGCACATCCTGTACGGGGGCCGGATCGTCGAAAACGGCGGGCCTGAGCTGGTCACGACCCTGGAGCGGGAAGGCTACGACTGGATTCGTGCCAAGTATCCGCAAGAAGCCCGCGTGGAAGACGAGCTGGAAGCTTCGGCCTCGGCTGTCGTCTGACCGGAAAACGCACTCGAAGCGGTCCGGCTCGACGCCGGACCGTTCTTCCGCCCCGAACCGATTCATCGAAGTCAGAAATTCAGAGGTAGCGAACGATGTCGACCGATCTTGGCGCCCAGGTCGCGGGAATCAAGGAAGACTACAAGTACGGCTTCCGGGAATCCGACGCGAACTATAACTACAAGTCCGGTAAGGGATTGAATCGACACACCGTCGAAGAGATCTCGGAGATGAAGAACGAACCGCAGTGGATGCGCGAGTTCCGTCTCAAGGGTCTGGAAACGTTTCAGCAGAAGCCGCTGCCGCAGTGGGGCGGGAACCTGAACGATCTCGACTTTCAGGACATTCACTACTTCGTTCGCGCCACGGACCGTCAGGGCAAGTCCTGGGACGACGTGCCGGCCGAGATCAAGAGGACGTTCGACAAGCTGGGCATCCCCGAAGCCGAGAAGAAATTCCTGGCCGGCGTGGGAGCCCAGTACGAGTCGGAAGTGGTCTATCACTCGCTGCGTGAAGACCTTGCCGCCAAGGGCGTGATCTTCACCGACATGGACTCGGCCCTGCGGGACTACCCCGACCTGGTGAAGGAATACTTCGGCACGGTCATCCCGATCAATGACAACAAGTTCGCGGCCCTGAACTCGGCCGTATGGTCGGGCGGATCGTTCGTTTACATTCCGGCGGGCGTGAAAGTCGACATCCCCCTGCAGGCCTATTTCCGGATCAACGCCGAGAACATGGGCCAGTTCGAACGGACGCTCATCATCGTCGAAGAGGGCGCCCAGGTTCACTATGTGGAAGGCTGCACGGCGCCGATCTACACTTCGGAGAGCCTGCACTCGGCCGTGGTCGAAATCATCGTGAAGAAGGGCGGCCGTTGCCGTTACACGACGATCCAGAACTGGGCCAACAACATTTACAACCTCGTCACCAAGCGGGCTGTCGCACACGAAGACGCCCTGATGGAATGGGTCGATGGCAACCTCGGCAGCCGCCTGACGATGAAATACCCGGCCGTTTACATGGTCGGCAAGGGCGCCCGGGCCGAGATTCTTTCGATCGCCTTCGCCGGCAAGGGCCAGCATCAGGACGCCGGCGGCAAGGTCGTTCACGCGGCCCCCTACACGACGAGCCGGATCATTTCGAAATCGATTTCGAAGCACGGCGGCCGTTCGAGCTATCGGGGCCTGCTGAAGGTGGCCGACGGTGCCTACGGCTCGAAGTCGAACGTCGTGTGCGACGCACTGATTCTTGACCCGCAAAGCCGTTCGGACACTTATCCTTACATCGAGATCGACGAGGACGACGTCAAGATCGGCCACGAGGCATCGGTTTCGAAGATCGGCGAAGAGCAGCTGTTCTATCTGCGGAGCCGGGGCCTGAGCGAGGCCGAGGCCGCGACCCTGATCGTCAACGGATTCATCGAGCCCCTGGTGAAGGAGCTGCCGATGGAATACGCCGTGGAAATGAACAAGCTCATCGAATTGCAGATGGAAGGCTCGGTCGGCTGACCCGACAGGGCGAATTCCGCAGGTACGACGTCGCCGCCGCGTCTCGCGACTATTTCTCGGGGGTCGGGTGGCCGGTGGCGACGTTTTTCGAATACGAACCTGCGGAGCGGTCACGACCGAACCGGAAAATCTCCCATCAGACACATCATTCAACGTAACCAGGGCCTGAACCTCACATGAGTACCGCTGTGGCGTCATCTCACGCGATCGCATCCCTCGAATTCGGCGAATTTCTCAATTCCGTGCCGAACGAACCCGCCTGGCTGACCGAAAAACGCCGCGCGGCCTTCGAATCGTTCGCCGCGACCCCCTGGCCGACTTCCCGCGACGAAGAATGGCGTCGGACGGACATCCGGGCCTTTCGCCTGAACGCGTTCGACCTCGTCCACTCGCCCGCGGCGGCCACCCTGGAAGATCTCGACGAGATCGCCCCGGCCCGCGACGCACTTGCCTCAGCCTATGGCACGGGCATCGTGCAGATCGGCGGACAGACGACACAGCCGGCGGACCTGATCAAGCTGGGCAAGGCCACGCTGACCGACTTCCGCACGTTCGCCGAGTCGAACCCCGAAATTCTCGAGAAATATCTCTTCGGAACCGTCGGCACCAGCGAAGACGCCCTGGCCGCCCTGCACGCGGCGATGTTCCGCGGCGGCATCGTGCTTTACGTCCCGAAAGGCGTAAAGGTCGCGGATCCGCTTTACGCGCTTTCCGCGATGACGGCCCGGCAGCGGATCGACACCTCGCACACGCTGATCGTCCTGGAAGACGGCGCCGAAGCGACCCTGGTGCACGACCTCGTTTCCACGGCTTCCGGCGAATCCGCGACCCCCGGCCTGCACCTGGGAGCGGTCGAAATCGTCGTGGGCAAGGACGCGAATCTGAAGTATGTCCGGATTCAGAACTGGGACGACCAGACGTGGCACTTCAGCCGCGAACGGGCGACCGTGGATGCCGGCGGATCGATCCAGTGGACGATCGGCGGCCTCGGCTCACGGCTTTCGAAGGTCAACCAGGAAACAGCCTTGGCCGGCCCGAAGGCTTCGGCCCAGGTCAATGGCGTCATGTTCACGACCGGCAAACAGCACCTGGCCTATTTCACGCGTCAGGATCACCAGGCCGAAAACACCACCAGCGACCTGCTTTACAAGGGCGGCCTGACGGGCAAGAGCCGCACGGTGTGGAAGGGCATGATCCGTGTCGAGCCGGGTGCCCAGAAGACCGACGCCTACCAGAAGAACGACAGCCTGATCCTGACCCAGTCGGCCCGGGCCGATTCGATCCCGGGACTGGAGATCGAGGCCAACGACGTGCGCTGCACCCACGGGGCCACCGCGGGTCCGGTCGATCCGGAAATGGTGTTCTATGCCGAGGCTCGCGGCATCCCGGCCGAGACGGCCAAGCGGCTGATCGTCGAAGGCTTCTTCGCGAACGTCTACGACCGCATTTCCGTCGAACCGGTCCGTGAGTCACTGCGGCTGGCGGTCGCCAAAAAACTGTCGCTGGGTTGACCCAAAATCTGATACGATGGTCTGAGTTTTGGACTGCTCAGCAATCGAAACGTACCGAGCCATATCGCCAGGAGTTTCCGTTCCGATGTCCGCCTCACAATATGCCGTTCCGGAAGTCGTCGTCAGTGCCGATTGGGTGAAGGAACACGCCGGCGATCCGAAAGTCCGGATCGTGGAATCCAGTGGCGATGCCCTGCTCTATCCGATGGCTCACATCCCCGGTGCGGTGAAGATCGACTGGCATAACGATCTGCAGGATCAGACCGTCCGCGAATACGTTTCGGACGAGGCCTTCGAAAAGATCTGCCGCGACAACGGCATTTCGAACGACACGACCGTCGTCTTCTACGGCGACGACAACAACTGGTGGGCCTGTTACGCCTTCTGGGCCTTCAAGCTCAAGGGGCATAAGGACTGCCGGATGCTCGACGGCGGCCGGCGCTACTGGATCGAAACCCTGAAGTACCCGACCACGGCCGAAGTGCCGTCGTACCCCAAGGGCGATTACAAGGTTCCGGCGAACGTCGACCGGGCGAGCCTGCGGGCCCTGCGAGACCAGGTGCTGGATCACTGCAACGCCGGCCTGCCGATGGTCGACGTGCGCAGCCCCAAGGAATACACCGGCGAACGGACCCACATGGAAGGCTATCCGGAAGAAGGCGTCCTGCGTGGCGGCCACATTCCGGGTGCCCTGCACTGCCCGTGGGCCAGGGCCGTGGCTGAAGACGGCCGCTTCAAGTCGGCCGACGAACTCAAGGCCATCTACGAGGGCGAACTCAAGCTCAAGCCCACGGACGACGTCGTGGCTTATTGCCGCATCGGCGAACGCTCCAGCCTGACCTGGTTCGTGCTGAAGTATCTGCTCGGCTTCTCGAAGGTCCGCAACTACGACGGCTCGTGGACCGAGTGGGGCAACATCGTCGGCATGCCGATCCGCAAGGGCGCGCAACCCTGAGCCGGCATCCCGTAATCGGCCCGGACGGAACACGTTCGGGCCGAGCGCCTTGTCCGCTCCTTGCCCGATACCTGAAAGCCACTTCGAAAACATCAGAATGACACTGACGAAACTCGACGAACTCCTCGACGAACTCTCGGACTGCGACCCCAAGGAACGGATCGAGATGCTCCTCGATTACGCACGGTCGCTGCCGCCCCTGCCCGAACGGTTCGAAGCCCTGAAGGACCCGGACCACAAGGTCGAAGAGTGCCAGTCGCCGGTGTTCCTTTTCGCAGAGAAGACTGGTCAGGGCGTCGACTGGTTCGCCGATATTCCGATGGAAGCGCCCACCGTTCGCGGCTTCGTCTCACTTCTCTGGGAAGGGACCCGTGGCGCCAGCCCGGCCGATTACGCCGACATTTCGTTCGACGTGATCTCCAAAGGCGGCCTGAAGGAAATCCTGGGAATGCAGCGCACGCACGGGCTCACGGGAGTGCTCCGGCGGCTGAAAAGGATCGTGGCCGAAACGGCTGCGAACTGACGGACGTATCCCGAAACCGGGACACGCAAGCTTTACGCAATCGACAGACAGGGGATTCTCGAACACGATGGCGATCGAATACCGCAAAGTCGCGACGCTCAGCGAACTGCCAGAAGGCTCGAACCTTTTCGTGGAGGTGGACGACCAGCCCGTCGCCCTGTTCCGCGTCGAAGGCCAGGTTTTTGCCATCGACGACGTCTGCACTCACGACGGCGGCCCGCTGGCCGACGGCAAGCTCTGCGGCTTCGAGATCGAGTGCGACCGCCATGGTGCCCGGTTCGACATCCGCACCGGTTCGGCCCTCACCATGCCGGCTGTCGAAAATGTTCGAGCCCACCACGTGAAAGTCGACGGCGAAACGATTTATGTCGCCATCAACGACACCGGCGACCTGCCCAAGGAAGCTCCGCCTAGCCCGGCTTCGAAACCGGCAGGCGAGTCGAAACCAGCCGCCGAAACTCCTGTCGGCCCGCCCGTGGGTCAGGATGATATTGTGGCTGCCCTGAAAACGGTGATCGACCCGGAACTGAACGTCAACGTCGTCGATCTTGGCCTGGTCTACACGGTTCAGACCCGTGGCAGCGAGGTGGATGTCGAAATGACGCTGACCACCCCCGCATGCCCTGCCGGGCCTGAGATCCTGCGGAACAGCGTCAAGGCGATCGAAACCATCGCCGGGGTCAGCAAGGCGAACGTCAAGCTGGTGATGAGCCCGCCCTGGTCACCGGCCCGCATGACCGACGACGCTCGCGACATCCTCGGCATTTTCTGAGTAACCAAGCTCAGCCCGATCGATTCGAAAGCCGGCCTTCATCCTTGCGGGTGCTGGCCGGCTTCTTCATTGCCGCATCATGCGGATAGCTTTCAGAATCGCCGCGACACTCGGCGCGTGGGTAATTTCCGAATCCATGACCCGTTCGATCACTTCCATAAACGGCATGCGCACATGGCGAATCGTCTCGGTCGGCTCCGGGTTCGAGGCGATTTCCTCAAGATCCTGAGCCAGCCAGAGTTGCGTCGGCGAAACCGCGATGGCCGTGAACGGGTCGACCACTCCCAGGCTCGTCCAGCGACTGGCCTTCAGGCCAAGTTCTTCAGCAAGTTCGCGCCGGGCTGTGGCCAGGGCGTCTTCGCCGGGGTCGATGCCGCCCGATACGCATTCGAGCGTAACCCTGCCCACCGCGTAATGAAATTCTTCGGTCAGGTGGCAGATTCCGGCCGAGTCGACCGCGAGAACGCACACGCCCGGCTTCATGCACGAAACGCTGTAGGTGCCAGGGTTTCCGTCAGGCCGAAGCACGTCGTCCCTGGTGACCTTCAGCCACGGATCACGATAAACTTCGTGCCGTTTGAGGATCGTCCAGGGGCCATATTTTCCGGTGAATTCGGGGCTCGAATCGTTCACGGACGCCTCGAAACGAATACGGCGTCCTGACGGCGGACGCCAGGACGCCAGAGGGCTCAACCGGCCTGGTTCGAATTCACTTCGAAGCGGCCGGGGTCAGGTACGAATCGAAGACCTGAACCTTGCCCCAGTATTGCTTGTTTTCTTCGATGAACTTCAGGTGTCGCGGGTGTTCCTGATAGGTGTCGTGGGCGGTCTTGTTCTTGAAGACAAGGTGCAGGGCGACATCCCAGTCGGTGGCGTTCACGTCGCGGTCGAATTCCTTGCCGCGGGTGCCCACGGAGAAATAGACGGTGCCTTCGTGCCCGTCCAGGTATTTTTTGCATCCGGCGACGAGGGCATCGCGGTTCGCGTCTGTCCGGTCCTTCAGGGTGAAGAAGACCATGTGGGCGAGTTGGGCATCATCGGCGGCGGCGAGATTGCGGGCGGCGAGGCCAGCGACGACGGGTGCGAGGAAAAACGAGCGGCGAAGCATGGGCGATAGTTCTCCTGTGGCGGGATGGTGCTTCGGGATCGCGACGACCGCACGACCGGAAGACCGAGGTCGAGGATGACCTACACAAAAATCGCGAATTTGCCGAACCGGGTCAAGAGTGACGACGGCAACCGGCCTTTCCGATCGATCCACATGTGCCTATACTTGCGAACGTCCGACGATCGTTTTTCTTCGATCGCGATCGATTCGCTCCAGTCCGATTCCGAAAGGTCTCTTTCCATGCCCCTGCGCCGTCATTTCCTCAAAACCATCGCCTGGTCGCTGGCGATCGCTCCCGTTGCCGTTCGTGCCGACGAAAGCGGTGACGATCTGAAGAAGCTCGATGGAGCCTGGATCAGCAAGGATCCGAACACGGGCGACGCCACCTGGACGTTCGAAAAGGGCAAGCTGAAGCTGGAAGCTCCCGGGCGTACCTATAAGATCACGGTGAAGCTTGACGCCGGCGCCAAACCGCACAAGACGATGGAAATGAAGGTGGACGAAGATTCGCCGAACGCCAAGAATTTCGATGGCCCGGCGATTTACAAGTTCGAAGGCGACGACAAGGTTTCGATCTGCTTCGGCACCCAGGCCCGGCCGACCGAATTCACGACGAAGGACGACTTCTCGGCCTTCAATTTCGAGCTGACCCGCAAGAAGTGACGCAGGCCTGTCGATCCGTCTGGCCTGCGACCTGGTCATATCCGGCGGAGCGATCGACTTCTCGACTTATTCGGATTCCAGGCCCAGCTCGGCCAGCAAACGGTAGAGCTTGGGCCGGGAGATTCCCAGGGCACGTGCCACGGCGGCCTTGTTCGAGCCATAACGCTCAAGCGCCTGAAGCACCGTTGCCCGGCTTGCATCCTGAAGGGCGGATTCCAGCCGATTGCCTGCGGCCGATGGGTCCGGATTCACCGGTTTCGCCCAGGCTCCGCCGAAGGCCCCCTGGATATCTGCCGGGATGTCATCGGCAAGAACGATCGGGCCGACGGCTGTTGCGTGAATTTTCCGTACGACGCGTTCCAGTTCCCGCCAGTTGCCGGGCCAGTCGTACATTTTGAGACGTTCGAGCGCTTCAGGGCTGAAGCCTTCGATGCGTGGTTTCGTGCCGGCCTGAATCCGGTTGAGGATCGATTGCGACAGGATCGGAATTTCTTCGATGCGGGATCTCAAAGGTGTCAATTCGATGACGATCGTCGCGGATCGGGCACGGAACCAGGGGTCAAGCCGGTCGATTTCTTCGCGTGTGTGCGCCAGACTGACGAGACGCACCGAACCGGTGGCCCGGGCGATCCCATCCTGAAGCCTGCTGTCGAGTTCCGCGAGACTTTCGATCAGGATCGTGGCCCCCGGCGGAACACGCCAGGCGGGCTGAGACTGGGCGGCATCACGTGGGCCGACGGTGAAATCGATGCCGAGAAAGTCACGTGCCAGGAGTTCCGCAGGAAGGCTGGCCGGATCGATCGGAATCAGCGGCAGGCGTGTCCCTTGCTGAGACTGATGTTTCAGGTGGAGAATTCTGGCCAGGTGATGGCGACCCGTGGCGGCTTCGCCCACGATCACGACAGGGCAATCGGCTCGCGCGGCCGCTTCGATGAGCTTCAATTTCGCTTCATGTTCCGGGCCGAAGCCGACGAAAGATTCGAGCCCCAAAGGCTTCTGTCGTGCGCGGCGTTTCGTCAATTCCTCTTGAAGAGCCACCCCCCAGGCTCTTGCAGGATCGACCGATTCGGAGATTTCTCGATCGGAAGCCGGCGTGACTCGGCCCAGAATTCCGACGACCGATTCCGATTCGCCGTGAATGGGCCAGGCTTCGAAGCGGAAAAGACGCGATGCTTCGACCGGATCACTGACGAGAAGGCTGCAGGATTGACCACGAAAAACGCTTTCAGGCGGACAGATCCGTGATTCGTCGAGAGAAGGCAGGACAATCGACGGCACGGAATTCGCGGGGGCGGTGTCTTCGGTAGTGGTGAATAGCCTGAGGAACGCTTCATTCCGATCGACGATCCGCCCGGCGGCATCCCAAACGGCGAATGCGTCGGGAGAGCCCAGAAAAAAGGATGGTACGGAGAGTCGGGGGCGTCGAGGCATCTCGTAAATTCGCCGTTGGGCGATCGGATGGTTGGGGCTTGGCCAGGGAAGAGCGGTTCGATTATGTTCATGATACCGATCCGGCAGGATCCCGCCACCACTTCATCACCCGGTCGACACCCCGCAGTTGGAGTCGTCTTAGCTCTCCCATGAACTCTGAATTGTGGATCGCCCTCGATGGCGGTACGACCAACACACGTGCCAGCGTCGTCCTGAACGGCAAAGTCACCGAAACCGTGAAATTCGACGTCGGCGTGCGCGATACCCATGGCGACGGGGATAACCCCGTCAAAGCCGCGGTGCGGGCGTGCATGGACAAACTGATCGGCCCGCTCGGCCAGGACCCGGCTTCGGTCGAATGTGTCGCTTCCGGAATGCTGGGTTCCGATGCTGGCCTGGTGAACCTGCCCCATGTTTTTGCGCCAGCTCGGGCTGAAGATCTCGCGAAGGGGTCGATCGTCTGGCGAGATCCGCTCAATCCGGGCGTTCCGATTCGCATTCTGCCGGGAGTGCGAACGGGCCCGGAAAAGGCGAATCCGGACGAATTCGCGGGGTCGCTGGCTCAGGACATCATGCGTGGCGAAGAGACGCAGGTCTGGGGAATACGCGAAATTCTCTCGGCGACCGAACCCGAATCGATGAACCGCCCCTGGTTACTTCTCTGGCCAGGCTCGCACACGAAGCTGATCGCCGTCGAGGCGGACGGCACGATCATCGGCAGCTTCACGACACTGGCAGGCGAAACCTATTCTGCGCTGAAGTCGGCCACCCTGCTGAAACGGAGCGTTCCGGACGAACCGACCCGGCAGATCGATGAACCGATTCTGGAAAAGGCCGCTCGAGCCGTCAATTCGACCGGCCTGATGCGTGCGGCTTTCTGGACACGCGTGGCCGATATTTCGTGCAGCCTGAGCGTCCAGGAACGTGGCCAGTGGCTATCGGCAATCGTGACCGCCGAAGACGTGCGATGCATGCTGGAGCACCCATGGCTCTGCCAGCCCCGGTTCGCAAGTATCTTAATCGGAGGCGAGCCGTCACGCCAGTCGGCTTATTATTGCTTACTGAGCAAAACCCTGGGGAATCGCGTTCGTCCGATCGATACCGCGGTCATCCAGTCGGCGGCCGCCGTCGGTGCTGTGCGGATCGGCCAGTGGGCGAAAGCGATGCAATGAGCTGCGAAAACCCGGGTGAAGTCTTTTGCCGGATCGCCCAGAACCCCGCTCAAGTCGTTGCCTGTTCAGGGAATCAACACTGAGAGCTGACTGCGACGACGGATCCGAGGATCCGGCCATGGGAATCGGTCACGGAGTAGGGAATCGTCGGATAATTCCGGACTTCAGCCCTGAGGATAAAGTGTTCGCCGGAATGTTCGAGCCAGCGGAATACCGGTTCGTTTCGGGAATCGAGGGCAACGACCATGCGGCTGTGCAGCAATTCCGGCTTATTCTGGCTCAAATCGACGACCGCCACGCTGTTTTCCGGCAAATGAGGCTTCATGGCTTCGTTTTCGACACGGACACAAACGCTGTGATCCGGGTTGGGGACCCATTCGCTGTAGGTGAGAAACGTGTCGCGCTGGGCGAATTTGGTGAGCTGAAAATTCTGCAGCTCCGCGATTTCGATCAATGGCAGCCGGACGAAGCAGGAATGAGCGCGTGAATCCACGGACCAGTTCCGATCGTCGATACCGGCGGAATCGATACGGCTGACGCGGGACTGGGATTCGAGTTGTTCGAGCCCGCGGCGGATCATCAGGAGCGGAGATTCGCTGACCGAATCGATGTCATCCGCCTGATTTCGGTAAACGTAGCCGTCGCCGGTGAGCAGCCAGGCGGGGTTGACGCCTGTCTGGTCGATGAAGCTGAGCATGACTTCGGCCGGAACGGTCACGCCGGTTTCGTAGTTGTACCAGGTACGTGCCGGAAGTTCGAGCCGTCGTGCGAGTTCAGGCCCGCCGTGTTCGCCGAAAAGTTCCATGCGAACTCGACGAAGTCGTGCGGAGATTTGAGTCTTGACGAAGGATTTGGTGTTGGACGTTTTCTTGCGTGCCACGATCAAGCCCGTCCTTCGAAAATCGAATGACCTGAAACCTGAGAACGAACTTCCTGCCGGATGGATCCCTGAGTTCAGGTCATAGAGTAACGCTTAAAATAGCAAATCCAACAAATTCGATAAAGACCTGCCAGGATTCAACAATCCTGTTGATCTGGAGAAACGATGGAGACAAAAAAGATCGTGCCAGCCAGCCCTGGGCGTAAACACAACATTCCTGATTCTATAGACTTGCGATATCCGACCCGCCGTTCTCCGAATGCCAGGGCGTGCGTCGGGAGGTTTCGATGCTTCGTACGGAACACGATCGTAACGAACGGAACTACGGCACAAAAATTCATGACCGGACATGATGGGGCGAGCGATTTCGGCCTGATTAACCATGCCGTTCGGGTAATACGCCAAAAATTTTTCGATTTCGCTATAGATCGACTCTCGGGTTCTGATATTTTCGGAGTCGACCGACTTACCCTGATGAACTCCCTCTCACGCAAATTCGACATCCTCAAGTCCGCGGATAGGCGGCTTCAAGCGTCACAATGTGTCAGCTTATGCCACTGAATCCCTGTCTATCCATTCCCCGTCCGCAAACGATCAGGAGCAATTTCACATGACGAAACGACGAGGTTTCACCCTCATCGAGCTGTTGGTGGTCATCGCCATCATCGCTGTACTCATCTCACTTTTGCTGCCCGCTGTGCAGTCCGCTCGTGAAGCGGCCCGCCGGGCACAGTGCGTGAACAATATCAAGCAACTCGCACTGGCGGCTCACAACTACCACGACGTCAACGGCAAGTTCCCTGCCGGGCTCTACTTGCACCCGGTATTCGGCCCCCAGGGCCTGGCGTGGAACAATTCGAGCTGGATCGTCCTGCTGCTGCCGCAGATGGAGCAGGCCCCACGTCACAACGCCGTGAACTTCAACATCATGTGGGGTGATCAGCTCGGCGGCGGCTGGCGCTGGAACAAGGCCGTTTACATGGGCCAGCAGAACATGACCGTCCGGATGACGATCGTGAACTCGCTGATTTGCCCCTCCGACAACAGCCCCAACATCGACAACACCAACGCCGACGAGATCATCGGTCAGGAAGGCGCGGGAACTTCATATGTGGGGAACATGGGCGATAACTGCCTCGCTTGTGCACCCGCGGCTGGCACGGTGGTACTCTGCACCGACACTGGCCGATTCTGTCGTGGCCCTCAACTGGGACATAACCGGACTTCTGCAAGCGGCCAGGATATCGAAAACGGCGGTATCGCCGGCAGCGGCGTCTTCTGGGCCTGGGGATCGAACGTCGGCGTGGCGCAAATCACGGACGGCACGAGCAATACGTTCATGATGGGCGAGCAGATCCGGCGCATCACCCGCTGGAACTGCTGGGTGCATGCCAACCAGACGATCGGCTCGACAGCGATTCCCTTGAACTACAGGCTCCAGCCCGCCAACGTGGAAAACTGGACGAGGCAATACTCATTCCGCTCGCAGCATGCTGGCGGAGCGAACTTCGCCATGTGCGACGGCTCCGTGAAGTTCATCAAGGAGCAGATCTCCTTCCCGATCTATCAGGGTTTGAGCACCCGCGGGCAAGGCGAAGTCATCTCGGCGGACGCCTATTGATCCGACGCGGCGGACGATCCGGGAGGTCGGCAAACGGAGATGACCGGAATCCGTTGCCGGCCGAATATCTGAAATGCGAACTACTTGCGGAGAAATCGACGTGTTCCGAATCCAGTGTGCGAATTGCCTGAAACTGGTTATCTCCTGTGTGCTGTCGGCGTTTGTCGTCGGCTGCGGCGGCTCGGGCGGTCCGGAAATGGCGAGGGTCAGCGGCAAAGTCACCTATCAAGGCAAGCCATTGACGAAAGGCACGATCTCATTCATTTCGGTCAACCCGGACGGAAGTAACGCCAATTCCGTCATCGGCCCGGATGGATCCTACTCCCTTCAGACGACCAATCCGAATGACGGTGCCGTCGTAGGTGAGTATCGGGTGATCGTTTCCGACGTCGATCCGAACGCCCTGAACACTCCGGCTCCCGGCGAACCGGTCAAGAAACAGGAACGGACCATTCCGGAGAAATACGAAAAGCCGGATACGAGCGGCTTGACGAAGAAAGTCGAAAGCGGAAGCAACACCTTCGACATCGCCCTGGAGTGATGGACGGCCTGTCCGACGATACGTTCGTTCGATAAAAGGAAACGCGTGCCGAAATCCCGGCACGCGTTTCCTTTTAGTACTGTTCTTCGAAGACCCGGAAGTCAGATCCGGATCATTGAGCGGGATCGCCCGAGGTCGGAGGCGTGCCCGGCTGTTCGGCCGGTTCACCACTTCCGGGGTTTTCCTGCGGAGCCCTGCCCGAGGGTCGCGTCATTTTGCGGATTGCCGATTCGTCGACGCCTTCGACGGGCGATGTTCGCAGCGTCTTGAAGCTGAAGCCGAGCATACCGGGCAAACGTGTCAGCGGCAGCGGCCGGATTCCCAGGCTCCGGGCTTCGCGAAGCACTTCGTTCTTCCTCTGCAGGAAGTCACGCTGGGCTTCGGTCATGCTGCGGAGCTGTTCCGGAGACATGTCGCGATCGTCGTCGACATACCAGGCGATCCGGGCACTGAGCTTGCCCTTTTCGATCGCTTCACCGGAGATCAACTGAAGATCGTAAGTGACGGTTCCACCGGAAGAAGCGATCATCTGGAGAATGTCATTACGGTCGTCCTTGCCGTCCCGGTCGATGTCAAGTGGGCCGATGAGGGCGAATTGCTGAGGTTCGGTCGCGTTCCAGCCAGCCGAGTAGAGGATGTCGCCAGCGACGATCGGCTTGGCGAGATCCTTGGTTTCGATGATCCGGCCGATGCTGTACTGGGTGCCGACTTCGGTGATTTCGATCTGACCCTTGGGCTTGTCGGTCGGAATTCCGACAGCCTTGCGGTCGAAGATCGTGAATCGCATCGTCGGACGCACGCCCATGCTGCGAGTCACGTCGACGCGGGCGGTCTTCGTGCCGTAGTCGACGAAAGTGACCTTGCCGTCCGGATTGTCGAGAATGTCTTCCTTACGCTGAGTCTTGTCGCGAATTTCGCGAAGCTGACCGACCAGTTCGGAACGCTCGGTGCTGTGCCTGCTCGTCGCTTCGGCCAGCGTACCCTGCATCGCCGCCAGTTCGGTTTCCTTCAGGTTGGCTTCCCGGCGGGCCGTTTCGACCGATTCGGTCAGATCGACGCGGCCTTCTTCGTGCCCCTTCTGAACAGCGGCCAGGTCGGCCTTGATCTTCTCAAGTTCCGTCTGAGTCGTCTTCAACTGTTCTTCGTGAACGGAATTGACGCTGGCCAATGCCTTACGAAGATTGTAGTTGTCGACGAAGAATTCCGCCTCGACTTCGGATGCTGTCTTCAGAAGATCAGCCAGATTCTCGATTTGCGAACGCAAATCGGCGGAAGGATTGGCCAGGAACCGACTGGCCGCGGCCCGCTGATCTTCCATCAGCGTGACGAGTTCCTGATTTTTGGTGAGTTCCTGACGCACGGAGGGAGCATCGGGAATTTTGGCCAGAATTTTTTGTTCGGCCGAAGCGCGAAGCCCAGTCACGGTCTGGTTGATCGAAGCCTTGAGAGCTTCGAGATCCGGAAACGCGCCGCCTTCGGCTGGCCTGAGGCTAGCGTAGCCGAGAGCCACGCCGAGATCCTTCAACGCGGCTTCCGAGGCAGCCTGCTGACCGGCGGCTTCGGTCGCCGCCTTCTTGGCGCTTTCCGCCTGGCTCAGCGCCTTGGAAGACTCGCTGTAGAAATAGTATGTGGTACTCGCGAAGAGCACCGTGAAGGTGGCCAGTGCGGCCACCGCAATCTTCAAACCCTGATTATCGTTGCTTGCCGCCATAGCGCAATGGCTCCCTACCGGATGAACCCTGTAGCCGGAAGGCCGTCAATCAACCGATTATGGCATACCTGATCCGCAATGATCCGGCCGAGCACACGATTCCGCCTATTTGCCTGTGAGTCTGATACGGCCATTCGTATCGTGACGATTTTATCGCCTCGCTTCAGGGCCGATTCGCCAAAGGCACCCACCCGACGGAAACTCCGACGTACTCCAGCCTACCCCGCGACATCCTGTTTGCCGTATCCTGATCTTCGTGAGGTCCCCGACCCGTTGTTGTCCCTCTACAGACTCTGACGCCAGCAGTCCCGGAAAAATTCCCTCATGGCCATGCGACCACAATTCTTCATCCTCGACTCATTCTCTCTAATTTACCAGGTTTACCACGCAATACCAGCCATGACCGGTCCGGCCGGCCAACCGACTCACGCTGTCTTCGGAATCATTCGGGACTTGATCAACTTGATCAAGACCCACAAACCCGATTATCTGGCAGCCGCCTGGGACGGCCCCGGGCCAGTCTTTCGCGAATCGCTTCTGCCCACCTACAAAGCCCAGCGGGAGGAAATGCCGACGGATCTCCGCCTGCAGTTGCCCGTGATCAAGTCGGCCTTCGAAGCGTTTCAGGTGCCCGTCGTCGAAGCCACGGGGGCGGAGGCCGATGACGTCATCGCCACGCTCGTTCGCCGCGCGGCCAGCGAAGGGCTCGACGTCACCGTCTGCACGTCCGACAAGGACGCCCGCCAGTTGATCGGCCCCCATGTGCGACTCTTCAACCTTCGCAAGCAGGAGGCCATCGACGAAGCGGCCCTGCTGGCCGATTGGGGCGTGAGGCCCGATCAGATCGTCGATCTGCTTTCTCTCACAGGAGATACGGCCGACAACATTCCTGGTGTGCCCGGCATCGGGCTGAAAACCGGCGCTCAGTTGCTGCAGCAGTTCGGCAGTCTCGACGCACTTCTGGCCAGAGTCGAGGAAGTGAAGGGTGCGAAGAAGCAGAAGCTGATCGACCACGCGGCGACGGCACTGGCCGCCCGTGAACTCGTCAAGCTGCAGGACGATCTGCCCCTGGAAACGACCTGGGAGAACCTGAAGCTCACTCCGCCCGACATGAACGCCGTCAACGAACTGTGCCGCCAGTGCGGCTTTCACAGGTTTCAGAAGGAAGTCGCTGAGCTTTTCGGCACGGGTGGCACGGCTGCCGAGTGGCGGGCCGATTACCGGATCGTGGACACGCCCGAAAAGCTCGAAGCCTTCGTCGCCGAACTGTCCGAACAGCCACGCTTCTGCTTCGACACCGAAACGACCGGCACGAACCCCAACCGGGCCGAACTGGTGGGCCTGGCGTTCGCCTGGCAGCCGGAAGTCGCATATTATTTGCCCGTTCGTGGGCCGATGTTCGACACCGTTTTGAACACGGCCGAAACGCTGGAAAAACTCCGCCCGATCTTCGAAGACCCGGCACGCACGATCGTCGGCCAGAACGTGAAATACGACTGGATCATGCTGTCGCGGGCTGGCCTGCCCCCCGCCGGCCAACTCCTGGACACCATGGTCCTGAGCTATCTGCTGGAGTCAGGCGAGCGCAATCACAGCCTGGACGAACTCTCCCGCCGCCTGCTGGATCACGAGATGATCCCGATCACCGACCTGATCGGCAAAGGCAAGAATCAGAAGCGGATGGACGAAGTCGACGTGGCGAGAGTCGCACATTATGCGGCCGAAGATGCCGACGCCACCTGGCGAATCGCCGAAAAGCTCGAACCGATCGTCCACGAACAGGGCCTCTGGGACCTATACGAGACCGTCGAAAGGCCGCTCGTGAGCGTTCTGGCTCGCATGGAACAGGCCGGTGTCGTCGTCGACGTGCCCAGGCTGAACCGGCTGTCGTCCGAATTCGCCGACCGGCTGGAGCAGATCGAAAAAGAGATCTACACGCACGCCGGCGGCACGTTCAATATCGCCAGTGGGCCGCAACTTCGGGACATTCTTTACGACCGCCTGAAACTGCCGATTCTCGGCAAAACGCCGAAGGGCGAACCATCCACGGCCGCTGAAGTGCTCGAAGAACTGGCCCCGCTGCACCCCCTGCCCCGGTTGCTGATCGAACACCGTCAGCTCGCGAAGCTGAAGAGCACTTATCTGGATGCCCTGCCCGGCGAAGTCGGCCCCGACGGCCGCGTGCATGCCTCGTTCAACCAGACCGTCGCCGCCACGGGCCGGCTCAGTTCCAGCGACCCGAATCTGCAGAACATCCCGGTGCGTACCGAGCAAGGCCGGCAAATTCGCCAGGCCTTCGTCGCCCCCGGCGAAGACTGGGTACTGCTGACGGCCGATTACAGCCAGATTGAGCTGCGAATGCTGGCCCACTTCTGCCAGGATGCCGGGCTGATGCAGGCCTTCGCCTCAGGGCACGACATTCACTCGGTCGTCGCGGCCCAGATTTTCGGCGTGCCGGAGTCTGCCGTCTCCGAAGATCAGCGGCGGCAGGCGAAAACCGTCAATTTCGGCGTGATCTACGGGCTCAGCGCTTATGGGCTGTCGTCTCGCCTGGGGATATCCCAGCACGAGGCTGCCGAATTTATCGAAGCCTATTTCGGACGCTATCCGGGGATCGATTCCTGGATGACTTCCGTGCTGGAAGAGGCGAAATCGACCGGCTACGTGAAAACGATCCTGGGTCGGCGCAGGCCGATTCAGGGGATCAAATCGACGACCGGCCGGCAGAAGAATCTGGCCGAGCGAACGGCGATCAACACTGTGATTCAGGGCTCGGCCGCGGACCTGATCAAAATGGCCATGATCTCGATCGACCGGGATCTGGCGAGCGTCTCGCCCAAATCCCGGCTGATTCTGCAGATCCATGACGAACTGGTGCTGGAAGTTCCGAAGGCCGATCTGGCGAAGGTCAAAGAGTTCGTCCGCGAGCGGATGAATACGGCAATCGCCCTGAAGGTGCCGGTCGAAGTTGACGCCGCCGCCGGGCCGAACTGGCTGGATGTGGAGTGAGGCGGGCGAAAGGCGATTCGTGACGAAACGAAATCGCCGGCCCGGCTTGACATGGTAAGCCGAACCGGCGATTTCGGATTTTCCGATCGGTCGATCAGTCGTCGAACGATCGCGGGATCAATTCTTCTTTTGCCGGCGCATCCGAAGACCGCTTCCGGCAAGCAGAGACGTAGCTAACCCGCCCATGACCCAAGTGGATGGCTCAGGTACGACGCGAAGCTGGAAGGCGTTGATCAACGGGGCACTCGAACCGGCTCCGGCTGTGAAATGGATCAGAAGGCTGGACGAGAAAGCCGTGAACGTCCCGATCGTGTATTGCCCCAGATTTCCGTTCGAGGTACCCACGTTCGCGTTGAGTTCTCTGGAATTCGAGGACGTCAGCAGCATCGGCCCGCCGTTGGTCACCAGCGAGCTATTGTTCGCCCACCACTGAAACCGGTAGGACACGCCGACAGTCAAACCCGTGACTGTCAAATCGATGGAGGTCGGGTTATTGCTCGAACCACCTGATCCGAGCAAAGTCTGATAGTCCGAGGAAAGCCCTGAGAAGCTTCCGGTACCGGTCCCGAGATTGCTGAAAGAGACCAGTTTGAAGTTTACCGTCGTCTCGGTCAAAGTCGCCGATCCGTTCGTGGTGGTGTTCGTCGATCCGTTCGCCGGAAACCCCCATGCCGAAAACAGTACGCCATTGACGGTCGTCGAACTGACGCTGCTCGTGCCGAGGTTGTAGGCTAAAACCAGAGCACCGGTCGTGTCCACGTCGGAATCGCCCGAGATATTCGTAGCGGCCCCCCACGAGATGAAATCCGCCGCCTTCGCAGCTTGCTGTGTCAGCACAACGAGCACGGCCAGTGTGTAACCGATCGATGTACGCATTCGTACTCCCTTTCTTATACTTTCTTTCAATCCGATAGAACGATTCTCCGCATTCATTTCGAGCACGACGATTTATGCGAGGGCACCGAAGCCTTCGACACTTATGTCGAAAACAGTTGTCGGAATGAAAGCGAAGAGAATCGAGACTTGCGGAACATAACAGAGCAGTTATTGACAAGCAAGTCCCTTTCGAATTCCGAATCGATTTCTCCGAAAACATGTGGCAAAAGAGCTTCATGAGCAGCTCGAAAGTCTCTTATCAATTCATAAGTTCAGAACGCTGATTCATCCAAGTGAGAATTTGAAGACACATGACTATTCGATTATATGTGGCGGCATTCGCATCTCCCATGTCGAATGCATGATCCAGTCACTTCGCATCCGTCCTGTAGGACATTCCGATCGCCCTGAAAGTCCCTGTCAAAGTGGACGCCGCCGCCGGGCCGAACTGGCTGGATGTGGAGTGAGGCGGGCCCAGAAAAGTTCGGGAATGCGCCCGAAGCAGATTCGAAGTCATTCAAGGTTTCGGCACAGGCTCTTTTTCCGAATCGGACTTCGAAAAGGTGGCTGCATCGCCAGAGGTGCGCCCCGCGGGATCGGCTTCATTCGACGTAGACTCCGAAGCGTCTTTTCCGTCTTCCGGTTTTTCGGCAGTCTCCAGCGGCGGCAGGCCCATGGCTTTACGCCAATCGTCGATGTAATCCTTCAGGTCTTCGCGTGAGACGAAGTCGATCGAGGCCGAATTGATGCAGTAACGAAGGCCGGTCGGGCGCGGACCGTCGTTGAAGACGTGGCCCAGATGAGCGTCGCAGACGCGGCAATTGACTTCCGTCCGCAACATTCCGTTGCTGAAATCGGGATGCGATTTCAGATAACTTCGACTGATCACCTGCCAGTAGCTCGGCCAGCCCGTGCCGCTGTCGAATTTGGCTTCCGAATCGAACAGGGGCGTACCGCACCCGATGCAGGTATAAACGCCATCTTCGTGATGATTCCAGTACATGCCGCTGAAGGCCTGCTCCGTGCCTTTTCGCCGGGTCACGTAATACTGGCCGGGATCGAGCTTCATCCGCCAGTAACGGTCGGACCGTAACATTTTGGGGAATTTGGCGGCGGATTTGGCCGGCTTCGCCGTTTTGGCGGTTTTCTCCTTCGACTCCTGCGCCGGGGCGGTCGCCGGTTTTTTCGGTTTCTCGTCGGCGGTGGCCAGAGCGTTCCACGACAAGGGACACAGGCCCAGCAGAGCGATCACGCGGATTCGGAATCGTCCGGACATGGAAGGCCTCCATCAGGACAGAAGAAACACCGGAATTTATCGTAGACGCCCGAAGAGAGTCCGTCAATCCGGGAGGCCGTGAGAAAGAGCGGAGACCCTATTCAATTCACCACAAACGACTTACGAAAGCGACCGACGTCGGGAACGTTGATTTCGCCAGGAGGAGATCCGGTCAATCCACCAGCTGCAGTACTGTCCAAAGACTGGGATCTTCCTGTACCGGAAATTCGGAGCCGGGGCCGAGCCGCTGGAGATCCTGCGAAGGGGCCGAAAGTCGGTAAGCGAAGCCCAGGGCCCGGTTGACGTCAGGGTCGAAGCCGTTGAGGGCCTCGTTCGTCAGGAAAAGCGCCAGCCGAAACCCGCCGTTCCTGCCGTTGGCCAGATCGGTGTAAATGGCCGAACGCTCGGCAACGGGGGCGTCGGCCAGGGCTCGGTTGATCCGTATCTGGCTGAGTTCCGCACCGGGGGCCATGGTTTCGTTCGGGCTGCGTTTGCGGCCGATGGTGACGGTCGGGTCGAACTCGAGACGAAACTGGTGGCAGAACCGCGTGGCCCGGTGAATGTTGCGGGTGTTACGGGTGTCGATCCAGACATCCATCCGCACAAGGCCGGAACGGGGCTTCGTGGGGTCGGGCCGGTCGAAGACTACGGCGAGCCCTTTTGGCGACCAGCCGCAGCGCACGTCGGCCCAGTCCGGAATTCCGGCAAGGTCGGAAGAACTGACGAGCCTGTGCGTTGGAGGCAGGTCGCACATCGCCCCCGGCCGGTTCAGGTCGCCGGGCAGAGGTGCGAACGGTCGGGCGAAGTTTTCGATTTCGAAATAGAAATCGGGCGGAATTCGCACAGGCTCGGTCACAGGTGCGATCTCCGATCAGCGTGCCGGAATGCGACCGCCGCCGAACCCGGCGGGAACGGAAGTGAGGCTGCCGCCGGGACCGATCTGAGCCAGCAGGTTGACCATTTCGACAGCGGCCTCAGCCGCTTCGCCACCCTTGTTGCCCGATTTCAACCCGGAACGGTTGAGGGCCTGCTCGACCGATTCGGTCGTGAGGATGCCGAAGATCACGGGCACTCCGGTCGCGACCGATGCCTGCATGACACCACCGGCAGCCTGGCCAGCGACGTGATCGTAGTGCGAAGTCTCGCCCCGGATCACGCAGCCCAGGCAGACAACGGCCGCATACTGCCCCGTTTCGGCCAGCTTGCGGGCGACCAGCGGAATTTCGAACGAGCCGGGCACCCAGGCGACATCAAGCCGGTCTTCGGCCACACCGAGCCGGACGAACCGGTCGCAGCAGCCGTGAAGCAGGGCTTCGGTCACCATCGAATTGAACCTGGCCACCACGATGGCGAAACGGCCCGCGGGCGGCGAAAGATCCCCTTCCAGAACGTTCATTTCGAATCTCGCGAGTCTTGATCCCGATTCCATTTCCGGCTTCCGGCGACCCACCCTTCAGGCGTGGCTTTACGACAGATTCATGGCCAGGAGGAATTCGGCGTTGGATTTGGTCTTCTTCATGCGGCCGGTCAGCAGCTCCATCGCTTCGACCGGGTTCATGTCGTTGAGCACGCGGCGGAGGATCCACACCCGGCGCAGTTCTTCGGGGTCCATCAGCAGCTCTTCGCGCCGGGTTCCCGACTTGTTGATGTCGATAGCGGGCCAGACGCGCTTCTCGACCAGGCGGCGGTCGAGGTGCAATTCCATGTTGCCCGTGCCCTTGAATTCTTCGAAGATGACGTCGTCCATCCGGCTGCCGGTTTCGACCAGGGCCGTGGCCAGGATCGTCAGGCTGCCGGCCTCTTCGACTTTCCGGGCGGCGCCGAAGAATCGCTTGGGCTTCTGCAGGGCCGAGGCGTCGACACCACCGGTGAGGATCTTGCCCGAGTGCGGCGCTTCGGTGTTGTAAGCCCGGGCCAGGCGGGTGATGGAGTCAAGGACGATGACGACATCCTTGCCGTATTCGACCATCCGCTTGGCCTTTTCGATCACCATTTCAGCGACCTGAATGTGGCGTGAGGCGGGTTCGTCGAACGTGGAGCTGATGACTTCGGCCGTCGGCCCGCGCACGGAACGCTCCATGTCGGTCACTTCTTCGGGGCGTTCGTCGATCAGCAGGACCATCACGTAGCATTCGGGGTGATTCGTCAGAACGCTGTTGGCGATCTTCTGGAGCAGGATCGTCTTGCCGGTCCTCGGCGGAGCGACGATGATCCCCCGCTGCCCCTTGCCGATCGGGCTGACGAGGTCGACGACACGCATGTTGATGTCGTGGGCCTTGGGCGTCTCCATGAACAGGCGCGACTGCGGGTGCAGAGGCGTAAGTTCTTCGAAAGGCACGATTTCAGCATGCTTTTCGGCCGGCTCGAAATTGATGGCGTCCACCCGCAGGAGGGCGAAGTAACGCTCATTTTCCTTGGGCGGGCGGATCGTCCCGGCCACGGTCGAACCGGTCTTCAGGCCGAAGCGGCGGATCTGGCTGGGGGAGACGTAAATATCGTCCGGGCAAGGGAGATAGTTATAGTCCGGGCTACGGAGGAAGCCGAAGCCGTCCGGCAGCACTTCCAGCGTGCCCTCGCCGAACATCAGGCCGTTCTGCTTGAGGCGTTCCTTGAGGATCCTGAAGATCAGGTCCTGCTTCTTCAGGCCCAGGATGTCGTCGATGCCCTCGGTGCGTGCCGTCGCGATGAGCTGCGGCATCGTCATCTTCTGCAATTCGGCGAGCTGGAACTCGTTGCGGGTGAGTTCTTCGGCCCGTTCCTGAAACTGGGAGTCGACTTCGTCGAGTTCGTCCTCGTCGAGCCCGATGATGGCCGAGCTGGACGGAATCGTGATTCCAGGTTTGATGCCCGGTTTCACGGTCTGCACGGGGGTGTCTTCATCGAGCGGGTCGGCCGATGCCGCGGAGGCGGGTTCCGTATCCGCCTGCGGCTGCTTCGCGACGACGTCGGCCGGGTCGGTCACGTAGCTGGCGACGGTTTCTTCGGCGGGATCCCGATGTGCGGACGGTGGCTGGGCGATCGTCGGCGGCGGTTCCGGCGGAGCGTTCTTAGACGATTTCGAGCGGGACTTCGAACCGATCCTGCCCCGAAGCCCCATGCTGGTTTCCGGCACGGATCGCTCACGGAACTTGACGGAACGGGAAGCCGCCGAGCCCGACTTGCTGTCGGATTCGAGAGGATTTTCCCGTCGGTTCCCATTTTCGTTCGGTTCGTCGCGGTCGAACAAGTCATCTGGCATGGGCGGTGTCTCTATTCTGCAATCATCGTCTGAGACTGGCCATAGATCGCTTTGCGTCGGAATTCACCGGGTTGCCGACCAGTCCGGAGAACCAGGTTCCTCTGCGGACGGTCGCGGCGTTCGTCAATCTTTTTTGTGACGTGACGGGCCGGAATTCCTGCCGCCGGGTTTCCGGCGCCGCTTCGGCCTTTCGGTCGCGATCACGTCGATCTCGTCTTCGATCAGATGATCGAATTTGGTCGCGTCGGGTTTCGGACGGCTGACGACCGGGCGCGGGTTCGGAATCAGCCTGACCCAGAGTTTTTCGATCTCCCGCGCAAGCGGAGCGGTTTCTTCGGTTTCCGGGTTGCGGATAACCACATCCGCCTGGTTTTTCTTGAGTTCCAGGGGCCACTGAGAAGCTTCGCGGCGTTCCAGCTCTTCCTGCGACCAGCCCCGGCCCGCCTGAACTCGCTTGATGCGGTCCTTCTTCGGAGCTTCCACGAACACGACGAGGTCGCAAAGGTCGTTCCAGCCGGCTTCGTAAAGTACGGCGGCATCCAGAACGACGACAGGTGCCGGAAGCCTCAGAGCGCCGGGCTTGGGCGAAAGCTGACGGCCGAGCCGTGAGATCACCCGCTCGAACGTCGAACGCATACGGGGGTGTAGGGCTTCCTCGAGCACCTTGCGTGAGGCTTCGTCCTTGAAAACGATCGCGCCCAGGGTGCGCCGGTCGACGCGGCGGACGCCGTCTTCGTCAGGCGTTCCAAGAATATCCTGGCCGAACTTGCGTACGAGCGTTTCCTGAACCGGCCCCTGATCGAGCAGGGCGTGGCCGACCGAATCGGCGTCGATCACCGTCGCCCCGCGATCTGCCAGAAGCCTGGCTACGTGACTTTTTCCGGAACCGATACCCCCGACGATGCCCACGACCCGAATCGGTCGTGTGGGAGCCTTACGACGATTCCGCCGCGGTGTCCTTTTATCCGCACGCTCCGGGCGGGACGGTCCTCGTGCCGGTCCGGTGCTTCGTTTCGAATCCCGCGGCCGCTTCATCAGTCGCATCGCTTTCCGATCGTTTCCTCTTCGAATTGGGGTCGTGCGCCTTTGTCCACGTTCGACACGCGACCGGCTTCATGACTCCGGCAACTTGCGAAATCGAAAATACCCACACACGCAGCCCCCGTGGGGGCGATCACGCAATCGGATCAGAGCGAATGAAGGGGGAATTTCCGAGACGAAGTGCCGGAAAGTAGGCAGACAGGTACGGCATGACCACATACCGTATTACGGATAATCATACGATAACGAACGTGGCGATTCAAGCGAGCAGAGGACGACGAACGCGAAAACCGTCGCAAGATATTGCTGGTCAGAATGATCCATCCTCTTGCGACTACGGGAATGAACCGAGACAAAATTCTTGCGCCCTGATTCGTGGTTTCTTGGAGGGCCTGCTCTCGAGTCGTTTTTTTCAAGGCTGGCAAAGCTGGCTGGATGATACGCCTGGCCCCACCGAGCTGGAGCTTGGCAGGCCCAGGGCGTTGGTACTTCGCGGAGATTCGTGACTCCAGCCGATTTTGCCGTCCTGGCTTTTTGCGTTTACCTCGAACGTCCGCCGATGACACCCCGATTTCGCACTCGACCAGCGACAAACTCGTCCAATGCCGGTTTAAACCTCATGCCGCATGAAGCCAAGCCACCTTTCGGCCCGGGCTCCAGCCCGGCCTTCATGCCCATAAAGACATTGACGAAAGTCGTCGACCTGGCCGACAACGCCTGGGCGATCAACAACTGGAAGTCGAATAACGACGACGCGATCAAAGGCAACCCCGGCGGCGACGGAATTTGCATTTTCGTCGGTCTGACGAAAATGAAGAATTGAAAACGAACGTTTCTCAAGCGACCCTGCAAAGACCAGCTGCCCGGGCTTGTTCGATATCGCCCGGGCTGCTTCTATTTGTCTTGTGGTCATATCTTCGACCGCGAAATGAAGTTCGATTCGCCGCGGATTCGATCACCTGAAATTCCGTGTTCTCAGCGCGGCCATCGGAACCCTCCCTGATCAGCCCGATACTTCAGCCAGTCTTCTTCGAGCGGCGATACCCGGCCATCGCCAGTACGCTCACGCAGGCTGCGCCCATGACGACCGTGCCCGGCTCGGGTACCGCTGTGATGACTCCGATCATCGCGATACCGCTGTTGACGCCCCAATTCACGCCTGAATCGCTCGTCTGGGCTTGAGCGTATGGTGAACTCGGTCCGCTGGGCGTCAGCGTATAGTTGTAAAACATATTGCCGGCGACGCCATTGTTGTCGAGGACGAGCCAGTAATCCGTACTCGGTGAGAGCGTGAGATTCAGGCCGGTGAGGCTCACGGTCGTCGAGAGGGTCGAAGTGTCGATCGTGCCGAGACTCGCGCCGACCTGGCTACCAGGCTTGGATCCTGAGTTCGTGTAAATTTTCGCGACCAGATTGCCCGACATCGAGCCGACCGTGTTATTGAGCTGGAACGAAAACGATTCGATCTTGAAATCCGTGGCGGTCGTATGAAAAAGCGAAGCCGTCCAGAGTGGCGGCGTGAAGAGCGCAAAGGTTATCCCGCTCGAGCCGGTCGTATTGAAAATATCCGCAGCTTCCGTCACTTTCGGAGTGGCCAGCGCGGCGGACGCTAATGCGATTGCCACGTACTTCTTCACGATCCTGATCACTCTTCACCTCCGGATTTCATTTCGAGATCTTCCCGCAACTGGATGTGCGACCGAAACATCACAATAAATAACCCGCCTGATGTCAAACTTTTGATCCAAAAAACAACCATCGAGTCGTATTACCCGTATTCTCGATTCGGATTGAGCGTTCCGGGCCGTCTCACTATGATCGTAAAAATCGAAACGCAAGATCCGCCAACGGATTCGAACTCGCAAATCCCCACCGATCGCTCCGCCCCGTCAGGAAATCGACCATGACCGCACCAAGCTTCCGAACCATCGGCGGCAAACTGTCGTTCGCTTGCATCATCGTCTCGCTACTGGCGAATGCCGCCCGTGCCGATCTGCCCGAAGTTGCCGAAGGGTTCGAAATCCGCCTTTTCGCAGCCGTGCCCGCCGCAACGTTCCCGTGCCAGGTCGGTACGGCTCCGGACGGATCCCTGTTCGTGGCCGAAGACCCGATGGACCAGGTGGGCCCGTTCGAGGCCGACCATGGACGAATCCTGCGATTCGGGCCCGGGCCTGACGGCAAGCCATCCGCGAATGCCCCGACCGTCTTCGCCGACAACCTGCGCGCCGTCTTCGGCATGGCCTGGCGCGACGGCGCCCTTTACGTCATGCACATGCCGTATCTGACCGTCTTCCGCGACACCGACGGCGACGGCAAGGCCGACCAGCGCAAGGACTTGTTCAAGGATCTCGGCCCTGGCCCCAACGCACTCAACGACCATATCGTCAGCGGCCTTCAGTTCGGCATGGACGGCTGGCTCTACATCGCAACCGGCGACAAGGGCGTGCCCGGCGCGACACGCCCGGAGGACGGCAAAAAAGTCGTCCTGAAAGGCGGCGGGACACTCCGCTGCCGGCCCGACGGCACGGGGCTGGAGGTGATCTCCAGCGGCACCCGCAACCACCTGGAACCGAACCTGGACAGCCGCGATAACATATTCACCTGGGACAACACCGACGACGGCGACGGATGGTGGACGCGTGTCACCCACCACATGGACGGTGCCTATTTCGGCTATGCCTATGACTATCACAAGAACCGCCACCGGATGCTGGACCGGATCGCCGAATATGGTGGCGGATCGCCTTGCGGCGGCGTGGTTTACAAAGACGACGTCTGGCCGGCGAGGTATCGGGACATGGCCTTCTGGGCCGAGTGGGGCAAGCGCGAGGTGCGCGGGTTCAAGTTCGTGCCCAAGGGGGCGTCGTTCGAGATCGGCGAAATGATCGAATTCGTCAAGCCCGGCAAGGTCGACAGCTTCCGGCCGATCGACCTGGCCCTGTCTTACGACGGAACCACGATGTATGTCGCCGACTGGTCCATGGGCGGCTGGAACAACAAGACCGAAAAGCTTGGCAGGATTTACGCGATCACGCCAAAGGAGATCCCGGCCGAGCGCGTTCCGACGGGCTTCAATACCGATACTCTGGCCGACACGATCCGGCGGCTGTCGCACCCGGCCTTCAGCGCCAGGATGCGGGCCCAGAATGCGATCATCGCGAAAGGCCACAGCCCCGAAACGGTCCGTGCCTTGCAGACGGCCCTGGCTTCGACCGAAACGCCGGCACTGGCGAAACGACACCTGATCTGGACGCTCGAAGGCATCGCTGGCGGCGGCCCCGACGCCACGATGCCGATTCTGGACCGCCTGATGAACGACCCGGACGAGGACGTGCGAGCCCAGGCCGCCCGGGCCATGGGCCTGCGGCAGGCGGCGATTGCGAATGACCCGCTGATCAAAGCCCTGGGCGACAAATCGCCAGTGGTGCGGCTTCAGGCCCTGATCGCCCTGGGCCGGCTGGGTGATGCTTCCGCCTCGGCCGCCATCGTACCCCATCTGGGAGATTCCGACCCGTATCTGGCTTATGCGGCGAGGGTGGCCCTGCGGCGTATCGGCGATTTCGAAAACGCCGCGAAGATTGGGCTGGCATCGAACGACGCCGCCGTGCGAAAGGGGATGCTCGTCACGCTCGAGCAGCAGTACGACCCGAAAGCGGTCAAGGCCCTGGCCAGTTACGCGGCCGACGCTTCCAAACCGGTCGACGAACGGGCTCTGGCTGTGACCTATCTGGCACAGGTCGACAAAAAATATCCTGCCTGGGACGGCTCCTGGTGGGGTACGCGGCCGACGCGCGGCAAGATCCCCCAGCGCGAGCTGCCGTGGGAAGCCACGAACGAAGTCCTGGAACAGCTTCGGGAGCGTCTTTCGGACACATCGCCCGAAGTGCGCCTGGCGGCGATCTCGACCGTGTCCGAAACGAAAGACGCGAAGGCGATGGAAGTCTTGCGGGTGGCCTTGCGGACTTACAAGGAAACACCGATCCGCCTGAAAGTGATCGAGGCCCTGGCGGCTCTTAAGGACAAGGACGCCGTGCCGTCTCTGGCCGACCTGGCGACTGTCCGGGAAGTCGGCCCGCAGGCGATGGCGGCCCTCGGAGCGATCGGCGACGAAACCGCGACGAAAGCCCTGCTGGGGGCGATTCAGGGCTCATGGCGGGACCAGTTCCCCAAAACCGTCAGCGCCGCCCTGGAAGCCCTGCGCAAGGTGGAAGACAAGACGACGGTGAGAAGCTCGCTGCAGGCGATATCCGGTGTCGCTTCGGACCAGAATGACGATGTGCGCATCGCGGCCCTGAACCTGCTTGCCGATTATCCGAAGGAAGCGGTTTCCACCGAAACGATTCGCAAAGGGCTGTCGGATCCATCTTTGACTGTCGTCAAGGCCGCGATTGCCGCGATCGGGCGGATCCAGGACAAATCGAGCGTGCCGGCCCTGATCGAAAAATCGTCTGACAAGGACACGAAATACGAAGCGATGGCAGCACTTGCGGAAATTCCGGACGAACGGGCCGCCAGGGTCTATCTGGCCGGGCTCACCGAACGGAACCCGCAACTGCGGCGGGCCAGCGCCGGGGCTCTCGCCAGGATCCGAACGGCCGCGATCCCCGTGATGGAACGTCTGGCCGCCCGCAAGGAATTGCCGAGCAATGCCCTGCCGGAGCTGCGGAAGATCTTCGAACGGCCCGTGCCACTGAAGGACTGGCATATTGTCGGCCCGTTCGCGAAGGCGGACCCGGTCGCTGTCGATCCGGCCGCCACGATCGACTTTTCGAAGCCGCTTGTGGGCCGTAAAGGCGCGAATGTCGAATGGAAAGCCGAGAAGACCGAGCACAGCGACGGCATGGTCGACCTGGCGAAGCTGCTTGGCCCGGAAGGCGAAGTCTATGCCATCGCCGTCGCTGACGTCACGAGCGAATCGGCCCGCAAGGCGAAGCTGGTAGTCGGTTCGGACGACACCATGACCGTCTGGCTCAATGGTGCCCAGGTCTATGATTACAAGAGCGACCGCGGCTGGCAGGCGGATGCCGATACGATCGAGGTGACGCTGAAAGCCGGGCCGAATCGGGTGATCGTCAAGTGCGGCAACACGGGCGGCCCCTGGCAGTTTTCGGCAGGGGTGACGGAACCAGGCGAATACGCGTTCCTCGAAGGCCCGGCCCCTGGCCAGTTCGACGCCGAGGAATTCCGCAAGAAGGCGTTGGCCGACCAGGGCGATGCCGCCCGCGGGCAGAAGCTCTTCGCCGACGTGAACGGCCTGGCCTGCGTGAAGTGCCATGCCGTGGGCGGAACAGGCGGAGCCGTCGGCCCCGACCTGACCGGCATCGCGGGCAAATACACGGCCGAAGAGATCGCCACTTCGATCCTGTATCCCTCGGCCAAGATCGCATCGGGGTATGAGTCACAGATCGTCGCGACCCACGACGGCCGCGTGCTGACGGGCGTGCTCAAGGCCGAAACACCCGAGGCGATCGAAATCGAGGATGCCGACGCCAAACGGGTGAGGATCCCTCTGGCCGACATCGAGGAACGCCGCCCGGCGGATGTTTCGATCATGCCCAATGGTCTTGCCGAAGGCCTTCAGCCGAAGGACTTCGCCGACCTTCTGGCCTATCTGGCGACCCTCAAGGAAACTTCTCCGGCAAAGCCGGCAGCGGGTCAATGATGTGGTGGCGAAAGAAACGAGAGCGGCTGATGAACGCCGACGACAACTCGAAACCCGACGAAGCCAGCGTTCGAGACCGCAAGCGCGGGGCCTTGCTGGGCCTGGCCATCGGCGACGCGCTGGGCTCGGCCGTGGAGTTCCGCAGCCGGGGCTATTTCGAACCGGTCACGGGCTATCGCGGCGGCGGCCCGCACCGGATCGAGGCCGGTGAGTGGACCGACGATACGAGCATGGCCCTGGCTATGGCCGACAGCATCGCAGAGGCCGGCTGGGACCTTGAAGACCAGGCCCGGCGCTATGTCGATTGGTATCGAACCGGCCGGTATTCCGTGAACGGCCGGTGTTTCGATATCGGGCTCACCACGGGCAGTGCCCTGCACAGGTTCGAAGAGACCGGCGACCCCAGAAATTCCGGGCCGACTCACGAACGCACCAGCGGCAACGGGTCGATCATGCGGCTGGCACCGGTGCCGATCGCTTTCGCCCATCATTATCCGCAAGATTTGCGCACTTTGATCGACCGTGCCGCCGATTCGAGTCTGCCCACCCATGGCAGCTCCCAGTGCGTTTCGGCCTGTGCGGCCATGGCCCTGATCATGGCCGGCCTGATCCAGGGCGAAACGAAAGCCATGGTGCTCGACCCGAAGTGGCCGGCCTGGAAAGGACTTGCGGCGTATCACAAGCTCGATCCGCTGATCGCAGATGTCGTCGCGGGCTCATGGCGCAAGAAACGGGAGAGCGAAATTCGGGGCAGCGGCCACGTCGTCGCGTGTCTTGAAGCGGCCCTTTGGGCGTTCGACACTTCGAAGACTTTCGAAGCGGCCGTGCTGAAGGCCGTCAATCTGGGCGACGATGCCGATACGACCGGCGCCGTGTGCGGGCAACTGGCTGGTGCCTGCTGGGGCGAATCGGGAATTCCCGAATCGCTGCTGACGGGTTTGGGGCGGCGTGATATTCTGGACCCCATTCTCAACAGGCTCGTACCTTGATCCATTCATTCGCTGACGAAGGACTTGTCGCACGCCATGATGCCTGCCACCGACACGCTCGGCCCTGAGTCCGACGACACGACGCGGATCTACTCTCGCGAATTCGCCCTGCGGATGTTCGGCGTTCTGTTCGCCATGAACCTGATCGACTATGTCGACCGGTACGTGCTCAACGCCGTCCTTCCGGAAATCCAGTCGACGTTTTCGATGAACGACACGCAGGGCGGCCTGCTGGCGACCTATTTCCTGATCAGCTATTCGGCCTTCAGCCCGTTCGTCGGCTGGGCCGGCGACCGCTATCGGCGCACTTATCTGCTGGCTCTTGGCGTGGGTGTCTGGAGTCTGGCGACAGTCGGCACGGCCTTCGCCGATTCGGCGAGCCATGTCGGCCTGGCCCGGGCTTTCCTCGGCATCGGCGAAGCCACTTACGGCGTCCTGGCCCCTGCTCTGCTGGCTGACGTCTTCGCACGTGGCTCGCGGTCACGCGTGATGTCGTTCTTCACGCTGGCGATTCCGCTGGGCGGGGCGATCGGCATGGCCCTGGGCGGTTATATCGCCAAACACGGCGGCGGCTTGATTCCCGGTATGGAAGGCTGGCGCATCGCGTTCCTCATTTCCGGCATTCCCGGCCTGATCGCGGCATTTTGCGCCCTGTTTCTGCCCGAACCGATCCGCGGCGCCAGCGAAGGCGTCGACACCGCCAAACTCAAGGCCGCCGAACGCCAGGGCGCCAGCGGGGCCGACTATCGCGACCTGCTCGTCAATTCGTCTTACACGTATTCCGTCTTCGGCATGGCGATGTTCACGTTCGCCATCGGTGCTCTCGGCCTCTGGGCGGCGACGTTCCTGACCGAAGTCAAAGGCTTCGAGAAAGTGCGGGCGACTTCGACTCTCGGCCTGATCACGGCGGGTTCGTCGATTCTGGGCATGTCGATCGGCGGCTGGCTCGGTGACAGGCTCGGCAAGAAGAACCCGAAGTGGCTCTTCTGGATCCCCGGCACGGCCATGTTCGCGGCCATCCCGTTCCTCATCGCAGCCCTGCTCGCCAAAAGCGAGCCAGTCACGCTCGCCAGCCTGTTCATCGCCGAAATGTTCCTGTTCATGAACATCGGCCCCTGCAACGCCGTGATCGCCAACGTGATTCCGCCCACGCTCCGTTCGGCCGCATTCGCCATCTCGCTGTTTTCGATTCACTTCCTCGGCGATGTCTGGTCGAACCCGCTCGTCGGCTATTTCTCCGACACCTTCGGCGATCCGGAACTCATGAAAACGTCGTTCGGCGGGCTGCTTCAGTCGATCGGGGCCACCCCGACCCCATCGCCCGACGGCAAGGGCTTCCGCAACCTGACGGCCGGGCTGCTTATCACCGTGCCGGCGGTTTTCCTCTCCGGAGTCGTGCTGTTCGCAGGCGCGCGGCACATTCCCCGGGAAATGGCCCTGATGCTCGCCCGGCTCAAAGCGACGAAAGTCACACCCGGCGAAACGAATTGATCGATTCACTCATCCGAACGGCCATGACTCGCTCGAGTTGCGACGTATGCCGGATGAAGCGAGTTCAATCCAGTCGAGAGAAAAGATCGCCCAGGGCTTCGGCCATCGTCGGGTGGGAAAAGACTGTGTCACGTACCTGCGATGCCGACAAGCCGCCCTGTATGGCCATCTGAACCACGGCCATGACTTCGCCCCCGGCGGCGCAGAGACCTGAAAATCCAAGGATCTTGTCGGTCGGTTCATCGACGACGGCTTTGAGCAGCCCTTGCGTTTCGCCCATCGTCACGGCCCGGGGAACGGCAGCGGCCGGTAGCGTCGCGACTCGAACCGTGTGTCCCGCTTTTCGGGCCTGGGCTTCGGTCATGCCGACACGGCCCAGTTCAGGATCGATAAAGATCGTGTAGGGCATGAGCCGGTTTCTCGTGGACCGGGATTCGCCACGCAGATTCGCTGCGACGATGCGATAATCGTCGAGCGAGGCGTGGGTGAATTGCGGACCGCCCGTCACGTCGCCGATGGCCCAAATGCCCGGAACGCTCGTTCTCAGAAATTCGTCGACACGCACATAACCCCGTTCGTCAAGTTCCAGCCCCGTCGCCGGGGCATTCAATTCGCCGGTGTTCGGCACGCGCCCGAGTGCGGTCAGCAGGTGCGTGCCGGCGATGGTTTCCTCGCCCGAAGCCGTACGGATGCTGACTTCGACCGAATCGCCGGATTGACCCGCGACCGCCTCGAATGAAGCACCGAGACGGACTTCGATCCCCTCTTCCTGAAAGACTCCAAGCGCTGCGGATCCGATCTCCGGTTCCTCACGCGGCAGAAACCTGGCATTTCTGTCGATCATCGTGACGCGGCTGCCCAGTCGTCTGAAAAGCTGCGCGAATTCGCACCCGATCACACCACCGCCCAGAATCACGAGATGCTCAGGCAGCCGGTCGAGGTTTTGAATCGAAGCGCTATCCAGCGGCCGAACCGGATCCAGGCCCGGGATCGCGGGCACCGCTGGACGCGTGCCTGTATTGACGACGATCGTATCTGCCGTCATTGAGCGGATTTCGCCATCCGCCGAAGTGACTTCGATTTCCTTCAGGCCTGAAAAGCTTGCCCTGCCCAGTACGAAATCCATGCCCGAGGAATCGAAGACCTTTCGGTTTCGACCGATCATTTCGGAAACGACCGAGTCTTTGCGTTGCCTGACGCTGGCGAATTCCACGCCGTCGAAAGCCAGACGGATTCCGAATCTTTCCGCACGGGTGACCAGTTCCGCCACTTTCGCGGATTGAATCAGTGTTTTGGTCGGAATGCAGGCGACGTTGATGCATGACCCGCCGATCATGCCCTTTTCGATCAGGGCAACTCGACGGCCTGCTCTGGCCTGGGAGACTGCGAGCGTTTTGCCCCCCTTGCCTCCGCCGATAACGATCAGGTCGTATTGGAGCACGTCACGTTCCGTTTCCGGATATCAAGGCTCGAATTCGTCAATGATTCCGATGAATCGCGATCGATTGCGAACCGGAGTCGATCCACAGGCACGTCGCTGCGTTCGCGCCGACTTCGATCGCCTCGATCCTCGCGGAACTTGTCCATAATTTCAAGCCTGTTCGGCATGCGTCCTGCCGTTTATCGATCGACGCGCAGTCCGCTTCGACTCAGTACGGGCTCCTTGTTCTCATGCAGGAACACTGCCGAAAAAAGATCATTCTTTGCGCACGGTCGGTTCGAAATGAGCCTCGGTCGAACGTCCTGGAATGGATCGAGTCGAATGGAGCCACTGTCCGATCCATTCGGCCACAAGCCGATGGCCCAGATCGCTCCAGTGAAAATCGTAGCGAAACGTCGTTGCGTGGGCTTCTTCGGGCGACAGCGTTCGGAACCGGGCGGTCAGATCCAGAAACGGCACGTCGAGATCATCAGCCAGCTTCGCCAGCTCACGCTGCAGATTCGAGTCCGATGTCAGCCATTCGGGGCGGATCTCGGCCCCGGCGAGGCTCCAGGGGTCTTTGCCCGTGGTCGATGCCGGATCGTACTGGAACCGCACCGGAGCATAGACGACGGCCGTGGCGATTCCTTCGGTCCGGGCTTCGCGCAGCGCGTCGGTCAGGATCATCCGCATGTTGGCCAGGCGGGTACGGGCTTCGTCGCTTCCCAGGTCCAGGGAATTCACCCACAAATCAGGCTGAAGCAGCCCCTGGGTAAGCGTGAACGCATTGAACCGGCCCTGGTCGGCGGCCTCGATCAGTTCCGGCGGCACGTTTTTCAGCCAGGTTTCGAAGCGATCTCGTGACACCGCTCCGACTTCGACCTGCCGAAGCATGGCCGCCTTCAGGTCGGAAACGCTTGCCTGCTCATTCCGATTACGGAAATGCAATATCGCCTTGATCTGGGCGACGACATGCGGCACGAACCGGCTGGCGAGCCGGGAGATTCGGCCCGTGCGAGCTTCGCGATAAATTCCGCTGGAGAGTTTTTCGATACGCAGCGGCGTGTCCTGCAGGTCGTTCGGGAAGATCATGATCAGCCACAAATCGGGCTCGTAACGCACTCCGATCTGACGAAACAGGCCTGCATAGGTCATCGGACCGCTGCCTGCGATGCCGCCATTGACGACTTCGAAACGCCGGCCGGGCCTTTCGAAGCGGGCTTGCAGCAAGTCACTCCAGCGATTGCCGTCGGCGATCAGCTCGCCTTCCGTAAAGGAATCGCCGGAGACGAACACGCGGAAAAAGCCGCCAGGTTTGGCCAGAGGCGTCTCGCGATTGCGCAGCCCTTGCGAATTGGTGCGGAATTCATAGCTGGCTTCGAGATTTCGGATCGGCCGGTGATACCCGGGCGGATGGGCGAGCTGCACGAAATCACGAGGAAATCCGGCCAGCCCCATGCACCGGTCGAACAGGATCACGCTCAGTATCGCCGAAAAGATCGCCAGCGCCAGCTTGGGCAGGATTCGGCGATATTTGCGGCCTTTTTCGATCTTCATGAAATTTCGTTCGAGTCCATTTCGAATTTCACTGTGCCCCGCGTTTCTTCGATGATTCCCCGTGATCGCGTTCGATCGCATCAGACGAAGTCGGCCATCACGATGGAATCACGATCTCAAGCGATTTCGAATCGATTCATCAGCTCGAATCCGTTCGATGGACCATGCTCGATGACGGCCTGCGATCAGCGCGGCGCATCCGCCGGCACCGCCAGCAGCGGGCCCGCCAGTTCGAAATCGATCACGTTCTCGCCCTTATCGACCCTGGCTTTCAATACCGTGTCGCGCGTGGCATATTTCGCGGGAAGTCTCTCAATGGCCTGGGTCAACTCCAGCGGCATCAGAAGCGAAGAATCCATCGATTTCGAAATCGGCACGCCTTTCGGGCTGGTGCGATACGACAGAATCACACGATAATCGCCCGCCGGAGCACCGACGGCCGACTGATAGCTGATCCGATAGATCCCGGCATCGTTCGTGACGCCCGAGCCAAGCACCGCCCCCTCCCGCTCGGGAACGTAGCTCACGAAAACATGCGGAATCGGCTCGCCGTCCAGCGTGATTTTGCCTGTGACCGGCTGAAACTTCCCTGGATAGTCCGCAGACCAATCGGGCGCGCAGCCTCCAGCCATAATTGCCAGAAGGACAAGAGCCGCCGGACAAAAGCGATGCCCGGCGGTTCGAAATTCGACGATCGATCGCGGTCGCATCGAATCGCTCAGATGTTCCGTTCCAGTTTCCAGGGTTCGCGATAGGGCCGAGTCAGCATGGCGTTCGCCTGATCGTCGCCCGGGATGACCTCCCGCTCAGAATCCCAAACGAGCTTCTTGCCGGTGCGGATCGCGATATTGCCCAGGTGGCAGACCGTGGCCGAACGGTGGCCGATTTCGACGTCGGCGATCGGCTTGGCCCGCGACTTCACGCAGTCGATCCAGTTCTGGAAGTGATTGTCGCTGACCGTCACGCGGTTCGATTCCGAAATCTCGGCCTTGAGCACGGCCGGGTTGTTCTCGCACTCGATCTTCGAACGGGTCACGTAAAGATTGCCCTGCGTGCCTTCGAAATAGACGCCGCCCGGCGGCTGATCGTTGCCGGCGATCACTTTCACGCCCGGATAGGTGTACGTCACTTCGAACCACTCGGGCACTTCGTACCAGTTGTCCTTGTTGTAGCGGGCCCGGCCTTCGACTTCCAGCGGGCCGCTGTCGTCCATCTTCAGGGCCCACTGGACGATATCCAGGTGGTGCGCGCCGAAGTTCGTCATCTGGCCGCCGGAATAGTCCCAGAAGAACCGGAACAGATAGTGCACGTGCTTTTCGTTATAGGGCTTCTTCGGCGCGGGCCCGAGCCAGAAGTCATAGTCCAGGTTGGCCGGCGGCGTGCTGTCGGCCACGGCGGGGCCCGTGAAATTCACCCCCGGGATGCCCACACGGATCTGTTGAATTTTGCCGAGAAGGCCGGAGCGGACGATCTCGACCGCCTGCCGGAAGCGTTTATCGGACCGCTGCTGCGTGCCCGTCTGCACGACCCGGTTGTATTTGCGGGCCGCCTCGACCATGGCCCGGCCTTCGGTCACGAACAGCGAAAGGGGCTTTTCGCAATAGACGTCCTTGCCGGCCTCGCAAGCGTCGATCATCGGAATGGCGTGCCAGTGGTCGGGCGTGGTGATCACGACGGCGTCGACGACGTTGTCGTCGAGCAGGGCACGGAAGTCCTTATATGTCCGCGGGGCCGTTTTCGTCGTGTCTTCGACCAGCTTGGCCGCTTTGGCCAGCACTTCGCTGTCGACGTCGCACACTGCGGCGACATCGACGTTCTTGTTCTTCAGCAGTTCCTTCAGGTTGTTCGTGCCCTGGTTGCGAACGCCGATGTGGCCGGTGCGGATGCGATCGGCAGCGCCGAAGGCCCGGGCGGGAATGACAGTCGGCATCCAGGCCGTGGCGAGCCCTGCCCCGGTAGCCTGCAGAAATCGGCGGCGATGCGGTTGGTTCATGGTCGTGTCCCGGATGCTGCGAATGGTGGTCGAGTGTGAGAGTCGGTGAGTGACGAACCGATCGACCACCAGTATAGAACGAACGGGTGTCGACCGGAACAGGCCGGTGATCGCGGAATGACTTGAAGGCAAGATGTGAAATGCCGATTCGATCGTGGAATCTGGCCAAAGCGATCGCTGTCTGCGAGTGCGGCTTCGTCAGGCTTGTCTCGGGAGCTCTCCGTGAAAGAATGCGACACCACATTCGCAAACTCTACACTGCCAAGTGGGAGTACCGCGAAGCGGGGAGGGGGTTGCTGCGTGCGTGGGTGATACTCTACTTGCGAAGAAACCACCCCGCCCTTCGGGCACCCCTCCTTGAAAAGGAGGGGAGTCATTTGCGCTTCGCGGATTTAAGGTGATACGCGGCTGAAACATAAGCTCTCCCCCTGACAAGGGGGAGTACCGCGAAGCGGGGAGGGGGTTGCTGCGTGCGTGGGTGATACTCTACTTGCGAAGAAACCACCCCGCCCTTCGGGCACCCCTCCTTGAAAAGGAGGGGAGTCATTTGCGCTTCGCGG
>WGNJ01000013.1 GCA_016124635.1 Alphaproteobacteria bacterium | reverse complement strand
GCGAAGGGCGAGCAGAGGCGCTCGCGTCTGACGACCGGCGAAGGCTATTCGTTGACGGCGCTGACCGGCCTCGAGATCGCGCGCCGGGTCGTCAGCGGCGAATTCAAGCCCGGCTTTCAAACGCCGAGCCTGATGTTCGGTCCCGATTTCATCCTCGACTTCCCGAACGTCCGGCGCGAGGACCTGAACGCTTGAGCGGGGGCGCGTTCAAACCTGCGCGTGACCCGCTTTGATCTGCGCCGCTTGGTAGGCGAGATAGCTCGTGAGGGCGCGCAGATCGGCGTTGTTTGCGGACAATTGCCGTGCGAATTCCTCGCGCTGATAGAGCGACACCCACATGCCGGCGATCTGTACGTCGGTGATCTTGTAGACCCCGCCGGCGCGCGACAGGCGCAGCCAAATGTAGACGGGCGCGCGGCCCCGAAACTCTGGCGGAGGACTTGCCTGCGTCACGACCGTCGTGTCGGCGGGCCCTTTGTCCATCGAGGCCACGATCTTGAAGTCGAACGAGCGGAAGGTGCGCAGCCGCGCCTCATAGAGAGCGGTGATGTAGTCGGTAAACGCCGCGACGTAGTCCTCGACGACGCGCGGATCGAGATTGCGCCGATAGGGACCAAGCGCGAACAGCGCCGTCTGGCGCGCGTCCAAATTCTGCATGACGAGCTGGTGCAGGCGCGCGCTACGCGCCGCTTCGCCGCCGGTTCCGTCACGCAGAACGGCGGAAGCCTGATGAAGCAAGCCGCCGACGAATTGTTCGGCGTCACGATCGGCTCGCGCCACGCCGGGCGCCGAACCGGCGGTTAGCAGGACAACAAAGAGAACGAGTTTCCACGTCGGCCGCATGCGTTGCCCCCCTCAAGGCAAATTGAGTTTCTTGAGCGCCGGCCGCGACCTGACCAAAACTCGCGCGAGCCGGAGCTCACTGATTCGTTCTTCAAGTCTAGAGAGCGATTTGACTTGTCCCTACACAATTTGGAACTCGCTCGAGTTTGACGGTGCTGCTGATTCAAATCTGCAACATCGGACAGACGCGCGACGTGCTGCACGTGCGAAGCAGGCAGATCGTTCTTGAGTCTTAGGCCGAGAGCGCCTGCGACGTGCGCATCGTGTCGATCGCGCGCGCGGACGGAAAGCGCGCCGTCATGGTCGTACCCTTGCCGAGCTCGCTTTCGACCGTCAGTTCGCCGCCGTGCAGCTCCATCAAAGACCTGCAGATGGGCAGGCCGAGGCCGGTGCCTTCGTGTTTGCGCGCCAAGGCGGAGTCGATTTGTCCGAACGGTGACAACGCCTTCTCGACGTCGCCCGGCGCCATGCCGATCCCGGTGTCGGCGACCGCGAGGAAAACATCGCCGTCCTCCTGCCGCCATGCGCGCACCGTCACCTTGCCGCCTTCGGGGGTGAACTTGATTGCGTTCGACAAGAGATTGAGGAGCAGCTGCTTCACCGCGCGGGCGTCGGCGCGCAGGAGCGGAAGGTCGGCCGGCGGCCGCACCGTGTCGAGACGCACACGGCCCGTGTGCGCTCTTTCGCGCAGCAAGGTGAGGCAGTCGTCGATAATCGAGACGACGTCGACTTCGCTTTCGCGAAGCTCGAGCTTGCCGGCCTCGAGCTTCGAGAGATCGAGGACGTCGTTGATGAGATCGAGCAGATGCTCGCCGCTGCCGCGAATGTGGCCGACATATTCGAGATAGCGTTCGGAAATGGGCCCGAAGGCTTGCTGCTCGATGAGACCGGCAAAGCCCAGAATCGCGTTCATCGGCGTGCGCAGCTCGTGGCTCATGTTCGCCAGGAACTCGGTCTTCGTGCGATTGGCGTAGTCGGCGGCGCGGCGCGCTTCGGCAAGCTCGATCTCCTGACGCTTACGCTCGTCGATGTCGATCAACAAGCCGACGCCGCGGAGCGGGGCGCCGTCCGCGCTCTTCTTCTTGACGTCGAAATAGAAACGGACCCAACGGGTGCCGCGAACACCGATCATCCGCAAATCGATGGAGCGCGCGGTGCCTTGAGCGGCCTTGACGAAGAACTCGCGCGCGAGCGCGCGGTCGGCGGCAATGAAAAGGGCGGCCGGCTCCTGACGCAGCATCTCGACGGTATCGGCGCCGATCATCTCGGTCAGCTCCTGCGAGGCCCAAAACGACTTCGCCTTGAAGTCGTATTGGAAAACACCGGCCTCGGCGGCCTTCAGCGCCAGGGCAAGGCGCTGCGAGAATTGAGCTGCTTCGTCGCGCGCCTTGGCAACAGCGGTGATGTCCTGGCTGATGCCGAACATCTCGTAGCGGCCGGACGGCAATTTACGCCCCGAGCGATAATGCACGGCGAGATGCGTCCACGATCCGTCGGCGGCGCGGTAGCGCATCTCGGCGTTGGCGACGCCGCCTTCGCGGGTGATGCGCTCGCGGATCGCAGTGTCCTTGTCGCGATCGGCGGCATGCTGGATCAATTGAAGCACTTGGGTGGGAACGGGCGCGGTCGCCTGTTCGTGGCCGAGCGCCAGCTCCGATGAGAACCGGTACAGGTCCGCGTCCGGGTCGTACCCCCAGGTGCCGACCTGCCCATCGAGCAACAGTCGATCGCGCACGCTGTAGAAGTTGCGCTGTTCCTCGATCTGCGTGCGCTCGACCGTCACGTCGGTCAGGACTACGACAGCGCGGTTGTCGATTTGGCGGCGATCGAGGCGCAGCCACTTCGGCGATCCGTCCACGACGAGGCAATACGAGGTTGCGGCGCCCTCGCCGATCAATTTCGTCGCGCGCGATCTCAGCAGGTCGTGCAGGTCCGCGCCTTCGAGCGATGCAGGCGTGTCACCAAAGATGTCGGACAGCGCTTCGTTGGCCGAGAGAATGCGGCCGTCATCGCTCACGAGCGCGGCGGCAATCTGCAACGCATTGAACGCGCGAAGGGCGCTGATCATGTCGTGGCCGGCTCTTGTCTGCGAACCAAGAAGCAAAAGAGCGTATCAAACTCTTCTTAAAAGTAGCTTTTGTGAGCGGAGCGCGGAGCCGCGCCGCTCGCATGGTCAACAGCGGATTAAGGCCTTGGCCTTCCCGGCGAACGGCCGAAAAGGCGCACAACCGACGGGCGAGGCGCGCGAGCCGAGCAGCGTCTCATGCTGATCATCGCCGGAGGCCGCGCGCTTCGCGCGCACGACGTCTGTCCTAGCGGCAACGTCATGTGAGGGCACAATATAGCCGGTCAAACCCCTGCAACGTCTGGACGCTGTAACAATCAAGGGGTGCGACTGCATTTCCGAAATGCCAGGATTGCGTGTCCGGCATGTGACGAGAGGCATAGATTCTCGGTCAAGAAAGAAGGAGGGGCGCCGTTGCGGCGCAAACAATATGCTCGCATTCCGAAGTCTGAGATTTCTGCGGTGGCTCGCGCTCACTGTCAGCCTCATCATCGAAGCGACAGCATTCTGGCTCGGCGGACCGCCGAGCGATCCCAATCAAAGCTTCGCCGCCAATCTGTTCATCAAGGCTCAGAGCGCCGAGTCCTGGACATGGCTTGGCTGGGTTTCATTCTCCCTAACCTGGCTGTGGATCGAGTTGGCGCGCCTGCCGTTCCTCGGCGCGAGCCGCGTGACTGCATATGCGCATCGAAATGAAGACCTACGATACATCACCGGACTGCACTGGCTGGTGCTGTTTCGTGACATTCGCTCGGGCGCCGTCAACGACGGTGACGACGCGGAGCTCAATGAAGATCTGTTCCCGCCGGAGAGACCGCGTTCGGCCACGTGGTACATCGTGTGGCTGCCGATTTGGCTTGCGTTCTTCACGACGCTGTTCTTCGTCGGACTGGCGGCGAACGCCGTTCGTAAATTTCCTGGCATGTTCGCCGAGTGGTGCTCAAGCGCGCTCGCGTACATACATGCCGGCATAACCGGACCCAGCGGGCCGTTCGCGGCGTTCGCCAACGCCGTCTTCGGCTGGCTGCCGGTTGCGGTGTCGGATCTGGTGGCCGCCGGGCGCGCCAACACTTGGCCGACGATCGCGGTCCTGGTTTCGGCCTGGCTCGTCCTCGTTTATGCCGGACGGGAATTCTCCTCGATACCGTTCTTCAAGCTCGCGGCACGGCTCACGCGGTGGCTGGTGGTTCTAGCGACGATGCTGGTCTTCGTGTCGGCGCCATGGTTCGACTGGATGGATTGGGTCTATTCCGTCCTACCGAACAACGGGCCCGTGGCGATGGCCTATTTCCCGCTCAACTTCGCGAGCGCTCTGCTGGTATTGCACGTGGCGCTGTGGTCAAGCTGGCGCTACGGCGTGTTCACCGACCGCGTCACGGGCGACGCAACGCTGATCATCGTGGGCGGCATCTTCAACTTCGAGAAGCGCGAGTTCGACCTGAACAGGATTACGGAAACGCGCATCCATCAGTCCTGGTGGCAGCGCCTGGTCGGCGTCGGCAATCTGGAGATCGTCGAGGTCGGCGGCGCGCGGACCGACTTCATCAAGCACATCGCCGGGCCCAACCGTCTCGATCGCGCGATCAAGGGGGTCGTGCGTCTGCACAAGCGGCGGCGCCGCGAGGAGTACGAGGAGGAGTGACGAGCCTGTCGCTCTCCCTCCGACATCGCCCGGCCTCGGGCGAGGCCGGGACGATGCAGACTTGGTCTTCTACAGTCCGAAGTGATCTTTGAATTTGACGAGAAGCTTGTCCCAGAGCGTACGGTAGGACTCGAACTGCTGGTAGGAACCACCGGGCGCCAAGATCATGTCGACCTCGCCGTAGAGCGCGCCGCCCTCCTGCGTGTACGCGCGCATGTAGCGGCGGCCTCGATTCCACGAGTTGAGACGGTCGAGCGGTACCTTGTTGTGCACCGACCAACCGGCGGCGAATTGGATCGACGGGCAGCGGCCGACCTTGTTGCAGTCGAAGAAGTAGATGTCGAAATTGACGCCGGCAGGCGTCGTCGCCTTCAAGATCGACAAGCCGTTGCCGTCCTTCGTGGCCGTCACCGGGTAGCCTTTCGATTTCAGGTACGTCGCGACCTCACCGCGGGTCAGGCCCGCGCTTGGAATCGATTTGGCTTGGGCCGGCAAAACGAACGCAAACAACGCGGCAGCGGCAATCAAGAGTGTCGTAAAGCGCATGTGGGCATGTCCCTTCGCTTGTCGCCCGTTCGAGCGACTCGACAAACCCTATCATGCCCAACTTGGCAGTAGAACGCCGCCTGCTCAGCTTTCCGGTTTGACGCCGAACGGGGCCAAATCCCGATCAACGTAAGAGCTCATGCCGCGAGCGTCAGCGATGTCCTTGTCGCCCGAAGAGTCGCCGACCTTCTGCTTGGTCACGCCGCGTGCGAAGAGCGCTTGGTAGTAACTCGGCTGAGCCTTCACGGCCTTGTCGAAGTAAGGCAACGCTTCATCATAGTCCCCGGTCATGAAGGAGGCGACGCCGCGCATCATGTAACCCTGCGCGAACTTCGGCTTGAGACGTATCACTTCGGCGAAGTCCGCCTTGCCGTCAGCGAAGCGGTTCATTGCCAGGTAGATGATACCGCGCTCGAAATAAAACTCCGGGCCTTTGCGGACAGACAGCGCCTTGTTGAGATCGGCGAGCGCAAGGTCAAGCTGATGCGTGTGAAGATAGGCCGAGCCGCGGGTCGCGTAGTAATCGGCTTCGTAAGGGTGTTTCACGTTCCCCGAATTGATGATCTTGGTGCAGGCGGCGATCTGCTCTTTCGCTTTGGAGCCGTTGAGACCCAGGCAGGTGCGCAAGTCCGTCGTCGTCAGCTGACCCGGCTTTGGCCTCGACGACTTCGGCGCCTTGGCAAACGAAGCCGCCGGCAAGCATGCCAGCCCGATCAACGCCAGCCATACGATCGCCCAACGCATCGGTCTAGGCTCCGCCGAGCGTCTTGAGCTCGTCCTTCGCGAGCTGATTGTCGGGATCGATCGCGAGCACGGCCTTGAAGTCGGCCTTCGCGTTGGCTGCATCTTTCATCGCCGCATAGACCTTGCCGCGATTGTAGAGTGCGGTAACCGCGCGGGGATTCATCAGAATCGCCTTGTTGAGGTCGGCCAGCGCCTTCTTGTTGTCGCCCGACATGGCGTATGCCGAGCCGCGAACGGCGTAGCTGTCCGGGTCGGTCGGATTCAACTCGACTGCCTTGTTCAAGTCGACGATCGCCTTGTCGAAGTCCTTTTTGCCGGCGTAGGCCATGCCTCGATCGGAATAGGCCGGCGCAAACTTCGGATCCGCCGCGATCGCCTTATCCAAATCGACGATCGCCTGATCGTATTTGCCCCGGCCGGCGAGTATCCCTGCGCGCGCCACGAGCGCCATCGGGAACTTCGGCACCAAGTTGATCGCCGCCGTGAAGTCCTCATATGCGTTCTGACCGCCGCCGAGGCGCAAATAGGCCGAGCCCCGGTTGTAGTAGGCGCGCGCTTTGTTGCTGGCAGACGCCTCCTGCAAATTGACAATGACCGTGCATGCGTTGGCCATCGTCGTCCAGTTGGTCGGTTCTTTGCCGAAGCATTGCCTTGCCGCCTTTTGGATCTCGGCATCGGAAGGCGCGGCAAAACCAAGATCGGCGGCCGAACCGATTAACGCCAATGTCAATGCGAAAGCGACTGCACTCTTCATGAGGTCTTCCCTAGCTCAAACTCTTACGGCGTACCCGGTCCGTTCAAGATCGACAGAACATCGTCGGCTGCACTCTTGTTGTTCGACGTGCTCGTCTCGGAATTCGCCGTCGAGTCCGAACTCTGATTGCCGTTCGAAGCCTGGCCAACATCGATGATGTTGCCGTCCGAATTGTTGACGATGATGCAGCTGGAGTTACCCGTCGCGGAGGAGCCAGCACCCGTCGCGCCGTGGCCCGAACCACCGCTCGTGCCGCCGCAAACGATCGTCGTGCCGCTGCCGCTTCCGCTACCGCCGTCCTCAACATTCTTCATCGCGACCGCGACGCCGGCGCGGTTCACCGGATCAAAATTCCAAGGTGATTTACCCATCAGGGGATCGTCGGCGCGGGCGGCGCCCGACGCCAATACCGACGCGGCAACAGTGATCATCATTCCCATCACAAGCCTGTTCATCGCACCCACCATCAATCTCGCTCTTTTTGGTCAAACAGGTGGGCACCTGAGGAGCGCCCACCCGGATTGCTTGATTGAGCCTGCAGTACCTTAGTTCGTCGACGGCACGCCAACAGTGATGTTGACGTTGTTGCCGACCGCTGTGGCGACCGAGCTGACGATCGGACGGCCCAGCGTCGACCCAAGCGGGTTGGCGTCTGTGCTGGTATCCGTCGGCGACAGGTTCTTGTAGTCGTGCAACGACACGTCACAAACGTTCGACACCGCCGTCACATTCGCGTAGGCGAACTGCGTGATGTCGGCGATTAGGACGTGGTTGTCCAAATTGCTCGACTCAAGCGTGACGTTGATGTTGTTGGCGACTGCCGTCGCGCTTGAATCCACCGTCGCGTTCTTGATGTCATAGACAGTCGAGTACGCTTCGATGCTTGCCGGCGCGATGAAGCCCGCGAGAGCGCCAATCGTGAACAGCTCGGCAAGCGTGGTGTTCAGATTCCCACCGCTGCCGTCCTTGCCGTCCTTGCCGTCCTTGCCGTCGCCACCCGGTTGCGAGTTCACCCCTACGATGTCTCCATAGGAGTCGCAAACGTCGCAATTGAACCAAGAGTTGGCCACGAACTGACCGTCGTGCAAGTAAACCGGAACGTCGGAGACGATGTTCTGGTTGTTGCCGACTGCCGTCGCGACGCTGACCACCGACGGCAGATCGATACGAGCATCGAGAGCCTTCGGATAGACGACGGGGATCCTGATCTCCTTCACCTCTGGCTTAGGAGGCTCCTTCGGATCCTCTTTCTTGCCCTTCTTACCGTCGTAAATCGACGGCTTGATGTCATGCTCACCCTTGCCATCGTATACGAGCACCGGGATGTACTGCACTTCGTAGCCCGGATTGTATTGATAGTTGTGGATGTCATGCACGGTCGACGAGGCATAGACGTTGCCGATGAAGATCTGCAACTTCTCGACCTGGACGAGACCGTCAGGATTTACGCAAACATCGATGTTCGCATGGATATCGATGTGGGTGTCGACATCGACATCCCATTTCCAGTCTACTTTATTGAACGCCAGGGCCGAACCACCGGCCATGACGCTCATTGCTGTCGCACCGAGCAGTGCGGTTATGAGCCTCTTCATTAATGAGTCTCCCCATTCGGTTTGAGCTGCTCGAGATAGGACGACACGTGGTCGTTCTCTACGAGGGCGCAGCTCGGATCCCTCGGTAGCTTCAAGAAGTCGGTCATGATCTGGTAGACGGCCATTTCGGAAACGGCGCGCACGCCCAATTGCAGCGGCTCGTTGCGCACATGGCCCGCTTGGAAGTCCACCAGCGTGTCGCCGAAGAAGCGGAAGACGTCGGCTTCGACTTCGTAGCCGTAGATCTGCTTCTGCAGCGATGAAACGTAAGAGACAGCGAAATTCTTCGAGTTGATCACGCGCAGATCGAGCGCGACATTGAGCACGGCCATGCGCGCGCCGCCGCCGATCCCCATGACGCGCAAGCCGGCGCCGCCGGTGACGATGTTGTAGTTGAGCTCGGTGAGCGCGCCGACGATGATGAAATCGGTACCGGGCAAACGGCCGCCCTCACCGAACTCGGTCACCGAGCGCGACAAACGGTTCTGCTCGGAGAGCTTCACTTCGGCCAGCGGAATGCGAAGGTCGAAGCGCTCGACGAGGTGCGCCTTGCCGGTCTTGTAGAGCGCCGACATCACCATCTCGGAGACGCCTTGGCTCAACGGCCGGCCGCCCTGCTCACCGAAGTTCACTTGACCCGTCTTGTCGGCAATTTCGCCGACAGCGAAGACCGGCAAGCTCGATGCAGGGATTGTCGCCAACTTGCGCAGGCACTGGCTGTACGGTGTGTCGTTGCTCGTGACCGGATAGACGATCAGCGGTTTGACGCCGGTGTAGTCACCGGGCGCTATGCCTTCGCAGGCGCTCAACGCAGTCGATACGAGCAGGATAGATGCGAGCGCCAATAGGCGTTTCATGAAACCCCCAACCAAGGACGAATGCGAACCAACCCAAGCGCGGATAATTCGCGCGATTTTTTCTAGTATTCTGTGGGGGGCACTCTAGCGGCGGCGGCCGGGTCGTTTGATGGCGAGGAAGCGTAAGCAGTTGCGCTTGAGGGGTACCCCAAGACGACACACAAACGAGCGAAAGCGTCAGGGACGCCTACCCCTATCCTTTCGGGCTACCCCGAACGTGCAGGGCGCATTTCAGCCGATTCAGGCTGCCTTCTTGTGGTGTCAAACGTCGCGGAGTTCGCGGCGCGTGACCTTGGCGGGTGATGCGACTATCTCTTTGGGATTAGCCGTTCGTGGTGCTTCACGCCTGGCGTGCGTTTTGCCATCTTCTGATACACATGAGTCGCGGTCGAATTCGCCTGCCGGCGGCACGAGGAGATCAGATCAATGCGCTCCATCTCAAGTCTGAGCCTGTTAGTCGCTGCAAGTATTGTTGCGCCAGCGAGCGCCTATGCAGATGCCGGTGACGCGGGCGTCACCATCCAAAGCTCGGCAGGCGTGGTGAGCGAGACGGCGGCCGTCAATGCTGACCTCGCCGCCTCTCGACCGGACCTCCTGATTTCGGGAAACGGCTTTGTCTTCTCGACCAATGCAAGCAATACGACGCTGCCAGGAACGACCGTTGCGCCGATGGGGCGGCACTTCGAGAGCGCTCAACGGATGGCTTACTACAACAATCAGCTCTTCAACTACTTCTTGGCGCCGCCGCCGGACACGCGCGCGTACACCGACTATTTCCTGCTGAATTATCCGGGCTACGTCATCTCGACCTGGACCGATCGCGTCGCTGGCGTGCCCAGCACCGGCATCGGTACGGCGACCGACCAATGGACGGCGGCTGTCTATTACATGCCAGGCGTTCATCCCACCGTCGGGCCGGACGTACGCCCCGATCTCGATCCGATGATGCATTTCCGGCCGCGCCCGGAGCTCGACGAGCGTAGCTCGTTCCACCGCCGCCGATACTACTAGGACGATAGGCGCGCGACAGCGTCAGCGCGATCTGCTGACCACTCGACCGTTGATGCCGCCGTTGATGCTCGGTCCTTTGACGATGCCGTGCTGGACCGCCCAAATTGCGACCTGCGTACGGTTGGCAACGCCGATCTTGCGCAAGACGGTCTTGAGATGAACCTTGACGGTCGCCTCGGTGATCGAAAGCTCGTTGGCGATCGTCTTGTTCGAATGGCCGTCGGCGAGATGGCGGATAATGTCGAGCTCGCGCTGCGATAACGGAACGTCGCCGACGCGCACCCGCTCGTTGTTGCCGTTGGTTGCGCCCAACATGCTCAGGTAATTCGTGACGATTCCCGGAAACACTTTTTCGCCGAGTCCGACCAGACGCAAAGATTCGACGAGTGCATCCGTCGAGATGCTCTTCAAGATGTAGCCGTCGGCACCCGCGCCGAAGGCGTCGACCAAATGCGAAAGCTCCGCGTGCTCGGCCATCACCACGACGCGCGCGCTCGGCTGCGACGTCTTGATTTCACCAAGGACAGCGAGACCCAAATTCAGATCGACAACGATGAGGTGCGGAACACCGCTCTCACTCTTTTGGAAGACGTCCGCCAGAGACGCACCCTCGGCGACAATTGCGAATCCCTTGCCGTCGAGTTGCGCCTTCAAACCGGCGCGCATCAGAGGATGCGCGTCGATCAGCCAAACAGACATGCCTTCCACGTGTGTCCCCATATTCGGCACGGCACGAAGAGTTGCTCTTCTACCCGCGCGCAACGCAGTCGAGACGGTTGAACCATCCGTCCGCGCCGCCCCCATTTCCCGACGTATACGCATGACTCGATAGGAGTACGCCCAATTAGAATGCGCGGGATACCTAACGATGTAAACCTTGCGCCGCCAGGAGTTACTTGTGACGTTCGCCGCAAGCCAAGTTAATTCAGCGCGAACATAATGCCGTTAACCATTTTTACTGCACTCGTTTGGAGTAACGCAACCGGAGCATTGCTCGTTCCGATTGCGCCGCGCGCTACACCTATGACGGCTGTTCCACAATAAATGCGCGCATGACGGGAAAGACGCGTGCCGGGTCGTCGCGAAACGCTCCATGTCCGCAGCGATCAAATATCTCGAGCCGCGCACCGGGCGGAAGTGATGAAGCTATCTCGGTTGCCAGATGAGGCGGCGTAATCGGGTCTTCGGAACCCGCCAAGATCATCGCCGGACAGGTCACCTTGGCTAGGGCCGCGCGGAAATCCATTGCCAGAAGCTCGCCGCCCGGAAGCGAGAAGTGGCGATACACCTCGCGACGCATGATGGCGCGGCCGCGCGCATCTTCACCGCCGGCCCGAGACGTCGTGTTGTAGAGCGGCATGACCTTCTTCATGTATTCGTCGAACTGTTCGTCGGTGCCTTCGTTCCAAAATCGATGAGCGATCGCGCGGGCATCCGGTCCGCCTTTCCGCTCGAAGATGTCGAGACTCGCGGGCATGTCCATGCGCGCCGCTGTCGACGAGAAAATAACGGCTCGCGGATGATCGGGGTGACGCGTCGCGTAAGACTGCGCGACCATGCCGCCGAAGGATTGCCCGAATACGATCGGCTTCTCGATGCCGAGCACATCGCACAGGGCCTTCACGTCGTCGCCCCATTGCGCCAGCGTCCAGGTGTTCTTCGGCGACGGCCAGCTGCGGCCGTTGCCGCGATGATCGAAATAGACGACCTGGGCGATGTCGGCGAACTGGTCGAACTCCGGCCTGTTCGACGTGTGATCGAAGCCCGGTCCGCCGTGCATGACGATCAAGGTCGGCTTCTCACGCATGCGCGGACCGTCGATGGCGAGCTTCTCGCCTACGACGTCGAAGAATAGCCGCTGACCGTTGACCGTGACGAACATCTGGGGCTCCTGCTTTGCCGGGCAAAGGCATAGCAAAGGCGAGCCCTGTCGTCTCCCCTTGTGGAGAGGCCGGCTGGCTGCCAGCGGTTGTCAAAACTCAGCCGATCCGCGATCGATACGAGGTCAGGAGGTCGGCCCACCACATCCCGATCATGCGGCTGAAGCCGGCGGGTTCGAGGTTGTGGCGCGCCGGGTGACCGGGACGCAAACTCGCCCAGCCGCGATGGTGCAGCGTAACTCGAGTTCCGCCTGCAATCTCCTCGAAGAGGACTTCGACTTCAGTGACTTCGTTTGCCGCGAAATTCGCGTTGCGCCACTCGAAGACAAGGCGTGCCGGCGGTTGCCAAGCTTTGATGCGTCCATACTCGAAGAGTTGCCGGCCGCTCGGACTGTTGTGGCTCTCGAAGAGGCGACCACCTTCCCGCGGTTCGAACATCAACGTCCCGGGAGTACGGCCGCTCATGCGGTAGGCTGGACCGTGCTTCCACCATAGATCCGTCTCACGCGTGAACACGTCAAACGCGACCGCGCGATCGACAGCAACGGTGATCGTGACCGTTGCGTGGTCACCGGCTTTGACATTCGCGCTCATTTGATCTTGCGCGTACGTTCCGCGTGCGCCTTGAACGAGGCGAGTTCCGCGTTCCAGAAATTTTGGACTTCGGCAAGCCAATCGCTGAGTGCGCGAAACGGTTCGGCGCGCAGGCGATAGACGCGCACCCGCGCATCGTCTTCGATACCGTCTTCTTCGACGAGGCCCGACTTGCGCAGCACGCGCAAATGGCGGCTCATACTCGGTGCGCTTTGCGCCAATGCGTCGGCAAGCTCGCCGGCGCGCCGCGGCTTCTTGCGCAGGAGGTCGATGGCACCACGGCGAACCGGATCGGCGAGGGCCTCGAGTGTGACGTCGACATGCTGCTTCATTGGCCGCCCGAAATCCGCTGCATGAAGAACCATTGGTGGCCCTCTGGATCGACGCATCCGTACGTTCGGTCGGTCCAATAGTCGGCGCCGTAGTCCGTCGTCGCGGGCTCACGCGTGATTTTGGCGCCGGCATTCCTGGCACGCCGGCAATGCGCGTCGACGTCGTCGACGTGGATGCACATAACTTGCGTATTGGCGCCGCCGATTTGTTTGGGGGAGCGGTGATGGGTGGTGTCAGGCCGGTCGTGATCCTCGCCGACGCCGCCGACCATGACGAGGCCATCGCCGAATTCGAGCTCCGAATGCTCGATCCGACCACCTTCGCCCTCGACCTTCAAACGGACGGAGAACCCGAAAGCTTCAACGAGCCAATCGATGGCGCGAGCGGGATTCTCGTAATAGACGGAATTGGAAATGCGTGGCCAGCCCTTGGGAGGAGGTTTCATGCTGCGCACCTCACATATGTTTCCATGTTTGATAATATTTCACGGATTTTATAACTATTGTCAAGCCGGGGCCGTTCCGTGTGCCTTGGTTTTGCCATTTGGATCGTCGAAGCTTGCGTCGAGGCGGGCGCCAAGCGAGGAAACTTCCGGTGAGCCTGTTCTTTGCCGCTGCAATTGCCGCAGCCCTGCCCTCTTCCTCAGCCGATATCGAAATCAGATCCGCGCGGCTCAACTATGCGCGGCCGCGCGACACGCTCGGTTACAGCGTCGTCGTGACCAACGACGGGCCTGACGCAGCGCTGGGCGTGGAGCTGCTGATATCGCTGCCGCCGGGAGCGGCGGCTCGAAACGCTGAGCCTTGCACCATAGCCGGTGCGCTCGTGCGCTGCCGGATTGGGGTGTTGGTGCCCGGCGAAGAACGGCGCGTGTTCATCTTGGTGATCACGCCTGAGACGCACGCATCGGTCGCCGCGTTCGCCGTCAGCGAGACGCAGGACCCAGAGATGTCGAACAACGTGATGAACGCGGCGCGCTAGGCGGCGGCGAGTTTCTTCGTCGGTTGGCGCTCGGCGACAGGCACGTCGGCAAAGCGCAACCAGCTATTGGTGCGCGTGTCGTAGAGCTGACAGTCGCGCGTCAGGCGCCAATGGTAAGTCGGCGTCCAGACGTGGACCAAGGTGCGCGGCTCCGTCGCCTCGAGTTGCGCTTCGGCCTTCTTCAGGTGCTGCAGCGGGATGCCGACGTTCAGATGGTGTGCCGGATGCTGCATGATGCGATGGAAGAGCCAGCAGATCGCGTCCGGCAAGACCACGTGCACGGTGCCGGCAAGCTGCTGGTCGGCCGTCGACGGCACGCCCGTCGGCATCATCCAACGCACGTCGTGTCCCGTGTGCTGGACGATCGAGAGGAACGAGATGAACACGTTCCACCACAGGAACGGAATGACGAACGCGAAGATCAACGCCTCGACCATCGGCCAGTAGCCGTCGGCGCGCTCGTGCGCGATCCACATCACGAGGGCCGCGAAGGCGACGGTGTAGGCATAAACGAGCGCGAGCTCAGCCCACGTTTCGCCGGAGAGCTTCGGCTGCTTGCCGTCGAAGGGCGTGTAGATTTGCGGCCACCAAACGTCGAGCAGATAGAACCAGGGCTGCCCCCACAGCGAGCGCATGAAGCGATAGTAGGCGCGCTGCATCGGCGTCGCGGCGAGATATTGCTCCACCGACATCGGCGGGAAGGCGTTGTCGACGCCGATCTGCGCCGTAAAGCGGTGGTGGATCTTGTTGTGGTGATATTCCCAGAGCGTATAGGGATGCAGGCCCGGCAAGAGCGCGATCGTGCCGAAGATGCGATTGACGAGCTTCGAATTGGAGAAGCTCTGGTGCGCGGCGTCGTGTCCGACGATGAACATCAGCGCGATCATCACGCCGGCCGCGAACGATGCGAAGAGCTTGAGCCAGATGCTGTCGGCGACGATGGCCATGTAGACGACCGCGGCATAGGCGACGATGTCGACAGCCAAGATCGCAATCGAATAGGCGCCGTTGCGACGCGCAAAGGGCGTCAATGTCATTCGATCGAAATGCGCAACGTTCATATCGCCAGGGCCGTCCGTTAACTCTTTATTAAGTATAGAGAATTCGGCGCGCGCCGTCGAGACTCGTCGCGCGCGACAGGTGCGCAAACGTTAACGCAGGGCTCGCCTGCGATCAGTGGAAGGAAAGTTGGAGCGAGAAGACGTCGCTGTTGGCGCGCGTGATGCCGACGAGATTGCCGCGCGCTTCGTTGCCGGGCGTCGTCGCGTAGAGATTGATCCGGCCGTCGGGAAACATGAGGCGCGAGTAGCCGGCTTCGATCGCGGTCCTTTCCGTCAGATTGTAGCCGACGGATAGAGCAATCCATTTGCGATCGTTGTCGGGGATGCGCGGATCGCGCGTGGCATCGCGCGTCGGGCTCTGATCGAAGGCGACGCCCGTGCGCAGAACCCAGTCTTGGTTCGGCCGGTAGCGCAGGCCGATGCTCGCGAAGTAGGTGTTCTTGTAATCGTAGGTCTGAAAGCTGTCGGGCTGCAGCGGGTTCGCGAACTTCACCCGCAATTCGTCGAACGAGTTCCACCAGGTGTAATCGTACTCCGCCATCAGCGTCAGTTGGGGCGTTACGTCGTAGGCGATGCCAAGCGCCGCGACCGCGGGCAGCGTCAGGGTCGATCGGCCTTTGGTGTCGACGAAGGCGCCCGAGAGCGTCGACAGCGTCGCTCCGATGCCGGCTGAATCGAGCGTGAAATCGACGCCGCCCTTCACGTCGTGCCTAAGCTCCGAGCGATAGGAGGCGCCGATCCGCAAGTCCGGCTGCGGTTGCCAGAGGGCACCGACGAGATAGCCGTAGGCCCAACCAGCGGGCGTGTATTCGACTTTGCCGTCCTGCGTGCCAGGCACCGCACCGGGAACGGAGTTGGCGGCGCCGATGGTGCCGAAGTCGATCGCGTTCGAGAGCGTGCCAGTCGCGTATTCGACCTGAGCGCCGGCGGCGAGCGTTAACTCCGGCGTAACTTGATAGGCAAGCGACGGCGCCGCGTTAACGGTGATGAGTTTGGATTCAAGCGCGTAGTACCGCCCCGCCCAATCGTTCCGATATTTGGTCCCGAGGCCGAACGGCGCCGTCACCGAAAGACCGGCGGTCAACTGCTCCGACAGGCGGTAGCGCAGCTGCATGCCCGGTTCGACCGCATCTTGGATTTCGCGCACCTGGCTGTCGCCGCCCGTGGGCGTCGCGAAGCTCGTCTCGGCAACCGAGAACGTGCCGGTGGTGTCAGGGTCGATGAAGCCCGCGGTCATCGACATGTCCCAGGTGCCGACGCCGGAACTCGTGGCCGCGTTGTAGGACAGACCGCCGGGCTCATCGCTCAGGGCGCTTGCGCCGGCGAAGGCCGAGCCTTCGGCGGACAGCGAATATTCACGCAGCGCGAAGCCTGCGCCTTGAGCGCTGGCAATCGCTGCGATCAGCATTCCACCCGCTGCAATGGAACCGCGCCGCAAACGGCGCTTGCCCACCACCAGCATTGCGCGCCCCACGCGCCAATGCGCCCCCATCTCGTTCCCTCAGGCACCCCTATTTTGCGCTCATCTTGGGTCCGAAACCGCCGCTAAAGCAAGGAAAAATCAACAATTTTGAATGGTCCGCTAACCATTGAGAGAAGACTGTCCTTAACTCGCCCTCGGTTAGCTTCAGACCTCGAAACAACGCCAGCATCTTCGGGCCAAATGGCGGTGGAAGCCGAACCCAATCAGGCTGGAGCTCGGCGGTTCGATCTGAACCGCATCCTCCTCCTCTTCAAAGACCCGGAGGTCGAACGCGACTTCTCCGCCCGATCGTTTGCGTCTTCGCTGCCGTTCATCCGTCTCTATCTCTGCGCGGCCGTCGTCCTCTACGGCGCGTTCGGCTTCCTCGACTCCATCGTCGGTGCGCAAGAGGTCGGCAAGCTGTGGGCGATCCGCTACGGCTTCGCGGTGCCGATCATGATGATCGTGTTCGCCGCATCCTTCACAAAAAGCTTCGGCAAGTACGTTCAACCGGCGCTGGCGATCGCAATGGGCGGCGCGGGCTTCGGCGTCGTGCTGATGACGGCCGTGTTGAGCGCGCCGCTCAACAGCCAGTACTACGCCGGCCTGATCATGGTCGTGATCTATTGCGGAAGCCTATTGGGTTTGCGTTTCGCCTACTCGCTGATGGTGACGATCGGCATTTGGGCGAGCTACCAGGTGGTGAGCGTTTTCGTGAACCCGATCAGCGCTCACGACTACCTGAGTAACAACTTCTTCCTCGGTATGGCGACGGCCGTCGGCGTGTTCTCGAGCTATATTCTCGAGACGCACATTCGCGGCAACTACGTCGCGCAGAAGATCATCGAGCACAAGAACGACGTCATGCGCGCTCTGCTCGACGAGGCGGAGGCCGCCAACCGCGCCAAGAGCGAATTCCTCGCGGTCATGAGCCACGAGTTGCGGACGCCGCTGAACGCGATCCTCGGCTTCTCCGAGATGTTCGTGCAACAACTCATGGGGCCGCTCGGTTCGCCGAAGTATATGGAATACGCGGGCGATATTCATGACTCGGGCAAGCACCTGCTCGCCATCATCAACGACATCCTGGACTTGGCGAAAGCCGAGTCCGGCAAGCTCGAGCTTTCCGAGCAGCCGACCGATATCAACGAGATCATGGAAGCCACCTTGCGCATGTGTCAGCACAAGGCGATCGAGGGACGGGTCGATTTGAGCTACAGCGGCGACGACACAGCGCCAAAAGTGATCGTCGATGCGCGCCTGTTCCGCCAGGTGGCATTGAACCTGGTGTCGAACGCCGTGAAATTCACACCGAGCGGCGGCCGTGTCGAGATCAATATGCGGGTCTCTCCGACCGAGGGGATCGACCTCGTCGTCAAGGACACCGGCATCGGGATTCCGGCCAAAGATATCGATCGGGTGCTACGCCCGTTCGAACAGGTCGAAAGCGCGTTGTCGCGACGTCACGGCGGCACAGGGCTTGGCCTGCCCTATTCCAAGAAAGTCGTCGAGATTCACGGCGGACGCCTCGTGCTCGCGAGCCAGGTGGGCTCGGGCACAACGGTGCGTGTCGAATTGCCCGCTTCGAGGGTGTGCCCGGATACGACCGACGACGCGCCAACCGATGCCCACGGGACTTTGCGGATCGCGAGCTAAGCCGGCATTCGAATCGTTGCTCCGCCGCAACGGCCATCAGCCGGCTTCGCGACCATCGAAAAAATTAACGAACGGACAGAACGCGTGCAGATAATCTCTGCACGGAGAGGTTGATTCGCGCGCGTCCGACGCAAAACAGCGAACGTCTCGGGGTGTTGTTCCTGACGAAGGCCCAAGGCTGCAGCTTGGACTGAAGAACAATTGTCAGGAGAGATCTCATGCTCAACAAACGAACGCTGCTCGCGTCATCGGCGCTGGCCGTGCTCGCGTCCGTCGGCTCCGCGCAAGCCGATGGCGGTTTCTACATCAGTGTCCACGGCGCGGCGAACTTCCAGCCGCAGAACGATGCAAACTTCACGATTTCCTGTTGTCAGCTGACGTCGCATCACCTCGACTCCCACGTCGGCTTCTTGCTGGGCGCAGAGGTAGGGGTTCATCTCGACAATTGGCTCCACGGACTTCGCGCCGGAATCGAAAGCGACTACCGGCGCAATAAGATCGGGGGCCGTTGGCTGGCGTCGTCGATTAGTGAGGGTCCCACGTCGGGCCGCATCGACGGCCATCAGTCGACATTCTCGGTGCTTGCCAACGTCTGGTACGACATCGACGTCGGGCAGAAGTGGGTTCCCTATGTCGGCGGCGGCGCCGGTTGGGGCCGCACGAAAGTCAGCGGCGGCGCGCAGGTCACTTCGACGTCCGGCGGCGGCAACACTTCTGTCGCAACCACGTGGGCCGTCGAAGAGAGCGGCTTTGCCTATCAATTGGGTGCAGGGATCAACTATCCGATCCAGCCAGGCGTGAACCTCGGCCTGGGTTACAGGTTCTTCAAAGGGCCGGAGATCAAGAACAACGTCTTCCTCGGGAAGAACGACATCATCAACTTCCAGAACGAGAACCACTCCGTCCTGATTAATCTGACGGTCGACGTCAATTGACGGCGCAGTGAGACGGCGTTTCAGAACGGGTCCCTTTCGGGGCCCGTTTTCTTTTTGGGCGCTTAGATTCCGGCAAGCGCGTTGTGGATCAGCGCGTCCGACAAGTCGCGGAGCTCACGCGACGCCCGATAGTTGGCCCGCCACCTTTCGCGCGTGAGACTGTAGTGGCGGACCTCTTCGAAGGCTTCGCCGTTGACGGATGGTTTGTACGTCGTGTGTTCCGGCACCCAACCGGCCTGGCTGAAGCGTCCGTCCAGCCGCTCGTTGCGGGCCAGCACAGCGCAACGCATCGTCTCCAAACCCATACCTTCGAAGAACTGATCGGTGATCTTGCGCTGCGTTTCGCGACGCACGCCATGCTCGTAGCCGCGCTCGCCGACGAGGACATTGATCAGGAACTCGCTCTGATCCCAATCGACGTAGACGGCCCAGAGACCGATGTGGAGCCCGGTCGCCTTGTCGAAAATGCCCAGAGCGTGACCGGTCACGCGGTCGTGGCTTGCGATGTAGTCTGCGAATTCCTCGGCCGAAAGGGCGCGAGCGGGCAAGTTGATCGTGGCTGTCTTGCTCGGATCGGCGAACCAAGCGCACGCGCGCTCGGTGACGTCGCTGAGCTCGAGCGTTCGGACGACATAGTGCTCCGTCTCGAGCCGAATGGAGCGCGGCTCCAGATGAGAAGGCGACTGACCAGTAATTGCGGCGCGACTCACACTCATCGGTAGAGTGTAGCGCTACAACGACACACCCGCAGGCCCGACAGCTGCCGGCGGCCCAAATTTAGATGTCGTCAATAAATCGACCGATACACTGATTTCAAACGGGCTGATTCGCTTACACGAAGACAAGCCTCAGAGCCTCAGGGGTGGCTTCTGGCGCGGACCCAAGTCTGCAGCTTGGACCCAACGACAATTGTCAGGAGAAACGCATGTTCAATAAACGAACGCTGCTTGCGTCATCGGCGCTCGCTGTCATGGCATCCGTCAGCCAGGCTCAGGCCGGCGACTTCTACATCTCGATCGCCGGCGGTGCGAACTGGCTTGCGAACGACAAGTCAGGATTCACCTCTTCCTCCGGCTCGTTCACGTCGTATCATCAAAATTCCGAAACCGGATTTGCACTTTCGGGCGCGATCGGTGTGCACCTCGACCAGTGGGTGCACGGATTGCGTGCCGAGGTCGAAGCAGGGTATCGCCGCAACAAAGAGAAGGGCCGTTGGGCGGCGACCACTTTCTCGTCCGGCTTCTCCTCCGGTGTGATCAATGCGCACGAGTCCAAGTTCTCGGTGATGGCCAACGTCTGGTACGACATCGACCTGGGGCGGAAGTGGACGCCCTATCTCGGCGGCGGCATCGGTTGGGCGCGCACCAAAGTGGACGGCGCGTTCAGCCCGACGTTCACGAGCTCCGGCGGGGCCGGTGCGTTCACGAGCTTCTCTCGGGAAGAATCGGGATTTGCGTGGCAGCTCGGTGCCGGGCTCAACTACGAAATCCAAGACGGCGTTCGTCTCGGCGTCGGCTATCGCTATTTCCGCGGGCCGGACGTCAAGAACAAGGTCTTCGTCGGTTTTCTGCCCGTGACCTTCGATCACGACGACCATACGGTCCAGCTTGAGCTTAGCATCGACACGAATTGATCGAGTGAAATCTCGGTCACATCTGGCGGGCCCCCTTCGGGGCCCGCTTCTTTTTTGGGATTGCGATGGACCCTCAGGCGCGCGCCTGTTCGATGGCGTCGCAGCACCAACGCCAACAGCAGAACTTACCCTGCGCAAAAATGTTTGCGGGTTGAGCCCGCGTCAGCCTGCTTTACGGACGTAGAGTAGACGAACGCGATCGGTCGGCTCGGTTTCCGTCCAGGCCCGCTCTTTGTCCTGCATTCCGTCCGCCCAGGCCAGCATCTCGGCGTCGGTGCGATAGAAGAGATGCCAGTCGGTGAGGAATTCCATCGGCCAGAGGTTGGACAACTCCACCTCGTTCATGTTGCCGATGATGAGCAGCCCCCCGGGCGCCAGACGATCATACAAGCGGGTCGCGAGAGCCTTGGCGCGCCGGTCGATGAGGTAGTCGATGAGGCCGACGGAGTAGATCAAATCCTGCGGCCCCATCTCGTCGAGCCAGAGTCCGCCGCGCAGAACTTCGGTGAACGACACGTTGAGCGCGCGGACCTTGGCGCCCGGCTTGTCGGCGACCGTTCGCGGGTAGCACTTCTCATAGGCGTAGGCGAGCGCGCCTTGCTCCTGATCGACGAGCGTGAACTCGACAGGCGCGTCGGGAACCGACTGGTCCTCGAGATAGAGCTGCACCTCTCGCGCCGAACCGCAGCCGAGGCTCATGACGCGCGCCGGCTTGCCGTTGGCGCGGGCACGCACGACGTCGCCGATTACCTTGCGCACCACATGCATGCGCGTGGCGATGCACTCCGCGACCTCGAGGCCGACGCGGTGCAGGAGTTGGCCATAGACGTCGGCGCCTTCGCGCTGCCAATCGTAGACGTAGTTCATGATCTCGAAGTCGCCGGGATAACCCGCCGGCTTGAAGTAACTGCGGTGCCACATCGGTCCCGCGCAAAGCTCCGGCGTCACGACGAGTTCGGAGTATTCCTTGGTCGCTTCCAGGATCTTCTTGTCGGCCATGGCCGGACGCACCAGCTGATTGCCGGTGCGCCATAGCGTGCGCCACTGCGGCACCATGCGTTCCTCGCACATGGCGTAGGCATCGTTCGGATCGAGACCGCGCCCGCCGCTGTAACCCGTGGTGCTCGCCTCGATCACGGCACGATAGGAGCGTAGGAATCGGAGCACGTCGGCGCAATGCGCGCGATACTCAGGCAATATGAGACTGGAGGCTTGCGGCTCAAGCAGCGCAAGCTGTTGGGAGATGCGCGCCTGCGCGTTCCGGCGGAGAAGCGAATGAAAATCGACGACGCCGTCGAGCAAGCTCAACGCGACCGTCGAGCCGAACACCGTCTTTTCGTTGCGGCAGATCTTGGCGCGACCTTCGAAGACGACCAAACCGGCTTGCATGACCTGAAGCGGAACGGTTTCGCCTGGCTCGAACTTATCTTCGACGGTTTGGTTCGCGACGGCGGCGATACCGGTCATCGAAATGTTGTGCAGGCGGTAGGTCGACGATTTCAGCCGAACCTTCGGGGGGATGCCTGCGAAAAGCTCCGTCGCATCGTAACGCTTGGGCCGAAAGAATATTTGCCGGCCGGTTGAGCCTTTCAGTTCCTCATAGGCGAGCATTTAAGGCCCCCAAAAACGCAGCGAGACGCTCGCGACGCAAACAATCCTGCCCATCGCGACGTCGCATCCAAGCGCTATATCAGATGGTCGAAACCTGGAGAATGCTCGATGCTCGTCGCAGCTGGCATTTACAACTTCGCTGGTGATGGTGAACAAGCTGTTAACTGCGCGGGGGCCAAGTATTAACACTTGGTTAACGTTTGAGATCTCTAAGCTAGTGCTGGTGCGCAATGCATAAACAATCGGCAATCGCTGTCGATTTCGTAGTCTTCAACAGTGAAGGCCACTTGTTGCTCATCCAGCGCAAAAATCAGCCCTTTCAGGGCAAGTATGCTTTGCCCGGCGGATTTGTGGAGTACGGCGAAACGATCGAGGCGGCTGCCCGACGCGAACTGCGCGAAGAGACCGGCCTAAAGGTTGGGCAGATGCATCTCGTCGGCGTCTACTCCAACCCCAAGCGCGACCCGCGCGGCCACACAATCTCGATCGCTTACGTTGCAGTAGTGTCACGTGGCCGTCGTGTGCGTGGTGGCGACGATGCGGCAACGGCCGCCTTCATGCCCACGTGGCGCAAGCTGAGGTTGGCGTTCGACCACAATGCAATCGTGCGCGATGCGGTTCGTCTAATCGCTGCGGCCTAGCTCTCTTTCCACGCCCAGGCTCGAAGGACAACATGCGCGCATGATCGATTTGCGTGAGCGGCGAGACGGCGACGATGAGCGCATCGCGTTTGTCGTGCGGCGCGCCTTCGCAGGCGAGGATGAGGTGAAGCTCATCGCGGATCTGCGCGCCGACGGCGACATGCTGCTCGAAGTGGTGGCCGAGCGTGAGGGCGCGGGCATCGTCGGGCACGTCGCCTTTTCACGGCTCAGCGTGCGCTCGATCGATCGCGAGCTTCGCGCCGCCGCACTGGCACCGCTCGCGGTACTGCCGACGCATCAGCGGCAAGGCATCGGTCAAGCGCTCGTTCAAGACGGATTGCGCCGACTGCAGGCGCTCAACGTCGAACTCATCGTCGTACTTGGCGATCCCGCCTATTACGCGCGCTTCGGCTTTTCGGCGCTGCTCGCCCGGTTGTTGCAGGCGCCCTATTCCGGCGACGGTTTTCAGGCGCTCGAATTGCAACCGGGAGCGCTCGGCAAACGTGCGTGGGATGCAACATATCCTCCAGCATTTTCGAAAATGAGTTGAACCGCCGAGGCAGACCGGCCTTTTTCCACGTCTCACGCTTGACCCAAAGACGATATCTTCGTGACGATGCGCAACGAATTTAAGGACGGGCGATCTGGAGCCGCGTATGAGTGACAGCGAAGCGGCCGCGGCCGGCGACGGGCGGCGCGCCGGGGTCATCTTCATCTTCTTCGTGCTGATGCTCGACGTGCTGGCGATGGGCGTCGGCATTCCCGTTTGGCCAGACCTGATCAAAGGTTTCCTCGGCGACGACTTGCCTCGCGCGGTCGAGATCGGCGGCTACATGGGCGTCGGCTGGGCCGTGATGCAGTTCCTCTGCACGCCGGTCCAAGGCGCGCTGTCGGATCATTTCGGGCGACGGCCGGTGCTGCTCTTTTCGATGATCGGTCTTGCGCTCGACTACGTGTTGATGGCGGTGGCGCCGAACTTGTGGTGGCTCGTCGTCGGCCGGCTGATCTCGGGCGCGACGGCGGCAAGCTTCTCGACGGCGAACGCTTATATCGCCGACGTGACACCGGTCGAGAAGCGGCCAGCCGCCTTCGGGCTCATGGGCGCGGCCTTCGGCGTCGGGTTCGTGCTCGGACCCGCGCTCGGCGGGTATCTCGGCTCGTTCGATCCGAGGCTGCCGTTTTGGGTGGCGGCGGGGCTGGGGCTGCTGAACGCGCTCTACGGCTACTTCATTCTGCCGGAGTCGCTGCCGCCCGAGCGGCGCATGAAGTTCTCGATCCTGCGCGCCAATCCGATCGGATCGCTCAATCTCCTCGCCTCCAGCCGAAAGGTCGCCGGGCTTGCGACGGCGAACTTCTTCTATCTGATCGGACACAACGTCTATCCGGCGATCTTCGTGTGGTTCGCGCAGTACCGCTACGGTTGGACGCCACGCATGGTCGGAATTGCGCTCGCGGTCGTCGGCGTCATGAGCATCATCGTGAACGGCGGGCTCGTCGGGCCGGTGGTCAAAGCCTTGGGGACGCGGCGCTCGATCCTCACCGGGCTTTCGTTCGGCATCATCGGTTTCCTGCTTTACGCCGTGGGTCCGACGGAGGAATGGGTGTGGGTCGCAATTCCGGTCGCGGCACTTTGGGGCATCTACGGACCGGCGGCGCAGACCGAGATGACGCACAGCGTCGATCCGCATATGCAGGGACAGCTGCAAGGCGCGCTCGCGAGCCTCATGGGTCTCGCGTCGATCATCTCGCCGGGCCTCTACACGCAGGTTTTCGCGCGCGCGATCGATCCGGCATCGCCGGTGCATGTGCCGGGCGCGCCGTTCTATCTCGCAGCGTTCCTGCTCGTGTGCGCATTCGCCTTCGCCTGGTGGGCCACAAAGCCGGCGACAGCGCAGGCGCCTGCCGAGTAGCACATCACGTGGCTCACGGCCGCTGCGTGCGGCTGGCGGCAATTAGGATGACGCCGAAGGCGCCGGTCAGCGCGACGATCACCATCGCGATCTGAAAGTAGGGCTCGGGAATATAGGCGAAGCGAACCTGCGTCATCATGCCGAAGCGGTCCATCCAGGTCAGCGGCGGGCGATAGTAATAGAGGATCGGCAGGCCCAGCATCGCGGTGCAAACGAAAACCCAACCGAACAGCAATCGCATGGCTCCCTATCTCCGCTTGCTACTCGAATATTGACTCAACTTGCCGATTCGACGGAAAGGCGGCTCGATATGCGAACGACAGAAAGCCCGCGAAAATCGCCGCAAAGGTGAAGGCCGCCACATCGTAGATCAGCAATATCGCCGCCGTGTCGGCCGGCGTCGAATTCTCATCCATCATATCGCTCAGCGCCGGAAGAGCGAACAAACTCGGCAACAGCGTGAGAAGTGTGCCACGCCAGAGCCCAGGCCATATGCGCGCCGTTGCGACCCAAGATGCGCCCAATCGCAAAGAATGATCACCGAGTGCGATCGCAGGCAGCCGGAGGCTGAAGCGGACGACAACGGCGAGCAGCGCCAAAACAATGAGTGCCGCAACCGCGAGCACTACTATCCTGGTTTCATTTGTGGCTGGCAGATCAAGCGTCATGTTGATGAAGGCGCCCAGCACAAGGGCAACCGCGGCCGAAAGTAGGCAGAACAGCAGAGCGTATCTTGCGGCCTTCGTTGCTTCGAGAGGCAACGCCGGCATGGGTACCCCAAGCAGCACAAACCTGTGCCAGGCTACAGCGACGGCGGCGGCAGCAAATATCGTTAGGCCATCTACGAGAGCGACGACGATTTCGAGGTCAACATATCCCAACAGAACTTCAAGCCCGACGACTTGGGCCATTGCCAGCAGGGACCACAATCCAATTGAGCGAAGCAATATGATCGGCCGCGAAAGCACATAGGTGTAGGCGCGCCCGGCGTCGGCCAAACCGCGGAATTCGCTGATGCCATTTGTTTCCACGGATGTCAGTTCTGCCCCTGATTGTGCCGCGCGCGCTTCATGGGCAGATTGATCGCTGTTCACTCGCGCTGCAACCTCGCCAAACGAATGATCGCTGTTCCGACCAATCCGCATTACCACCTGATCTTCGACGGGCTCGCGTGGGCGACGGGGCTCAGCGTCGGCATCACGCTCTATCGCTGGCGGCTCAAAGAGGTGACGGCGCAAGTCGCGCGCGTCGCCGACGGAGGCTACTTCGCCTCGCTGGTCGTGGGCGCGGTCATCGGCGCCTATCTCTCCGGCTCTTTCACCTTTTGGGGACAAGGCGTGTTCGCGCTGGCGCATTCGGTCGCCGGTGCGCTCGCCGGCGCGATCGTCACGGTCGAGCTCTACAAGCTCGCGCGCGGCATCAGGCAGTCGACCGGCATCGTGTTCGTCGGGCCGTTCGCGGCGGGCGTCGCTGTCGGGCGATGGGGCTGCTTGTTCGCGGGCCTGCCGGATCAGACGTTCGGCGTGCCGACATCGCTGCCCTGGGCGGTCGATCTCGGCGACGGGATCGGGCGCCATCCGGTCGAGATCTACGAGTCGGCGACGATGGCGCTTTTCTTCGTCGCATTCGTCCTCGGCTTGCGCGTACGGGCGGATTGGGCGATGCGCAACGGCTTCTATTGGCTAGCGATCGTCTATGGCGCGCAGCGTTTCGCGTGGGAATTCCTGAAGCCGTACCCGACGCTGATCGGTCCGTTCAATCATTTTCACCTGATGTGCGCTGGACTTGTCGCCTACGGCGTTGCGATGATCGCGCGCAGCAACGCGAGCGAGCGAAAGGCAGCGCAAGCCCCATGAACCGTCCGGTCGATCTGCCGTTGTCGTCCGCGCCGATCCGGAAGGTGGCGCCGTATCTGTTTCATTCGCAGACGACGAGCTTGTGCGAGACGTGCCTCGAGCTCGTGCCGGCGAAGGTCACGATCGAAGGCGAGGACGTCTTCTATCTGAAACGCTGCGCGAAGCACGGCGTGCAGAAGACGCGCATCTCATCGGACGCCGCCTACTGGCAAAGCTGCAAGTCGTACATCAAGCCCGGCGACCGGCCGTTGAAACCGCAGATGAAGACGGAGCACGGCTGCCCATACGACTGCGGCCTGTGCAGCGATCACGAGCAGCATTCGTGCCTGGCGATCGTCGAGGTGAACGAGGCGTGCAATCTCACCTGCCCCGTTTGCTTTGCCGACTCTTCGATCAAGCGAACGGGAACGCGCGATCTCGCCACGATCGAGCGGATGCTCGACGCGCTCGTCGCAAGCGAGGGCGAGCCCGATCTCGTGCAGATCTCCGGCGGCGAGCCCACGATCCATCCGCAATTCTTCGAGATCCTGGACGCGGCCAAACGCCGGCCGATCCGGCATCTGATGATCAACACCAACGGCATCCGTATCGCGCGTGAGCCCGACTTCGCGGCGAGACTCGCGACCTACATGCCGCGCTTCGAAGTCTATCTCCAATTCGACTCGCTCAAGCGCGAGGCGCTGATGGAGTTGCGCGGCGCCGATTTGCGGAGCGTGCGGCAACAAGCGCTCGAAGCGCTCGATAGGCACAACATCTCGACGACGCTGGTAGTGACGCTGAAGAAAGGCGTCAACGACGGCGAGGTCGCCGACATCGTGCGCCACGCGCTCGAATGGCGCTGCGTGCGCGGCGTCACGTTTCAGCCGATCCAAGACGCGGGCCGCAACGAGAGCTTCGATGCGGACCGCCACCGCGTACTGCTTTCGGACGTGCGCCGCGAGGTGGCGAAAGCCGGCGTCTTCGGGCTCGACGATATGATCCCCCTGCCCTGCAATCCGGATGCGATCTCGATCGGCTACGGCATGCGCGAGGGCAAACGCGTGGCGCCGATCACCTCGCTCATCCCGCGCGAGGTGCTGGTCGACGCGGCGCCGAACACGGTGACGTTCGAAGCCTATCCCGAGCTGCGCAAGCGGATGTTCGATCTCTTGTCGCTGTCGACGGCGGCCGCGGACACGTCCGACAAGCTCGCCGCGGTGCTGTGCTGCCTGCCCGATGCGGCGGTGCCGCAAGAGGTCGCCTACGAGCAGACCTTTCGCGTCGTCATCGTGCAGTTCATGGACCGCTTCAATTTCGACCTCGGCGGCGTGAAGCGGAGCTGCGTCCATTTCGTCGAACCGGACGGCAAGATCTACCCGTTCGACACGTTCAACACCTTCTACCGCGCGGGTGCGCCTGGGCGGCATTTGGTGGAACGAATTCGAGATCGCCTAGGTGCCTGAGACGAACGACACTGCGACTCGGAAATTCGCCGGGACCTTGATCATGGTCATGGGCGGCCTGTTTGCGCTGCTCGGTGGGATCTGCGTCTTATTGCGGGAATTTGCTTCGGACCTCGGAGTCATAGCGATGATTGTCGGAGGGATCGCGATCGCGATCGGCAAATGGTGGCGTGACACAGCTGCGAAGGGACAATAACCCTAGCTGACGTCGCGCACTCGGTGTTGCCATTGGTTAGGCGAGCCAGCAAGGAGACACACCCATGTCCCCGTTTATCCGCTACATCGGCGGAACTGCGCGGTTTTATCCGCTACATATCCTCACACGGTGTGCATACACGAGAGCGGGCAACGGCGAGACGGCGCCTGCGTCACTCAATCAAGTTCGCACATTCGCACAATGGCTGTTTCCAGCCGGAAATAGCGTCACGGAAGTTCGCACGCGTGACGGATGAAGGTCGCACAAGGCCTGGTCACGACGAGAGTAAGAGGTGGCCGCGCCGGTTCGTCCCGTTAGCGAGAGCGCATGCTCAGGCGGGGTGACCGGTACCTATTCACGTGTTCAATGAGCGGCACTCACCCAAGCGAGCGCGATGCAATCGTATTGCTTTTTTCGCAACGCTTTGTCAAGAGCGCTGTTGGCCACCTAGCGCGCCAGAGCCGCCGTTCGGCCGCCGCACAGCGCTATGGCACGAGATCGCCGAAACCGGCATTAACAAGCTTGCGATCGCCCGGTAGGCTCTTCTTCCCGCAGGGCCCTTGCACTTCCGATGCGATGTGGCTTGCAGGTTTGAGAACTGGAGGCTAGGCACGATGATGAATACCATCTCAGTTCGCGTCTGCTACGGGGTCCTACTGGTCTTCCTGGGCGCAGCAGGAACTCTTTGTCTGGCCACAAGCGCAAGGGCTGACATGATCGCGCTGGTTTGTGATCGCATCGACGTCACAAATCCAATTCACTACTATTTTCGGATCGATACGACAGCCTCGACAGTCAGTGATGACAATGGGGACCTCGACAAAAGGCGTGCTTACCCGGCACGGATAACCGATACAACAATCGATTGGGTTGAAATCGGTGGATGGAGGTTTCATGTCGATCGCCTGTCGGGTCACATGGTGATGGCCAGTGACCAGGGATCTGTCGACTACGCCTGCACAAGGGGACGGGGCTTCTAGATCGAGCGCTCCAGATCATCGAGAGGTCTAAAACGGTCCACCTTGCGCCGAAGGCCTGATTTCGGCGAGTGGCTTTAGCGCTCCAAAGCCACGGTTCAGCGGTCTCGCGAAGCTATGGCGTGGATCGCCGAGAGCTCCCGTGAGTAACCGGTGAGACCAGTGCTATTCCGACCTGGGCTTTGGCGGGCAGCCAAATGCGGTGGAGAAGGTCTCGCGAGCGCGTATCAGATCCCGCCCGTCTTGGACTACAGCATCACCGCGCGCTCGTTCGAGGCCCTAGTCGTGGATCAGCGCAAGCCAATAGCCGGTTTGCCGACAATCCGGATTTGCGCGTGCATCGTCGGAGGTGGGCGGCGTGACTAATGTAAGCAACGTGTGCGTTGAGGTGCCATAGCTGGTGCCCGTGAATTCAGCATGTACGGTGTCATAAAGCGCGCCCTTGGTCCCTTGGTTCTCGTCGCCGTCATAAACGTGGAGGGTGAAGCTCGAGCCGCGCACGATCTGTCCCGAGGAGAAGAGCGTATAGGTCTGATTCGGCTGCATCACCCAAAAACCGCTGTAGCCGTCGATCTCGACCGTGACCGCTGGACCGTGGGCCCGGGCATTGTCGACGACGAGACAAGTGCTGGACGACGCCTCGGCAAAGGCTACACCTGGCAAGGCAGCTGCGGCGGCTAGGGCAACGGCCCCTCTCATCAATTGTGTTATCGCTCGCGATGCACAGCGACTGACGAATGCGAACGGGATCGTGGAAGCCACGCTCACAAACCATGACGAAACCGATCTCATTTGTGCCTCAGCCTGAGTATCTCAATACGATCCGCAATAGGTCGACGCGCCGACCAGTGCTGCAGCAAGGTACCTCAGGCTCTTCACGGCGACCTCGTCGGCACAAGGCATAGAAACGGCTAGATCATGAGCGGCGGCACGGCGGCCGTCAAAGGGCCGTCAAAGGCAGAGGATCCTGCTCGCCGCCTTTGCGGCGTTACAACCGACCGAGGTTACGATTAATTCCATTCCTTCGGATGGGATCGCCGTTAATTCGGCAAACCATCATCGCATCCCAGCTCTTGGAGCATGGTATCCTCACAACGCTTTGCCCACTTCGCCGCTTGGATAATCTGCCGCTTCGTCATCTTCGCCTTAAGAGTGGCTTTGTGCTGGTCTACGTCGTCGGATTTGTAGACCGCGAGGGACAGCCACATGTATGCACGCGTATTGTCCTGCGATACGCCACGGCCTTCTTCGTAAAGCAGAGCCAGATTCAGGAACGCTCTATCCCAGCCTCTGCGCGCAGCCTTTCGGTACCACTTAGCGGCTTCCTTATAGTCCTGCGTCACACCATTCCCATTTTCGTACATCAAACCCAAATAGAATTGGGCGCCTGAGTCCTTCGGTGCCGCTTCCTGAAACCATTTCATAGCGGCCGCAAAATCCTTCTTCGTGCCTTTCCCAAAGAGATACATTCTTCCCGCGTTGGTCTTGCTCTCGTCGTCTCCTTCTGACGCGCCGAGGAGATACCATTTCAGCGCCTCTGCAAAATCTTGGGGAACACCTTGCCCCTTTTCATACATGGTGCCGACTGGAAGCGCGGCGGCCTTGTTTCCTGCCTGCGCCAACGGGCGCAGAATTTTCATTGCGGTGGTGTAGTCGGATTTCAAGTACGCATTGAAGCCATCATTAAACGCGTCCGCCCAACTGATCCCGTCCCCCAAAGTCGACAACAGCAGGGTCAAAGCCGCAAAGAGAATAGCTAAGCATTTTCTCGTAGTCACACCCGGCTCCGCCCGTTGATCTGTCTACTCCTAAGGAAAATATTCTCTGCCTCCGGCGAAATGGTCGTCAATAGGCGTGATTTCGGTGTATGGCTGAAGCGCTCCAAAGCAGCCGTTCAGCCGGTGAACCTGCGCGCGGCTTAAGATCGCCGAGAGCTACCGTTACCCAAGTGTGAGTGCGAATGAGACCAAAATCATCCCGACTTGGGTTTTGCGGGCAGCCAAATACGGTGGAGAAGGTCTCGCGAGCGCGTATCAGATCCCGCCGCCCGTCATGGACTACAGCGTCACCGCGCGCTCGTTCGAGCCCTAGTCGTGGATCAGCGCAAGCCAATAGCCGGTTTGCCGACAATCCGGATTTGCGCGTGCATCGTCGGAGGTGGGCGGCGTCTCATTTGTGCCTCAGCCTGAGTATCTCAATACGATCCGCAATAGGTCGACGCGGCGACCAGTGCTGCAGCAAGGTACCTCAGGCTCTTCACGGCGACCTCGTCGGCACAAGGCATAGAAACGGCTAGATCATGAGCGGCGGCACGGCGGCCGTCAAAGGGCCGTCAAAGGCAAATCGCATTCGGCACGCACTTGGAGCGTGACGAACATGCCCCGCTCAGAGCGAGCGCTCGGGGCGACCGCGCGGTGCCAAAGCTTACAAGTTTGTAAGGGTGGCACGGCGTCGAAGGCGGCCGTTCGTCTTCCAGCGGCGCCGAGGACAAGAACAACGACCTGTCCGAAGCCGCGGGACACCCGGCGTGTGCGTCTGCACAGTAAAGAAGCGCCGTCATCGCGGCCGACGAACGCTGTGGCGTGCCTGTCACACGCGCCTGCATGGTCTCCGTGAGATAATGGAGCATCAGAGCTAGAGGTCGATCCTCCTCATGATCGCGCTGCGTTTTCTTCTCGTTGCCGTTGGTGTCTCGCTCAGTACGGCAAGTGCCATCGCCGGAATCCTCACAGTCATCAACAAGACTGATGAGAACGTCACTGTAAACGTCGACGGCGGTTATGGATGCACCGCCGCAGCTCACTCGTCATGCACCGCTCCGCCGCAGCCCAACGGACACCACCAACTATCCGCCAGCACGCCCTCCGGTGCTTCGCTCACACAAGAAATTGAGATGGACGGCGACTATACCTGGACGATCTCGTATCAGTAGTGGAGGCATGAATGCGCGCCACCCACGGAATGATCGCCGCCGCGGCCGCAGCCTTATTGGCTTGTGAGTTCAATCGCCGCTCGGGCGAGCGCCGTTCGCTCGCCAGTGAACCTGACACGTCGACCAACAACGACGGCTTAGCGAGCCATTGATATGAGCGATCTATGAATAGGCCGCGTGCAATTGCGCTGAGTACCATCGCTGCGCTGATGATTTGCATGGTCTGCGGCCAAGCGGCCGCCAATCCTTGGATCTTTCTGGTGCAACCGGCGCCCTGGTCCAAGGCCCCACCACCTTATGACCGCTGGCAGCCCCTGCAGCAGTTCGAGACCCGCAACGAGTGCATCGATGCGCGCATGTCGCTGCATTATGAATATTGGTCGAGCGATCAGGACTTGTCGCACCGCGCTCTTGACGGCGTTTGCCGTGATCAAGAAACCGGACGGATCGCGACCGACTACGACCTCAGTGGTGACGAAGGTTTCGGGACGACATCCGCCGCGGGCTACAATTGTTTCGCTCCAGACGAAGGTGCAGCCTCGACCAACCGCAACGGTCACTACAATTGGGCCAATCAACGCGATCTTGCCGCAATCAAGGTTGGCCTTGCGTCCAAGCTACGCGCATTCTTCCGATGCAATGCAAAAAGCGAGAGTGCGCTGGCAAACGCATTCGCCGATATGTCGCTTGTCGTTGCCAAATATGTCCACAACGCAGCGTGTTTCGGCGGAGATCAAGGAGCCGTCAGCACCGATTGGTCGGGCCATCACGCTTGGGCAATGCGGCGCAATCGAGAAGGGATGCTGCAAGGTGCGCAATGGAAGATGGTGGTGGCGTTCGATTGCCTCGTCCGTGCGCAGCAGATCGACTATTACGCCGACATTTCCGTCGTCTTGGCGGCAGCCGGCGCGAGCCGCTGATCCGCCGGTGGCAGTTGAAGACCACGGAGTATTCCTGGTGCAGCCCGAGTCCGCCGAGGATTTCAATTTGAGAGGATTGAAGCGCCTCGTCGAGGGTGCGTTCGACCAAGCCATTTCCGATTTCGAACAGGCTCTCGCCCGCAAGCCGCGATATGTCGAAGCACTCGTGAACCGAGGCAATGCCTATTCGGGCGCCGGTCACCGAGATCGGGCTCGAGCGGATCTGGAGAAGGCCATCGAGATCGATCCGAACTGTGCCGGCGCACATATCGCGAGAGGCTATTTCAAGTGCGAGGCCGGCGACTACCACGGCGCAATAGCGGACCTGAGCCGTGCTCTCGGATTGGCACCGGGCGATGCTACAGCGTTGAGCGGTCGCGGGATGGCTCAATCCTTGTTGGGCGACTTCGATCGGGCGGTCGAAGACTATAGCGCTGCGATCGGCGTGAAACCCGGGGCGCCCGAATTCTATGTTGGGCGCGGCGATGCTTTGGCGCAGCAGGGCAAATACAGCGCCGCTATCGACGATTATTCGCTGGCGCTCCGTCTTAACCCCAGACTCGGCGGAGCGTATGCGGGTCGCGCGCTCGTACGTTATAAATGCGCTGACTATGAAGAAGCGGCAGACGATGCGGAGAACGCGCTGATCGCCGATCCTTCGATCGCCGGCGCACGACAGATCCTGTCGAATGCTCGCCGCGCGCTCGGAGATTCCATGGCTACGACTGCCGCGCCCGTAGACGGATCGTCAAGCATCAAAGGACCTGACTCAATCGGCGCGATCTCATTTGAAAGGTTTGCCGCGCCGCTCCTTGCCTTGCCCGTTTCTCATGTCTGGCAGGGCCATGGTTCGGCGGTGTTTCTCGAATTTGGTAAGCTAACCCCAAGGACGAAACACGACGGCTCGCCTGGGAACCCCGACGGCGAGATGTCGCTTATGTGCGAAGGAAGCTGGCGCATCGAGGGCCGTCGTACGATCCTTTGCGGTAGCTGGAATAACGAAAAAGAATGGCCACCTGCCTTTGCTTTCCTAAAGGCGGGTCGCGTGATTCAGGCCCGCGTCTTTGGTCACCTCCCGGAACTGGAGATTGTGTTGTCGAACGGCGTTCGCTTTCTGTCGTTTCAGACCTACGACGGCGACCCGGCCTGGACGTTGTTCGATCGTCGCGGAAGTGAGCCGCGCTGGATTCACGTTCGTCGCGGCCGTTTGCGCATTGAGATTGGATCGGATGCTTGAGAAAAATCCTCGATCAATCACCGAAGCATCGTGCAGCCTTGAGGATTGCTAATGCCGTTCAACTATGAAGGGCGCAAAAGTATGTTGATGTTGCAACTTCAATTCGCTGGCGTCATGGCCGGCATTGTTACGTGGGTGATGGCAGGCAGTGCGCTGGCGGACGCTTGCGCACCCGGAAGCCACAAAGAAATCGTGGCGAACGGTACCATACGTTTCGTGCGAACGATCGCCAAGCCGATCGTCGTCGATGACACAAACCCATTGCAGGGCGAAGTCAGCATCACAGACGAGTACGAACTGTCGAATCCAGATTGGCCCTGTGGCAGTTCGCCGATCCGCGTGCTTCTTTCCCGCGGCGACTATCAGTCCGTGCCTTGCCCTGATGGTACTCGGGCAAGAGTTTCCGGGTTTATCGAAACGGACAGTGCAGACGGCAGGACGTATCTCAGCGTCCTCGTTCCTTCAGACATATCTTGTGTGCGCTCGAACGTCGTTGACCCGCGTTGACGGCGAGTTGCCAAATCATTTGTGGTTTCGGACGGGCGTAATATTTCCGGCAACCCGGAAACCGATGTTGTCGTCGCGTTCTTCAGCGGGATGAAAGAAGCGATATGCGGACGTCATCGTATTCAACGAGCGGCACTCAGCTTTTTTTCGCAATGACTTGTCAAGAGCGCTGTTGGCTGCCCAGCGCGCCAGAGCCGCCGTTCGGCCGCAGCGCTGTGCTATGGCTTGAGATTGGCGACATGCGACGCTGGGCCATGTCGCGCCGAATAGAACGGCGCGGCTTAAGCGGCACCGCCTACGACCGCGATCCTTGCTGCGCGTCGGCATTGACGGAGCGGTTCCAAAACTGAGAGGCCGCATAGAACTGCCAGGCCAACAGAGCGTTTGTCGCCAGCAACGCGATCATCGTGACCAACTCTCCGCCGCGGCTCGCCAGTAGATAGATTCCGCCCGCCGCCAACGCGCACACGCTTGCAATCTGGGGAAAGAAATCGCGCAGCTCGGCCTGCTTGCGGCTCCTGAAGAAGGCGTCGTTGTCATCGTCCTGTCTGGCTCGCCGCATCGTCGAATGACTGACCCAGGACATGACCGCAAACGTCAGCGCCATAAGCACAAGCCACAGTCCCGTCTTGTCAGGTCCCAGGGCGCCAATAAGCATGAATTCGATCAAGCCAACGAGGAACGGATATAAGGAATCACTGATCGCCGGAACCCAACGAAATCGCATCACGTTGTTCGCGTATACAACCCAGACCAGTACGATGCCCGCGAACGTGGCAAGGATTTTGAGCCACGAGATGAATGCGTCTCCCGACACCTCGAAAAGGCGGTCGGTCTCACTCAGATAAGACCAGAAACGTCCGAGCGCCAACGCTTGCACGATGCCGAGAAGAGTCAGCAAGACCCCGGGAAAATGTTCTTTGACGCGGCCGCGCATCTCGTTCATCGGACACTCCGCATTGCTACGATGGCTCGTACCGGCTTTAGCCTTGCCGTCAGCAACCGCGATCGCCGGTTTCGGACTTTGGCGCCCTCTGCACCAAAGTCGCCTAGCCGTGTGGGCGCGAACTGCTCAACCGACCCGAATGCGCGGGCGCACCGCCGCTCCGATCCAGCGCTATTGCGCGGCGGGCATCAGCCCTGCCGCGGTCAGACGCTCGACGATGATGGGCAATAGTTTTGCCGGGATGTCGGGCATCGGCGGGTGGCTCGTGAAGACGTGCGAGTCCGAGAGTACGCGGTCGCCTTGGCGGATGATGAAGCCCTCATAATTCTTGGCGGCGACCTGGCGGCAGATTTCCGTGTAGGTGTTGAGGCCGCCGGCATAGGGCATGAACATGCGCGGTTTGCCCGGCACGTTGGCGCCCATGTACCAGCTGTTGGCTTGCGGCAGGAGTGACGGCGTCACGGCCGCGGCCACTTGTTGGCACCATGCGGCTTCGGCCTCGGCGCTCGCCTCGATGCTCGTTTGCTGGTGCTGCTTCAGCGACACCAGACACTCGGCGATCCATTCGACGTGCTGCTCGATCGAATTGATCATGTTGGTCAAGACCGACGGGCTGCCCGGACCGGTGATCGTGAACATATTCGGAAAGCCGGCGACCATCAGCCCAAGATAGGTGCGCGGCCCCTCGGCCCAATGCTCTTTGATCCGGCGGCCGCCACGCCCACGCAGGTCGATGCGGTCGATAGCGCCCGTCATCGCATCGAAACCCGTCGCGAGCACGACGGCGTCGAACTCGTAGTCTTTCGCTTTGGTCGTGATGCCTTGTGCGGTGAAGGTGACGAGGGGCTCGGCGCGCAGGTCGACGAGTGAGACGTTGGGGCGGTTGAACGTCGCGTAGTAGCCTGTGTCGACGCACGGGCGCTTGGTGCCGAAGGGGTGATCCTTGGGCGTCAGCATGTCCGCTACGGCGGGATCCTTGACTTGCTCGCGGATTTTTTCGGCGATGAACTCTTGGACGATGCGGTTGGCTTCCGTGTCGACGCCGGTATCGGCGAAGGCGCCGAGAATGCGAAAGCCGCCCCAGGCCCAACGGCGCTCGAGTTCGGCGCGCACTTCCTCCGGCGGTGTCTCAGTGGCGCACGTCGTTGTGTTGCCGTCGTTTTGGAAGCCGCCGCCGGTATCCTTCGACGCCGCGCGATAGGCGCGCGGATCCTTCAACCAGGCGTCCATGTCGGCCTTCGGAATGGGGCCGTTGTGGGCGGGCATCGAATAATTGGGCGTGCGCTGAAACACGGTCAGCTGCGCGGCCTGTTCGGCGATCACCGGGATCGATTGGATCGCCGACGACCCCGTGCCGATGATGCCGACGCGCTTTCCGGTAAAGTCCACGCCCTCATGCGGCCAGCGCGACGTGCGGTAGATCGGGCCCTCGAATGTGTCGATTCCAGGAAAGGTCACGTCGGTCGGCATCGACAGACAGCCCGTCGCCAAGATCAGATGGCGCGCGCGATAGTGCGCGCCTTTCTCCGTCTTGATTTCCCACAGTTGCGCCTTGTCGTCCCAATGCGCGGCTGTGACGCGCGTGTCGAAGCGAATGTCGCGCCTCAAGTCGAAGCGGTCGGCGACGTGATTGGCGTAGCGCTCCAATTCGGCCTGCGGCGCATAGCGCTCGGACCAACGCCACTCCTGCTCGAGGCCTTCATCGAAGCCGAAGCTGTATTCGAGGCTCTGAATGTCGACACGGGCGCCGGGATACCGGTTCCAATACCAGGTGCCGCCGACACCGCTGCCGGCTTCCAGTACGGTGGCGTTGAAGCCGAGGCCGCGCAGCTTGTGGAGCATGTACATGCCCGAGAAACCGGCGCCGACGATCAGGGCGTCGATCGGCAGGGCGTCCGGGGAAGCGTGTGCAGACGAGGTGGTCATGGTGGTGTCTTTTCTCTGATAGCGCGTTGCCCGTATCACAGCGCAATCCGGCGCATTAATAAAGCCTGCTGTAACGATCGGCGTCTTCGATCCCGCGCAAAACCAACGCCTGGGCGCGGACAGTTTCGCCATCGCGGCTTCGTTGACGCGACTTTTCGGGGTACGACGTAGCGGTATGAGCGAACGAGAAACGAAGGGCTGGACACCGCTCTCGCGCGGCGAACGGATCGCCGTCACGACGCTGTTTGCGACTCTTGCGCTGACCGCTGTCGGCATGCTTTTGGCAGTGACGATGGCGACTTCAAGGTTTTCGGCCCTCGCTTTCATCGTCGCGGACGGCATCCTATTCGTTATGTGCGCCGCAGCACTCGTTGCGACTCTGGCGCGCATTTGGTGGGTGCGACAGCCGAACCGGCATGAGTGGCGCAAGCAGCGCGCGGCCGGTATCGCTTGGCTCGGCGCCGGGCTCATTTATGCCGATGCGCGACGACACGCGTCAGCAACGGCGCAAGGTCGGCTCCGTTTCATCTCCTACATCATCACCGCGGCAGGCGTGTTGTTCACGCTCTACGCCGGGGCCTGCACTCTAGGTACGACGTTCCTGGCATCCCTCGTGATAGAGCCGACGCCGCAAGGGACACCGTTGGAAGCATTTCTGCTGGGCCTCACTGCCATAGTGCCGGCAACGATCATTGCCGGCTCACTTCTTTATGTCGGCGCGCGCCTCAGACGCGCGCCGACGCCATGACAATGTGGATAGCTCGCGGTCCTGATACGGCTGGTCGTCGACAGCGCGCCCGAGCCAAACGGGACGGCTCGCCGCCCCACCCCAAAAGTCTAAAGCCTACATGCCATTTTCGACGCGAACCCGAGGCGTGCTAGCCTTGCGCTTGGAAGATATTCCGAATGGAGGCTCTGGTGCGTTTCAGTTTCCTCGCAGCCAGTGTTGCAGTCTGGCTCGCGTCATCGTCCGTGGGACTGGCCGATGTCCAAGGCGTTTGTGTCAGCGGATGCGTGATACCGCCGCCGCCCACGCAAACCCAGCCGGTTTGGCAAGATCCGCAACAGCTTTATCGCGCCTATCTCGGTAATGCGCAGACCGCGATGCGCGACGGCGCATTTGATTCGGCCTACGGTTGGGCGCAACGCGCGCTCCAAGAGAACCCCAACAGCGCGGAAGCGCGGGCAATCATCGCGCAGGTCGAGGGCGTTCGCAGGAGACGTACGGCGACTGCGATGAACAACGAAGGTGTGCGGCTTTCGAACGGGGGCGATTATGCCAATGCGGCGGCGAGGTATCGCGACGCGTTGGCTCTGGACCCGTCCGACAAAACAATTCAGAAGAATCTCGAGTATGCGAACCGGTGGCTCGCGCTGCAAAGCATGAGCAATGCTTCCGAACGCGCGGCAGCAGCGGAGCGTTTGAACCACCAACAGGCCGTCGCGGTGGCGCAACGCGCGGCCGAGCAGAAGTCGCAGACCGGGCTCGGCGATCTCGCGGACGGACTCTCCGGCCTCGCCTGGACGCCATGCGAGGGTTTGGCTTGCGCGCAAGCCGCGATCGCGCGCCGTGCTGGAAGTCTTGGCGTGGCGGCGGACACCGACGAGGGCGCAAGTGCCGAAGCGCGCATTCCGTTCGACGACGACCGCAGCGGAATCACCGTCATTCCACCGGGAGGCGCAGCCCCCGTGAAGTTCGAACCGCGACCCGCCGGCGGCGAGGCCGCCGCCATACGCGGCCGCATCGAGGCGTTTGAAAGGCAAGAAGCGGTTCTGAAGAAACAGATCGCGGCGGAGACGGACAGTCTGAAACGAGCGGTGCTAATTCAGGAAGAGACTTTGGTTCGCTCCAGGCGGCACGTCGAGACAATCAAGTATGTCACCTTCACCTCCAGATACGCACCCGATACGAAGGGAACCGGCAAATGAACCGCACTTGGACATTGCTGGCCATTGCCGCAGCCGGCGCTTCGGCGATCGGTGCGTTCGTGTGGTTTGGAACCGCGGTGGACGAAGGTCCTGAGGTGCCGCTCCCCGCAGCCTATGCCACTGGCCTTGCGGCGGCGGAGCGAGGCGATACGACGGCTGCGATCGGCGCGTTCGAGGAAGCACTGGCGGCCGATCCCAATGCTTTTCCACTGCTCTACGCACTCGGATCTACACATATCGAGGCGGGCCGGCCGTTGGTCGGCGCGATCTATCTTTCAGCCTATCTCGAGGCGTTCCCGAACGCGCCAAACGCTTCGCGCGTCAAGGATCAGGTGGCCGGAATCGCCGCGACCTATCGCGACGCGGCGGAGAAGATGGCGAAAGAGGCGGTCGTACAGCTCGATGCCATCGGCAACGACCAAACGCGCGCCTCGCGCGCCGCTGAAATGGCGGGCCGCTTCATCGACCTTGGCTTTGGATTCGACGATCTTGCGCGGCACCACCCAAGCGGCATGACTGTCGCGACGCTGAACCACGTCACGAAGCGCGGTTTGGCCGCAAGCGCGCCGGAAAAATCCTTCAAGCTGCTTACTGTCGCGATCGACAGCGAAGCGGACGCGGCAGCAAAGGACATCGCCAGCGTCGGCTGCACGGAATTGGCCGCGGAAGCCCCCCGAATATGCAGCATGTTAAGCCTCGACAGGGCGCAGGCTTGCTATGACGAGCAAGCCGGCGTGGGCGCAACGGTGCACCATGCTGTCCCCGGCAACCGCACCCAGTTTGCGCGCACGCTCGAATTTTGGGTTGCCGTAAATCTGTGGTTGACCGGCGCAGATCACGAACGGCTGGTGAAGCCGCTCGCCAACGCGTACGCGTCACAGCGCGAACGTGCGCTCGCGGAGAAGAACGCCTTTTGGCCGGGCCGCTGTACGACGTGGCCCGCCCATTCGCCGGCATCGATCATCTACTTGACGGACGGCGTAAGTATGGAAGCTTGGATTAATAGGGGCCGCATCAATCTTGCGAAGCCGGGCAAATCGCCCGCCCCTCCGCCGGCCTTGGCGCCGTTGAAGGCGTGGCGCACGGTCGTCACCGAGAAGCGGGTCGATGTCGGGCCGGAACGAACGGAGCTTGCCTTCGATGATGCCGTGTTCGGCGATTTGGGCACAGCGGTTGGCGCGATCGGACGCGAGACTACCGAAGCGCGGGCAGGCATGTTGTCGTCACTAGCGCTGAAACTCGGCCTACTGACGCAGCGGCTGGATCCGAAATGAGGAGGATGGCTGCCGCATTGGGTATTCTGTGCGTGGCACTGCCTGCCGCGGCGCGGCCGACGCTGCCGCATGCTTGCGCGATTCCGAAGCGGCTCGAGGCGTCGTTGCCGCGAGCGGCTGCGCGCTACAGCCAGGCGGAGGCGGAGCGAACCGCACTCTCCAATCAGATCGCATCCTTCGAGAGCCAGTGCGGCGGCCAAATCATCGAAGGTAGTCCGCAACACGCGACGTGCATCGGCGTCGATCGCGCGGTGAACGCCAACACCGATGCCTATCTCGGGCTACTCCGCGACAATCAAGCGGCGTTGAAAGCAGACCTTTCCCTCTTGCGGAGCGAGGCGACGATGCGCGTCGCCACGCTCGACACGCAAATTGCAGCCACCCGCGCGAAGCTCGCGGCAGAAGGCGATCGCATACGCGGCATCGAAGCGGCGGCGAAGGAGTGGGAAGACGTCGCCGAGAGCGCGCGCCTCGACATGCAGTCGAAGGCCTGGGTTACGCTCCGCGACGCCTTCCTCGACTATTCGATCAAGAGGATCATGGCCCGGCGCGAGGCGGAGATTGCGCTCGACCAAAAACAGATTCGCAATGTGAACCGGGCCGTGAGCGACCTGGCGCTGCCGATGGGCAAGAAAGTCCTCTCGAAAGCAGAATTGGACAAGTTGTTGTGGTGGAACAGCTACTTCACGGCACACGGGTGGAAGTTCGGCCTGCGGCTCAGCGAAAACAAGAGCAGCGTCGTGGTGCTCAAGGCACTGAAGGAATTCAATGCACTCGTCGACCGGGTCGATGCAGTGAACGCATGGGACAACGACGCGTCGCGCGAGAACATGCTGAAAGCCTATGCGGCGACATTGAAGGCGGCTCTCAACTCGCCGCACGCGAAGCTTATCGTCAATCAATGGGACGTGAACTTTTCGCTGGCCTATCTGTTCGTGGCTGAGAACGAAGCGATGGCCCGCGTCGACCAGCTGCACCAGATCAGCATCGACTCGCTGAAGGGGATCGAGAGCATCAGCGCGCGGCACAAACGCCTGGTCGACAATCGCGCGGCGTTGAAGCAGCTTCAGCAATCGGCCGATGCGAACGGCGCCGACGGTTGTCCCCTCTAGAGGAACGGCGTCCGATCAACCCGGTCGTCGCAGTTGCCTTCGAATGCAGACCTTGCGGCTGCCGACGCCGCAAGGGACACCATTGGAAGCATTTCTATTTGACCTCACCGCCATATTACCGGCACCGATCATCGCCGGCTCACTTCTCTATGTCGGCGCGCGCCTCAGACGCGCGCCGGCGCCATAATGTGGAAGTCCGCGAACTCCGTCGCTTTTGCCTTCACGGCAAAAGACGTCGCGCGTCACTTCTCCGGCAGGTTCAGAACGGTCGTCGGGTCGATGAGCTTGCCGTCCTTGTAGACTTCGATGTGGACGTGCGGGCCCGTGCTGACGCCGGTATTGCCGACGCGGCCGACGAGTTGGCCGGCTTCGACGTGGTCACCGGCAGCGACTTCGAACTTCTGCAAATGCGCATAGCGCGTGACCATGCCGCCGCCGTGATCGATTTCGAGCAGGTTGCCAAAGTGGCCCACCGCCTCCGCGCGCACGACAACGCCGGCGCCAGGCGCTTTGATCGGCGTCCCCACCGGAGCCGCGATGTCGACGCCGTCATGTGTCTTGCCCATGATCTGTTCGTGATAGCTCGCGGTCATGCGGCCGGCGATCGGCGCCACTGTGAAGGACGCCGAGGCCGCCGCGACGGTGAAGCTCGCGGCTGTCGCCGCTTGCAGTGCGATCGTGGGCAGCGCGACAGCGGCAGCGAGGCCGAGCGCGGCAAGCGACCATCGCTTGCGCGGAGACGTGGCGGGCGACATGATGTGCGCAATTCTCATGCGGTAATCTCCTTGGTTCCTGGATGAGAAGACCGCCGGGGCGCAGTGCCATGCGTTCCCGGCGGTATGCTTCAAGGCCGTGATGAGCGCGTGCGCGTAGGCCTTGCGCATCTGGGGCGCCCGCTGAGTGACCGCGCGGTCGCAAGCAAGTTCGGCGGCAAGCCGGCAGCGCGCGACTTGCGCCCGCACGAACGGATCGGCGGGAAACAACACTTCGATCAGCGAGAGCCCGAAGATGTAGATCGGATCGCCGCGGCGAAGATGTTCGCGCTCGTGCGCGACGATCATGGCGACGTCGTCCGCGCTCATGGCCGCGGTCAACGCCTTGGGCAGCACAATCGTGCGGCGGCCGACTGCAAAGGCCGACACGTTTTCGCCGGTGAGGTGCACACCTTCGCCCCATGCGGCAACGGCGTTCTCCGCGCGCGCGGCGGTGCGAGCGAGACGCACGCTCGCGATCAGAAGCTGGATCAGGCGCAGCGCGACGAGCGCGCCCCACGCGGCCATAAGCACGGCGCCGGTGTAAGGCAGCCAGCTCGCCGTTTCCTCTACGGGCGGTGCGGCGGCAAGCGCGGCCGTGCCCGTCGTCTCGCGCACGAAGGCACCGAGTTCGGGCAACACGGAGGGCGCGCCGGGCACGCAAGCGAACGCCAGCAGCGCCGCACCGACGAACGCCGGCGCGATCATCGTCGCAAGCAGAGCTTGTTCGGTGCGTTCGTTGAAGGCAGCACTTGCGTTGCCGCGGCTGGCGACGAGGCGAAGCGCGAGGGAAAGCGCCGCACTGAACGCCAGCGGCACCGCGACGATCACGATGACGGCGAGATCTGCGAGATCGACCGGGCTCACGCTTTCTTCTCCGCCCGGTCGAGCTTCTTGATCAGGGTCTCGAGCTGCTTGATTTCGCCAGGCGCGATCAGCTTCGACTGCGCGAACGCCGCGACCGGCATCGGCGCGTCGGTGCCGAGCACATTGCGGGTAAAGTCGCGGATCATGCGCGCCAATGTCTCGAGCTTCGTGCGGGCGGGCGCGTAGACCTTGAGACCGTGGACGGCCGCCACCGTCACGACGCCCTTTTCGACCATGCGGTCCAAAGTCTTGCGCGTCGTCGAATAGGCCCAGCCGGTCTCGCCGCGGCTCGCCTCATGGATTTCGCGAGCGCTCAAGCGCCCGGCCGCCCACAAATGGCGCATCAGCTTCAATTCGGATTCGGACGGTTTCGACATGGCGCCTGACTTCCCTCAATGCGGCCTCGGTCGCGATGTCGCTACATATGTCGCATCTTCGCGACAAAAGCAAGAGCGCTGATCCGGCGCGTTGCGCCACGCAGGGGCGCTTATTTGCTCGCGCTGACGGAGGCCAGGACCAGGCGGGCGAGATCGGCGGCGGACTCCACGATGTGATCCGCGCCTGCGGTTTCAAGTTCGTCGCGTGTGCCGTAGCCCCAGAGCACGCCGAACGCGCGCATGCCGACCGCATGGGCACCTGAGATGTCGTATCTGCGATCCCCGACCATCAGACCGTGCGACGGCGATAGATTCCGTTCGGACAAAACGTGGGCGAGCAACTCTGGTTTGTGATCCCGTTCGCCGCCGGGCACCGAGCCGTAGACGCCGTCGAAATACGCCGCGATCTGCACATGATCCAGAATGCGCGTCGCGAAAGCTTCTCTTTTCGATGTCGCGAGAACGAGCTGCAACCCTGCCCGTTTCATCTCCTCCAGGGATTCGCGAATTCCCGGATAAGGCACGCTTCCGAGATAGCCGGTTTCACCGTAGTGCCGGCGGTAGGCGGCGACGGCTTCGGCAACTCTGTCGTCCTCGAACGGCTGCAGCAAGAATTGCATCGTGTCTTCGAGCGGCGGGCCGATGAAGCGGTCGATATCAAACGTCTCGTCCGGCTCGTGCCCGAGAGCGCGCAGCGCCGCTTTGCAGCATGCCAAGATGCCGGGGCGTGAGTCGACCAGCGTCCCGTCGAGGTCTAGAAGAACGGAGAACGTCATCAGCGAAGATACCGGCTGGAGACGAACGCGTCCATGACATGGGCAAAGGCGCCAGGCCACGGAATCTCCAACGCGTGAAACGTTGGTGCAGCGGGCCGCGTCTTGTTTTCCTTTGCTTTGGCACGCCTCCGCCTCGCCGCGAGCGCTCACTCAGATCGCAATCATAGTGCGGGCTCGGCACCTCCCCCGCTAAAGCGGTGGAGGAAAGAAAAGCCGGCGCCAATTGTGTTGTCGCCTGTGCGAGCGCGAGTAGCTACCAGCGCCGGTGGCGGAAGAAGGGCGGCGGGTCGGTTGACGGCGCGTGAAGGTTAGGTAGGGCGCGGATCGAGGCGATGCGATCGGTGAAGACCTCGGCCATCACGTCGTTGCCCTGCACCGAGGTGATGCAGCGACCGCGATAGTTCGGCTCGGTGCACAGCGCCCATGCATGCGGCGACGGGCGGCCGGTGACGATGAACGCGCCGACCGGAAAATCGATGCCGGCCGCTTTCAGATCGGGCACGTCGCCGGTGATCGTGCGGTAGCCGCCCTCATAATCGTTCTCCGCAATCACGATCGAGTGGCGCATGAAGTCGGCCGCATAGAGATGCAATCGCGTCGGAAAATGAAAGCGCTCGCCGTGCGTGCGGTAGAGCTTGAGCGAGCGGACATTGCCGGCAAAACCCCAGGGATCCAGATTCGAAATCTGCGCGTGCCAGAGCCACAGACAGTTGCCGCGATAGTTGGGCTCGGTGCAGACAAGCCATATTCCGGTGCGCGCGCGCAGGCTTGCCGATTTGCCCGCGATGCGCGTGCCGGATAGGTCCGGAACGTCGAACGTCGCCTCGTAGTCCTCGCCGACGAAGCCCGGGCGGTCGTAGATGTAGATCTGCTCGGCACCCGCGACCTGCGTGGCCAATCCCAACGCGATCAGCACAAGCCATCCGAAAAGCCGTTGCGTCATGTCGTGCTCCTGCCCGCCGTCACGGGATCGACATTATAGGCCGCGAGGTCGCCGTTGCGAATTCTTCGGGCTTGGGCAAAGGTCGCGGCGATGAAAAAAGGCATGGGATTGGTGATGGTCGCCGCCGGCGCTTTGCTTTTGGCGGCCGTCGGGGCGTTCGTCAGCATTGCGCTCGGCTATCGCCATTCGTTCACAAGTTCGGACGTGCCGATCGGCGATTTCCTCGAAGGACTTCTGTTGCTCTCGCCGGCGTGGCTCTTCGCCGGAGCGCTGATCTTCTTCGGCTACCGCTTTGCGCGGAGCGCGCGTAATGGCTGATCAGCCGCAAGCCGCAACGGCGCATCCCGTCCGCCGTTTCATCGGGCTCATCATCATATCGATCGGCGTGCTGTGGCTGTCGCTCACAGGGCTGTGCACACTGTTTGCGCTGGGCTCGTTGATAAACGAGGGCAATCTCGGCGACATCATGATCGTCGCGACCGTTGCGGTGCCGTCGGCGATGATCGGCGGCGTCATCTATTTCATCGGACACCTGTTGAGGCGCAAGCAATGAACACGCAGCCGCCGCGCGTGGGGCCTGCCCGAAAATTCCTAGGTTTGGTCTTAATGTCGGTTGCGGGTTTGTGGATTGCAGCTAGCGGCGTCTGTACGATCTACCTCGCGTTCGATACGCCCAAAGCCATTGGGATGTTGATCTTGTTTGGAGGGATATCTTGTTTGGTTGGCGGCTTTTTTCTGATGATGGGATGGATACTTGCCGGACATTGAGAAGAATGCGGGGCGACTGATGAACACGCAGCCGCCGCGCGAGCGCGACCCCCTCCCCCGCTTCATCGGCTGGGGTTTGATGGCTATCTCCGTGCTTTGGACGCTGGTCTCGGGCGTCTGCGCCATATGGGGTCTCGCCAGCATGTCGGACGGCGGCTTCTTCGTCGCCCTCATCGGGCTGGTCTCGGGCGCAGCGGGCGTCGGCGTGTTCTTCATCGGACGGATGTTGGCGCGGAACTGAACGGCGCTTGAAGCGCCGACGCATCGTCGTAAGCTTGAGAGCATCGGAGGAAAACCCATGCTCAAAAGCAAACAAGAATATGTCGCGTCGCTGCGCGATGGGCGCACGGTGTTCTGGGCCGGCGAACACATCGAGGACATCACCGAACATCCGCGCTTCAAGACGCCGATCGAGGTGGCGCTGAGCGACTACGACTACGACAACCCGCACAAGCGGCCGATCCTGACGTACAAGACGGACGAAGGCGTCTCGGCGCACCGCGTCTATCAAATCCCGCGCTCGGAAGAGGATCTGCTCAACCGGCTCGAACTGATGCGCAACATGTCGATCGTCGGCGGCGTCACCGGCGTCTTCATGGCGCTGATGTCGATCGTCGACGAGCTGCGTAAAGTGCGGCCCGACTTCGCCGAGAATATCGAGCGGATGTATCGTTTCGCGCGCAACGGCGATCTGCGCGCCGCCGAGGTCATCACCGACGCGAAGGGCGACCGCAGCCGCAAGGCGCACGAGCAAGATGACCCCGACCTCTATCTGCGCATCGTCGAACGACGCAAAGACGGGATCGTGGTGCGCGGGGCGAAGCTGCACATCACGGCCGCCGCGTTGGTGCACGAGCTCGTCGTGATGCCGACGAAGTCGATGACGGCCGAGGAAGCCGACTACGCGGTCGCGTTTTCGATCCCGGCAAATGCGCCGGGCGTCAAGATCATCAACCGCTCGTTCGCGCAGCCGCAGCTCAACGAATTCGATTACCCCGCTTCCGCGCATCACTCGATGCCGGAAGGTTTCGTCATTTTCGACGACGTATTCGTGCCGTGGGAGCGTGTGTTCTTGGCCGGCGAATGGAAGCTCGCGGGCGCGTTCGCGGGGTCGCTCGGCTTGTGGGAGCGCACGGGCGGCGTGCTGGACGCGGTCGAAACCTCGCAAATCATGGTCGGCCTCGCGCAGCTGGTCTCAGAGCAGCAGGGCAAGGGCAAGAAGCCGGAGGCCTTAAACGGCATCGCGGAGCTGATCGCCTATGCCGAAACGCTGCGCATGAGTCTCGAGCACGCGTGCCGCAACTTCGAAACGACACCGTCGGGGATGGTCCATCCGAACATCCTCGCCATCAATGTCGCGAAGTATCACTTCGCCAACAACTTCCATCAGGCGGTGAAGATCTTGCACGACCTCGCGGGCGGTTTGGTTCTGACGCTGCCGGAGGAAGCCGATCTGAACTCGAACGAAGCCGGGCCGTACTTGCGCAAATATCTGCACGCGGTGAAAGGCACGGAGACGGAAACGCGCATGCGCGTCTACAACGCGATCCGCGATCTGACGGCGGATGCCTATGGCGGGTGGAAGCAGGTGGTGGCGCTGCAGGCGGGCGGCGGCCTCTTGGCGCAGCGCGTGATGATGCACCGCGCCTTCGACATGAACGCGGCGAAGGCGAAAGCGCTCAAGGTCGCCGGTGTGACGCCGCAGTGACCAACGCTGTTTCCTCCCCTGCGCGCGGAACGCGTGCGGGCGGAGGTCGCGAGCCGGCAATGTGCCTTACATTGTGCTGAGCGATTGCGGCGAGACGGAGGGAGTGATCCGCCGCGCAGATTGTCCCCGGCGAACGCTCGGCGCTTCAGCACACCCCCTCCGTCTCGCCGCAATCGCTCAGCGCCGCCTTCGCATCGGAGCGGGCTCGCCACCTCCCCCGCTTCGCCCTTCGGGCGCGCAGGGGAGGAAAGCGGTGGCGCTGACTTCCGCTCCCGCTTTGCGATAAAGCTTGTCCCATGTTCGAGGTGCGGTTCGAGAGTACGAGCGGTGCGCGGTGGCGGATCGGATGGTGGCTCGCCACGATCGGTGCGGGCCTGACGGCGGCAAGCGTCGCCGCTGCGGTCGTTGCGCCGCAGGTCAGCCGCAGCGATTCCGAAGGGGTCATCTATTTCGCGATCGGGGTGACGGCCGCGACGGCCGGCTTCATCGCCTTCGTGGTGGGGCGCAACCTGATGCTGAGGCGCATCGTCTCGCGCGTCGCGGACGACATCGATACCGCTGACGCCGACGGCGGCGATGCTTCTCTGACAGACCAAAAGTGATGCAGGCGGACCCGAACGCGGCGAACGACGGCGAATTCCCGATGCCGGTGGCGCAATTTCTTGCGGGGGCCGGCCGTTATCTGCGGCGCGGCGACGTCGTGCTCTGCAAGGGCAAGGCATCGCCGCTGTCATGGGCGATCCGATGGTGGACCAAAAGCCACTTCAGCCATGCGGCGCTGATCTTCGCAGTGCCGTCGGAAGACGACGGGTTCGAGCGCACCTTTCTGATCGAGGCCGGACGGGGCGGCGTCGATCTCACCGACCTCAGATACTACGCGGTCGAAGCGGCGGCGTTTTACGACATCGCGATCAAGCGGCTCGACCAGCCGTGGATGACGCGCGTCGTGCAGAGCAAGGTGCGCGGACACATGCTCAACTTCATCAAGGCGAACTACGATTATCTGAAGGTCGTGGCGCTGGCGCGGTCGATGCTCTCGAATGTGATCTTCGGCATCAATGCGCCGGTCGTCGGCGTCAATCGCGCGGTCGAGCGCAGCTACCGCTTGAGCAAGGTACCTCCAGCGCGGTTCGTCTGCTCCGGCTTCGTGCAATACGGCTTCATCTCGGCGGTGAAACGGTTGATCGCGAACGGCGGCTTGCCGAAACACGCGCTCGAGGACGTCACGTTCAATGACCGGCTCGGCGCGCTCGCCGACGACTCGGCGATCTTGGCGACGATGCCGCAGGATTTCGCGCAGTCCGAAAAGCTCTCGTGGCTCTACGCGATCTGCCGCGGCCAAGTGCATCGCGTGCGCACCTATGGCGACGTCGATGGCGTGTTGAGCGAGCGCTGAGGCGGAAATCCGCCGACGACTCAATCGCACGCCTCAAAAGCAATTCGTTAACGAAAAGTTACTTCCTACGCTGCGGTACCATGGCATGCGCTCTATGTTGTACGTAGGCCACTATGTTGTGACTTCTTGTTGCCTGTGTACAAACCCTGTGAGTACTGTGAAACCCACGATTCGGCGGTTTTGCGTCCTCCGGGAGGGGAAAGATGAAGTCGACTTTGCTTGCCACGGCTGCTGCCGTCGGCCTGCTCGCGGTACCTCAAGCAGCGTTTGCCTCGCCGCCGGACCGCGGCTTCTTCGAAGCGAATATCGGGTTCGGGTGGACGGATGAGGATTTCAGTCGCCCGAACGCGAGCATCTTCGACGATCCGACCAATTACGGCGCGAAGACGCGCTGGCTGTTTCCTCTGAGCGATCCGGTTCACTTCCAAACGGATGTATTCTTCGAACAGAGCGACAGCGTCTTCAACGGCAAATTCGCGAAGCAAGATTCGACGCTGTTCGGCGGCACGGCTCACCTCATTCATCCGATGGAGCACGGACGGATCGGCGCTGCGGGCTCACTCTTTAGTCTCGACGCGTTCTCGCCCGGCTTCTCGTATCCAACCTATCGCAGCAGCGTCGAATACGGTCTCGCCGCGCTCGAGGGTCAGTATTTCCTCGAACACTGGACGTTCTTCGGACAAGGCGGCTGGTTCGGCGACATCGCCGGCTGCGACGGGGTCGAAGGCTGCGTGCACAACGGCGTGTTCTTCCGCGGCAACGCGGCCTATTTCTTCACACCGAACGCATCGCTGTCCTTCGACGGCAATCTGTTCTGGGGCGACGACGAGCGGATCGGCTCCGTGTCGGGCGGAACGGCGCAGCTCGAAGGCGAGTACCGGCTTGAAGACTCCCGCTTCGCGGGCTTCGTCAATCTGAAATACGCGCGCGAAGACGTCGACGTTTTCTCCGGCACGGCCGGCGAGGACAATACGACGCTTTCGTTGGGCTTCAGGATGTATCTGGACAGCTTCTCGCTGTTCGACTTCAGCCAGCGCGGACCGTCGATGAACACACCAAATTTCCATCACGAGCTGACGACTGAAGGGCAACTTCAGTATGAAGCGTGGTGGGCGTCTGGCCCATAGGCCTTTCGCCGGAACCAACAGCAAGCCCGGGAGGCGACTCCCGGGCTTATTTTTTGCCCGCGTCGACCTTGCAGACGAATTCGTCGAACTTGCCACCCGCGCCGCGCGGCAATGCGCCGTCGAAATAGGCGAAGCGCAGATTGAACGGGTGGCCCAGCGCTTCTTGGATCACCTGCCGCAGGTCGGCTTCCTGCTGCACCGTCAGCGGCGTGTCGACGACAAGGCGCACTTCGATGTCCTGCCGTGTTTCTTGGATCAGCTGGTACTGAGCAACAGGCGCAACGTCGCGGAAGCGATGAAAGCCGACGAGCGGCCAATGGCGCGTTCCGTCGGGCATGACGATGAGATTGCGCTCGCGGCCCACTATGCGCTTCAGCGCCGGCAAGCCGCGACCGCATGGACAAGGTGCCGCCACCTCCGCGTAATCGCCGATATCGTAGCGCACGAGCGGCGTCGCGAAGTTGTGCAGATCCGTCGCCACGACGCGACCGACCTGCCCCACGCCGCACGGCGCACCGTCTTCGCCGACGACCTCGACGATCAAGCTCTCGGCCATCGCGTGATAGAGACCGCTCTCGGGACACTGAAGCGCGATGTGACCGAGCTCTTGCGACGAGTAGCTATCGATCAAGCGCGCACCGAAAACGCGCTCCGCCGTCTGGCGAAGTTCCGGGCTTACGGTCTCGCCGATCGTGCGCAGGGTCGTCAGGCCCTCAGGCCTGATCCCCTCATCCTCCATGTGCTGCGCCAGCGCCGCCAAAGTGTTGGGATAGACGATCAGATTGGCCGGCTTGAATTCGACCAAATGCGCGGTCAGCTGCGCGGCGCTCAAGGTGATCGGCAAACGCAGCGCCTGCCCGGTCCGAAACAAGAGATTCGCCGGCGCTCCCCATTCGGCGTCGCGCGCGATCTGGAAGATGTTCGCGCGGATCGCGCAGAGGCGCGTTGCAAAATCCGTCCGATGCCAAAGATGCTCGCGCATGGCCATCGCGAGCCACATCAACTGATTGACGGCGGTGCGCTTGGCGGCGATGGGTTCGCCGGTCGAGCCGGAGGTCTTGCTCTCGCCCACCGGCTGATGCGCCTGCGGCACCTCGCTGCACAGGACGTCGCCGGATTGCAGCTCGCGACGGCGCAAGACCGGCAGACGGCGAAGGGCTTCCATCGACGTCAGCTGATCGGGCGTGAGCTTGGCGCCGCTCATGCGCCTGCGAAAGTGCGGCGAGAATTGCGCCGCGTGTCTTGCGAGGTGGCGCAGCTGGGCGAATTGCGCCTTCTCGAGCTCTTCGCGCGGCAGCCATTGCGTGTCGTCGAGCTGACGAATGAGCGCGGTCAGCGTCGCGTTCGACCCGGTGACGATGGGCGGGAATTCAATACTCGCGAGTGACGAGCGCGCGCCGATCCAGGGCGTGCGGCGTGTCATCCGGCTAGCTCCGCGATCAAGAACGGACAGCGCTCGGCCAATGGATACGAGCCGACGGCTTCGACGTAGACGCGCTTGAAGGACGGCGGAATGACGGCGCGCAGCTGGCTCAGCGTCGCGAAGCTGTAGACGTCCGGCGAGTTCGCGTAGACGTCGATGGTGTCGATGTCCTCGAGCGCCCAGCCGGTCTTGGTCGCCAGCGCTTTGCGATCCGGAAAATTTTTGTTGAACGCATCGCGGATCGCCGTCACGGCGACGTTGGCGTTGCCGCTCTCGGCGACGAGCGCCATCGCAAGATGCCACTTGAAGGCGTGAAAGTTGGCGATGCGGCCGGCATCCGTGCGGGCGATTACGGCGGCGACGCTGTAGCCCTCCTCCGGCGTCGCGAACGTGCGGGCGACGAAGCGGCCGCCGGGTCTCAGCACGTGTTCGAGCTGCGCGTAGAACGCGCGCTGCCCTTGCGGATAAGCCAATGTGGACAGGCTACCGTCGCCGACGACCGCCGTAAAATGACCCTTGGGAAACTTGAGGTCGAGCCAGTCGCCAAGCTGCGCGCGGCGGCGCGCAAGATTTCCGGGCCAGACATTGTCGATCATGCCCTGGCTGCGATCGACGGCAACGACTTCGCGCCCAATGTCCGCCAATTCCTGCGTCACGCCGAGCAAAAGAACGCGGCCGTTGTGTCCCGAGACCGCGGCTTCAAAGGCCGCAACGATCTCCGCATTCGGCCGCAACGGCGCTTTGACACGACCCCAGCGGCGGTGAAATTCTTCCCAGTGGCTTACGGTCATCCGTGGGACCCCCGACGCGGTACAAGCTTTTCGGCGATTCTCGACGTGCACATCGTGACCCGTGCTTGCGCGCGCCGTCGAGGGTCGGGTAATCGATTCTGTGACCGGCGTTGCTGCGGTGCCTTGCCAGATTGCGCATTTTTCGCCGCCTGAAAGAGGGAAACGCTTGAAGACGTCGGCGCGGATCGCACTGCTCTCTTTTGCGCTGGGGATTATCCTTTCAGCCCACGCGCAAGCGCTCCCCTGCACGCGCCCACCCGGACCGGGCGGCGATCCGACGCTTGCCGGCGCAACGGCGCTGCGCGCGGAACTTTGCCGTCTGCGCCAAACGCCTTCGAACGATCTGTCGAGCCTGCTCGTCGACGTCAAACACAGCGGCACCTACGACGTCGAGTTCGCCGCCTGGACGTTCGACCTTGCGCGCGTCCAGCTGGAGGTCGTTTCGGCCCTGCAGAGCGCCGGCGAGACGGCGCCCGCATTCAAGCAACGCACCGGCGCGCTCTTTGCCATCAACGGCGGCTTTTTCGACTACGGGCCGCAACGCGAGGTGCGGCCGGTCGGGCTCTTGATCGAACGCGGGCGGATCAAGAAGCCCCTCTCGCGCACCCTATCGGGAACGCTGCTGATCAGCGGCCGGCAGGTCGAGATTCTGGAGACGCCGTCCGTCTTCGCGCTATCCGGCTACACGTCGGGTTTGCAAAGCAAGCCTCTGCTCGTCGAGCCCGGCAACAAGCTCGGCATGCGCGGCAACGACCATGTGCGTGTGCCGCGCTCGGCGATCTGTTTGATCGATCCGAGGCGCGTCGTTTTCGTCTATGCGGGGCAAAGCGGCCTTAGTCTCTTCGAGTTGGCGTCGCTGTTGCAGGCGCCCGCCAACACCGGCGGCTTCGGTTGCGATGCCGCGCTCAATCTCGACGGCGGGCCGTCGACACAAGCGGCCGGAACGATCAACGGCGCGGCGTTCGAGCGCTCCGGACAGAACGTCGCCAACGCCATCGTGGTTTTCAGGAAGTAGCTTTTACAGGACGCTTATGCCGAGGGGCGTGTCGGCTTTCGGCGATCTCACGCCGTGCCTCAGCGTCACGCCTGAGCGGCAGCTTTGGAGCACCTAAGCCATTCGCCGAAATAGGCGCTTCGGCGCGGAATGGTCTAAAACAGAGATAATCGAACCCGCCGTTCGTTGTATTGCAGGCGCTTGCACTGTTATCTCCCTTGTCTCACGCACATTGGCAATCGGCAGGATGAGGATGAGCATCGCCCCAGAAATTCCGCGCGTCACACTTTATACCTACGCAATGAGCCCTTATGCGTCCAAGGTGCACTGCTTTCTGCTCTATAAGCGCGTCCCGTTCGAATGCTTCTACATCAACCCGTTTCGTGTCCGGGAGGATTTGCCCGTGGGTCGGCAGATTCCGGTCGTGACGATCGATGGCGAGAGTCGCGCGGATTCGACCCCAATCGGGTTGTGGCTCGACGAGCGATTCCCGGATCAATTGCGGCTCCTACCCGAGAGCGGGGCAGAGCGCGACGAACTGTTGAAGATCGACGGCTGGATCTCGGATTGTCTCATTCCCAGCAGCTTTCGCTACTTTCCGGGGGACGGCCTGAACAAATGGCTCAACGGTTGGAAGCTCTCGTCAGTCATGGCGAAGACGGCGCAGGGCGGACTGCCATTAGCGCTGCGCTTGGCGTGGCCTTACTTCGTCCAACGGGTAACGTTCGTCCGACGCTTGCTCGAAATCGCGGACGACGGGCTTCCGCTTCGGGAATCAAAGGACAAGATTTATCGTCAGTTCATCTCGCGCTTGGAAGGCGGCCCCTTTCTCCTCGGCCGTCGCGCGCCGTCGCTGCCGGACCTAGCGGCGTATCCGCAGTTCGCGCTCTTCTATATGACGGGATTTCGAGGGAGCATGGACATCCTGGACTATCCGGAACTCATGTCGTGGTTGACCCGTATGGCGCCCTTCGTTTCTGGCGCGCCGCCGCTTGTGCCCCCAGTCGTGCGCACGCGCGAGATGCCATTGCCTTCCGACGACAAGGCTGAGGCCGGTGCGGCGCGTTAGAACGCTGCCTAAGTAGACCTCGCCGGTTGCTACCGTGCGGCGCTCTCGCTCGCCGTCTCGCGCTTGTTGGCGCGCGCTTGCGCGGCGATCGCCGCGAAATAAGCCTTCATCATGAAGCGGAGATCATCGTCCGCGTGCGTCTTGAGGAACTGCGGCGCAAGGCGCGAGAGATTCGGCAGTTCGGGCCGCATCCATTGCGCGCTGTCCCAGGCGGCCCAATGCTTCTCCGCGGCCGCCTTCGTCGAGCTCAAGCCTTGCGTATGCGCCATGACAAAACCGAAGGTCATCGCGATCAGACCGCGAAAGGCGCTGACCTGTTGCGCCCGCGATAGCCCCGACTCAACGAGCGCGGCTGCGATCATGTCCAAACCGCTCATCACCGCCGGATCGCTCACGCGCGACTCCGTGGTGGCCAGCAGGGTTACGAGCGGCGGATGCGCCAATAGCGCCCTGTAGAGGCCCATGGCGATCGCTTCGAGACGCGATTGCCAGGGCAGCTTCGCATCCGGCGGTTCGATGCGGGATAGAACGAGATTGGTGACGCCGTCGAGCAGATCGCCGCGGTCGGCGACGTGATTGTAGAGCGACATGGCCTCGACACCGAGTTGCCCGGCGAGACGGCGCATGGAAAGCGCCGAAAGCCCTTCCTTGTCGATGAGACGCAACGCGGTCTCGAGGATCTTTGTCCGGCTCAGCGGCTCCTTGACGGATTTGCGCGGCGCCATATTGACTCCGATTAACTTACACCGTAAGTATCTGGCTACTTACGCTGTAAGTCAATCAGCCGCTTGGCGGGAGATGCCGTCATGGACGTCACCCAAGCTCTCAATTCTCGGATTACCTGCCGCGCGTTCCTGGATACGCCGGTTTCAGCGGAAACCGTCCGGGCCATTCTGAAAGGCGCAACGCGCGCCCCCTCGGGCGGCAACCTCCAACCGCAACACGTATGGGCGCTGGCCGGCGCAGATCTCAAAGGCCTGACCGACCAAATCTCGCGCCGCATTCGCAACGGCGAAATCAGCGACGGACCGACCGAGTACAACATATTTCCGACCGCGATGAAGGAGCCGTATCTCTCGCGGCGCTGGCAGGTCGGCGCCGACATGTATACGGCGCTGAACGTAACCCGCCTCGACGTCGAAGAGTTTCGCGAGCAGCTCGTGCGCAACTACCAATTTTTCGGTGCGCCGGTCGGTCTGTTCTTCGCCATCGATCGCAACATGCAGCAGGGCCAATGGAGCGATCTCGGCATGTATATCATGGCGGTGATGCTGCTCGCACGCGAACACGGGCTGCATACCGCGCCGCTCGAGGCGTGGGCGATGTTCCCACGGACCGTACAGGCTTACCTGAAGATGCCAAGCGAGCTGATGCTCTTTTGCGGTATGGCTCTCGGCGTGATGGACGAAGCGCATCGGGTGAACCGCTGGCGCGCGCGCCGCGCCGAGCTTTCCGAGTTCGCGCACTTTCGCGGATTCGAACCCATGACCGCAGCGGCTCGCAAAAGCGAGCAGCTGACCGCCTGCGCGTGAACGTACTCAGGCACAAACGACGAAGAGCCACGGCGCAACGCCATGGCCCTCTCGTTCAAGACGATCGCGCGTCTCAGTCTTCCGTGAAGCGGAAGGTGTCGATCTCGCACACGTTGATACGGCGCTTCTGGACCTTGTCGCCGTCGTCGAAGACGCCGAGGAAGTCATAGAGGCAGTAATCGTCGGTGCCGAAGTTCACGACAACGGATCTGCCGACGCCGAGCGTGTCACGGCCGAGAATGTCCTCTTCCCAGCTGTTCGTGCCGACGCGCGAGGCGTGAAATTGCACCATCGCGTGGCGCGTTTCGTTGATGATCTTCACTTTCTTGTTCGCGTCGGCGAAGGCCGAGGTCGCGACGCTTGCTGCAACTAGCCCTGATGCAAGCAGAAGCAGCGACGAGCTTGTCAGTTTGAGCATACTCTTCCCCTGATTCGAAGTGATGCAGTGCATCCGCGATCACTAACGCCGGGGCCAGCGGCGGCGACAATACCTCAAATGGGGGATGCGGGTGACTTGCCCCCGTGAAGGCGGATCATCTGCGGTGCCAGGCGAGGATTCTCGACAACCGATCCCAGCGAAGGGCTCAAAGCGGCTCCATTTCCAGACTTCCGTACGGCGCCCAACTCGGAATCCCGCGGCCCTCTTCAACGCGATCGAACTGCGATTTGCGGATAGATCAGTCCTATCGCCTTTGAAGCGCCGCGTATCAGCCTGAAATCGGGACTACGATCTTCCGATCGCTCATCAACGTCAGATTTTTCCGGCAACGCGATCCCAGAACTCGGCGCGGTCGTTCGTTCGAGGGAATTGCTCGGCGGGAACCGGAACGCCGAGGAAATTGCAGAGCGGCTCCCATCCTTCCTTAACTTCGTAGATCAGCAGCTGTTTGGCCGGGATCGTCGCTTTGACCTCGTCGGTATGCGCGAGAAACGCACGACGCAGCCCGTCTGCATCGAGACCCGCTGGAAATCCGGTCTTCTTGATCACGGCCACGGCCATCGCGAGCCACGCCCGCATCTCCGGCGGTACTTGATCTTGGTTCGAGACCAACTTGTAGATCGTTTCCGAGAAACTCGCGACCCAGCTCTCGGGGCTGCGATGCGTAAGAACGAACTTGGCGTTCGGATAGGCGCCGTACAGCTCACGCACAAAGCCGGCGGTCGGCCAATCTACGGCGCTAGCGTAACCGCGGTAGATTTGCTGCCAATCCGGACGGCCCTGCACCGCATCCACCCAGAGCGGCGTCTGCACCGCCATGTTGTGCAAGACCTCTTCCATGTGATGACACGGCCCGAAGCCCAGCAGGTTGACAGCAAGCTTCAGCGAATAGGTGCCGGTACGACCTACTCCTGTTCCGATCACCTTCAATGTCACAACGCAATCCTTCCCGTGGTGCAGACAACTTGAGAATGAAGGGCATATAACCCGCTTCGAGCACGCGGTGCGAGAGCGCTCGGGCTGCGCTCAATGCCGCACGCATTCTCGCTCCACCCGATCCCGAAACGCGCCCCCTGCCCGAGCCATTGTTGGAACACTAGCTGCAGCCGCTTTCCGCTGATTGACGTTGCAAACATCCGTGCCAGTATCTCCCCAAAAAGCGATTTAGGGAGAGCGGCAGGGTGAGCAATCGCAGCATGGATGTACATGCGAAACGGATATCGGCAGCGGATGCGGCTGCGCTGGTGAAATCGGGCATGTGGCTCGATCTGGGCGGGGTGAACTCGCAATCGGAAGTGTTCGACAAGACTTTGGCGGCGCGGGCAAGCGAGCTTTCGGATGTCAAAATTCGATCGTGCCTTTCGATCCGTCCGCTTGCGTTCCTCGAGGCCGATCCGCAGGGCGAACACTTCCAATCCTACAATTGGCATTTCGGCGGTTACGACCGCATGAAACACGACGCCGGGAGCGTGATCTATATCCCGCTGAATCTAGGTGAGGTCCCGGACTACTACCGCCGCTTTCTCGACCCGCCGGATATCGCGGTGATCAGAGTCGCACCGATGGACGAGAACGGGGTCTTCAACTTCGGTCCGACGAACGCGTGGATCGGCACGGTTCTGGAGCGGGCGCGAACGGTCATCGTGGAGGAGTCGCCCGGGATACCTTACGTCTACGGTGCCGGGAACGGCGTCCATGTCGATCAAGTCGACTACATCATCGACGGCACAGATCGGCCGCCGACCGAACTCCCGCACGCGCCGCTGACCGACATCGACCACAAGGTGGCGCATTTGGTCGCCTCCGAAATCGAAGAAGGGTCCTGCATACAAATCGGCATTGGAGCCATGCCGAACGCCGCTTGTTCGCTGCTTGCCGAGGCTGGGTTCAAGGATCTCGGCATTCATACCGAAATGCTGACCGACGGTATCATCGATCTCGTCAAAGCGGGCTGCGTGACGGGAGCGCGTAAGAAGCTCGATCCCGGCAAGGTGGTCTTCACCTTCGCGCTCGGCTCCAAGTACATGTATGACGCCATCACGCGCAATCCGGACGCGGAGTGCCGACCCGTCGACTACACGAACTTGCCGCACATCATCATGCAGAACGACAAGGCGGTTTCGATCAACAACACGACGCAGATCGACTTGCAAGGACAGGCGGCGTCGGAATCGGACGGTCACCGTCATCTGACCGGCACGGGCGGGCAGTTGCAGTTCGTGCGCGGCGCCTATGCGTCAAAGGGCGGCAAATCGTTCATGCTGCTGTCGTCCACCTACGAGCGAAAAGGCACGCGCAAAAGCCGGATCGTCCTAGACCTGACGCCTGGCAACATCGTGACGACGCCGCGATCCGACATCATGTACGTCGTGACCGAGTATGGGATCGTCAATCTGAAGGGGAAGTCCGTCGCCGACCGCGCGAAGGCATTGATCGGCCTCGCCCACCCGGACTTTCGCGATGATTTGGAGCGCCAAGCGCGTGAGGCCGGATTGATCCGGCGGTGGGTGCACTAAAGGCGGTTTCGTTCGGGAAGATGATTTTCCTTTTTTTTGCTCAGGCATCTTTTCCGCACCGCGTTGCGCCCGCCTTGTGACCGCTTTCGTCGATCTCGGGCCGTATCCTGGTGAGAACGACTGAGCGGCTTTTGAAACTATGGCGCAAATGCGCGCGGAGGTTCGAGACATGGCCAAGAAGCTTTCAGGACGAGTTGCACTGGTGACCGGAGGGGCTCGTGGTATCGGTGCGGCGTGCGCAAAGGCGCTCGCCGACGCCGGGGCTGCGGTTCTGATCACCGATGTTTTGGACGACGAGGGCGAAAAGACCGCCGCCGCTATCGACTCGCGCGGTGGAAGTGCCGGCTATCGTCATCACGACGTACGCGATGAAAGCGCGTGGCATGAGGCGGTCGGCGAGTGCGAACGGCGGTTCGGCGGCCTCGACATTTTGATCAACAATGCGGGAATCTTTTCCGCCAAACCGATGAGCGCAACCTCCATCGAGGAATTTCGCCACATGCAGTCGATCAATGTCGAAGGCGTGTTTCTCGGCCTGAAAACGGCGATACCGGCGATCGCCAAGCGCGCAAAGCAATGGCCGGGCGGCGGATCGATCGTCAACTTGTCGTCGATCGCAGGGCTTGTCGGCGCTGCGTTCGCTGTTCCCTACAACGCATCAAAGGGTGCGGTGCGCATCATGACCAAAGGGGCCGCGCTGGAGTGCGCGGCGCTCGGCCTCGCAATCCGCGTCAATTCGGTCCATCCGGGCCTGATCGACACGACCATGGGCCAGGATCTGATGAAAGATTTTTCCGCCCTCGGCGGCGGCGGCGCCAACGAGGTACGCGCCAACATGATCGCATTGCATCCGCTCGGGCGGCTTGGGGTGGCCGAAGACATTGCCAATGCCGTGCTGTTTCTGGCCTCGGACGATGCGGCGTTCATGACGGGATCCGAGCTTGTCGTCGACGGCGGGCTAACGGCTCGCTAGCCCGCAGCGCTTGTCGCGTAAGGCCTGAGCTCGTTGTCACCGATCGATGCGAGCGCCTTACGGCGATCTTGCGCCGTATCCTGCTAAGGACGACTGAGCGGCGGATTTGGAACGCTTCGTTCGTTTGCTATCCTGCGGCCCGCATGAGGTGAACCATGACAATTCCTCGCCGCATCGGCGCGCTCGAACGCCCTGGCGCTCGCATCCACTACGAAGTCACCGGCTCGGGCCCGGCCATTGTTTTTGCGCACGGCCTGGGCGGCAATCAGATGTCGTGGTTTCAGCAAGTTGCGCACTTCGCGCCGCGCTACACATGCGTGACGTTCGCCCATCGCGGCTTTGCACCGTCGCAGGCGATCTTGGGCGGTCCGAATCCGGCGGACTTTGCCGGCGACCTCGCGGCGCTGATCGAACATCTCGAGCTTGCCGACATTCGCCTCGTCGCACAGTCGATGGGCGGCTGGACCGCCATCGAGTATGCGCTGACCTCGCCGGCCGCGCTCAAAGCGCTCGTTCTCGCGGGCACGACCGGCACGATCGATCCCGCGCAAATCGCCGAGCCCGAACGCTCACGCCTTGGCCCGTGGATGCAGGAGAACATGTCACGCATCCCGTCGATGTTCGCCGCCGGCATTCATCCCGCCGCCGGTGAGCGCATGGCGCGCGAGCAACCGGCGTTGCATCTGCTTTATCGCCACATCGACGATCAGAGCGCCGCGCTCGACAAGGAAGCGCTGCGCATGAAGTTGATAGCGATGCGCAAGCGTCCGCCGCACGATCTCGAGCGCATCGCCTGTCCGATCCTGTTCGTCTCGGGCGACGAGGACATCGTCATCCCGCCGTTCGCCGCCGACGCGCTGGCGCGAAACCTTTCCAACGCGAAGGTCGCGCACATCGCGGACGCCGGACACTCGACCTATTTCGAGCGGCCGGAGAGCTTCAATCGGCTTGTCGCCGAATTCTTGGCGAGCGCATGACAAGTACGGGCTTATGGAGGACGAACGACCGCGTTTGACGATCAGCGCGAATATCTGTTGTCGGATTGGCCGGCTCGATCGCGCAAATCGGCCAGTCCCGCGCTGCGCGGCGCATCGAGCGCAAACCAGTCCTTGCCGGTTGCGCTCCAAGGTCTAGTCTTCCCCATCTAGGCACAAGGATGGACGTTATGAGCGATGCGGTCGGCCCGGGCGATCTGGTCCTATGCGTCAATGCCGCGCCGAACCATGCGACCGGAAGGCCAGTGCCGCTGGTCGCGGGAGAGACCTACCGCATCATTGCGATCATGGAATTCGCCTGCCCGTGCGGACGTTCAGATGCGCTGCTCGATGTCGGTGTCGACTTCGCATGGTGCCAAACGCGCTTCCGATTGCTGCCGAAGCCAAAAGCCGAGCCAAGGACGCGCCGTGTGTCGGCGCCCAAAGAGAAAGAAAAGGTTCGCTGAACCGTTCACTTCGCCTATTGGCAGTTGCTCCATATGGCTCGCGTCTCAAAGCAACTGGGTAGCTGCCGTTCGCGGGCTATTTCGCGATTGCGCCGCAATCAGAGCCAGGACGAAATCGCCGACAGCGGTTTTTTTCTCAGCGCGTGCTTCGGCACCGTGGCGCCTTCCGCAGGATAGCCGACCACGAGGAGCACGAAGGCGCGCTCGCTTTTGGGACGGCCGCATATCTCATTGAGAAAGCCCATCGGGTTCGGCGTGTGGGTCAAGGTCGCGAGGCCTGCCGAATGCAATGCGGCGATCAAAAGGCCGGTGGCGATGCCGACCGACTCGGTGACGTAGTAGTTCTTCTGTTGCCCATCATTCTCGATGCCGCCCTTCTTCTGCCCGAAAATGGCGATGAGCCAAGGTGCGATGTCGAGAAAGGGCTTCTCGGGATCGGTGCCGAGCGGCTCGAGCGCGGCGAGCCATTCCGTGCCCGCCTTCTCGGCGTAGAAGGCACGCTCTTCCTTCTCCGCGGCTTCGCGGATGCGGTGCTTCAGGTCCGGTGATCCGATCACGGCGAAATGCCACGGTTGGTGATTGGCGCCGCTGGGCGCGGTGGCGGCCGCTTCAATGCAGGCTTCGATCGCCTCTCGCGGCACCGGGCGATCGGAGAAGTCGCGTATCGTTCGTCTCGACTTCATAAAATCGCGGAACTGGCGCGCCCGAAGAACCATTTCGTCCGACGCGACATCTGCAAAGCCCGTCAGAGGCACTTTGTCGTGCTGTTTCAAGATTTCTCCATGACCGTTCGGCGACCGAGCTCAGAAGCTATGATCGCGCGGCGCCGCCGGATCGTGTCAAGCTGTTGCGTTTCGGGCCCTCATAACGTCAGTTTGTCCGTCGACCGCAGAGGACCCGCGAAACCGGCCGCCGATCCGGTTATTGGATGGATCGGGCGGCGAAAGGGATCTTGTTCATGACCACCAACAATGACGACCGCGCGCGCGAAGCGTTCGCGTATTCTCAGGCGCTGCAGGCATACATTTTCTGTTTTCCGCTGGTCATCACGGAGAGGGAGCGAGCGCGGCGAGAGCATCTCACGGGTCCAGTGCCGAACGAGCCCGTGGCGCCCATCAATCAGCTCGGTCACATGACCGGGCTCGCCTCGGCGAAAGGCGACCTTCCCTATAGCCCCAACAACGATACCGTCTACACCGGCATCGGCTTGGACTTGGCCGACGGGCCGATGATCCTTCGATTGCCGGATATCGTGGACCGATATGTGTCCCTTCAGGTCGCCGACGCCTATATCGAAAATCAGCCTTATCTCTATTCCACACGCGTCAACGGCGGCCGCGCGCTGAATATCTGCTTCGTCGGGCCAAATTGGGATGGTTCGCTTCCGAAGGACGTGACCCCGCAGCGCATTACGACCAATCAGGTATCGATGGCCTTGCGCATGGCCGTGCGGGACGCGGCCGACGTCGAGAACGTGCGGCGTTACCAGTCGGCGATGTCGGTCACCGCGCTGTCGGATTGGCACAAAGGGCCCGGCGCCGTCGTTCCAAAGTCTCCAGCCCCTCGCCCGCGTGAAGCCTATGACGGCGACTTCGGCTACTTTCGAAGAGTTGCCGACCTGATGACCGAGAATCCGCCGCCGCCGAAACATGCGGCGATGTTCGAGATCATGCGCAGGATCGGCCTGGTACCGGGGCGGCCGTTCGACCCTACCCCTCTTCACCCGGCAGTCCGCGAGGGCATCTTACGCGTCGAGCGCGAAGGACTTTTGCTCATCGACCTGCTGCGGCGAACGCGCGGGACGCCCACCGGAACCGGTTGGACGGCCAATCGCGCGTCGGCCAAAAACGATTTCGACTATCCGACGCGCGCCGGCAACGCCCTGGTCGGCTTGATGGGCAACGATCCCGAAGAAGCGCTGTACTTCAACGCGTTCTTCGACGGCCTCGGGGAACCCCTCCGCGGCGGTCACAGCTATCGCGTCCATTTCGATGCCGATCAGATTCCGCGAACCGGAGAGTTCGGCTTCTGGTCGTTGACGATGTACGACGCGAAACGGATGCAATTCATCGAAAATCCCATCGAGCGATTTGCAATCGGCAGCCGCGATCAGCTGCAGCGCAACGACGACGGCTCGATCGATATCTATGTTGGGCCCGCCGCCCCAAAGAACAATCTCGAGACGAACTGGCTGCCGGGACCCGAAGGCGGAGAGTTCAAACTAACGCTGCGCATTTATGTTCCGGTGCCAGAACTCGTCGATGCTTACCGGAGCTCGACCCTGCCTGTTCCACCGATCATGCCTGAGATCACCTGAGGTCGCTGAGACGATCCTGTCGCGCCGGCCCGTCGAAGCCGGCGTTTTGCACAATCGGGAACGATCGAAAGGATGCCTGGTTCGCGTGTTGGACTCACAAACACGAAAGTCCGGTTAGTCGCGTCCCACTTTCGGTGCGCGCATTGTGCGCGGACTGGCCCCCGTCCAGCGCTTGAAGGCGCGCGAGAAAGCGGCAGGATCAGAAAAACCAACCAAATATGCAGTCTCGTTCACCGATACTTTCTTGCCGGTCAAATAGTGCAGCGCCAGCTTGTGGCGCAACTCGTCCAGCACCTTTTCGAACGTCGTGCCTTCCGCCTTCAGTCTGCGAAGGAGCACATCGCGGCTCATCCCTAGCTTGGCGGCGAGCTTGTCCTTTGTGACGTCGCCCGTATGTAAGATCGGCATCAATAAACTTTCGACCCGGCCCCTTGTCGTTTTCGAGCTCTCGAGGCTCTTGAGCAGTTCATCTGCGTGCCGACTTAGCACGCCGAAAACATAGCGAGGTTGAGGCGATAGTTTGCGAGTCATCCAGCCGTCGTCGACGTCGATCAGGAACGCGTTCTTGTCGCTTTCGAAGGTCACGGGCGCTTGGAAGATTCTGTCGTACTCTGCTCGATAGTCGGGCGCCGCGTGGGTGAAATGGATCGCCTTCACGGCGTACGCCTCACCGAGGCGGCGTCCGCCGGCGACCATGCGCGCAAAGGTGGACTCCGTCAGTTCAGGAAAGGCGTTGGGATTCCGTCGGTTATCGACCATCCAGAGTCCATCCTTCCCGTGCGCAAGCGCGAAGCGATCGATCGTTGCGAGATCGATTTCGATGACCAGGCGATGGTAGCGATTGACTTGCGCAAAGGCCTCCTTGCGAGTCTCCGAGGCACCACCGATGAGACCTACGATCGAAAGCTCACTCAGGTCGATCGCCTCGCCAAAGTGAAGTGCGAGGGCTGGGTCGTTGCACAGTTCTTTTGCGGCACGCATCAGCGCGACGTACTTGGGGAACGGGATGCGGTTATCCTGGTCCTCGAGGTCCTCCGGATCGATCTCAGACCGTTCCGCCAATGCCCTTTCGCTCGCGCCGTTCGACGCCGCAAACGTCATCAACCCGCGCACAACGCCGGCGGCAACGGTACCTTCAGCCATTGCACCGGCGCCCGCTGCAATGCGTGATCATGTCTTTGCCGCGCAAGGTCATGTTCCCTTGGACAACATTGCAGATAGGCTCTCCTCTACCCTTAGGCAAGCGCAGGGGCCAAGCGTTCCGTGCCGGAGTCCGCCGTCTCGTTCTGGCGTATCCCACTGCCTCGCCGTTCATGGGGGCGGCGCTTGGTCTATGCACGTATGCCGCCGAAGCGTCGATCGAGCCTGCGAAGCGACCGCAACCACCACAAATCGGTCTTCTCACACTCGCAACGCCAATCTTCCGGCGGGTCACGCATTGGTGCACCGATAGCAAGGAACCTCGCATGCTCAGCCGCATCTTTCCCAAGCAGTTCGACAACAATTATCGGGGTAACAAGCTTGCGATCTTGCTGCTCGCCCCGATCGTGTTGTTTAAGCTGACCATGGGTGCGACCGCCGCGGGCTTAAACCCTTGGGTCAGCACTCGCTCCGTTGCGACGGATGCCGACGGTTTCCGGCTCGACACTTTCGGCGAGGAAGCCGCGTCCATTGTTGTGTTTCTGTTCGCGAGTTGGGGGCTTGGTCTTCTGGTGCTCTGCTCGCTCGGCGTTGTGGTTTTAGTTCGCTATCGTGCGATGATCCCACTGATGTACCTTCTCCTATCAATCGAACAATTCGGCAGAATGGCCATTCAGCTTGCAAGCCCGATTGTCAAAGCCGTGGAGACCGGGCAACATTCTTTGGGATTTTTTGTCAATTGGGGATTTACGGCAGCGCTTGTGATCGGTCTTCTTCTGTCGCTCGCCGCGTCGCGGAAGAACGAGCGTGCGAGCATCGCCTGAACATCGTCGAAGGTGCCGCGCCGGATGCTGCCACGCCCCTCTTAATAGAACCGAGATTTCCAAAGTTGCAGTTTGATCAAATTCTCGAAACGCGCGACACGGTGATGACCGGCCCCGCCGACGTGCCAGACGACAGGAAAATGAGTTGATGAAACGCGTGATTGCGGCCGGCATCTGCTTTGTATTCTTCGCCTTCGGATTGATCCGCATCGGCGTCGCGAGCGCTCTGTCGGCGCAACTTCTGGGCTATTTTTCCGTCGGCGCGTTCGAAGAGCCGATCCGCGACACGAGCCGTTTTCTCAACGAGCACAACACGGACGCGTTCATCCAGCTGACGCCGCTTCCCTATTTCGGGATCATCTTCGCGATGGGTGTCTGCCTTGCCCTTGGCGCGGTCGGCGCGTTTCGCAAGAAGGCCTGGGGATACGCACTGATCGTCGCCTACCTTTCAATGCACGCCGGGCTCTTCCTCAATTTTCAAACGATCAATCCCAAGATCAATATCCTCATCGGCGCAATCGTTCTCCTGCTCGCGCTCGTCTGGGCGAATGGCGGACGCGCGCCCGAAAGCACGCAGCGGGCGTGATCGCATCCTCCGAGCCGTCACAGCCTCGCGCGCGGCGAGGCCGTGATCAACTCTTGGCTTTGCCGGCGGCTACGATCCGATCAATCGTTGTCGTCGCCGCTGTCGTTGTCGTCGCTATCGTTATCGTTGTCGCTGTCGTCGTCGTGATGGCGATGTGAAACGAGGCACGCCTTGCGGACGCCCGGTGCGGGATCGCCGAATTGCTCGTTGTTGCACGGTACGCCGTTGGCGGCGGTTTGGCTCACCCACCGGCGACCCGCGCCGTAGAAAACAACTCTCCTCCCTCTGAACGAACAGAATCCGCCTTCCTCGGCGCACCTGCGACCGTGAGGCGAATCCGAAACGTCGGAGCGATCGGTCTCGGGATCACTGTGAAGGCCCGCGTCGTCGTCGTCCCTATCCGACGATGTGCGACCCCGGAAGTAGATCTGATCGCGCGCATTCACGCCCCATGCGCTGCCGAACGACAAGCCCGACACCTGTTTCAACGCTCCCGAAATCTGTTGCCACGTGGCGCCGCCGTTGCGGGTTCGATAGATGTCATTGGAGGAGTTTGCGCCCCACGCGATGTCGTAGGAAACGGCGGACACGTGTTTCAACGCGCCCGGCCGCTGATCCCAATGTGCGCCACCGTCGCGCGTGCGCCAGATCTGATCGTTCGAGTTGACGCCCCAGGCACTGTTGTAGGACAACGCCGACACCTGCTTCAGCGCGCCCGGCACCTGTTGCCAATGAACGCCCCCGTTGCGCGTGCGGTAGATGTTGTCGGACGAGTTTGCGCCCCATGCGATGTCGTAGGAAACGGCGGACACGTGTTTCAACGCGCCGGGCCGTTGATCCCAATGCTCTCCACCGTCGCGCGTGCGCCAAATCTGGTCGTTCGCATTGACGCCCCAGGCGCTATCGTAGGATAGCGCCGACACTTGCTTCAGCGCTCCGGGCACACGTTGCCAGCTGTCGCCGCCGTCTCGCGTTCGATAGATGTCGTCACGCGCGTTCACGCCCCAGGCGATATCGGAATTGACGGCGGATACATATTTGAGCTGACCGGGAATGCTGTCCCAGCGATCGGCGGCCGCGGTGGAAATCGACATTCCCATCAAAAGCGCCACCACAACGAAGAATAGCTTATTCACGTTCCCTCCTACGTCCGGTTTCGATTCCGGCGCGCTTTCATAGGCTGCCGCCACGCATTCGCAAAGCGAGGATTTATTCGTACACGACCGATTTTGGCGACCTCGGCATCGGCTTGGCCCGCATCCGGGGCTGGCGCTGGGCTCGGGCTCCCGTCATTCTCTCCCTTGGCAACGCATTCAATTGCATCGAGGGGCGGCAATGGCGAAGAGCCAAGGATTGACGGCGCGGTTCAAAGAGTTCGTGGCCGGTGTCGTGCCGCAAGCGAACGATTCGGGCATGGCGAACCGACTGCTCTCCTCGTTCCATGAAACGGAGCGTACGGGGCTAATGCTCGCTTGCGCCGTGCGCGCGGTCATTGTCGTTGCGCTGATCGGCGTCTTCGCAGCGACGGGCGCCTTCGTCGGCGACGGTTGGGCGTTCCTCGTTCTGATGCCGCTCGGCATCGCGGCGATCGGCGCGCTGCAGTTCGAGCAGGAGCGGCGCTTCCCCCGCACGACCTGGGCGAAGTACGCGTTCATGGTGGCCGATTGCGGCTACCTGGCCTTCATCCTCATTGCGCGCCATCGCTTCGCGAACGACCTGCCGCCGGTGACGTTGGCCGTGAAAGAAGGCGCGCTGCTGTTCTTCGTCGCTTTCCTCGTGCACAGCGCCTTTTCCTACTCGCCGCGCTTCATCCTATGGACGGGGTTTTGCATCGCGACAGCCTGGGGCGTGGTGGTCGGCGCCGCCGCGAACGCGCCGGGCACGTTCTTCGTGCTGCCGGGCATCGGCGAGACGTGGCGCGAATATGGCGATCCCAACTATGTGCCGGTGATCAAGGTCGTCTACGACTATGTCATCCTGGTCCTCCTGACCGCCGGACTCGCGGTCGCCGTGTGGCGCTCGCGCCGGCTCGTACTCGCCGCGGCGACGTCGGAGAAAGCGCGCGCCAATCTCGCCCGCTATTTTTCGCCGCGCGTGGTCGACCAGCTGAGTGCGCGCGAGCAGCCGTTCGGCGAAGTGCGCCGCCAACCCGCGGCCGTTCTCTTCGCCGACCTTCGCGGCTTCACGGCGCGCTGCGAGGCGATGACGCCGGAGGATGCGATTGCGTTCCTGCGCGAATTCCACGCGCGGATGGAGGACGTGATCTTCCGGCACAGCGGCACGCTCGACAAGATTCTGGGCGACGGGTTGCTCGCGGTGTTCGGCATACCCGACCGCGGGAACGGCGATGCGGGCGACGCGCTCGCCTGCGGCTTTGCGATGATCGCGGAGATCAAACGCTGGAACGCCGAGCGCGCCGAGCGCGGCCAGTTTCCGGTCGAGATCGGCGTCGGCCTGCACTATGGCCATGTGATGCTGGGCGATCTGGGGAGCGAGCGGTCGATGACCTTTACCGTGGTCGGCGACACCGTGAACGTGGCGAGCCGTTTGCAGACGCTGTCGAAGGAGCTCAGCACGCGGTTGGTGGCGAGCGAGGCGCTGGTCAAAGCCGTGCGCGAAGAAACGCGCCGCGACTTGGCTCTGGTCGACGGACTGAAATTCGTGGGGCCGAAACACCTGCGCGGGCGCGAAAACGAAACCGTCGTCTATGCCATCGACGGCGTGCCGCAACGGGCGATGGCGTAAGGTTTTGAATTCGGCCGCCTAGCACACGCTGGCGCGGACGAATTGACCAGCGACGCCGATCACGCAGGCGGGGAAGCCTTCGGCATCTCCGAACCCTTCGGGCAGATCCAAGCGATAGATCGAGAAGACCACGAAGTTGCGGCGATATACCGGGATGTTGCGAACGATGAGGCCGGCGGACGCGCCGCCGAACATGCGCTCGGTCCAGCTGACCTGCTCTTTGCGGGCGGCGGCATCGCGCTCGATCTTGCCGACAGCGAACTGCTCGACCCAATCGTTGTATTCACTGCGCGACGGATTCGTCGCCACGAGAAGCGCGATAACGCCGGCGAAAACGAGTAGCAATCTGCTCATGGGCCCCTAGCCTCTCCTCATGAGGCCGGGAGGCTAGGCTCTCGCCTGTGGCGACAATAAGGCGAGCGCGATAGGCTCGCGCCGGTTTCGTGGCATTGCCGATGACGAATGGAAACCCGCTCGCGATCATCGCCGTGTTCCTGGCATGGAGCGCGTTCGGCTTCCGCGTTTTCCAATTGCGACGCAAAAGTGCAGCGGTACCGTCCGCTGAGCGAAGCGACGCGACATCGTGGCTCGGCATCGTGCTGCAAGGTGTCGCGATCGGCGTCGCGTTCTTCGGTCCGACGTCGCTGACGGGCTCGTGGTTCGGCGTCGCGGATCTCGCGACCGCGGCGTTGCCGACCAGCTTGGCGCTTGGCGGCTTCTTGCTGTTCGATGCGGCCGGGCGCGAGCTTGGGCGCAATTGGAGCCTGGTCGCGCGCGTGCGCGAAGACCATGCGCTGGTGACGACGGGACCCTTCGCCCTGACGCGCAATCCGATCTATCTTGCGATGCTCATGATGACGCTGGCGGCGGGTTTCGCGCTCGGACATCTGATTCATCTGCTGGTCGCCGTTCCGTTGTTCATCCTCGCGACGGCGATGCGCGTCGCGCGTGAGGAGCGGCTCTTGCGCGAACAGTTCGGCGCCGTCTTCGACGATTATGCGGCGCGCGTGCCGCGGCTCATTCCCGGAATTTGGTGAGGCTCAAATGGGTGCTGCAATAAGAACCGAAACGAACGGTCATATTCGCACGATCGTCTTCGCGCGGGCGGGCGAGTACAACACGATCACGCCGCAATGGCGTGACGAGTTCTCGGCAGCGCTGGACGAGGCCGAGCGCGACGACAATGTGCGCGTCGTCGTGCTGCGCGCCGAGGGACAAGCGTTTTGCGCCGGCTACGGGCTCGATTGGTCGACGGCGGCGCAGGCGGCGTCGGAAGAGCGAACGCGGGCGTGGGATTCCGTTGCCGATCTGCGAACCATCGGCAGCTTCGTGCGCGTCTTCCGCAAGATGTGGGATTTGTCGAAGCCGGTGATCGCCGCAGTGCACGGCTGGTGCATCGCCGGTGGTACCGACATGGTCCTGTGCGCCGACATCATCATCGCCGGCGAGAGCGCCAAGTTCGGCTATCCGCCGTCGCGCGTGTGGGGCGTGCCGACGAGCGCGATGTGGGTCTATCGGATGGGATTCGAGCGCGCGAAGCGCTACCTGCTCACAGGAGACGAAATCGGCGCGCGCGAGGCCGAGAAGATTGGTCTCATTCTGGAGTGCGTGCCGGACGGTGAACTGCAGGCGCGCGCGATGGCGTTGGCCGAGCGCATGGCGCGCGTGCCGCTCAATCAACTGACGATGCTCAAGATGCTGTGCAACGAGCCCGCCGAGCACATGGGGCTCCGGTCGTCGCAGCTTCTCGGATCATTTTTCGACGGTGTTGCGCGACATACACAAGAGGGCCGCGACTTCGTCTCCCGCGCCCAGGAAATCGGGTTCCGCCAAGCCGTGCGCGAGCGCGATGCGCCGTTCGGCGATTACGGCGAGCGAAAAAAGTAGCTCGGCCGGCGCGGCGTGAGTGGTCTGACCGTGCCGACTAGCGCCGCTTCTTGGGCGGGCGGCCGCGGCGCGGTCGTTTGACGACGTCAACTTGCGTGCCTTTGGCTTGGCCCGGCGGGTCAAAATTACCGGGACCGCGATCCATCTCGAAGGCAAGGATCGCGGTCGCCAGCAGGTACGCGAAGAACGGCCGCTTCTTCTTTACGGCCCAGCGCCAAACTTCAGATACGCGGTTCAGCGCTTCTGCCTCACTAAAATCCGTCATGCTGCGGCACGTTCCTCTCGTGGCATGTGGTAGATGTGCTCGATCACAGGACCGGCGATCCTGTAGCTCTTGCGCAGGCGCAGGAGCGTCTCCACGTTGAACGGGAATTCGGCGGCGACATTCGCTTCGCCGTCCACGATACGCGGCTGCCCGAGCGGCTTGATGTCCAGGCCGACGCGCATTTGCTTCATGATGTGATCGACGGTGAAGAAGCCGATCGCCTTGCGCGCGTTCCAGAGCAAGGCCGCCTCAAAGAAGGCGCATTGGATGCGCCCCCAATAGCCGGATTTGCGCAGGTTCTTCGCGAGCGCACCGCGCGAGAGTTCCCACACGTCCGGTCCGCGCGGCGCTTCGCCTTCGCATGCGCCCTGAAACAGCTCCGGCAACATGCAGCGGCGATGGGTCGGATTCATCCGCATCGAGGCGACGAGCTCGTCCTTCTCATACTCAAGAACGTAGATCGTGTCCGCGTCGTCGTATTGATCGAACTCAAGGCCGTTGTACGTTTTCAGCGGCCAACCCATTTCTTCTACGAATACTTTGGCGCGCTGGCGAAACATGTCTGCCAGCTGCTCGCGAGCGTTCGGATTGAACGCCCCGACGATGATCTGCACCATTGTCCCCTCCATGGTGAATGAGGGGACGGACAATGATCACGTTGTTTCAGGCGTTGTATTCCCCAAGGTTGGGGGGACGACCAGCCTTCGGCGAACGCGCGCGCTACCGGCCGCGACCGCACGATTTATGTGAATTCGTTTGGAAGGATCAGGCTGCGCAGGCCAGAGACGGCAGCGTCTTGATGGTGCGGCTCAGCGCTGCAATCACCACAACCCGGGTCATGCTCGAGCAGTTGTATTTTGAACGGAGGCTCTTTTGATAATCGCGGATGGTCTGCTCGCCGACCCCCAGGATTCCGCTGATATCCCAGGCCGATTTGCCCTCGGCAGTCCAACAAAGGACTTCGTATTCGCGTGGGCTCAAATGAGGCTCGATTGGCTTGAAGCCTTGGGAGTGGCGGCGCAGGCCTTCGTAAGCGTATGCCGCAAGCAACTCCATTGCCATCAGGCCCTCGATCGAGGCGTCAATTTCGGCACCTCCAAACGTCACTGCAGCAGGCAGTTCGCCGCCCTCACGCACCGGCTTGATGTAGCCATCGTGCAAACCAAAGGATTTGGCGTGCTCAAAGACCCGCACGGCCTCTTCGCTATTGTCCAACGTACAGCGAATGTCTGACCACGTCGCAGGTGTTAGCTGAGTCTTCGCGTAGCGAAAGACCGCGTCGGTGTCGCTGTAACGCTCTTGCGCGTAGACCTCTTGCCAGCCCAGCGCCATCCCAAATTTGCCCCAGCCAACGCGCTGCAAGTCACTCTCATGAACAAGTGTGCCGACGTACCAATTCCTTATTCCGATATCGCAACAAAGGCGGGTTAGCTGAACTGAGATTGCTTCCGAGTCCTTTGCATCGACGCAGACTTCCGAGAAGAACCGCATAGATTGGTGAGGAATGAATGGCATAGCAGCACCAACGAAAAGCTGTAGGCGAATGTAATGCATATCTCCGGTTGGTGCGAGATGTACCGTGCAGCGTCGTCCCGGTCTGTGCCCACCTGGCAACGCAACAGCCTTCCTTTCCGCAGTGTAGGAGAACGTGAGCAGCGCCACCTGCTTGTAGCCGCGCGTTAGGCGCTGGTAACTTTCGCTCAGCTGGGGAGTTCACCAAATGTCGAAGATCAACGGCGCACTTATCGGCGCGTTTGCACTTGTGCTGTCGTCAACTGCTTTTGCCGACATTCCTCCGCCGAAGCCGGAATCGCCGCCAGCGACCGACAGCTTGAACGAACCGCAACCGAGCACCGATCAGACGACAACGCCCGCGGCGCCCGAGGCTGAGCAGCCCGCGACAACGGACGTGGCTCGATCGAAAGAGGAAGAGATCGCCAACAGTTTGGTGAAACGCGACGGGGTGATCGCCCTGCCCGGCGGCCAAGCGACCGTCACCGTCGGCGAAGGCTTCGCCTATCTCGACCCCGCAGATTCCGAGAAGCTGCTGACCCAACTCTGGGGCAATCCTCCCGATGCGGTCGGCCAGGTGCTGGGCATCATCATTCCGCGCGACATCAGCCCGCTCGACCCGAAGAGCTGGGCAGCGGTGCTGACCTACGACAACGACGGGCACGTGTCCGACGACGATGCCGCGTCGATCAATTACGACGACCTTCTCAAGGACATGCAGAAGGGCGTCGAGGAGGAAAACCAACAGCGGCAAAGCCAAGGCTATCAACCCATCTCACTTGTCGGCTGGGCGCAAAAGCCGTCCTACGATGCCAAAGAGCACGAACTTTATTGGGCGAAGCACCTGCGGTTCGGCAATCAGGAGACGCTGAACTACGCCATTCGTGCTTTGGGCCGTACCGGCGTGCTCCAGGTCAATGTCGTCGCCGACATGGCGCAGCTCGAAGAGATCAACATGAAAGTGCCGAAGCTGTTGACCATGGTCACATTCAGCGAAGGGCACCGTTACGCCGATTTCAAGGAAGACTCCGACCCCGTCGCCGCTTACGGCCTGGCGGTACTTGTCGCCGGCGGTGTTGCGGCCAAGGCTGGACTGTTCAAGGGCCTTTTGGCGGCTGCGGCCGCTGCGTGGAAATTGATCGCGGTCGCCGCCGTCGCGGTTGGCGCTTTCATCATGCGCGTGGTGCGGGGCCTATTCGGCCGTGGGGGCACGCCGCCGACCGCGACCTAGGGCGTCGTCGCCGGCTGTGCCGGGGTTTGGGTCGCTGTGGTTGACGGCGCCGGCGTGGTGCCGGGCGCCGCCGGACCGGACGATGGCGGCGGCTGCTGGACGGCCGACGACTGCTCGCCTATGGCCATCGTGCGTAGTGCGGGACCGGCTTCTGACAGCGGCAGCGAAAGAACGGCGTCGAAGTAGCCGGTCATCAGACGGCACGCCTTTTTCGGATCGCCGGTGCCGGTGAGAAGCGTGTCGACATCCTCAAGCGCGATCCCCGCGACTTCAGCCGAATGCGCAAAGGCGGCGTTCGTTAGATTCCTGAACGGTGCGGGCGCCATCCTCGTCGCCGCCTCGTCGCGACGAGCGGCGACGATGCGCGTGACGTTGGCGGCATCGCGCGCGTTCAACTCCTCCGGCAAATAATGCTGGACGCCAGAGCGCTTGATGCCGAGCGCCAGATCGATGCAGATGTCATTCTGATCGTTGGCGCCGAGATAGGACAACACGTCGCGCAGCAGCTGAAAGCGCTCGACGATCACATCGTCCGGCAAGTAGGGCAATTTGCGCTCGATGTAGTCGTCGAGCAGATCACGAGCGTTGGCGATCGCGACGTTCAGCGGCTTTCCCGCCTTGAGGTCGGTTTGAAGTTTCGCCTTCACCTTCTTGTAGAGCGCCGGATCTTCTTTCTTCAAACCGACGATGTAGTCGGCCGGATCGGCGGCCTCTTCGCCAGGCGGCGTCTCTTCGACCAAAGGCGCGGTCGCAAGATGAATTTCATCCTTCGGCTCTTCATGTGTCCACGTCGCGACAAGCGTGCCGATTGCGGCCACTGCAGCGACGGCGGCGGGGAACCAATACGGGCGATCCCGGAGGTCGAGGATGCCCTGAAGCAGCCCCGAAAAGATGTAGCCCAACCCAGCGCCGATCGCGCCGCCGAGCAAGGCATAGAGAACACCCAGGATCGTCATGGAGCGGACTATAGATCAGCCAAATGCGATATTAGCATCCAGAATCGGCGCAATGACGGTCAGCGAGGCCATGGCAGAAAAACGCAGTAAGGCTCCACACCCATCGAAGCAAAGCCTGTCGCCTTCCTACCGAATTCCGGCGCTCGATCAAGATTTCATCTTGTCCGACAGCATGCGGGGCGTGCGTTTCCTGTTGGAATACGCCAAGGCGGAAGAGGCGCTGCGGGCGCACGGCATCCGCTCGACCATTGTCGTCTTCGGCAGCGCGCGCATCAGTGAGAAGGGAAACGGGGAGCGACAGCGCTGGTATGCGGAGGCGCGCGCCTTCGGTCGCCTGGCGTCCGAGCGGGGTGGCGCGTTGTCGCCGAACGATGGGGTGCACGACAACGTCATCGCGACGGGCGGCGGTCCAGGCGTCATGGAGGCCGCCAACCGCGGCGCATCGGAAGCCGGCGCCTTGTCGGTCGGCTTCAACATCCATCTACCGCACGAGCAGGAACCGAACCGCTACTCGACGCCGAACCTCACGTTCCAATTCCACTATTTCGCCATGCGCAAGATGCATCTGGCGATGCGGGCGAACGCGCTTGCGATCTTTCCGGGTGGGTTTGGAACGCTCGACGAGATGTTCGAGATGTTGACGCTGCACCAGACGGGCAAAGTGACGCGCCTGCCGGTCGTGCTATTCGATAAGGCCTATTGGACGAGGATCGTGTCGTTCGACACCCTCGTCAAAGAGGACATGATCGCCCCTGAGGACGCGAAGCTCTTCCAATTCGCTGACAGCGCCGAGGAGGCCTGGGAGAAGCTGGTCGAACAAGGTTTACCGCTCGCCGCGAAACGGACGGAGCAGAAGTGAGGGTCAAGACGCGTGTTCGCGACTCGGCACGGCCTTCGCTTGACGGGCCCAACAGATGATGATGCGGATCAGCGCGGCTCGCAGACCGGGTCGACGGCGCCGTCGGGCAGATGGCAGTTGACGCCTTCGTTCGCGGCCTTTTGCTCCGCCTTCACGATCTCTTCGAGCGACATGAGCGCCCCGCCGGTCGTCGAGGACTTCAGCACGTCCTCGATGCGCGCTTTGTCGGTCGCGCGGTATTGCGGCGCGCCGCGTTTGGACGCGCCGGCGGCCTTCTTCGATGAGAGGCCGATGCTCGCGAGAACACGCTGCAGCGGCGACAGCTTCTCTTCGACAACGGGCTCTTCGGCCCTGGCAAGCGCTTGGGCGGCATAGGTCAGCGCACTCGTCATGTCGGCCGCATGGCGGTCGCTCAGCGGATTGACGCGCTTTTGCTCGTTCACCGACTTGGCGCTCGCAAAGATCGTATGCACAACGCCGGCCACCGGCGCGGGGCCCTTGCCCTTCGGCTGTTTGTGGCCCTGCTTGTGATGCTTCGGTTGCTTGCTTTGCGAAGACATTGGCACTTCCTCAACCTATGGGGGATTTTACGCGTTCGATGGAGCCACGTTTCATATGGACCGCCATGATCGGTTCGCCAACCGTCTGGCTGCCAACAAGTTCGTGTTCGATCACCGACAGGCGCACCAATTTGCCGGCGTATTCGGCCAAAAGCTGCGGCCCAGCGGAGCCCACGACTTCCGCCACGCGCATCTCGACGGCGTGGCGCGCGATATCGTCACCCGCCATCAATATCGCACGGGAGATCGCGAGCGGCGCCTGATCGAAGGTCTGCAAAATGTTGCGCGCGAGGGTCGCGTCTTTCTTTGCGATCTCCGAGCCGACGGCATTCATCAATGCGCCGATACCTTGGCGCATCAATTGGAAGAGCACGTATTTGTAGCCGGGCTGCGCGCCGCGCAGGAGCGCGTCGATCAGATCGGCCTGCGCGAACGAGCGGATGATCGCGGGTTCGTTCGGGCCTGGCGAGCCCGATGAGACGACCTGATGTTTGACGATGCCGCCGAAGGCGCTTGCGATCTTCAGCTCCAGATACATCGGGCGCACTTCGTTGGCGCCGTAGCCCGCAAACACGATGCCCGTTTTCGGCACGCCCGGCGGAATCCAATCGGTTACGCAGGAGGCGATCGTCAGATCGGCGAGCTGAGACTTTATCTCCGGCGGTATCGTGCCTTCGCCGAACATTGCGCGCAGCATGCTGGCGAGCAGCCGGTCCAGATAGGCCTCGAGCAAGGCGACGAGACGCGGATTGCTCTGAGCAATGATGGGGCGGCGTTGCGGCGTTTCGCCGAACGGCATGAAGAGATTTTGGAAGTAGTCGCCCGAGTATTGCGTCTCGAAGCGTAGCATATCGAGCGCGCGCGCCATTTCGGTCTGCGTCGGGCGGCGCTCATCGACGGCGCCCGCGAGTTCGGTGCATTGCCAATATCGCTGTACCAGCGCTGCAATGTAGATCGCGAAGCTCAGCCGCTCCTGCACATCGTCGATCGGCAGAGCTTTGCGGAGCTCCGCATCCTCCCCGCTCGTCCATTTCGAGATGAAGGTGACAACGGAGCCGGCAACCTTGGCGACGCTGTTGCCCGACGACGGGTGCCTCGCGACAAATGCGTCGAACACCGTCGCCCACGGGTAACGATAGAACTCCGCCACGTCGAAGATCATGCTGGCGACAGGCAGCTTCTGGTCGAGAATGAAGATCTTCTCGGTACCGGTCTGATAGCGAATGCTGGCGGTGCCGTTCTCGTGGTACTCGATCGCAGTCAGCGCGCTATCGGCCGCAAGCGCCGCGCCCTGCGTGTTCAGCAGCATGACTTCGGACGTCAAGGCAGCCCCCCAAAAAACCGCGCAAATCCGTGGCGCAGCCCCTTTCCCCAAAGGCCGCCCCCAAGCAGCTCATTTGAGCCAAGAGACGTGCGACTGCGCAAGCGGATTCGACGTGTCTTCCTCACCCGTAACCAAGCGTGCGGCACCTACTCGATGCCCGCAGGAAGCGAATTGTGTGACCTTTGGAACGCAGCGTCGTTTCGCGCGTCGTCGTCGTGTCAGGCGACGGCGCGAGCCGTGGGTGATGACGAAGCCGCCGCGAGCGCGTTCGGAAAGCGCATCCGCGCAAGGAATCCCTGCCCCGGTTCGCTTTGGAGGTCCAACGTGCCGCCATGCAGGGCAATATATTTGGTGACAAGGAAAAGGCCCAATCCGGTGCCGCCGTGCGCGCGGCTCAGCGACGGATCCGCCTGGAAGAAGGATTGCGTGAGTTTCGGCAATTTCTCCGGGTCGACGCCGACACCGTTATCGCGCACTTCGACGACGACGTCGCGCTCTCCATCGACCCGCGCACTTATATCTATGCGACCGTCGTCACGCGTGAATTTCCAGGCGTTGGAAAGAAGGTGCTGCAGCGCCTGCCCAAAAATCTTGCGATCGACGAGGATTTTCAGCGCTTCGGGAATATCGACGTGCAGCTGCTTCGCGTCGTCTAGCTCGCGATCCTCTATCATTCTCTCGACGAACGTACGCAACGGCACGGGTTCTTTGTCGGCCTTGATATCGCCGGTCTCTAGGCGTGTCACATCGAGCACGTCGTTGACGACGGAAAGAAGGTGCTTACCACCGTCGTGGATGAGCTTGACGTACTCCGTATAAGTCGGATTGGCGAGCGGGCCCGCCGTCTGCCGGCTGATCATCTCCGAGAAGCCGATAATTGCGTTCAACGGCGTGCGCAGCTCGTGGCTCATCGAGTGAATGAATTGGCTCTTGGCTTTCGAAGCCGCGATCAACGTCTCCTTCAGCTGCTGCTCGGCTTCCTCCATGCGCTTGCGCGCCGAGATGTCGCGCAGGGTATGAACATAGATGTGACCACCCGCGACGTCCTTGACGCTCGCGTCTTCGCAGAGCGTCCAATCACTCGACACTTCGACAATCTGTTCGCCGAGCTTGAAGTCTTGAATGACCGGAAAACAGTCGCTGGGCACCCGCGCCCCACTACCGGGCGCGCGCTCGGTCGGATAGGTCGGAAAGTCCGGGACGAGGCCGGTCAGACTCTGGCCGATCGCTGTCGCGGGGTTATTCAGCTTGAGCAAAGTCGCGGCGCGCTCGTTGCAGAGCTCGATGCAACCTTCGGCATCGGTGACGATGATGCCGTCGGTCGAGTCCTTGACCGCGAGCGCCACGAGCGCGTGCTGGCGCGCCGCCAGAGCACGTTGCTGAAAGATTTCCCGCGCGCGCCGCTCGAGCTCGGCACCGACTGTGCGCATCAAACACAAGAGCTGAGCGGCGATGATCGGCGAAGCGTCCATGCTCACGGGCGCGATCATCTGGATCGCGAGCGGTGCGCCGAAAGCGAGCGCAAAGACTGTCGAATGCGGCGCGAGCACCGAAACCCACGACCATTCTTTCCGTTCGCGACCAAGAATCGCTATGACTAGGAGCGCAATGAGCAGTGTGAAAAGCAGCGACGGCCGGACCAGCGTGCGATCCTGAACGATGCTCTCATAGCTTAGCGCATGAAGATAAATGCCCGAGGCAATCCCGTGCACGGGTACCGCGAATTCGTCGCCGAGCTCGAGCGCCGTCGCGCCGATCAAGATGTTGCGGCCCGCGACAAGCTTCGGATCGAAGTTGTTCGCCAGAACGTCGGCAAATGTGAGCCGGGTGATGGTCGGCAGGCTTATGCCGAAATCGATGTAGAACGCGTCCGTACGCGGAGACACTGCGCCGCGTAGTGCGGCTGCGAGCGACGGACGCAAGCCCTCGCCCGTCTCCAGGGCGAAGTAGCCTTTGCGTAGAACACCGTCGGTTTCCGGAATGAGATTGACGCTCGCAAAAAACGCGCCTTGGCGCAGGCGATCGTTGGGAAGAATTTCCGTGAGCTTCTTGCTGCCGTCGAGCTGGCGCGCCGGCTGCATGAATACCGGCAAAATCACAGCGCCATGGGCTTCGACGATTGCATTGGCCAGCTTGGCATCTTCGCCGGGATCGGCGTGACCTGAGAAGTCTACGTCGATGCCGATGTTGCGTGCACCGGCACGGCGCAGATTCTCGATCGCCTGAGCGTAGTAGCCGCGCGGCCAAGGCCACGTATCGAGCTTGTGTAACGAAGAGGCATCGATCTCGACAACCGTCAGCGTCCCGCTCGCGGGACGCGTGGCAAGTTCGAAGCGCCAATCGGAAAGCAGCCGCTCGAGTGGATCGAGCAAACCCGAATAGATGAGGCCAGCGAGCAACACGAAGATGACCGCGCGCGGCAAAAGCCACGCCGGTAGCCGCTTCTTCACATTCGCTATGATTTGTCGAGGTCCCACCCGCATTGCCTCAATCGAAACCGGCCGCTCGGATACCGAACGGCCGGTCACTATCGCCTGAAGGCTATTTCGGTCCGGTTTCTCGCAGCCGGCTTAAGGAGGATTAACCTCCGCCACCCGAGCCACTGCTCTTGCCTTGGCCGGGCGGCGTGCCGCCGGTCAGGCCGACGCCTAAACCGATGCCACCGCTTCCGCCCGAGCCGCCGCTCGCGCCTGCAGCCGTGCCCCCGGTTATGCCGACACCGATACCAACGCCTACGCCGCCTGATCCGGCTCCGACCCCGACCGAGACTCCGGCTCCTGCTCCTGCTCCGCCTGCGCTTGCGCCGACTTCGACGCCAACACCCACGCCGCTACCGCTGCCAGCACCAGCGCCGGTGTTAGCTCCAGCGCCGAGGCTCCCGCCGTTGCTTGCATCGCCAACGCTAGAAGCCACATCGGCCACAAGACCGCCAGCGGAACTGGTGGCGCCATCAATGAGAGCGACCGTACCGCCGGTCGCGCCGCTTGCTGCTTCTTCATTTGAGCCTCCCTCACTCTTCCCATCTGCAGAGCTTGTCACAGTCGTCAGTGCTGTCGTGGCGGTCACCAGCCCGTCCGTCACACTGGCGTAATCGATCGTGCCGGCACCGATCGCGCGCTCAACCTTGCCGGTTCCCGGCGGATCACCCGCCAGATTCAGCTTGGTCGGTGCGTCCGATCGCACTTTTGCGCTGCGGCCGGCCGGCACCAATTCCTTCTGGCCACCGTGCATGGCGACGACTTCGACCAAACCTTCGGTTACATCGACCGCATGTTCGGTTGAGCCCGCGGTCACAGTAAATTGCGTTCCTTTGACGATGGCGGCGATCATCGGGGTTTGCACCTCGAAGTGCTGCATCGGACGCTTCTCGACTTTGAAGAAGACGGACCCCAGATCCTCGGCGAAGCGCGTCATTGCGTCGGACGGATCGGCCGGCATCGTTAGACGGCTGTTCGGCGACATCGTCACGACCGTCTTGCCGTCCGTTAAGACGACCTTTCCGCCGGCACCTGTGGTCAGCGTCGCGCCAGGCTGCAACTCCTCGCCCTTGCTCACCGCATGCGTCGGCGCCAGCGGCGAGACGACGCTCGTCGCGCCCGCGACTTCGGACACCGTCCACTTCTCATCCTCGGCTCGCGCGGCGACCGTCGATGCCAGAAGGACGGCGCAGGCGAGCGAGAGATAGGAAGAAAGTCGCAGCATTCATTGACCTTTCCATTGTGACGCCGATCCGTTTTTGGCGAACAATACCGGCGCGAACGGTGAAACTACCGACGTTTGATTTATGCTCTCTTAATCATTTGTACACTTTTATTATTATTCTATTGATGAAGTTTACTCTTTACTTTCGTTAATGGCGCATTAACCAGCCGCACTTACCAGTAGGTTGGGGGAGACCCGAGACGCAGACGCTTAACGGGAACGAGGCGCGTCCGGCGCCGCGAACAACAAGTGCTTAAAGTGCGAGAAAAAATTTTCATCGTTCGCGCCGTCCTTGCGGTCGCCGTCTCGCTCGCACTCTGGTCACCGGCTTGGGCGGACGACGTCGAGGACGTCCTGCGCCGCATCCCGCTCAAAGGCGTGCAACCCGACGACACCGAACAAGCAAAAGAGATTCCAATGCCGGCTACAGCCACGATGCCGGCGACACGCACGAGCGCCCCGGCGGTGCAACCGTTCGTCTTGAAGTCCGTTGCGATCGAGGGTGCGTCCGTGTTCGCGCCGGAGGCGTTTCGCGCCGCCTATGCGAACTATCTGGAACGCACGGTCGCGACCCCGGAGCTCGCGCGCATAGCAGAGAAGATCACCGCGATGTATCGCTCCGGAGGCTACTTCCTGTCCCGCGCCGTCATTCCGGCACAGGACGTGACCGACGGACATCTCAAGATCGAAATCATCGAGGGCTATGTCGATCAGATCGTGATCGATGGCAACGTGCCCGAACTCGCAGCGTACGCCGATCGGCTGCTCAGCGAGCGCCCGGCGAGGATCGGAACGCTCGAGCGCGCGCTTTACCTGATGGGTGATACGGCCGGTATTCGATTCAAGTCGAGCCGGATGGCGCCCGACGGTCAAGACCTGGCGCGCCACAAACTCATCGTGACGGCCGAACGCGTGGCTTTCGATGCCAATTTGTATACCGACTATCGCGGCAAGCCGGAAGCCGGCGAGATGCAAACGTATTTGCGCGCAGGCGCGGCGCATCTATTGAGTTTCGGCGACAAGCTGTCCGGCGGGTACTTCTTCGTTCCCGATCAACCGGACGAACTCGCCTTCGGCGAACTCAACTATATCGCAGCGCTCGGATACGACGGTGCGTCACTCGCACTCAACGGTTCGATCTCACGCAATACGCGCGGCAACAATGGGCCCAATCTCGACAATGAAAGCGACAGCACACGCTTCTTCGGTCAGCTCAGTTACCCGCTGATCCGCGAACGGGAGACGAGTCTGTGGTTGCACGGCGGGCTGCAGCGGCTCCACATCCGCGACGAAGAGAACGGCACGTTATCCTATCAGGACGATCTGGCCGTCGCGCATGCCGCAGCTACGCTGCGCCAAGTCGTGGGCGATGGGCTCGCGGTGGTCTATCTCGAAATCGCGGACGGATTTGCAAAAGCTCCTGACGTGCCTCATTCGCGCGCCGACGCAGACGGCCGTTTTGTCAAAGCCTTCGCCCAAGCCACGATGATCCAGCCGCTGCCGTGGGGCTTTGGCGTTTTTGTCGAAGTCGACGGCCAGGTGTCCAACCGCCCGCTCTTTTCCGCTATGGAGTTCGCACTCGGCGGCTCTCGCATCGGCCGCGGCTACGATACCGGCGAGATCACCGGCGAGGACGGGGTCGGCGGCGTGATCGAGTTGCGCTATTTTGAAAAGTTGTCGTCATGGCTCGGCGCGCAGCTCTACGGCTTCTATGACGCCGGCACCGTATGGAACGACAACATGCCGGCAGGCCAGGACAGCGCGACGCTCAACTCGACGGGTGCCGGCGTTCGCCTATCCCTGCCCCATTCCGTCTCCATTGGTTACGAGGCGGCCAAACCGCTGACGCGCACACCCGCGGTGCCCGGAAACAAGGACGTGCGGCACTTCTTTTCGCTGAGTTGGGCGCTGTAGCAGCCCGCCTCGCAGCGTCGAGATTCGCCCCGGTCTTTGCCGATCCGGGTGGACTTGCCTCACCCGAGCATTTGGGGTGCGTACCGGCCAGTAACGAGTTGATAACTCGCTCATGCGACAGGTTTGAGAGCGACAGTCGAATCGGTTTCAGCCCGGGGGTTACGTGTTTTTTTGGGAACTGCCGGAAAAGGCGCGCGAGCTTCACACTCGTGCGCATGGCCAGCTCGAGGCGCACGGCATTGCGCCGACGCCGCTCAACTATGAACTCTGGTTCTTTCATGAACTGGGGCAAAACGACGACCTCAAGAGCGCGCTCGACCAGGCGGTCAGAACCGGCAAAGCCGGCGACATTGAATTCGCGCGGGCGCTGCACGGACGCTTCTTTCGTCCCACGGGCGGTGCTGAGGAAATCGACGAGGTCGGTGCGCGTATCGCGACCGAATTGAAGAAGCTCGCGGACGCACTGCAGACGACCGGCGAAGGCTCGGCCGCATACGGTCGCACGCTGGGAGACGCCGCGCAGAAGTTGGCGCAAAGCGATGTGTCGCCACAACTGCGACAGGTCATCGACCAGGTGGCGGCCGCAACGGTCGCGATGGCCGAGAAGAACAGAACGCTGCGAACGCAAGTCGATGCCTCGGCCAAAGAGGTGCAAAGCCTGCGCTCTCAAGTGGACACACTGCGCAAGGAAGGTCAGATCGACGCGCTGACCGGGCTCGTCAACCGGCGTGGGTTCGATGAGCGGATCGCGGTCGCCGTCAGCGAAGCGAAGCTGAAGAGGAAGCCGATGTCGCTGCTGATGTGCGATATCGACCACTTCAAGCGCTTCAACGACACGTGGGGGCACGCGACCGGCGACCAAGTTCTGCGCTTGGTGGCGCAGTGCATCAGAACGTCGGTTCGCGACGTGGACACAGCAGCACGTTACGGCGGCGAAGAGATGACGGTGATCCTGCCCGAGACCGGACTCGAGGGTGCTCGCACGGTCGCCGAGAAGATCCGCAAGACCGTCGAGGCGCGGCGCATCGTCAAGAAGTCGTCGGGCGAGTCGCTGGGCAGCATCACGCTGTCGATCGGCGTCTGTCAGCTCAATCCCGACGAGGGTGCGGCCGACTTCATCGCGCGGACAGATGCCTGCCTCTACGCGGCAAAGTCGGCGGGGCGCAATCGCATCTCCAGCGAGGCGAAGGACGGCGCATGGCATGACGGCACGGCCGCAAACGCCAGGTCCACGATGGAATCCGGGGCGGTATCCGGCCACGCCGTGTTGGAGACCTCGTTCAACGACGACGACACGCCCGTGTTCTTCGATACCGCGCTCGACATCAGCAACGCGCGCCTGAAGCGCTTTCTTTTGTGGTGGCAATCCCTCGCGCCCGTCGGACATTTGCCGCAATGGTCACAAGGCTTACTGGCGCAGATCGCTCCTATGCGCGAATTCCTACACGGCAGCGAAGTTCTCGGTGACGACGATCGCTTTCAACTGAACTTCTTCGGACGCGACATCGTTCGAGCATTCGGATCGGATCCTGCCGGACGCGCGCTTTCGCGCGAGGGCGAGCTTCCGCCGGCCCTTCGGCCGATCCTGATGCGGATGCATGAAGGGCTGACGCTGGTACGCCAACTGAAGGCGCCGGTTCATTCGTTCGCGAAAGCTCCGCTGCGTTTGCCTACCGGCCTCCACGACGGGGAAAGCTTGGCCGTGCCGTTTCATCACCAGGGCCGCGATGTCGGATTCATTCTGACTGCGACTCTCTTCAGCCCGGCAAGCGCGAACGCCGATCGTCGCCGCGTCGGCTGAACGCTCAACAGTCCTCGCAGCGGTTCCGGTGCCGCGGCGACGTGACGATTCTGACATCAAAACAGCACGTTGCGGCGCTGGAACCTGGCGGACGCGCACTCGCCGCGCGAAGGCAGTGACTTCTCGCACTGTCAAGCTTTGGTTTGTTTGGTAGCTTCTGGAAACCTCGATTCTCGGACCGCACTGGGGGACGAATGCCAATGATGCGCAAGTCGCGACACTTGGTGGAGCTGTGGCAGTCACTCGGGCTCGGGCGTGTTCCTACTCGCGATCGCTTCAAGATCTCTAATTTTCCATCGTTGGAGCCGCACTTGTTCGTTGCGGCGGTCGCGGCGCGCCTTGAGGACTATCGCCTCATCCTTGCCGGCAGCGCAGTGGAGAAGTCGTATGGCGGCTGCCTGAGAGGCCTAACCTTTGGTGAGCTCGACCTCGGACCGGCAGGGTCGGAGGTCGTCGAAGAGTATGAATTGTGCGCGCAGAAGCGCGTTGCAATTGCGTCGCGTCACCGGATGCAAATGAGCGATGAGTCCGCCGTGCAGTTGCAGCGCGTGTTGCTGCCATTCGATTCGCCTGTGACCCACGGCGTCTCGCAAGTGATCGGTTGGTTTCAGCTGTCGCCGATGCCGCGTGGCGGCACAAAGGGCGCCGTATCGGGCTGGACGACGGAAGAGCGCGCGTTCATCGAGGCCGCTGTCTAAGATTCCGATCAGCGCTGTAATCCGGGACGTACGAACGACGCGCTAGAGCGCGATCTCTTTGATGAGGTCGGGCGAGTCGGGTGCTTTCGACGAATTCACGGCGCGCGACACCGGAATGGCATTGAGCCAATCGTTCGGCGCAGCGACCAAACGCTCCAGGCCATAGGCGCCCGACAGCCAGTTTCCCGCTTCTTCTTTGGCGAGCAGCACCGGCATGCGATCGTGATATTGAGCAACGAACTTGTTCGGCTCGGTGATGATCATCGTCGAAGAGCGAAGCTCCTCCTTCGTCTCCGGATTGCGCCAGCTCTCCCAGAGGCCAGCGATCAAGAACACCGGAGCTTTGGCCGGCGTGAAGTACCACGGCTGCTTGCCGTCGGCTCGGTCCTGCCATTCGTAGTAACCGCTTGCCGGGATGATGCAGCGGCGGCGCTTCCAAGCTTCGCGGAAGAAGGGTTTGGTCGAGACGGTTTCGGCGCGGGCATTGAATGTCGCCGGAACCTTCTTGAGCGGCTCCTTCCACCAGTAGGGGACCAAACCCCAGCGCATCTTCTCCATCGTCAAATTGCCATCTTTCGCGGCCAAGATGGTGTCGACCGGGTCCGTCGGACAAATGTGATAGCGCGGCTGCATGTTCGAGCCGCCGCCGATCATGTTCATGTAGCCGTAGACTTCGGCGTAGGTGTAATATTGCGTAAAGCGTCCGCACATGCGCGTGAACTTGGGTTGGGGCTCAAGCGCTGTCAACGAGCGGATGCGGTGGGAGGATTGCAATGCAGAAAATGATTGTGGGTAGCGCCGTGCTGGCAGCTACTCTTCTCGGGGGATATGCGCTCGCCAATGTGGCGCCGCCGGTCGAAGCCGAGCGGCCAGTGCGGTTTCAAGGCTGTGTGAAGCCGGGCGTCGAGGCCGGTTGCCTCATCGTCGAGAGCGGCGGCAAGACCTACAATGTCACCGCTGCGAAGGCGTCGCTGAAGATCGGCGACTTTGCGTCAGGAACCGGCATCCCCGGCGGTATGTCGACGTGCATGCAAGGTGAAGCGCTATCGAACATTGTCCTCGATGCGAAGCCGCCCGCACATGCACCGTGCGTCGTCGACAATCACCCAACGGCATATTGATCGGCTTAAGCGACGTGGGTGCGCGTCCAGCGCACGATGTTCGCCGTGTCCATGACACCGGCGGACTGCGCGAGTAATTTGCCGTGGCGCAGAAGCAGAAGCGCCGGGATGCCGCGGATACCATAGCGCGCACAAACGTCGGGCGCGCTGTCGGCATTGAGCTTGAGCAATCTCACGCCGGGCTCGAGTTCGGAGGCGGCGCGCTCGAACATCGGCGACATCTGGCGGCATGGGCCGCACCACGGCGCCCACACGTCGACCAGCACCGGAATGTCGCTGCGCTCCATCTGCTTGTCGAAGCCGGCGACATCGACGTCAACGGGTTTGCCCGCGAAGAGCTGAGCGCCGCATTTGCCGCACTTCGCGTCGCGCGGGTCACGATCGGCCGCCGCCGCGTTCACCGTGCCGCATTTCGTGCAGACGATGTGGGTCTTGTCGCTCATAGCCGTCCTCAAAGCTTGTTCAGCGGTATCTTGAGATAGGAGGTGCCGTTCGTCTCCGGCGGCGGCAAGCTGCCGGCTCGGATGTTGACCTGGATCGACGGCAAGATGAGCACCGGCATTGCGAGCGTCTTGTCGCGCTCATTGCGCATGGCAACGAACTCGTCTTCGCTGATGCCGTCGCGGATCTGGACATTCTTTGCGCGCTCGTCGCGCACTGTCGTCTCCCAAGCAAAAGTCTCGCGACCCGGCGCCTTGTAGTCATGGCACATGAAGAGCCGAGTCTCCGCCGGTAGCGAAAGAATGCCCTTGATCGAGCGGTAGAGCGTGCGTGCGTCGCCACCCGGGAAATCGGCGCGGGCCGTGCCGTAGTCCGGCATGAACAAGGTATCGCCGACGAATACCGCATCGCCGATCTTGTAGCTCACGCATGCCGGCGTGTGACCCGGCGTGTAGAGCACTTCGACATTCAGATTGCCAAGCTTCACATGCTCGCCGTCCTTGAGCAGCCGGTCGAAGTCGCTGCCGTCGATTTTCTGGCTTTCAACGTTGAAGATGGGTTTGAACGTCTTCTGTACGGTTGTGATGTGATCCCCGATCGCGATCTTGGCGCCGGTCTTGCCGCGCAGATAGGCTCCGGCCGAAAGATGATCGGCGTGCGCGTGCGTTTCCAGGATCCACTCGACGCGCAGATCGGCCCGCTTGGCTGCGGCCAACACGGCGTCAGCGGAGTTTGTCGATGTGCGGCCGGACTTCGGATCGTAGTCGAGCACCGAGTCGATGACGGCGGCGACCTTGGTCGCCGGGTCCGACACTAAATACGTGACCGTGAACGTCGCTTCGTCGAAAAACGATTGGATCTCGGGGCGCATCACTCGCAACTCCTTTCGCTGGTGCTTCGATCGCAGCCGCCGCGGTCAGCCGAACGCCGCGCCCGCTTTGACACCCAACCGCTTGAACGCCATTGCCGCCGGGCAGAACCCGGTGAAGGCGGATTGCAGCAGGTTCAGGCCGACGAATGCCGTCAGCAGCATCCACGCCGGATGCACGAAGTAGGTCAGCGCTAGCGACAGCAGCACCATGAAGCCGGCAAAGGCCAATACGGCTCGATCTAAGGTCATGACAGGTCTCCTCACGCTCTGAGTTTGTGAATGCCGAGGGCATCGAGAACGAATTTTTCGTAGAACGGCTCACTGACGCCGCTGCGCAACTTCATCAGGAAGAATTTCTCGAACGCGATCTTAGCGAAGTGCACCCACTTGCCTTGCGCCGACCAGTTGACATTGCGCGGCGGGATTTGCGGCTGCGCCACGAAGGCGACGCCGCCGTCGCCGAAGTCGGCAAGGCAAACCGCGTTCCAAGTCGGCTCGTGCGTCGCGGCCTGGCCGCGGGTCAAGGCGGCGATGTTCAGCGCGGTCGCCGTCACCATCGATTCGATCATGAAGCCGGTCTTCGGAACGCCGACGGCCAGCGGCGTCTTTCCGACCGGGGGAATGGCGACGCACACGCCGATCGAGAAGACATTTTGGAAGGCCGGATTGCGCTGCATCTTGTCGGCCAGAACAAAACCGCGCGGATTTACCAGGCCTTCGACACCGCGTACGGCGCTGACGCCGCGGAACGCGGGCAACATCATCGAGTAGCCGAAGGGCAGCTCATGCTTCGCCTTGACGCTCGCGTCTTCGTTGACCTCCTCGACGAACGCTTTGCCCGATTCAATCTTGGTAACGCGCGCGTTCGTGATCCACTTGATGTGACGATTGCGCAGTTCGCTCTCGAGCAACGACTTCGTGTCGCCGACGCCGTCGAGACCCAAGTGGCCGATATAAGGCTCGGGCGTCACGAAGGTCATGGGAACGCGATCGCGAATCTTCCGCCGCCGCAGCTCGGTGTCCAGAATGAATGCGAACTCGTAGGCCGGCCCAAAGCACGATGCGCCTTGCACCGCGCCGACGACGATGGGCCCCGGATTTTTGACGAACGCCTCGAACACCTGCTCGGCCTTGCCGGCGTGGTCGACATGACAAATGGATTGCGTATGGGCCTCGGGGCCCAAACCTTCGATCTCGTCAAAGGCGAGCTCGGGGCCGGTCGCGATGACGAGGTAGTCGTAAGGAACCGACCTGCCGTCTTCGAGCTCGACCCGATTTTCCGCCGGCACAACTTTCTTCGCGCCGCAGGTAATGAATTCGATGCCTTTGCGGGCGAACACGGGAGCAAGGTCGATCTCGATTTGCTCGCGCTTGCGCCAATTGACGGCAACCCACGGGTTCGAGGGAACGAAGTGATAGGTGCGCCCCTGCCCTATGACCGTGATCTGGTCGCCGTCTTTGAGATGATCCTTGAGCTCATAGGCCATCAGCGTGCCGCCCAAGCCCGCACCCAATACGACTACGTTAGCCATGTTCTTCCTCCGGCGTCTTTCACCGACTCTTCAGCATCACCGAAATTAGCGTCGGCAAATTTGATCCAAATCAGGCGGCCCGGCCGCCTCGCTCTTGACAATATATGCATCCCTTCGTATCTTCGCAAGTATGAAGATAAATCCGAAAGAGATGGAAGTGGCAGCGGACAACGCGAGCGAACTTCTCAAGGCCTTGGCGAACCGCCATCGGTTGATGATCGTTTGCCAGTTGGTCGACGGAGAACGCTCGGTCGGCGAGTTGGCGGAAGCGCTCAACATCCGCGATTCGACGGTGTCTCAGCACCTTGCCCTGCTGCGCAAGGACGGAATCGTCGGCGCGCGGCGCGAAGCACAAACGATCTATTACTCGATCGAAAGCTCGGCCGCCCGGGCCGTCCTCGAAGTCCTGTACGGTGAATTCTGCGGTGCCCGCAGACAGAAACGTTGACTTGCCTCAAGGCCAGTCGAGCCAAAGGGGAGCACCAAGAACCATGATTAGAAGGCTATTCCAGACAGCCCTGCTTTTGGCATTGACGGCAGGCCCGGCGATTGCCGCTGATCGCTTCGCAGTCACGGAGCGTACTGTTCCCGATTACAAGACGGTGGCCGCAACGTATACGACGCGCGACATGGGTGAGGCGCGCGCCCGCATCGGCGGCACAATCGTCGAACTGCGCGTGCGCGAAGGTGACCTTGTCACCAAGGACCAAGTTCTCGCCGTCGTCGCCGACCAGAAGCTCGCGTTGGAGCTGCAATCGCGCGCCGCTCAAACGGCGGCGGCAAAGGCACAGAGCGAGCAGGCGTCCGCCGATCTCGGCCGCGTGCGCGCCGTCTTTGAGAAGGGGTTCTATTCGAAGGCGCGCCTCGATCAGGCGGTCGCGGCCGCCAAGAGCGCCGAAGCGGCATGGAAGGCGGCCGCCGCGGCGCAAGGCGTCGTGGCGGAGCAGGCATCTCAAGGCAAGATCCTGGCGCCGGCGGCGGGCAAGGTCGTCCGCGCTTCGACGCCCGCGGGTTCGGTCGTGAATGCGGGCGACATTGTTGTGGTCGTGGCCTCCAACGACCCGGTCGTCCGCGTGGAGATGCCGGAGCGCGATGCGAACGGGCTGAAGAAGGGTGACGCCTTGCGGCTCGTTGCGGACGGCCCGGTGCAGCGGGCGGGCTCAACGGTCATTCGTGAGATCTATCCCGAGGTTCGGAACGGCCGCGTCACCATCGATCTCGAAGGAAAGACGCTGGGTGAAGCGTTCATCGGTCAGCGCGTGCGCGTGCTGGTGGCAACGGGCGAACGGCGCGCCATCGTCATCCCGCAATCCTATGTGATGACGCGCTTCGGCGTGGATTATGTCGGCTTGGCCCTCAAAGACGGCACCCTCGATATCCCAGTACAGAGAGGGCAACCCCTTGACGTGGACGGCGTGACCGACGGTGTCGAAATCTTGTCCGGGCTCAAGGCCGGCGACGTCATCGTGAAGCCCGAAGGGCGCTTGGTGCAGCTGTGAACCTCGGGCTGTCAGGCCGGATCACGCAAGCGACGATCCGTTCCCCGCTAACGCCGCTGTTCTTGTTGGCGGCGTTGGCGCTGGGTCTTCTTGCCGTTTTCACCATCCCTCGCGAAGAAGAACCGCAGATCAGCGTCCCGCTGGTCGACATCTCGGTGCGCGCCGACGGTGTGCGTGCGGCCGACGCAATCGAACTGATCACGAAGCCGCTCGAGGCGATCGTCAAAAGCATCGATCAGGTCGAGCACATCTACAGCCAAACCGAAGACGACCATGTTCTGGTAACCGCGCGCTTCAAAGTCGGCACCAATCCCGACGACGCGATCGTTCGGGTCCATGAGAAGATCCGCGCCAACTACGATCGTATTCCGGTCGGCATTCCCGAACCGTTGATCGTAGCGCGGGGCATCAACGACGTGCCGATCGTCGTGGTGACGCTGACGCCGAAGCCTGAGGCCGCCGACCGCTGGACCGATCAGGCGCTGTTCGATGTCGCGGACGAACTCCGCTCCGAGCTCGCGAAAGTCGAAGATGTCGGCTTGAGCTTCTTGGTCGGGGGCCGGCCCGAAGAAATACGCGTCGAGCCCGATCCCGGGCGGCTCGCGCTCTACGGCGTTCCTCTCGGCTCGCTGATTGCCGCCGTACGTGACGCCAACCGCGCCTTCCCGCTGACGACATTGCGGGAGCGCGACAACAGCGTTTCGGCCATCTCCGGCCGTACGCTGGCGACCCCCGACGAAATCGGATTGCTGACCGTGACCGCGGCGGACGGCCGCGCCGTCTACGTCAAAGACGTCGCCAACGTCGTTCAAGCGCCGCGCGCCGACGACGCGCGCGTTTGGTCGGAGCAGCGTACGGCCGACGGACACTGGACGACGACGCCGGCGATCAGCCTCGCGATCGCAAAGCGGTCAGGCGCCAACGCCGTCGTCATTTCCGACCGCATCGTCCAACGAATCCAGGCGCTCAAAGGGCCACTGATCCCCAACAGCCTCGATGCCAACATCACGCGCAACTACGGCGCGACGGCGAACGACAAGGCGAACGAGCTCCTGTTCCATTTGGGGCTCGCGACGATTTCGATCGTCATTCTCATCGCGCTGACGATCGGTTGGCGAGAGGCGGCGGTGACGGCGGTCGTCATCCCAACGACGATCATGCTCACACTCTTTGCTGCGAACATGATGGGCTACACGATCAACCGCGTCAGCCTGTTCGCACTCATCTTCTCCATCGGCATCCTGGTCGACGACGCCATCGTCGTCATCGAAAACATTGCGCGGCACTGGGCAATGAACGACGGCCGCACACGGACACAGGCGGCGATCGAAGCCGTTGCGGAGGTCGGCAACCCGACGATCATCGCGACGTTGACCGTCGTCGCCGCTCTGCTGCCGATGATGTTCGTCTCCGGCTTGATGGGACCCTATATGGCGCCGATCCCGGCGAACGCGTCGGCAGCCATGCTGTTTTCGTTCTTCGTCGCGGTCGTGCTTGCCCCCTGGTTGATGACACGGTTCGCACCCGGCACGGGCAAACTCTCCGGCGAACATGAAGCGGCGCACGGCGAAGGCGTGCTGGGCAGTCTCTATCGGCGCGTTGCGGAGCCGGTGATCCGTACGCGCAAGCGGGCGTGGTTCTTCCTCGGTGCCGTCGGCGTCGCGACGTTGATGGCCTGCCTTCTCTTCGTGACCAAGACGGTCACGGTCAAGCTCCTGCCCTTCGACAACAAATCAGAGCTTCAGGTCGTCGTCGACTTGCCGGAGGGCGCCACACTGGAAGCAACCGAGCGCACGCTGCTGCAAGCGGCGGAGATCGTGAAGAAGTTGCCGGAAGTCACGTCGGTGCAGGCCTACGCCGGCACCTCGGCGCCGTTCAACTTCAACGGTCTCGTGCGCCACTACTATTTGCGCCAGCGACCCGAACTCGGCGACCTGCAGGTCAATCTGCAGGGCAAGGACGAGCGCGATCGGGCGAGCCATGACATCGCACTCGATTTGCGCAAGCAGTTGGCGCGATTGGATACGCCCGCCGGTACGGTGATCAAAGTCGTCGAGGTGCCTCCAGGACCGCCGGTCATAGCGACGCTGCTCGCCGAGATCTACGGGCCGGACGAAGCGACGCGGCGCGCCGTTGCCGAAGAAACGAAGAAGCTGTTTGCGAGCATTCCCTACATAGTCGACATCGACGATTCCTATGGCGTCCCGCGGCCGCGGCTGCGTCTGAACGTCAAGCGCGACGTCGTCGAGTATTTCGGCCTGAACGAGCAGAACATCTCGGATTCGCTGGCCGCACTGCTGAACGGCACTGTCGTCGGATATTCGCACCGTGGCGAGGGACGCAATCCGACGGAGATTTCCGTCCGGCTGCCAAAGCGCGATCTGACGTGGAATGCGCGGCTCGCCTCGACGCCGGTCGGCGTAACCAGGACCGATACTGGTCCCAAGACGATCGAGCTCGGCGAGGTGATCAATGCGTCGCGCGAGCCGGGCTCGCTGCCGTTCTTCCGGCGCGACGGACACTTTGCGGACATGGTCACAGCGGAACTCGCCGGCGCATACGAGGCTCCGATCTACGGGATGCTGGACGTCGCCGCGGCGGTCGACGCGCATGACTGGGGCACACTCCCCAAGCCGACGATCCGCCTCTATGGCCAGCCCGACGATGAGACGAAGCCGACGCTGCTCTGGGACGGCGAGTGGGAAATCACCTACGTGACGTTTCGCGATATGGGAGCGGCGTTCATGGTGGCGCTGCTCGGCATCTATGTGCTGGTGGTCGGCCAGTTCGGCAGCTTCAAACTACCGCTCGTCATCTTGACGCCGATTCCGCTCACACTGATCGGCATCGTATTGGGACATGCCCTCTTCGGCGCGCCGTTCACCGCGACGTCGATGATCGGGTTCATCGCGCTCGCCGGCATCATCGTGCGCAACTCGATCCTGCTCGTCGACTTCATCCGGCACGGCCGCACAGCCGACCGTCCGCTGCGGGACGTGCTGCTCGAGGCAGGCGCGATCCGCTTCAAGCCAATCTTGCTCACCGCGGTCGCCGCGATGATCGGCGCCGCCGTGATCCTGACCGACCCTATCTTCCAAGGCCTGGCGATATCGCTGCTGTTCGGTCTCGCTTCCTCTACCTTGCTGACCGTGCTCATTATCCCTGCGATCTATGTAGCGCTGCGCGACGACGCCGTAAGACGCCCATCGGCGCCGCAAGTCGAGGTGCCCGCCGAATGACACCGTTCGAGGTCAGCGATGTGCTTGCCGTTCTATCGGGCGGCCTCGTCGGGGCGACGCTCGGACTGATCGGCGGCGGCGGCTCGATCCTGGCCGTGCCGCTGTTGCTTTATGTCGTCGGCGTCCGCGATCCGCATGTGGCAATCGGCACGAGCGCCCTCGCCGTCTCGGCAAATGCGTTCGCAAATCTGATCGCACATTCGCGCGCCGGAACGGTCAAGTGGCCGTGCGCGGTCGTGTTCGGGCTGTCGGGCGTGGCCGGCGCGTTCATCGGCTCGACGCTCGGCAAGCTCGTCGACGGCGAGAAGCTATTGTTCCTATTCGGGCTCGTGATGGTCGCCGTCGCCGTCGCGATGCTGCGGCCACGGCAGAACGAAGGCAATCCCGATGTCCGCCTCAATCCGACGATCGCAGTCAGGCTCGTCGCCATCGGCTTGTTGACCGGTTTGCTCGCCGGCTTTTTCGGGATCGGCGGCGGCTTCCTGATCGTGCCCGGCATCATGTTCGGAAGCGGCATGGCGATGCTGAACGCGATCGGCTCGTCGCTCTTTTCAGTCGGCGCCTTCGGCCTGACGACGGCGATCAACTACGCCTACGACGGTCTCGTCGATTGGCAGATCGCCATCGAGTTCATCGCCGGGGGCGTTCTGGGCGGCATCGGCGGTCTGGCGCTCGCTCAGCAGGCTGCCGGGCAAAAAGGATTGCTCAACCGCATCTTTGCCGGGCTGGTGCTTGTGGTCGCGGCCTATGTGCTCTGGAAGAGCAGCGGCGCGATATTCTGAAAACGAAAAGGCCGCCCGAAGGCGGCCTTTGCGTCAGCGCGTGTAGACCGCGGGCGTTGCGGTACCATCGCTGCGATGCGCACTGATGCTCAGCACGTTCGGGGCTGGCGGAGTGCGGTCAAGCACCGGTGCGGGAGAAGAAAGGCTGGTGTCGGCGCAATTGCCGGAGGTCTTCGAGACGACGTTCGGCTTGCCATTCTTGGAGGTCGTCACCTGAACCATCTGCGTACAGGAGCCGTTGCCGGTCGAGGTCGACATGTAGGAGTAGCTGACGCTGCCGGGTGCCTGATTGGCGAGATCCGCTTCGATCAACGCGTTAGGGCCGGCGGCGCCCAAGCGCTGCATCTGTTGCGCTTGTTGCATCATCACCTGCATGCGCTGATGCATCGCCGCCTGCATCCGATACATTTCGTTGGCCATGCGTGACATTTGATCCGACATGTCGCCGAACGAGACGAAGAACGGATCGCTGAAGGCCGGGTCCGAATCGAATTCCGCCTGAAGCTCCGACTGCGGAATTGTGCGGACCGTAACATGGGGTAGGACGTTGCCGGTGTAGCGGATGTGCTCGATGCCACCACCCGGCAAATCGATCGTCACCTCGTGGACGGTCGATTTCGGCTCGGATGCGAACGCGCCAATCCCGGTCGCCGCAACCACTGCCACGCCGGCCAATACTGCATAAATGGGCCGCATTGATCCCTCCGTGCGTTGGTTGAGTGCTGTGCACAAAATCTACGCCGCAGCGCCGATCGTTCAAGAGCGAGACCGCCGTATAACCCACTGAAGTAGATGAAATTTTTGTAGGTTCCGAGTCAGGAAGACTCAGGGAACTGGGCCGCCCAAAATGTATTGCGCCGTCAACTCCGGTTCTTGCATCGGAATGAAGTGCGTCAGGTGCGGCAAAGGCACGTCGTGACCCTTTGGAAAGGTGTTCGCAACGTTTTCCCAGGTCGGCGAGGCGGCGAAGTCGGTGTAGTCGCGCGGTTGGTTCGGATCGCGTTGTCTCGCCCGCAACACGGTCACGGGCACGTCGATCTTGCGCGCGAGCGCATAGATATCGGTGCCGGTCGAGCCCATGTAGATCGAAGCCTCGATCGCCGGCGGACAGGCGAGCTCGAAGCCCACGCCATTGGGCTTCAGCAAGAGGCCGTAGCGGCAATAGTCCTCGAGCACTCTCGGACGCCAGAGCGAGTACGGCGAACGCGCTTTGAACGCGTCGTACATCTCTTGCCACGAGTTCCAAGAGTTGCGACGGCGCGCGACGGGATGTTCAACGCCCTTCGGCCAGGGCGACGGCGCAGCATAAATTTCCGGCGCCATCATCACCGGGTCGACCAGCACCAAGCGCTCGAACGTTCCAGGACGCGCCGCTGCGACTTGAACGAGCGTATGGCCGCCCATCGAATGGCCGACACCGACTGCGTCTTTGATACCGAGGTGGCTTACGAGCTCCGTGATGTCGTGCGCGGGCGCCGCCCAATCGGACATCGGACCGGTCTTCTCGCTTCTGCCGTGACCGCGCATGTCGACGGCGATGACGCGACTGCTCTCAGGCAGGGCGCGCACGACTTCATCCCAGCAGCGGGCGTGAAATCCGGTCGCGTGGATCAGAAAGATCGCCGGCGCGTCGGACGGGCCCCATTCGAAGTAGCAAAGGCGCGCACCCGTGGCGTTAAAATAATTCTCGACAGGCTCACGTGACATTGGCGTCCAACAGCAATAGCTCGATGGCCATTGCTTAGCGGCGCAGGCTGGGCTCAGCAAGCCTAAGAGAGCGGCTGTCGCGTCGCGCTCCCGAAATGACCAAGTCCGGATTCCGCCAGCCTTGCGCGGCGACAAGCTCCATATCGAGCGGACGAGCTATGGAGAAAACGAGATGGCATCGGTTCGCAAGGAGTTCACGATCGAGGCGCCGGCGGAGCGCGTATGGGCCGCCCTCGCCGATTTTCAGGCCGTACACAAGCGTGTAGCGCCCGGTTTCGTCACCGACTCGAAACCGGACGGTGACGATGCGCGCATCGTTACATTCGCGAACGGCACGAGCGCGCGCGAGACTTTGGTCGACAGCGACGCGAAGCAGAAGCGCCTGGTCTATGCCATCGCCGGCAGCGAGCGGCTGACGCACCATAACGCTTCGGCACAAGTGATCGCGGACGGCGCGAACAAGTGCCGTTTCATTTGGATCACCGACCTCCTGCCAAACGCGGTCGCGCCCTATGTCGACGCGCAGATGCAGCAGGGCGCCGAAGTGATGAAGCGGGCACTCGAGGGAAAGTGAGACGCTACTCGCAGATCCGCTTGAGCTCGGACAACTGGGTCATGCCCCAGCCCGCTTCGAATCCTTCGTGCTCAGCGGCCACGTCGCCGCCGATACGCTCGAAGCCGTGGTGGAAGAGCTCGACCAACGTTCCGTTCAAGGCGGGCGCTATGCGGATGGTGATGTAGGTCGGCGCCTTCCAGCCCTGGCTGGGGATCCAATTGTTTTCGAATGTGATCCCGCCCTGTGCGAACGATAGAATCTTGCCGCCGTAGGAAACGCGCTCGCCGTTCCAGTTCACGGACATCACGATGCGGCCGCCGACCTGCGGCTCATATCGGTCGAGATACTGGCCTTTGGACGTGCCCGCTTCCGGCGTACCTGTCCGATATCCCCACCAGCTTTCCATCGATTTGTGGTCGGCGAATTTCTGCCACACGGCCTCAGGGGCCGCATTGATGAGGATCGAGCGGCGGACTTTGAGGACGCTTTGCTCGGGCGTCATGACGGATCCCTGCCTGTTTGACGCCTGAACAGCGGCGGGAGTTTGTCGAGCGTCTCGCCCCACCCGCGCTCGCGATCGGCCGCTGTGTCGCCGCCGTCGAGAATGACCATCTGATCGGTAATCGTCAGCGCCGTTCGCTGACCGGCCGCGGCAAATTCGATCGTCACCATCGATGTCGTAATCCGAACCGCATCGCGGACGATCGTCATTGCGTAACAAATGCGCTGATCATCGACGATATCCTCGTAGCGATAATCTTGCGTGTACTGCGCATCGCCCGGCGCCCCAAAAGTCATCAGTCCACCGCCGCCGACGCGAAACTCGTGACGCAGAATCTTGGACTGCCACGTGCCCTCGCCCGGCACGTACCACTTCTTCAGCGCCTCGCTATCGCGCCAAGCATCGAATACGCGCGGCGCCGAGGCATCCAACGTGCGTTTGACGACGACGGTGTGGTGCGCAGTTGTGACCGGTTTCATGGGCGCTTCCTTTTCTTCTTCGTCTTCGTGCCTGCCGTTCCGGAGGCGAGGTACAGCTGCAGCGCGTCGAGCCGGCGCTCCCAGAGGCGCCGGCGTTCGCCCACCCACCTTTCGACGCGCTCGAGGCCGCGAGGATCGAGGCGGCACCAGCGTTCGCGCCCGCGTTTCTCACAGGCGACGATGCCCGCACCCTCGAGCAGCGCGATGTGCTGATGCACCGCGGAGAGCGACATTGCGAAGGGAGCTGCGACTTCGCTCATCGTCGCTTCGCTCGCGGCGAGGCGCTCGACGATGGCGCGACGCGTGGGATCGCCCAGAGCGGCGAAGACCGTGTCGATCGCTGGAGAAGCCAAACTCATACTTAAGTATTTTCTTAAATATCAAGCCTGTCAAGGCTCAGACTGCCGGGTCGCGCGTGCCTATGGCGACGGGCGTGATTAGGTCTCATATTGGCGGTCGGATTCCTGAGGTCCTTCCATGTCCGACGTACCCGTCCTCGTCACACCAGTTTTCGTTCGCACGATGGCGACCTACAACATGGCGATGAACAAGCGGCTCTACGACGCGGCAGGGCGGCTTGCTGATGCTGTTCGACGCGAGCCGCGCGGGGCGTTTTGGAGCTCGATCCACGGCACGTTCAATCACCTCTTGTGGGCCGACCAGATTTGGATGTCGCGTTTCGATGCGTGGGAAGCGCCAAAAATCGTGCAAAAGGACAGCGCGGGTCTGATCGCCGATTTTTCCGAATTGCGCCGCGCCCGCGAGGAAGCGGATGCCAAGATCCTAAATTGGGCACGACGGGTCGACGTCGCGTGGCTTGCGAAGGATCAGACCTGGTACAGCGCCACGCTGAAGGGAGAGATCACGCAACCGCGCGGACCGCTGATCGTGCATTTCTTCAATCATCAAACGCATCACCGCGGACAAGCGCATGCGCTGATCACGGCCGCCGGGGAAAAGACCGGCGACACGGACATCTTCCTGATTCCGGAGGTCGTTGCCGCGGCGACTTCGCCTTAGGCGCCCGCCAAGAAATTCAGCGCATCGAACCCGCGCCCTGCCCCACCGGGCGGGCGAGGCGAAGCGCACCTATGCTATGAACGGATCATGAGAATGTGGATGCATTTGTGTGCAGTGTTGGTGCTGGCCGGAGCGATGGCATCAGCTGCGATCGCCGATGAAACAACGACGATCGGTCTGCACTACGACGCCGAGCTTGGAAAGATCGGCTTTCCGAGTCCAGTGCTGACGGTAAAGCTCGGCAATCAGGATGCGCGGTTTCTAGTCGATAGCGGCGCTGGCGTTCACACATTTGCCGGATGGTTCGCCAAGGCGAGAGGGTTGAAACCGACGTCCGGTTCTAGCGTTCATGCCATCGATGCCAACGGCAACGCGATCGACGTCCTGATCGCTCGCGATACGCCGTTGCGCCTTGCAAACGGTTCAACGCTCGACATCGGCGAGGCGATCGTCACGGACTTTCCGCCGATGTTCGAAAAGCTCAGAGTCGCGGGACTATTGTCGCCGCAACTGCTGGCCGCGAGAACACAAGCGGCCGTTTTGGATCTGAACACTCCCGAGCTGCGGTTCGAACCGATGGAATCCGCGCTCGAGCGCCTCCACGCAACGGTTCTGAACGCCGGCGATATGACTGGCATCTGCACCAATAAAGGTTCGCCGCTGGCCAACCGTCTCTATGTGATCCGCACGCTCATCGACGGCATTCCGACCTCGTTGACCATCGATACCGGCGCCACGACCACGTCGATCCGGGACGGAATTCCCGCCGCGAGGGCGTTGCGCGCGAGGCCCGGTACGGGGCGCGATCAAATGGGGATCGCGGGCGAGCGCGTCCGCGTCTTCCAGAGCACTCCAGTCGACGTCGATTTCGGCGGCGGTCCGCGGACGTTGTCGGTCGGCGTCGGCCGAAGTGCGGGCGGCTGCAATTCGCAGGGCCTGCTCGGGATGGACGCCCTTGCAGGATGCCGCTTTGTTTTCGGCAGTGCGGCGTTCGCGATGTCGTGCACGAAGTGACGACGCCGTTCAGGCCGCGAGCGCGAGCTCCGTCACTTTGTGGATGAGGTCGCCAACCCGGAACGGTTTGGCGAGGCAAGCGTCGGCGCCTGCGCATTCGGCAAGCTCGAGCAAATCGCGCCCGCCGCGCGTGCCGCCGCCCGATATCGCAAGAATGCGAACGGCCGGACTGTTGCGCTTCAGCTCCATGATCGTTTCGACGCCGTCGCAGCACTCCATCACCATGTCCGTCACGACGATCGACGGATTCGACTGACGCACGGCGCGAGCGCCCGCGTCACCGTCGCCGGCATCGACGGTTGCGAAGCCTGCGCCTTGCAGCGCCCGGCATATCAGCTGGCGCACATCATCGTTGTCGTCGATCACGCAGACAATCGTTTGCTTAGGCTTCATTGCTTCGTCACCTCCATCGATCGCGACAGTAGCGGCGGGTCACTTCACCGGACGTTGCGCGGATAGCGACAATTGCGACGGCCCGCTATTCCAGAGGACATATGCCGTTCAGCGAATATCTCAGGACTGGCGGGGATATTGCTCCACGGCGCGCAAGTCCATCGACCAAGGCAGCGCCGATTGGCACCAGATTTGGCGCTTCGGCGCGCCAAGCTCCACACGCTGGCTGATTGAGCCGACGCGCAGCGAATAGGACGGGGGATTCGAGACCGCGGCAGCGTAAATGGCGGCGCCGCAATCCGGGCAGAAGGCCTGCGCGCGCTTCGTGCCGCTTGCCGCTGTTTTCACATAGATCTTGGGCTCGCCGCGGATGACGAAGGCGTCGGCTCGGGCCGGCACCGTTACGCGATACGCCGAACCGGACAGGCTTTGACAATCCGTGCAGTGACAGATTCCGACGGCATTCGGGTCAATCGTGGCCTCGTAAGCGATGCGCCCGCAGCGACAGCCACCCGTAATCTTCATGATTTGTCGCTCCTCGCCAGCGGGCGTGCGCGATGGAGCCTCAATCGCCGACGAATATCAATTGCGCGCGAAAAGGGCGAAGGGTCCGGGCTTGCACGCGAAGGACCCTTCGCCTGGGCTCGCGCTGGGGTATGCAACACTTGTGCGGATGAGAGCCCTGACGACCCGCCAAGTGACTGAAGCCTCGCAGCCTTCGCTCGGCGATCCAAGACAGGCGGCGCATTAAGTTGCTGTGAGGCCTTCGTAAGATGACAACGCCAGCATTTTGTCCAGTTCCGCCTTAGCCACGAAATTCTAACGGTTCCAAGGCGGAGCGAAGGCGACGTTCGAACGTTAGGCATCCGGAGCAGAATCTCGGGCGCGCAACATCCGGAGGATTGCCCATGAAAGTGATCGCCACAACCATGGTGGGCGCCGCTCTTCTGGCGTCGGCGCTGACAGTCTCATTGCCCGCTGCAGCTCGCAGCAATGTCGGCGCATATGTCGGCCCCGACGGCGTTGCGATCAGCATCGAGACCTATCGCAGATATTGCCGCGATGACGGCTATCGCCGCAGGCATTGGGATCGCTGCAGCCGATTCTACGGCTCCGGCGAATATTATCCGAGCGCCTACGATCGCCACCACCGCCGTCATCACCGCCATTGGGACCGGAAGCGTCGGCGCTGGTATTGGGACTGACCGATCGCTGCGCGGGCAGGCTCTCCTTGCTTGCGGCAGACATAAGAGCGCCGGGAAACCGGCGCTCTTTTTCGGTCTGCTTGCATCGCTGCGGCAAGGACCCGCGCTCTCGACGGCGGACGCATCGTCACAGCTCGCTCAATCTTCTTGCGATTTAAGATCGAGTTCAGTGACGTGAGCCGCCGATTTGCTATATGCGTGCGCGGCCTTACGGAGTGATTTGATGCGTGCGATTGCCTTGTGTCTGTTCGTGGTTCTAACGGGTCAAGCCTTGGCGGGGTCGGAAACCTGCACGTCCTACCTGACCGGACAGCGTGAAAAAATGATCGAGGCGGCGCTCGCTTGTGAGGGAACGCCGAGCCAAACGCAGATGGTTCGCGGTCAGGCCGATGCCGAGCGCAACGGCGAGAAGCTCTTGACGTTCAGCGAGTGCAGCCGCCCACTCTCAGTCGTAAAGTCGACCGACTTGTTCTCAGAATGCGTTCGCACGCATCTCTGCGCGGCGCAGACCTATGCCTGCGCCATCGCGCGCACCAACGTTCATTCCACGGTGAAGGAATGCGGAAACGCGACGCAAACCTGCAAGGTCACCGACCCGATCCCGCAGTAATGCGCCGCGCAGTCCTCAATGCGGTAGGATGCCACCTCCGGACCCGATGTCGCGGCGAGCCGCCACTGCGGTCACCGTGTAACCAGCGACCACGTCGACGAGCTGCATCGCCATCAGGATGCAATAGACCGACGTCGTGAAGCCGCGCATCGTCAGGAACTGAACGAGGAAGATGACGAAGACGAGCGCCGCGATGCCGTGGTTGATGAGCGACAGGGAATCCGTGCGCGTCGACTTCACCACTTCGACGAACAGCAAAGCAATCCCGAATAGAATCAGGATGTCGGCCGTGGAGACGTCCCAGGCATCGCCCGAGAAAGCATGGATCGTGAAGACCGGCGCCGCGAACCAGAGCTGAACGTTCTCAGGCGCGCCGGCGATGCCTGTCAACACAATGAAATTGTAAATCAGCAGCGGGATCGCAAGCAGCGGGAAGATGTCGACAAGCACGAACATGAGAGCATCCTTGGTTGGATTTCGGCGGAACTCAGGGAGGCAGGCTAGCACGGGCCGGTGATGCGCGCGGGCCAGCAGGTGAACCTTTCTTCCTCTGGACCGCACTCCGGCATTCTTTAATGCCGGGCGCCCGATTCAAGTTCCTTTGTCACTAAACCGTCGAAGGTCCGCGGCCATCCTGCGGAGCAGCAAGACCGCCTTGCCGGACTTTCGCGCCGGTCACCGCGCACTGTACGGTGCGCGCCATGGCCGCGCCGCTGATCCAACTGCAGGACGTTCATTTGACCTTCGGGGGCACGCCCTTGCTCGCCGGGGCGGAGCTTGCGCTGAGCGAAGGCGAGCGGATCTGCCTCGTCGGACGCAACGGGTCGGGTAAGTCGACACTGCTCAAGATCGCGGCAGGACTCGTCGAGTTCGATCGCGGTTCGCGGGCGATCGCACCGGCGGCGACACTACGGTATCTACCGCAAGAGCCGGATCTTTCCGGTTTTGCGACGACGTCGGCGTTCGTCGAGGCCGGGCTGACTGCCGGCGACGATCCCTACCGCGCCCGTTACCTGCTTGAGCGTCTCGGCCTCTCGGGTGAGGAGAACACCGCGGCTCTGTCCGGCGGTGAAGCGCGGCGTGCAGCGCTAGCGCGCGTGCTTGCACCCTCGCCCGACATCTTGTTGCTCGACGAGCCAACCAACCATCTGGACCTGCCGGCAATCGAGTGGCTCGAAGACGAACTCCGTGCAATGCGTTCGGCGCTTGTGCTCATCAGCCACGACCGTCGCTTCTTGGAGGGCCTGTCGCGCGCCACGGTGTGGCTCGATCGTGGACGCACGCGACGGCTCGAGCAGGGATTTGGCGCGTTCGAGGAATGGCGCGACAAAGTGCTCGAGGAGGAAGAGCGCGACCGGCACAAGCTCGATCGGCGCATCGCGATGGAAGAAGACTGGGTGCGTTACGGCGTCACCGCGCGGCGCAAGCGCAACCAGGGACGCATGGCGCGCCTCGCCGACCTGCGCCAACAGCGGCGCGACGCGCGACGCTCCGTCGGTCAGGTGCGGATGGCTGCGAGCGAGGCGCAGGCTTCGGGCGCGCTTGTCATCGAGGCGAGCCATCTCTCGAAGAGCTTCGGCGACAATGCGGTCGTAGAGGACTTTTCTCTGCGTGTAATGCGCGGCGATCGCGTCGGCATCGTCGGCCCCAACGGCTCGGGCAAGACCACGCTGCTCAATCTGCTCATTGGCCGGCTCGATCCTGATCAAGGCGAGTTGAGGCTCGGCACCAATCTCCAGATACAGACGCTCGATCAGCGGCGCGCGACGCTCGCGCCTCAGCTAACGCTGGCGGCGTTCCTGACTGACGGCCGAGGCGACACAATAAGCGTCAACGGCGCATCGCGGCATGTTTCCGGTTACATGAGGGACTTCCTGTTCGCACCTGAGCAGCTGCGAACGCCGGTCAGCGTTCTGTCCGGCGGCGAGCGCGGACGTCTTATGCTTGCGAAGGCGTTCGCCGCGCCGTCGAATTTGCTGATCCTCGACGAGCCGACCAACGATCTCGACCTCGAGACGCTCGAACTGCTGCAAGAACTGCTGGCGGATTATTCCGGCACCGTTCTGCTCGTCAGCCACGACCGCGATTTCATCGATCGCGTCGTGACATCGACGGTGCTAGCCGAAGGTGACGGCCGCTTCGTCGAATATGCCGGAGGCTACAGCGATATGGTCGCGCAACGCGGATCCGGCGTCGCGCCAAAAGCACCACGTATGAGCCCTGCGACGCCTGCAAAAGCCACCGCGTCGCCTGCCCGAAGTGAACCGGCGACAGCGCGCCGGAAGCTGAGCTTCAAGGAGAAGCACGCGCTGGAAACTCTGCCGGGGCAGATCAGCGCTCTCGAAGAGCGGATCGCGATGCTGCGCAACGCGCTCTCCGACGATAACCTTTACGCCCGCGACCCGAAACGATTTGGTGAACTCGCGGACGCGATGACGAAGGCGCAAACCGATCTCCACGCGGCCGAAGAGACGTGGATCGAGCTTGAAATTCTGCGCCAAGAGCTGGGCGGCTGACGCTTTAACGCAGCACTAACCACAACGACAGCCTTTCACGAAGCGAAGACATTCGACGGTTCGTGTTTGCACAGTTTTATCACCTATTCACGATACTTAAGCGAAACGCACCGGTAGCAGTTTCCGGCGGAGCAAGGAATGCGGCCCCTTCTTCCACTGATCATCACCCTCTTCGCGGCGTGCTGCGCGCTGTCAGGCCACGCGGCCGCGGCTGACGGGTGGCACGCGACGCAGGTTGCAGGTGAGGTGCGCGTCGAGATCGGGAATGCGCCGGCCGTTCCGCTGACGGTCGCAATGTCGATCGATCGCGACGCCTTGATCGAGACCGCGGCGAGCGGCAGTGCAACGCTTGTGCGCGGCGAAGAGCACGTGACCGTTGCGCCGAACAGCCGCTTGCGCCTGCCCGTCGACGACGGAAGCGGATTCACGCGCGTGATCGAGGAATTCGGTCACCTGTTCTTTCAAGTCGGCAAGAAGACGACGCCTCACTTTCGTGTCGAGACGCCGCTGCTGGCCGCGACTGTCAAAGGCACGACGTTTTCCGTCACCGTCGATCATAAGGGCGCCAACGTCGACGTGAGCGAAGGATTGGTGCTCGTTCAGAACAAGGCGAGCATGGACTCGACCTATGTCGCCGCGGGACGCTCGGCCAACGTGATCCTCACGCAGCCGGAGACGCTCTATCTCGACCATTCGATCGTGCCACCCACAGGAATACGCTTGCGCTTTGCGGATGGAGAGCTCGCCGACGCGGCCCGAGCCGCGAGCGCCGCGGCGCCGGAGCAGGCCTCGAATCGGACCGTCGCGCAGAACCGGCCCCGGACAAGCGCGCGTGACCAATCCTCCGGCGGGCTCGCGTTCAGCACGCCGACGGCAGAGGCGCCGCGCTCACCCGCGACCATCGTCATCGACTCAACGTTGTCGGGCATTGGTGTCGGTATTTTGGCTGCCGCTCTTGCGATCATACTGATCGGTCTCAGCCGGCGCCAAATTGGCCTTGTCGCTGCCAAGATCACGCGCGCGGCAAAGAAAGACCAAGGCGAAAAGTAGCCCGAGGCTCTGCCTCTTTCTTGTTCAAGCGAATACGGAACATTACGGCTTTGTGAGTTGTTACTCGCGGAGCAGCGGCCCATATCGGATGACGCAACTATCCTCTCCCATCCCGGTTGCGACATGCAAAAAAAGATCAAGCCCGTCGGTTCGGATCGAACCGAACCAACTGCGTCGAGCGGCGGCGGCGCAGGCTCCGCATTCGATACTATCGCCTTGCTGCTGCAAGGCGGCGGTGCGCTCGGCGCATACCAAGCAGGCGTCTATCAGGCCCTCGCGGAAGCCGAAGTGCATCCGAATTGGCTGGCCGGAATTTCGATCGGCGCGGTGAACGCGGCGATTATCGCCGGCAACGCGCCCGAACATCGCGTCGAGAAACTGCGCATGTTTTGGGAAGCGTTGACGGCACCTTCGCCCTTCGCGCCGCCTACAGATTGGCAAGGCGCGCTGGTGCGGGGGGAAACGGCGCGAACAACCCTCAATCAGGTGAATTCCGCGATTGTCGCCATGCAGGGCGTGCCTGGGTTCTTCGAGCCGCGGATTCCGCCACCTTGGTTTCAACCGACGGGAACACTCGAAGCGACGAGCTACTACAATACGGCGCCGCTCAGATCGACGCTCGAAAAGCTCATCGACTTCGACCGCATCCACGATCAAGACATGCGGCTGAGCATCGGAGCCGTGAATGTCCGCTCGGGCAATTTCGTCTACTTCGATTCCAAGCGCGTGCGCATCACGCCGGATCACATCATGGCGAGCGGTGCGCTGCCGCCGGGCTTCCCGGCGGTGGAGATCGAAGGCGAATATTACTGGGACGGTGGCATCGTTTCGAATACGCCGCTGCAATGGGCCGTCGAGAATTGCCACGAGCACGACATGCTTGCGTTTCAGGTCGATCTCTGGAACGCGCGCGGCAGGTTCCCCCGCAACATGGCGGAGGTCCTGACACGGCAGAAAGAAATCCAATATTCGAGCCGCACACGCGCCGGCACGACATTGCTCAAAGAACAGCACAAGGTGCGTCGCGCGATCGCGGATCTGTTGCCGATGCTGCCGGACGAACTGCGTGAGACGGAAGCGGCGAAAGCGCTCGATGCGGTCGTCGATCCGCACGTCTATTCGATCGTGCATCTGATCTATCGGCCCAAGGAATACGAGGGCGACAGCAAGGACTACGAGTTCTCCCGCCTTTCGATGGAGGAACATTGGCGCGCCGGCCACAACGACGCGACGCGCACGCTCCGGCACAAGGAAATTTTCAGGCGGCCAACCGACCTCGAAGGCGTTCACACTTACGACCTCACCCGCGACGACAGCGTATAGGAGGCTTTCATGAGAGAAGGCGAAGTCCGCGAACGTGCGTTCGCGATGCCGCTAACGAGTCCCGCTTACCCGCCCGGCCCGTATCGCTTCATCGACCGCGAATTTCTGATCATCACCTATCGTACCTCGCCCGAAAAATTGCGCGCCCTGGTGCCTGAGCCGATGCGGCCAGCGGGCGATCTCGTCAAATACGAATTCATTCGCATGCCGAACTCGACCGGTTTCGGCGACTACTCCGAATCCGGCCAGGTCATTCCAGTGACCCTAGACGGGCGTGCCGGCGGCTACACGCACTGCATGTTCCTCAACGACGAGGGACCGATTGCCGGCGGGCGCGAACTCTGGGGCTTTCCGAAGAAGCGCGCCGAACCACGCCTCAAGGTCGAGGTCGATACGCTGGTCGGTTCGCTCGACTACGGCCCCGTGAGGATCGCGACCGGAACGATGGGCTTCAAACACAAGGCGGCCGATCTTGCGGCGATCAAGGCCTCGATGGCGGCGCCGAACTTCCTGCTCAAGATCATCCCGCATGTCGACGGATCGCCGCGCATCTGCGAGATCGTCGAATATGGGCTCGAGGACGTGAACCTGAAGGGCGCGTGGACCGGACCGGCCGCGCTGGAGCTTCACGCGCACGCGCTCGCGCCCGTGGCGGAACTCCCGGTCCTCGAAGTCGTTTCAGCTGTACACATTCTCGCCGATCTGACGCTCGGCCTCGGCCGCGTCGTTCACGACTATCTTCGCTAACAGAGGACATTTCTCATGGCCACGCGCCTCGATAACAAAGTCGCCGTCATCACCGGAGCCGCCAGCGGTATCGGCAAAGAGATCGCAACGCTGTTCGTGCGCGAAGGCGCCAAAGTCGTTATCGCGGACTTAAATCAAGAAGGAGCCGACGCGACGGCCAAAGAGCTTGGCGGACCCTCCAAAGCGATGGGCGTCGCCATGGACGTCACAAACGAGGATCAGGTCGAGACCGGAATGGCGCGGGCCATCAAAGCGTTCGACGGAATCGACATTTTGATCAGCAATGCCGGCATTCAAACCGTGATGCCGTTCGATCAGTTCGACTTCGGCAAGTTCAAGCGGTTGATGTCGATTCACGTCGACGGCGCCTTTTTGACGACGCGAGCGGCGCTTCGGCAAATGTATAAGCAGGGCCGCGGCGGCAGCATCATCTATATGGGCTCCGTGCATTCGAAAGAAGCATCGCCGCTCAAGGCGCCTTACGTCGCTGCAAAACACGCGCTCATCGGTCTCGCCAAGGTCGTGGCCAAAGAGGGCGCCGCGCACAAGGTTCGCTCGAACGTGATCTGCCCTGGCTTCGTGCGCACACCGCTCGTTGAGAAACAGATTCCTGAACAGGCCAAGGAGCTCGGCATCTCCGAGGCCGATGTGGTCAAAAACGTCATGCTGAAGGAAACGGTCGACGGCGAGTTCACGACGGTCGACGACGTGGCGGAGACGGCGTTGTTCCTCGCGTCCTTCCCGACGAACGCTCTAACCGGTCAGTCGATCGTCGTCAGCCACGGCTGGTTCATGCAGTAGGCGCCGAGGGCTCTGCTTCGACCTCTTCGGGGTCTTCGGCCTCGCCTTGAGGGTCTTCGGCCTCGGACGGCGGCGGCGGTATGAGACCCAAGTAGCGACAGAGGAAGAAGAGATAGCGCCCCTGCGTGCTGATCGCGACCATCCCGATCAGGCTTGGGATGCTGATGGCCGTGCGGATCGCGAGCGCTTCTTCCATCGGATAGGTGAGTCCGATCCAAAGATAGAGTGCTGCCTTCACGAAGAAGTAGGCCGCCCAGAAAAGCGTGAACAGGACAAAGAAGCGATGAAAATCGGGCCGGTGCGGGAACGCTGTGCCGGTCCAATCCTCAGCCGCGTTCTGCAGCAACGGACGATCGCCCAACGCGCCGAAGACAAAACCCGTGCCAATCACGGTGTTCGTAATCACGGCCTCGTACTGAATCATGAACGGCGTTTGCGAAACGAGATCGATGGCGCCGAAGACCACCGTCAATACGGTCGTGAGAACGTATAGCCGGGTAAAATCCTGATGCTGAAAATGGCGTCTGACGGCGTCTGCGATGACATAAAGGACGACCGCGCCGATTGCCGCTTTGATGCCGAACGGCCAATACACCGCCCAGAACAGAATGAGCGCGGCGAACTCAGAGAACAGGACCCTAAGGCGTCTCAACATTGCTGCCACAGCCCCTTTGCGGTCTTCGCTATATGGGGCGGTTCGCGTTGCACCACAACGCTTTGGACAGCATTAAAACCCAGCGCGCCGGCGCCTGCACTCAACTCTCGAAGCCGTAGTCGCGCTCGACCTTGCAGATGCGCGTCTTATAGGCGGCGTACCACTTCTCGCGCCCGTTGCGCTGCGCTTCGAGGTGATCGGCAACGCGCTTCCAATTGGCGATGTCTTCGAGGCTGCGCCAATAGGAGACGGTAATCCCGAGGTCTTCGCGTACGGACTCGATACCTAGGAACCCGGGCTGCTCGGCGGCCAGCTTGACCATCCGCTGTGCCATCGCTCCGTAGCCTTCATCGCCGGGCGTGCGCAGCGACGTGAAGATGGCGGCGTAATATGGTGGTTTCGGCGTGTTGGCGATTGCTGGACCGGCCATGTGCTCTCCTCACTGGCAGAGCCTCAACATATCGCTTGCCGAAATCCTTGGGAACGCGGGGTTCCACGCGGCGGGCCAGTATCCCTATATAAGTAGGCAGAGGTGTTCTGATTCAGCGGGAGGCGACCATGATGAGTTTGTTGCTTTGGATTGTGATCGGCGCGATTGCCGGTTGGCTTGCCGGACAGATCATGAAAGGCAGCGGTTACGGGATCGTCGGCGACATCATCATCGGCATGGTCGGCGCGCTGATCGGCGGCTGGCTGCTCGGCGGCATCATCGCAATCGGCGGCCTCGTCGGATCGATCATCCTGGCGACGTTTGGCGCAATCGTCTTGATCTTCGTGCTACGGTTGGTGCGACGCGCTTAACGCCCACTTATCTTGCGAAGCGATCCGGAGCCAACGCGTCGACGGTGACGCCGTGGGCGGCGATATCGGAAGGGATGGCCTCCCGGCTCGCGAGAGCAGCAGCCGTGCGAGCCATTGCGGACGACGTTTGCATGCCATACCCGCCCTGCCCCGCGAGCCAAAAGAATCCCTTTGCCTTCGCATCGAAGCCGACGACCGGTGTGCGGTCGGGCGCGAACGTGCGAAGACCGGCCCACTTCGCGGCGATGCGGCGGACGCTCTCGGTGGTGAAGGTTTCGAAGCGGTCGATCGCTTCGGCGATGTTCAGCTCCTCGGGCTGCGCATCACAAGGCGGCGACGGTGTCTCGTCGGCAGGCGTGAGGAGCAAGCGGCCGGCGTCCGGTTTGAAGTAGAACGTCTCCCGCGCGTCGATCGTCAAAGGCCAATCCGCAATCTTCAAGTCCGGCCGCACGTCGAAGGTGACGACGGTGCGGCGCTTGGGCTCGAAACCTAAGCGCATGACACCAGCGAGTTCAGCGACCTCGTCCGCCCACGCACCCGCGGCGTTTATCACCACCGGCGCCGCATAGGTTTCGTCGAGCGAGCGCGCATGCCACATACCGCCGCCGAACTCGAGCGAGACGATCTGCACGCCGGTGACGAGCGCTGCGCCGCGCTTCTTCGCGCCACGTAGGAAGCCGTCATGAAGAGCATTGACGTCGATATCGTTGGCATCGGGCTCGAGAAGCGCTTCGACCACCATTTCCGGACGCAAGATAGGCACGCGGGCAATCGCCTGCTCGCGCGTGTAAAGCTTGGTGCCGGCGGCGACGTCGGGCTCGGCGCGCATTGCACGCAGATCGGCAACTTGATCCGGTGGGGCGATAAAGAGCGTTTCGCGCGGGGGAACGAGCTGGACGTCCGTGAAACCCGGCGGCGGCTCGAACAGGAACCTGCGCGTCGCGCGCGAGAGGGCGCGCACCATCGCGTTGCCGTAGATCTCTGAAAAGATCGCGGCGGAGCGGCCCGTCGAATGCATCCCGGCGCGCGTTTCGCGCTCGAGAATCGTGACGGAGGCCCCTCGTCCTGCGAGTTCGTAGGCGACCGAGGCGCCGGCAATGCCGGCTCCTATGACGATGAAATCGGTGTGCGAAACAGCCATGCGGCGGAACCTAGCAGGTGACGCAATCGGCGCGCACCCCTGCGCCAACCAAGCGTTCAAATGAAAAGGCCCCTCGCATCAGGTGGAGGGGCCTTCTCAACGGGGAACCTCTTCGATCGTTATCTGTATCTCCACGCGATGTGGAGACCGGCCGATGCCGGCGGGCGAGCGCGCCTCGATCCCGTTTCATTTCGCGCTCTATGAAAAGGCTGCGCCCGATTTTTGTAATGATCAAGAGCACCGTCGTGCGTGTGCGAAAGGAACTTGCAACCCTACGGCTCACTCCGCCTTCAGCGTCGTGAGGCGATCGACATTGCGAAGAGAGGGAAACATGTAGGTCCAAAGAACGACGACACCGAGCGTGCCCAGGCCGCCGATGATTACCGACGGCACGATGCCGAACCAGGACGCGGTAATGCCCGACTCGAATTCGCCAAGCTCGTTCGACGCACCGATAAAGAGAAAATTCACCGCACTGACGCGGCCGCGCATGTGATCGGGCGTGACCAGCTGGACCAGCGCATTGCGGACATAGACCGAGATCATGTCGGCGCTTCCCAGTACGAACATCGCCAGAAGCGAGAGGACGAAGCTGGTCGAGATGCCGAAGACGATCGTCATCAAGCCGAAGAGGCCGACGCAGGCAAACATCAGCGGCCCCGCGCGGCGGTCGAGCGGAAAGAAGCCGAGCAAGATCGAGACGACTGCAGCGCCAGCAGCCGGCGCGCTACGCAACAGCCCGAGTCCTTCGGGCCCAACGGCCAGAATATCCTTGGCGTATACGGGCAGCATGGCTGTGACGCCGCCGAATAAGACGGCGAAGAGATCGAGCGAGAGTGCGCCAAGTACAATCGGCGTCCGGCGGACGTACGCGATACCGGCTGTCACGCGCTCGATCACGGTGCCTGCAAGCGTCTGTCGAGGATGGCCCTTGACCGTGACGCCGAGTATGAGCACCGCGACGACCGCGAACAGACCGAGGCACAGGGCGAAGGCGGTCTGGGCGCCGAAGACAAGCGCCGCGCCGCCGGCAGCCGGACCGGCGACGGTCGCGACTTGGAAGGTCGACGAACTCCAGGCGATGGCGCGGGGCAGCTGCTCCATGGGCACAAGCAGCGGCAAGAAGGACTGACCCGCGGGCGCAGAGAACGCACGCACCGAGCCGAGCAGTGCGAGCAGGACATAGAACATCCCGATCGCCGGATGGGGCGTGAGGACGAGCGCAAAGAGACCCGCCGACAACATGGCTTGCGCAGCATAGGTGATGCCCAGGATCAGGCGGCGATCGAATCGATCAGCGACGTCGCCGGCGACCAATGTGAGCGCGAACATCGGAAGGAACTGGGCGAGGCCGACGAAGCCCAATGCCTTCGGGTCGCCCGTCAGCTCATAAACTTCATAGCCGACGGCGACGTTTTGGATCTGGCTCGACAGCACGCCGAAGAAGCGCGCGATAAGAAAGAGGAGAAGATTTCGGTTTTGAATGGCGGGACCCCTGCCCGCGCAACTTGGCCGATCTCACGGGCGGCGGTCAACGACTACCGTCGGCCGCTCATCGCGCCGCAGGCTTCATGACTGCGAATAAGAATCCCGCCAGCGCGCCGACGGCGGCTTGCGCAGCAAGGCCTTCCGCACCGCGCGCACCGAAGACGCCGACGGTGCCAAGCGTCAGCTTCATGATCGTGAAGAGCACGTACATCGCGACGGCGCCCGCAACCGCGAAGACGATCACGCGCAGCCCCGTCAGCCGGGCGAAGTAGCCCGCCACGATGAAGGCGATGATCAAAGCTATTCCCACAAGTGCGCCGTAGGTCGGGCCCATGCCGACGATGTCGTGCGTGATCCAGTCGATATGATCCGCCATGCTCGGCGGAGCTGGTACGGCGCCGCTCGCCTGCACGGCGGCCATCGTCCAAGCATGCATGACGAACAGCGAGTGCGCGGCTATCCCAACGACGACCGTCACCGCCAAAACCAGCACAAACACAATGATCGCCCGCATCGTCCCCTCGCCTGCTTTATTCGGCTCTTTGGCACAGAGTTCACTTATGCCCCAAAATGGGGTCTGATGTCTTTAGCCTGAGACCTTTGGGCCCTGAGGGGATGCCATGCGCCTGAGCCTGTCTTTGCTTGCTTCGACCGCATTCGCCACCGGACTCGCCTGGGCAGATGCGGGGCCCGAGACGCCGAAAGACCCCGCGGACTTTGCGCCTGCGCATGCAACCGCGCCGGTACCGACGGGGCCCGTCGACTACAAGCTCACGACGCTGGCGACGGGCCTCGACCATCCTTGGTCGATCGCGTTCTTGCCGGATGGATCGATGTTGGTGACTGAACGCGCCGGCCGTCTGCGCGTCATACGGAATGACACGCTCGATCCTACGCCGGTCTCAGGGGTGCCGCCGGTCTACACGGCGCCCGGCTCGATGTTTCGCGCCCCCGGGCAGGCGGGCCTCTTCGACGTGGTGCTGCATCCGAAGTTTGCCGAAAACCACATTCTCTATCTCACCTTCGCATCCGGCGATGCGAACGCCAACGCGACACGCGTCGTGCGCGCACACTTCGACGGTCATGCACTCAGCGACGTCCAGCCGATCTTCACGGCGGCGCCGACAAAGGATACGGCGAACCATTTCGGCGGACGCATGGTGTTCCTGCCCGACGGCACGTTCCTGCTCACGATCGGCGAGGGATTCGAATACCGCGAAAAAGCGCAGGACCTCTCCACCGATCTCGGCAAGATCGTGCATCTGAACGAAGACGGCAGCATTCCGAGCGGGAATCCGTTCTCCGGCCGCCAGGGCGCGCGGCCCGAAATCTGGACGCTGGGGCATCGCAACGAACAAGGGCTCTTCTTCGACGAGAAGACCGGCCGCGTGTGGGAAACAGAGCACGGGCCGCGCGGCGGCGATGAGATCAACATCATCGAGCCGGGCAAGAATTACGGCTGGCCGGTGATCACGTACGGCATGGACTACTCGGGCGCCTATGTCTCTCCGTATACGGAGCATGAAGGAATGGAGCAGCCCCTGCTCTATTGGACGCCGTCGATCGCGCCGTCGGGCTTCACCATCTATCATGGGGATAAGTTTCCCGCGTGGGAGGGCGACGGCTTCTCCGGATCGCTGGTGTTCAAGAACGTCCGCCGCGTGAACTTCGACGCCAACTACGCGGTCGTCGGGCAAGAAGAGTTGTTCAAAGAACTCGGGATGCGCATTCGCGATGTCCGGACCGGGCCCGACGGCTACCTTTATTTGCTGACCGAACAAGATCACCCGGGCTTTTCCGGACCGGGCGGTGGCGACGGCACCGTCGTCCGGGTCGAGCCCAAGTAAGCAGCACTCGCCCACGAGGTGCGCACTGCGCGTTCAAGTTGAGCGCGCGGTCTCCCGTTCTGCGGGAATTCTTCCGAGTCGCAAACTTTTGCGACTCTGATTAGGCTTTCACTCACCCTTACACTCAATCGCGCTTCTTTCGGGGAGAGTTTCACGGATGAAAGGTGCCGCAATTACCGCAGTCGGTATCGCGTTGGTTTGTGCTTCAACGGCTTTCGCGCAAGAGGGCGCACGCATCTATGGCGCGGGCGCACGCGACTGCGCCGGATTCCTCGCGGACGTGAAATCGCAGCCTGATCTCGGCCTCAGCTATTTTAGCTGGGCGCAAGGCTACATGTCTCACCGCAACACGATCGAGAAAGAGAAGACCGGACACGACGTCAATCTGACGCCGAAGAATTTCGACTACTCGAAGCAATATCAGGCAATGGGTTCGTTCTGCCTCATCAACTCGACAGCGCATTTCGTCGATGCCGTCGAAGCGGTGTTCGAGCGCCTGCGGGCGATGGACGCCGTATCGTCCTAGAACGATCTGACGTTCGCGTTTGAAAATGCGCTCGAGCGATCGGGCGCATTTTCTGTTTGGCCTTTACGTCGACGTTGTTGAACGCCGATGAACAACGCCGATGCGACCGGCGAACGACAGCGCCGCCGCATGATAAAAGTTTAAGTTGGCTGCAAAGAATCTTGGTCACTGCCGTGTCTTTATGCGCGCCGAGCGGCGAACTTCTTCTCCGCTAGCGCGCTTAGGAGAACAAGATGCAGCGGCTTGCACTTCCCTTTCTGATGATGATCGGATTGTCCGGCGCCGCCTTCGCGGCCGACACGCCGGCGACAGGCAGCGACACAGCAGACACGCACGGCGGCCGGCACGGCTTCCGCGAGGCGTGCAGCGCCGATATCCAGACATACTGTTCGACGTCGAAGTCGCGCGATGAGCGACATGCCTGCGTGCAGGCCAACAAGGACAAGTTCTCCGGCGGCTGCAAGGCGTTCATGGCAGCCCATCCGCGGCACCAATCTTCAACGCCGCCGGCCGCGCAGTAGCTTTTCCCGACCCACCGCCTGTTCCGTCTTTGTTGCGGGGTGCTGACCAAGTGGCCCGACGCGACTATCATGGGGTGAAACGAGGTCCCCATGGTTGCCACGCATCAGGTTTCGCATTCAACGGTTCGTGCAGAGCGCATTGCCGGTGCGCTCGGCGCCGAAGTCCTGGGTCTCGACTGCAGCACCACACTGTCGGCGGCGGATGTCGCAGCGCTCAGACGGGCGCTGATCGATCATCTCGTGGTCACCATCCCGGAGCAGTCGATGTCGCTCGACGATTTGGAGCGGCTCACCGATCAGCTCGGCGGGCGCATGGTGACGCCGTTCGTCAAAGCGCTCGATGAACGGCCGTATGTGATCCGTGTGCTCAAGGAGCGCGCCGACAAGCTGAACTTCGCCAATGCTTGGCACTCGGACCTGACGTATCTGCCGGAGCCGCCGAGCTTCACCTTGCTCTACGCGCACGAGGTGCCGGACTACGGCGGCGATACGTTGTTTCAGAACCAATATCTCGCCTACGAAACCTTGTCGGACGGCCTGAAGGAGACACTGCGCGGGTTGCGCGCAGTGCATTCGGCCGGTGCGGCCTACGGCACCGGCGGCTACCTCGACTCCGTGAAGCACAAAATGTCCACGGCGATCGAACCGTCGAAGGATGCCTACCACGAGATGGTGCATCCGATCGTGGTGCGGCATCCCGAGTCAGGCAAGCCCGCGCTCTTCGTCAATCCGGTCTACACCGTGCGCATCGATGGATGGTCTCACGGCGAGAGCCAGGCTCTGCTGCAATATCTCTACAAGCATGCGCTCAACGACAATTTCACCTGCCGGGTTCGGTGGGCGAAGGGTACGCTGACGATCTGGGACAACCGCGCGACGCAACACAACGCGCTCAACGATTACCACGGCCAGCGCCGCGAGATGTTCCGCACCAGCGTCGCGGGTGCGGCGCCTCAAGCTGCCTGAGATTCAGCGTCAGGAAACGGAGTTTGTCCCGGTTCCGCGCGGGGTAAGTCCCGCACGGAGGGACACCTATGAGCGATCGCGACTATGTGCTCGGCACGCATGATGCGGAAATCGAACGGCTAGGCTTTCAGCACCAGGTTTGGCGCGAGCACGCCTTGGACGCTTGGCGTCGCGCAGGAATCACGACTGGCCAAACCGTGATCGATGTCGGTGCTGGGCCTGGCTATGCGAGCGAGGATCTGGCGAAAATTGTCGGCGAAAGCGGCCAGGTCATCGCAGTCGAGCGGTCGAGGCGGTTTCTCGACGCGCTTACGGCGCGGACACGGCGACACCGCCTGCACAACGTTTCGACGATCGAAGTGGATGTCGTCGACGCAACATTCGGCGAGGCGGTCGCGGACGCGGCCTGGTGCCGCTGGGTTCTCTCCTTTGTGCGTGAACCGAAGGCCGTCATCGGGCATTTGGCGCGAGCGCTGAAGCCCGGCGGTGTCGCCGTCTTTCACGAGTATCTCGATTATCGCTCGTGGCGCTTGGCACCACGGTCGACTATGTTCGAGCGGTTCGTCGACGCTGTCATCGACAGCGTCAGAGCCGAGGGCGGGAAGATCGACAGCGGTCTCGCCCTACGGCACCACCTTGCCGACGCCGGATTCGAGATCCGTTCGGCACGCCCGATCATCGAAATCGTGCCGCCTGGAAACGCGTTCTGGCAATGGCCCGCGAGCTTCGTCGCCTCGTTTCTAGAAAGGCTCCTCGCGTCGGGTCGGTTAACAGCGCAAGACGCAGCGGACACGCGCGCAGCCCTGACGGCGGCGAAAGCCGATCGGCGGAGCCTGATGGTGACACCGCTGGTGCTTGAGATTGTCGCGCGCAAGCGGTGATCGGCGGCGCTTAGCAAGTCGCACAGGGCATGCGATAAAGCCGACCGGCGTTTCGAGGGGCCGTGCGGCTTGGATACCTTCATCGTGATTTTCGGCTACATGCTCGGCGGCTTCCTCGCCGTGGTCTTTCTTGCGTGGATTTGGGGCGGGCTCACGCTTACCGACGCCGCGCGGCGCGTCTTCGGCGACAGGTCGCCGCACTCGCCAGACCAGCCCAAGCTGCAAGTAGAGCTGCCAACATCCCGGCCCGGGCCACCGGAAGACGATACCCACCGCGAGCCCGAGGCGAGCTCACTCACCGTCAAGCTGCATATGCTCGCGGACGAATTCGAGGCATTCGGCGACAACAGCGCACATCCGCGCGACCTGGCGGCGCACGCCAAGTTCAAAGAGGCGGTCGCGCTGCTGGTCTTGCCGGATGTCGACATCGACACCGTGCTGCAATACGCGACCGGCGCGAATTGGGGACTCTCGTGCGCGGCGTTGGCGGCGCTTGCCGAGCGCGACGACGGCGGCGAAGTCGCCGACGAGGTCGTCGAGCAGTTTTCGAACATGCGCCCGTGGGCGATCTATTTCGCGCTGCAATTCTTGGCCGGCGCGCGCCCGCGCCCGCCCGCCGGCGCGCCTGCCGTTGCCGCCAAGGAGTGGTGGACCAACAACAACATGATCCCGGCTGCATTTCGCGAATACTTCACGAAATGCCAACAAGCCGGCGAAGCGGCCGTCTTCGGCGCGGCGCTGAACCGGCACGGCGCCTCGACACCCGGCGAGATCGAGGCCTTTCTGAAACGGCTCAATCACCCGTTTGCGACGAAACTCGTCGAAGATCTGATCAGCTTCCAACATTCGAGCATCGACCGGCAATTCTTGCGCTCGTTCGGACGCTTTTGGAACGCGCGCGAAGAGGGCGAGCTCTTGATCGACGCAGCACCCTGGCGCGAGGCCATGCAGACAGCTGAGGGCGCCCTTGCTCAAGCGCCCCAACGGTCGCTGCTGATCACCGGCGAGCGCGGCGTCGGCAAATCCTCGCTCCTGAAATTGCTGAACGGCAAGCTGGCGCGAAAGGGCTGGGGCGTGTTCGAGGCGAGCGGCGTCGATCTGCAAGCCGGTCAGGTCTATATCGGGCAACTCGAAGAGCGTATTCGCCGCGCGACCGAAGAGCTTGCGGCCAGCAAGAAACTCATCTGGTACATCCCGGATATGCTCCAAGTCGCTTCGAGCGGCACGCATCGCGGCCAAAGCGCCAGCATTCTCGATCAAATCCTGCCGTCGATCTCCGCGGGGCGATTGATCATTTGGAGCGAGGCCACGCCAGCGGAGGCCACGCGGCTGATGCAGGCGCGGCCGAACTTACGCGCCCTGCTTGAAGTCGTGCGCATCGAGCCCCACTCCGAGCAGGAGGCAACGGCGCTCGCGGTGGGATTCTGCCAGCGCCTAACCGCGCAACGACGTCTGACCGTCGACAATGGTGCGATCCCCGTCGCAATCGACCTGGCGCGGCAATATGTGAGCGACGAGAAGCTGCCGGGCAATCTGCTCGACCTCATCAAGCGGACGGCGAACCGTTGCATCACTGAAAACAAGAGGATGCTAACGGCCGAGGACGTGACCCAGACATTGGCCCAGGTGACGGGCCTGCCCGTCTCGATACTCGACAACAAGGAGCGCCTCGACCTCGCCGCCATCCGACAATTCTTTTCGGCACGCGTCATCGGCCAGGACGAAGCCGTCGGCGCGGTCGTCGACCGCATCGCCATGCTCAAGGCGGGGCTCGTCGATTCGGGCAAACCGATCGGCGTGTTCTTGTTTGCAGGCCCCACCGGCACCGGCAAAACCGAGCTCGCCAAAACGCTGGCGGAATACCTGTTCGGCTCCGCAGACCGGCTGATCCGTCTCGACATGAGCGAATTCCAAACTCCGGAATCGACGATCAAGATCTTGGGCGAGAGCGGCGACCGGCCGGACACGGACTCGCTCATCAACCGCGTGCGCAAACAGCCCTTCTCCGTCGTGCTGCTCGACGAGTTCGAAAAGGCGCACGCCCGCGTGTGGGACATGTTCCTGCAGGTGTTCGACGATGCGCGGCTCTCCGACGCTTCCGGCCGCGTCGCCGACTTCCGCCACACGATCATCATCTTGACGAGCAACCTTGGCGCCACAGCCCATCGCGGCTCCGGCCTCGGCTTTGCGCCGGCCGCCGAAACGTTCTCGCCGGATCAGATCAACACGGTGATCGCGCAAACCTTCAGACCCGAATTTCAGAACCGCCTCGACAAGGTGATCGTGTTCAAGCCGCTGACGCGCGAATTGATGCGCGGAATCCTGAGGAAGGAGCTGAAGCAAGTGCTCGAGCGGCGCGGTCTCAAAGATCGCGACTGGGCCGTCGAATGGGAGGCCTCGGCGCAAGACTTTCTGCTGGAGAAGGGCTTTTCGCCGGAGATGGGGGCGCGGCCGCTGAAGCGCGCGATCGATCAATACGTGCTGGCGCCGCTCGCCGCGACCATCGTCGAGCGCCGCTTTCCCGAGGGCGACCAATTCGTCTTCGTGCGCAGCGACGGGCAAGGCATCCAGGCCGAGTTCGTCGATCCGAACGCCGATGCCCTGCCGAAGTCTTCGAGCGACAACAACGGCGCGCGGCCCAACCTCCGCGCCATGATCCTCGACCCCATGGGCACGCCAGCCGAGCGCGAGGCGCTCGACGCGGCGGCAGGCGAGATCGAGCGCACGATAGCCTCCGAACAATGGGATCAAATCAAGCTGCGACTCGCCGAAGAGATGTCGAAGCCCGACTTCTGGTCACGCCCGGAGCGCCACACGACATTGGCGCGATTGGCGCTGATGGACCGTGTGCAGGCAGCGGCAAATACGGCGGCGTCGTTGCAGGCTCGTCTGGCGCGCGGAACGGCGAAGGCGCAATATTCGCGCGAACTGATCCAGCGCCTGGCCCTGCAGTTGCACGTCGTGAAGCTCGGTGTGCAAGACGCGCTCGAAGGGGCGCCAATCGAAGTGGCGCTGCTGATCGAGCCGGCGCTCGATGCGTCGGGCGACACCGCCGCGACCCGCAAGTGGTGCGCACAACTCGGCGGCATGTACCGCTCGTGGGCGGAGGCGCGGAACATGCAGTTCTCCGAGATGACCAATCCGGCCGACAAGAGCCTGCCGATCCTGCTGGTCTCGGGCTTCGGCGCGCATCGGCTGCTGCTGCCCGAGGTCGGATTGCATGTTCTCGAGCAGGGCGAGGACGCGGGGCGCGCGACGGCGCGTGTGCGGCTTGCCATAGCGCCGCTCGGCGATCTGCCACAGGCACGGCTCGAAAGTGCGATCCGCGAGCGCTTTGCCAAGACGGCAACGTCGAACACCGTGGTCCGGCGCTATCGCGGCGGCGCATCGCCATTGGTGCGCGACGCTTCCGGCGCGTGGCGCACCGGCAAGTTCGATCAAGTGATGCGCGGCGACTTCGATCTCATCGGCGCGGCACAGCCCTAAAAGAACAAGGCGCGGAGCAAAAGCTCCGCGCCTTGCCGCCCTTGCGTCTGGGGCTAAGCTTAGAACGTGAAGTACTTCACGCCGATGCGCTCCGGCTCCCACGTTGTGTTGGATTCGGTGTCGCGGAGGGACGAGTCCGAAGCGCCCGAGCCGAACATCGCCGTAAGGTCGAGGCCAAAGGTCCACACGTTCGTGTCGAAGCCGAAGGCGTCGATCGTCGCGTAGTTCACGTGGCCGCCGAGAACCAGCGGATAATCGTCGAGCTTGTACTGAAGCTTGCCGCCGAAATCCCAAACGTCGTAGTCGTTCGAACCCGGGACCGGGACGCCGCTGAGACTGTAATTGAAGTAGTCGATCTCGCCGCGGAAGCCGATGTTGCGCGTGAAATAGTACGAGCCACCCACGCCGCCGTAGAAGCCGTCGGCCTGGATGCCGCTGTTGTCGTAGTCTTGGTAGCCAGCCGTCGCGCGCAGCGTGACGTTGGGCTGCAAGTTGTACTCGCCGCGAGCGCCAAGCCTGTAGCCGTCGAGCGAAATTCCTACGTCGACCGTCTGGTACGCCACGTCGAATCCGATCCGTCCCTCGCCACCGAAGTCGTAGCCAAGCACGCCGCCGACCTGCCAGGTATCGATTGAGAAATCGATCGGTAGGCCGAAGTTGTCGAATTGCTGGGTCTCGAAGGAGAAGTTGCCCTCTACCCGCCAGCCGTCGTCCAAGGGCACGCCAAAAGCGCCCTGAGCCGTGAAGATGTTGTTGTGGTAGTTGGGCGCGAAGTCCGGATCGTAGTTCAGCCAGTCGTAGCCGAAGTTCACGCTGCCGTAGATGTCGTGGCCGCCCATCGAGCCGTCGGCGGCGGCCGGTGTGACGCCGGCAACCAGCGCGATCGCGCAAAGCGCCGTTGACGAGAGATACGCGAGCTTAGTCATGAATTTCCTCAAGATGAATCGGAGCACGAATCGTCTATGTAAGTTTGAGGGAGCCCGGAATCCCCGTAAACGCGGTGCATATGGCGCACGCGCCATCAACGATCTGTTTACGACTTGCAGAAAACGCTGAAAAATAAGAGCTTTCGCGCGTTGCGTGGTTGCAACGCGCAACTCTGCAACCCGCCGCACGGGATTTGACTGTGCCCGAATCAGTTTCTCGGACACCAGGTTACACCGCCTACTGACTATTGAACCAAAGCGCATTTGCGGCGCTATAGTGCGAGGTCATGACACAACTTCAGCAGACACGTTTTCCGCTCGCCCCTGTATCCGTCGTGGACTACCGCCGCCTCGCTCAACGGCGATTGCCACGGCAATTGTTCGACTATGTCGACGGCGGCGCCTACGAAGAACGGACCCTTGCCGACAATGTCGACGCCTTCGGGCGCGTGAAGCTGCACCAGCGCATCCTGCGGGACGTCAGTTCCATCGATACCAGCACGACGATCTTCGGTGAGACCTGGAAGATCCCAGTGGCCCTTGCGCCTGTCGGTTTTGCCGGCATGCTGCGCAAACGCGGCGAAGTGCAAGCAGCGCGCGCAGCGGAGACTTTCGGCGTACCGTTCACGCTTTCGACGGTGTCGATCTGCCCGATCGAAGAAATTCGCAAAAACATCAAAAGGGCTTTTTGGTTTCAGCTCTATGTGATCCGCGATCGCGGCTACGCGCGCGAGCTGCTGGCGCGCGCCCATGCGGCAGGTTGCACGGCGCTGGCGTTCACCGTCGATCTCGCGGTGCTCGGCGCGCGTTACCGCGACGTGCGCAACGGCATGGGCGCCGTGCCGCTTTCAGCGCTGTCGCGAGCCAGGGTGGCATTCGACTATGCGCGCCGGATCGATTGGATTTTCGATGTGGCGCTTGGCGGGCGGCCGCTCGAATTCGGCAATCTAGTCGCGGCGGTGAAAGACGCGAAGGGCTTTTCCGACTTTCAGGTTTGGATCAACAAGAACCTCGATCCCGGCATGACATGGAAGGACCTCGATTGGATCCGCGCGAACTGGCCGGGCAAACTTCTAATCAAGGGTATTCTCGATCCCGCCGATGCGCGCGCGGCAATGAGCGCCGTTCAGCCGGACGGCATCATCGTCTCGAACCACGGTGGCCGGCAGCTCGATAGCGTGCTGGCGACGATGGATGCGCTGCCGGCGATCCGCGAGGCGGTCGGCGGCAAGACGACGCTCTTCCTCGACGGCGGCGTGCGCTCAGGTCTCGATATCGTCAAAGCAATGGCGCGCGGTGCCGATGCCTGTCTTGTCGGGCGCGCATGGGCCTATGCACTGGCCGCCAAGGGCGAGGCCGGCGTCCTCGCGCAACTGAGAACATTCAAGCGCGAGATGGAAGTCGCGATGGCGCTGACCGGCGTGACGAAGACCACCGATATCACGAGCGAGGTCTTGGTCTAGGTTCGTACAACGGAGCCGGTGCTTGCGCGCTGTCGCACGGCCTTGCCGATCGGATCAACCGGACAGTGCAGAGATCAGCGAACCTAGGTGCTTCTCATAGTTGCGCCAGCGGCCGATCGAGCTGCGATAGATCGGGCGGCGAACTTGAGCGAGGCTTATCGTCTTCACCGGGCGCTTGTTGTTGTGGAATTCGCGCACGGCGTCGTTCCACTCAAGACGGCAGAAATTCAGAAGGCGCCGGGTCCAAGCCTCACTGTCGGAAATCAGCTCTTCGTAAGGAATCTCGAACAAGGCGTTCTCCGGAAGCGTCCGGTGCCAGTGCGCCATCAACTGGCGATACGCGCGATAATACCGGCCCAGTTCCTCAAGATCGTAGGTTTGAGGCCAACCGGACGCGAACAACTTCGAATAGCACGATAAGCATGTATCCAGCGGATCGCGCGTGACATGGACGATCCGGGCATTCGGCAAGGCCAAATGAATCAATCCGATGAAGAAGAGATTCTGCGGCATCTTGTCGACGATGCGCTTGGCGCTGCCCGGCGCGCGCCGCTCCAATAGCTTGACGTAAGTCTCACCGACCTGCGTGACCTCCTCCGGCCGCAGACCTTTGACGACATCTGGATAATCGGCACTCTTTCCGGAGCGACGCGCGACTTCGCCGACGGCCAACGCAAAGTCGGCGATTTCACCGGCACCATGGGCGTCTGGATGACTTGCTATAATCTGTTCGACCAGCGTCGTGCCCGCACGCGCCATGCCGACAACGAAGATCGGGCGCTGGCTCTCGTTGCCGACGCCGCTATTCGCCTTCATGAACTCCGAACTGAGCATTTCCCGCGTTCGATCGAAATGCTCGAGCTGTCGGGCTTCATCGTAGACGATCGTTTCCCGCGCAAGACGATTCCCGGCGGCAAAATTTTCAAAGGCCTCGTCGTAGCGCGCGAGGTCGTCGTAAGCTTTTCCAAGCGCGAAGTGCAGGTACACCCGGCGGTCGCGGTGAAGATCTCCCTGCCGCACGGCTTCCATCGCCTTTAGATCGGGATCGTCGCTGCTGCCGAAAGTCCTGGCGTAGGCAATGTCGAGGTAAATGTCCGTCAGTGTCGGGTCGAGTTGCAGGGCCCTGCTGAATGCCTCCATCGCTTCATCAAAGCGCCCGAGCTGGCTTAGAGCGCTGCCGAGACGGCCAAATGCCAAGGCAAAGTCCGGCTTAAGCGCAATGGCCTTGCGATACGCGTCGACCGCACTTTCGACATCGGCGGTTCGCGCATAGCCGATGCCCAATCTTTCGTAGATCTCCGCCGTCGCGTCGCCCAACGCAATAAGCTTGTTGGACGCGACAATCGATTCCTCCGGCATCTGTAAGTCGAGATAGATCTCTGTGAGGGCCCAAAGCACGGTCTTTTCGTTCGGGTGCAGACGAAGCACTTCGTTGGCAACACCTATCGCCTCGTGCGGTCGACCTAGGTCCCTGTACGCAAAAAGAAGGTTCTTGAGCGCGTCGACATATCCCGGCCGCAATGCAATCGCTTGTTGATAGGCGGCGACTGCCTCCGCAAACCTATTTTGATTGCGCAAAACCGTGCCCAAGTTGTTCAGAGCCTCCGGATAGGACGGCTTTTGAGCCAGTGCGCGGCGAAATTCGACTTCGGCGTCGGAGAGTCGACCGAGTTTATGAAAGACCACACCTCGATTGTTGATCGCTTCCGCGAAGCTGCCCTTCAATGCGATCGCACGATCGTAGGAATTTATCGCTGCATCCAGATCACCCGCCTCGAATTGGGCAAGGCCGAGATTGTAGTGCGCGTCGGCGAAATCCGGCTTCAATATCGTCGCACGTCGAGCGTGTTCGATCGCCTTCGCGAAATTCCCGAGACGACGATACATGACCGCCAGGTTGGCATGGGAGTTTGCCACATTCGGTTTTAGCTTCAGCGCGCGCTCGCCGGTACGCACCGCCGCGTCAGTGCGGCCGGATCGATGTTCAACGAGCGCCAGCAAGTTCAACACATCTGCCTGATCCGGCAACACGCGCAAGATTTGCCGCAATGCGCGTTCCGCTTCGCCCAACTGGCCCGACTGCGCCTGGCGCGCTGCTTGCGCCAGGAGATCGGACAAATCTGCCAGTTTTTCTGAACGTCTCTGTTCCATTGTTCACTTTTGTTGACCAATGGCGGTTGCTCAGCGTCGCGACTACGCAACGCGAGAACGCGTAAATCGGCGTATCTCTGGATGAACGCGCAGAACAGTGGATTCCGTCGCCAATCGACGGCGACGAATGCGGTCTCAGGTCTCAGTTAGCGCTCAGGTGCGCGCTATACAAGGAGAAATAGCTGCGGTGGGTTCAGTGCGCCATGAACACCGGCAGCGATGCGTTCGCCAACAGGTGACGCGTTACGCCGCCCAGAACGAACTCGCGTATCCGACTGTGGCCGTATCCGCCGACAACGAGCAAGCCCGCGCCCGCTCTCTTGGCGGCATCCGCGAGTGTGAAACCAATGTCCATCGTGCCCGGATTGACGGAGCGTTGCGTCGCGCGAATGCCGTGGAGGCTCAGATAGTCTTTGAGCTTCTCCACCACCGGCCGTTCCGCCGGTCCTGAAGCAACTGTCAGGATTTCGACGGCGCTGGCGCGCGATAACAACGGAAGCGCCGTAAACAGAGCGTGAGAAACGGCGCGTCCACCATCCCAGCCGATGACGACCTTTTTTCCGAGTATTTCGGTTACGTCCTTAGGCACCGCGATCAGGGGCCGCCGGCTGCCGAGGAGCGCCGCCTCAAGCGCACCCCAAATCGGGCGATCCCCTTGCTGGGCCGGATGCGCAAAGATCGTCAAATCCGACAGCAACGCTTCTTGCCCCATTACATCGTCAGCGAGACCCTCGCGAACGTCGAGCGACCAACCGGGAGCGCCCTCGTTCTCCGTGATGCCTGATTGCTTGGCGACAGTCTCCAGCATCGCGCGAGCGCGCGCGAGTTCGTGGCTGGTTGCCGAGCGCGCCGAGTCCACCAACTCACGGATCACACGCGGTGAGAGCGAGGGGTCAATCAGCCGCACGGTTTCGGCGGGATCCGGACGCGCCAACAGAGCCGTAACATGGCCGCCAAGCGCCGCGGCAATCGCTACCGCCTGTCGAGCCGCGACTTCGTCGCCGGCACCGTCAAACAACGGAACAAGAATCTTACGGTACGACATCTGGCGGCGCCCCTTTTCACGTCGTTGCAAGTCTCGATCTTGGTCGCAGAAATGCGTTGATCTACATCAACAGCGCAAGTGCCTATTTACCGCGCGCCGCGCCCCGCTTCGGGCGGAAGCTGAACGCTCTTGCGTAAGCCTGCAGCAGAGACCGCTTCCGCTTTTTGGGGCGGCGGGTGGCGGCCGCATGCAGAATCTCTTCAGGCGGCGCCTCGACCACCGGACGGTCGACGTAGTCGGCCCTCCGGTCGAACTGTTTGATGATCTGAAAGAGCGCGTCCATTAGATGCCCGGAAGACCGAACCTCCGATCCACACTTCTGACCGAATTCATCGAGGTCGAAGATCGTGGTCGCGCCGCTGTCGAGCTGATGGCGCCACAGCTCCTTTCGAAAATAGGGCGGACCCTCCCAAAGGCCGCGCAATAGTTCCTCGAGCGTGGCGGCGTCGAAAGCGCCGGCGTCATGCAGGCGCCCGAGTGCCCCTGCAATGCGCTCGTCGCTCATGGTTTCGGGGTTGTACGAGATTGTGTTGGTTTTCACTTCGATCGCACGCGCTTCATAGCCGCCGACGTCGCCCAATTCGCGCACCATGAGTAGGTCAATTCCCTGCCCGCCCTGTAGACGCGACGGCAGCTTGTTCCACCCGTGAGCGGCGAGTGCAGCGACGGTGACGAGCTCGCCGAAGTCGCGCAGCGCACGATGGTCATGGTGAAAGTCGGCGAGGCCAAGACCGGTGTACTCGCACGGCGTGAGATTGAGAGGCGTCGGCTTGCCGCCGCGAGTCGGACGTGGAGGATGCTGCGGCAAATCCCCGTCGTCGCTGTCTCCGTCATCGTCAATGGGTATTCGGCGGGCGACCGCAACCAACACGCCGAGCACGATTGCAGCCACGCCGAGGATGACGAGGAGCCAGATTAAAACGGTGAAGAGCCAATCTTGGTCCACGCGTGCTTACCCCTTCGCAACGCCCAAGCCCAAGTAATCTTAGGCTGCTCGACCCAAGAGCCGAAAGCAATGTTCTACACACATCGTAGTGTGCGAGCCGCAGATTTGCGGCTTTTTCGGTGGGAGGCGCGTTCAAGAGCCGTCCTAGCCAAGGCACCGTCGGGCGCGAGGAGGCGTCGGTATCTTCTCCCAGTCCGCGTAAACGGGAACTGCAAGCGCAACTTTCTTGGTTTGAACCCACAATGAATTTCATTGGCCGGTTCTTTGTGAATCACCTAAGCAATTTCAGCAGGCGGGGGTCAGTCGGGTTCGCAGCCGTCCGCATTTGGTACCTCCTGGCGATGTGGATAGATTCGACTGATGCCCTGCCGCCGTTTCTCAGGCTTCCGTTGTCGCCCTCGGCTTGACGCCGTCTTCTGAAGATGGCGCGCGCCTTTGCCATTTTCGGTGCGGTGGGTTTCTTCTTCTGGGGCGGATTGCACATCGCCGCCGCGCAGCAGGTCTATCATCTGGGGCTGTCGTTGGATGCAGGAGTGGCGCAAGGCCGCATCTTCCAGGACGCGTTTTATCTGCTGGCGTTCGCCGTGCTCACGATGCTCTCGGCCGTCGGATGGGTCTGGCGCAACGATGCCCGCGCGACGTGGTTCACGATCGTCGTCACGGCGATCGCAGATGTTCCATTTGTCGTCTTCTTGGTCGCGCCGGGGATCGTCGGACCTCCGATCTCAATCCTGGGCCCAGGCCTTTGGCTCGTCGCTTCGATCAGTTGCCTCGTCGCGCTGACTCTGCAGCGGCCGAGGAGCTCCTGATCCCGTCAGGGAACGTGCGACAGGGGCATGGCAACGCTCTCGAGGGGCAGCCGCTCGGCGCTCGTCCCCCACCGGGCCTGCACAAACGACGTGATCAGCATCAGCACGCCACCGATGAGGTAGCCCACCATGATCGAAGACCGCGCACCGCTTTGAATGAGATAGCCGAACAGTAGCGGGCCGATACCGCCGCCGATCGCAGTGCCGAGGGCATAGAATATGGCGATGCTCATCGCGCGCATCTCGAGCGGAAAGGTCTCGCCCACCGTCAAATAGGCGGAACTGGCGGCGGCCGAAGCAAAGAAAAACATGACGACCCAAGCGATGGTCTGCAGTTCGGCGGTCAGGAGCCCGAGATTAAACAGTATTCCCGTGGCGACCAGCAGGGCGCCGGCGATCCCGTAAGTGCCGGCGATCATTACGCGCCGCCCGAGCGTATCGAACAGCCGCCCGAGCAGCAGCGGGCCGAAGAAGTTGCCGGCGGCGAACGGAAATATGTACCAACCGACGTCCTTGGGAAGGATGCCGTAAAACTTGGTCAGGATCAGAGCGTAGGTGAAGAAGATCGCGTTGTAGCAAAACGCCTGGCTGGTCATCAGCGTCAGCCCGACCAACGTACGCTGCCTGTAAGTGGAAAACAGCGCTCGAAAGATTTCGGCGATGCCGGTCCAGCGCCGGGGCCGCAAACGGATCGTCGGCAGATCGTTCCCGTTGTCGCTCGCGTCCAACCGCTCGGCGCGGGCCTCGATTTCGGAAACGATACGTCCGGCCTCCTCAAGGTGCCCGTGCGTCATCAGCCAACGTGGGCTCTCCGGGACGAACCGGCGCAGATAGATGATGACCAATCCGATCGCACCGCCGAGCACAAAGGCAACGCGCCAGCCGATCGCTGCTGCGAAGATCGCGGGATCCAGCACCACGATCGAGGCCACCGCTCCGAGCGCGCCGCCGATCCAAAAGCTGCCGTTGATGATGAGATCGGTCGCACCGCGGAAGCGGGCGGGAATGAATTCCTGAATCGCAGAATTGATCGCCGCGTACTCGCCACCTATTCCCGCGCCGGTAACAAAGCGCAAGAGCATGAACGACATGGCATCCCAGGAGAAGCCGCTTGCGATCGTCCCCGCGAGGTAGACCGCAACCGTGACGGTGAACAACGCTTTGCGTCCAAAACGGTCGGTCAGGTAGCCAAAGATCAATGCGCCAACGACCGCTCCCGCCACATATGCGGAGCCCGCAAGGCCGATTTGCGCTTCCGTGAGGCTGAGCCCTTCGGGCCGGGCAATGACTGCAGCCAAGGAGCCGACCAACGTTACTTCGAGACCGTCGAGAATCCAGGTGATGCCCAGCGCCATCACGATCAGATTGTGAAAGCGGCCCCATTTAAGACGGTCCAACCGAGCTGGAATGTCGGTGACGACGATATCGACCGAGGCGTCGTTCATTGTGCGGCCGGCTGCGGCGGTGCGACTGACAACCCACCAGAAATCATGAGCGTCCTGGTCGGATAGGCGAAGTCGATCTTTTCTCGCTCGAAGCGCGTCATGAGCTCGAAGTTGATAGCCTGCTGAACGTCCATATAAATGTTGTAGTCGGGATCGAGCACGAAATAGACGGCCTCATACGTCAATGCCGAGTCTCCGAACTCCTTGAAATGGCAGCGATCGCAGCGCGTCTTCTCAACCGCCTCGATCGAATCACGCATGATCTGGGGAATGCGGCGGACCTTCTCCACCGGCGTCTGATAGGTGACGCCCAACGAGAATACGATGCGGCGCTGGTACAGGCGCTGATAGTTGTGAATCGTGCTTTGCAACAGATTTGCGTTCGAAATCACGATCTGCTCGCCGGACAAGGAGCGAATGCGGGTGGACTTGATCCCGACGTTTTCGATCGTGCCCATCGAGTCGCCGAAGACGACGAAGTCACCGCGCACGAAGGGCCTGTCGAAGATGATCGACAGCGACGCGAACAGATCGGAGAAGATGCCTTGCGCAGCGAGGCCGATTGCGATGCCGCCGATACCAAGGCCGGCGACGAGCGCCGTGATGTCGACGCCGATATTGCTCAGTAGCGCCAAGACGACGACCGACCAAACGGCGGTGCGAATGATGATGTTGACGAGCGAAATGGCGTTGGCCAGCGAGGCCTGATCCGCAGGCCGACGACGCGCATACCAGGAAAATAGCTGCGTCAAGAACGTGACCAACCAGAGGCCGCTTTGGACGAGCACGGCCGCAACCGCGATCTCGCGCATCGGCCAAGCGAGGATGCCCAGCAGCTCCGTGGCGCAGTAGATCGCGACAACGGCGAAGAACAAACGCCACGTGTTCTCAAGCGCATTGGCCAGGACCGTCCGCCATATGGCGCTGTCGTCAGTATCCGACCGCAGGTATTTGAGCAGCCGATTTCGGATGCGCACCATGACTGCGTACAGAACGATGGCGACGCCCAGGGCGACGGCCACCCACACAGCCCAGTAAAGGATGAGCGACCAATTCGCCTGTATCCAAGCGGGCCAGCCGGCAAAGTCTTGCGGAAGCTTGCCCGCAGGCTGTGCGGGAGGCGTGTCGAGTCCAAATAGGTTCATGTTGAGAAGCGGCTCCCACTCACTGATCGTTTGCAGGACAATAGGTACAAACGGGGAGTCTAGCGGCCAATCGAGAAAATTCGACCGCGGATGCTGGGCGAGCCCGGTTCCAGATCTGCCGGTACGCGTCGAAGGCTAAAACGAATCAGCTCTGCTGCTCGCTCGAGCACACGATCTTTCCGCCGGCGCGCTGGTCCGAGAAATTATAGAAGTACTTCGTGGCGCAATCCTTGTCGTTTGCGCTGTCTGCAGCCGGCGACGCCGATTCAGTCGCCGATGGATGCGTCGCACTCTGCGGCTGAACAGGAGATTGATCGCACGCGCCTAGGGCAAGAAACGCCGCCAACAACGAAGCTGTGCGTATTTTGCTCACGTCTTTCCTCAAATTTGGTGATTGCATCACCCTCGGTACTTGTAAACGCAGCAACCACACAATTGAAAGTTTTTGTTGGTTCAGCGCAACGATTTTGAATTATCGGCCGATATCGGCAAGAAAATCGCGCGCAGGCTGCGCAACATCGCAAGTGATCTCGCGTCTCGCGAGGCCGAAGAAACCATGGGCCTCGCGTCACCGCTCATTTGTCACGCTTCTATTTCTTCAACTTCATCCCGAGCTGGTCGTAGAGGAAGCTGAGATAATCCGCGTATTCGGCAATGCGCACCGAAAGCGCGGAACCGATTCCGTGGCCCGACTCGGCACTCGTGCGCAGGAAGATCGGATTGCCGTTCGGATTTGCGGATTGCAACCGCGCCGTCATCTTGCGCGATTGCATCGGGTTGACGCGCCCGTCGTTCGCTCCGGTCATGAAGAGGATCGAAGGATAGGCCGTGCCGTCCGTCACATGATGGTATGGCGAGTACGCGTAGAGGGCTTTGAACTGTGCCTCGTCCTTCACGGTGCCGAATTCGGTCGTGTTGAAGAGGCCGTTGGGATCGAGCTCGACGCGCAGCATGTCGTAAATGCCGACTGCCGAAACCACGGCCCGGAACAGTTCAGGACGCTGCGTCAGCGCAGCACCCATCAGCAAGCCGCCATTCGAACCGCCCATGATCGCGAGACGCTGGGGGCTCGTGTACTTCTTCGCAATGAGATATTCGGCGGCGGCAATAAAGTCGTCGAAGACATTCTGCTTGTTCGTCAAATTGCCTTCGAGATGCCACTTCTCGCCGTACTCGCCGCCGCCGCGGATATTGGCGATAACGAAAATAGCCCCGCCGTCAAATAGCATGCGACGCGTCGCGCCAAGAAAGTAAGGCGTTTCGCTTACGCCGTAGCCGCCGTAGCCATAGAGCAAGACGGGACTGTTGCCGTCGAGGACGGTACCCTTTTTGCGGATGATGTTGAGCGGGACCTTTGTGCCGTCCTTCGAGGTCGCAAATTCGCGCACGACTTCCATGTCGGCGAAGTTGACGGGACTTGTGACCTTGAGCTTCGTCGGCTCGCTCTTTTCGGTGGCATCGCGATAGCGGAAGAATTGCGGCGGCGACAGATAGGTGACGACTTGGTAGAAGACGTCGTCGCCGACATGCTCGAGCCCTGACACCGCGGCGACAGCTGGCAGCGCAAGCTTGCCGGCATCTTTGCCCTCGAGGTCATAGACACGCACGGTCGATGGGCCGCCGTCTATGTAACGCACCAGCAGCCGCTTCGATGTGGCGACGAGCGGACGGCCGTCGATATCGATGGCGACGTTCGCTTCGGGCACGATCACTTTGGCGTCCGCAAGCGAGGTATCGCCCGGGGCCAGCTTCAGTACCTTGCCGTTCGGCGCGTCCTTTCGCGAAACCATATAGAGCGCCTTGTCGGGCCCGATGACGGCGTAGACGACCTTGTCCTCAAAGCGCGTGACCTGCGCGACGCTGCCGTCGCTCTTGATCACATAGTGGCCGACCTCGCCGCCATCGCCGTTCAGCACCGTCACGAGAACGGTCGTCGGATCGTCGTTGTTCGAGAACGCGATTTCCGCGACTTTGGGTAGATCCTTGCCGAGCACGTATTTGTCGGTGCTCGGGTCCGTGCCGATGGTGTGAAAGTACACCTGTTGGAAGAAATGCCGATCGGCTTCGGGACGCTCGTTTCCCGGGTAGCGCGTGTAATAGAAGCTCTTGTCGTCGGCCGCCCATGCCACGCTGCCGCCGCCCGTCGGATACTGCACGCGATCGATGACCTCGCCGACGCGCTTGCCCGTCGCGACATCGAAGATGTTGAGCGAGCCGTTTTCGCTGCCGTCTTCGGACAGAGACACCGCAATCAGTTTGCCGTCATGCGACGGCACGAACCAATCGACGGCAGTCGTACCTTTGGGATTGAGCTTGTTCGGGTCGAGCACAATGCGTGCTTTGGAGGGATCGCCGTCATCACCCATCACCGCGATCATCGGTTGCTGCTTCGGCGGCTGATTGTACATGGCAAAGATCCGGCCACCGGCCGCGTGCAAGCCGTAGTATGCCGGCGACGTCTTGGTGATGAGGTCGGTCAGCCGCTGCTTCAGGACGGCCCGCATCGGTAACGCGTCTAGATATGCGCGGGTGCGCTTGTTCTGCGCGTCGCTCCAAAGCGATACAGCCGGGTCGCTGGCGTTCTCCAGCCAGCGATACGGGTCGCCAACGCGGACGCCATGATAACGGTCGACGACGGATTGGGCTGGAGTATCGGGGATCGGAGGAAGCGGCGCCGCAAGCGTCGGGACGTTGAATGAAAAGATGCCCAGCGCGGAAGCATAGGCGAGCCGGCGAAGCAGGGATTGCATCATGATTGTTCCTCGGAGCGCCGTAGGCGCGGGCGCTTCTCCGAGAACATCATAAGGCAATGCGTGTGGGCCGCAGCCGGAAAAGAAAAGCGCGGGTGGTTGCCCACCCGCGCCCGAAAACTGCCAGGGCGTTGCCGCCCCAGACCGTATTACATCTGGAACGGCTGGCCGAAGCCCGTCGTCGTCGGCGTCACGGCGCCTTCGCGATCCTGGCCGACCAGCGGCGCACCGTCGTTGCCGAAGCGGAACTTCAAGCCGACATAGGCCGTCCACTGATTCGGGTCCTGGAAGCCCGGAGGCGTGTTGTCGATGTTGAACTCACCGTAGCGCACGCCACCATAGACCGACACCGGCGTGTCGCGGCTGAAGAGATACTCACCCTCGGCCCCGACGCTCCACTGCTGCGTGTCGAACGACGCCGGAATCGGAAGGTTGCCCGGATTCAGCTCATAGTAGTTGGCGTTCAGCGACAGCGAGATCTTGTCGTTGACGTAGTACTTCACGCCGAGGTTCGCATAGACGCCGTCGAAGGTGATGAGGTTGAAGTCGAGCTGCTCCCAGCCGACCGCACCGAAGACCGTCCAGCGATCGTTCGGATACCATTCGCCGCGCGCACCCACGCGGTAACCGTCGCCCGAGATTCCGATGTCGGCCGACTGATACGCGGCGTCGACGCCGAGCATGCCGACGCTCGGATCACGCCAGAACACGGTACCGCCCGCGTTCCATGTGTCGAGCGACAGGCTCACCGGAAGACCGTTCACGTCGGGGCTGTGCGAAGCGAACGAGAAGTCCGCCTGCGCAAACCAATCTCCCTCGAGATTGAAGACGACCGCACCCGAACCGATAAACGTATCGGTGTTGAAGTTGCCGATGCCGTTCTGCAAATCGAAGTCGGTGTACGAATAGCCGAGCGTGACCATACCAGCGTAGCTGTTCTTCGCTGCTGTGGCCGGATTGGCGCTCGCTGCGGCGAGCGCGGCGATCGCAAGGCAGGACGCGCCCGCGGCGGCCCAGGATTTAAAGGTCATGAAAAACACCCCAGTTTTGCTTTTACGAGAGGGAGGGACTGCAACAGACAGATTCCGGGGGTTATTAATTGTGCATTGCGGTTGCCACAAGCGAAATTGCCTACCCCTAAAGTGGTACTCCAAACGCCGCAGTTTTCCTTGCCTGGCGCGGCCGAAATGCATCCGGCGGTTGCACGAAACCCGCGCTGCTTCGCGCTTTGATACACTTCACGTTCGACTCAATCTTCTCCCGCGAGGAGACGCGCGCAATGAGCGGCGTTGGAACACGAATAAAGCGAGCGCGCGAAGCACTCGGCATGACGCAAGTCGTGCTCGCGAAGTCCGTCGGCGTCTCACAACAGGCCGTGATGGAATTGGAATCGGGACGCGCGAAAGGAACGAAGCACACAGCGAAGTTCGCGCGCGCTCTCGGACAAGACGCGATGTGGATCGAACTCGGCGAAGGCCGCATGCGCGAGCCCGGCAAAGCGGCGCGCGTCGCGAAAAAAGCAATCGACAAGCCGCGCGTTCCCATTCCGCCCGACAATTACGAGCGCATTCCAGTCTTCGATATCCGCACCAACAGCAAAGGCGGCGCGTTGGCGCATGACGCGGAGCCGATTGCATACGCGATATTCGCGCTCGATTGGCTACGCGATCTCACGCGCACTCACGTCTCCAAGCTCGCGGTCATGCAAGTCGCAGGCGACAGCATGGAACCAACTTTGTGCAATGGCGACCGCGTGCTCGTGGACATGGCTCAGAAGAGTCTGCGGCGCGAAGGCGTCTACGTCATCGGCGTCGAGGACACGCTGATCGTCAGGCGCGTGACGATGCATCCGAGATCCAAGCGCGTTGCGCTACGGTCGGATAATCCGCGCTATGAGACATACAACGATCTCGATCCCGACCGGCTCAATGTCGCCGGACGCGTGATTTGGATCGGGCGAACGTTGGGCTAGCAAGATCAGAGGTGGCCTATCATGACATTGCGCATTGTCGGCGCACAGGACGTGCGTGCGCTGCTTACGATGGAGCGTGCAATCGCATTGATGCGCGAAGCAATGGCGATGGTCGCGCGCAATGAAACGGTCCAGCCACTGCGCAGCGCATTGTGGCTGCCCGATAGACGCGGGCTCCTGGGATTGATGCCGGGCTATGTTGCGAAGCCCGAGCGGCTCGGCGTCAAAGTGCTCACGGTGATGCGGTCGAACTTTGCGAAAGGATTGCCGTCTCACCAAGGCATGGTGATGCTTTTCGATACAAAGGACGGCAAACCGGAGGCAATCATCGATGCGCAGACCGTGACTGCGATTAGGACCGCGGCAGCGACAGCGGTCGCAACAGACGTACTGGCGCGCTCGGATGCGAAGACGCTCGCCTTCTTCGGCTACGGCGAGCAGGCCGAGACGCACCTTGAAGCATTGCGCCACGTGCGCGCGTTCGAATGCTTATTGCTGTGGGGACGCGACACGGCAAAGGCCGCGGCTTTTGCGCGCCAGCACACGAGCAAGGTTTTGCCGATCGAAGTCACGGCAACCGCGGAAGACGCCGCGGCGCGCGCCGACGTCATCTGCACATTGACGGCGGCGATCGATCCGATCGTGTTCGGGCGCTGGCTGAAACCGGGGACGCACGTGAACGCAGTCGGTTCGGGAACCGCTCGCGAGGCGGAACTCGACATCGAGGCGATCAAGCGCTCGCGCATGTTCGCCGACAATCGCGAGGGCGTTCTCGGACAATGCGGCGAGTTCCTGCGCGCCAAGGGAGCGGGCGCGGTCGACGACGCGCACGTGCTCGGATCGATTGGCGATGTGATCGTGGGAAATGTTCCCGGCCGAAAGTCGGCTGAGGACATCACGCTGTTCAAGTCGCTCGGAATGGCGGTCGAGGACATCGTGTCGTGCGAGTTCGTCCTCGCCGAAGCGACTCGGCGCGACATCGGACACGCCGTTGAGTGGGGTTAGAGTTTGATGAGGCCGAGGCGGAGAGCTTCCGTCACCGCTTGAATGCGCGTGCTGACGCGTAGCTTGCGCTTGGCGTTGTCAGTGTGAAAGCGCACGGTGCGAGCACTGATCTTGAGGAGACCGCCGATTTCAGCATCGGTCTTTCCGGCCGCAGCCCACCCCAATATGGCCACCTCGCGCGGACTGAGAAGCGCCGGACTCGCAGTACCGTCTGTGTTGGGTAGATTTTGGGCGCGATCGAACGTTGTCTCTGTCGCGACTTGGATAAGCGATTTGGCGATCGTCGAGGTGTCGGGGTTGTCGCCGGCGATCACGGCTACTCCCTTGGCAACGTCCGAATCCGGAACCGGAACGATGAGGTTTTGTCCCGGATAGAGAGACGTCTCCATGAGCGATTGATCGCCCGCCCTCGCCGCATTCTGCACGTCGGCGCGCGTAAACGGTTCTTTCGAATGCAACGCCTGAATTATGAGCGGATGCTCTTTGGCCGAGCGCTGAAATTGGTCAAGCGACTCCTTGTTGGCATCGCTAAACAGGACCTCGGCGGCGGGCAGTTCCTTGTCGTCGCCTTGAAAGACGGTGAGACGATCGTAGCCGTAGTCGGTCACGAAGTCCTTCAACGCACCCCAAAGCGTGGCGCGGGCATCGGCGCCGGCCAGCGTCTGAAGCAGGCGGGCCAAGACCTTAATTTGCAGAGTCAGGGACCCGACCGGAACACGCCCAACGTTCTGTACATCTTTGACGTCTGACAAAGCGACCAATGGACCTTTCCTCACGCAAGGAAACGAAGTTCCCTCGCCGATCGCCGATGTGGCTCACGCAAAAGTTCAAGACGAACAGTCACGCCTGACCCTGATAACAGCCCCTCGCAACTTATAGAAACTGTCGCGTGTTACAAATCCGCCAGATCGTCCGAGCTTCTTGGGGACGGATGCTTAACAAGGTCAAGTCCAATTCTTACGGTCAACTGGGAAAATCGTCCGTGTTCGGAGCTGAATTGCTGTTTCTAACGCGTTCGCGATAGGCTTGTGCTCGCGTATGCGTCGGCGCGACTCGCGGAACTATGGTCAACACCGCTCACAACGGGATCGGTCTATTCGGTCGGCAGCGACTTGCTCGTCTCATTGCTGTCGCTTGCGCGTCTTGGTTCCTAGTCGCACCAGCGATCGCGGACGAGTGCGCCGATTCGGTCCCAGTCGACCGCCGAATTGCTGCATGCACGTCTCTTCTATCCGGGACCGGCCTGTCGGCCCAAGCAAGAGTTGCGGCGCTCGACAGTCGAGCGCGGGCGCTCAAAGAGTCCGGCGCGCTCGACAAGGCTATGGCGGACTACGGCGAGGCGCTGCGGCTCGATCCGTCTAACGCACTTCTGTTCAACAACCGTGGCGTCGCGTATCAGGCGTCGAACAATCAGATGAAGGCGATCGCGGACTACAATGAAGCGCTTCGACTAAAGCCCGACTTTGCACAGGCCCTTTTCAATCGCGGAACTGCCAATCAAGCCCTGCAAAACTATAAAGCGGCGATCGCGGACTACGACCAGGTCATTGCCTCCGATCCGCACAACGCGCCTGCCCTGACCAATCGCGGCAACGCCTACCTCGCGCTCGGACAAGCCGACAAAGCCGTTGCGGACTACGATGCGGCAATCGCGGCGGATCCCAAAATGTCCATTGCCTTTTTCGATCGCGGCTTCGCGCATCGCCGGAAGAATGAGACCGGCGACGCGATCACCGATCTGAGCAAGGCCGTGGAGCTCGATCCCGACTTGGCGAGCGGCTATTACCAGCGTGCCCTCGCCTATCGGCAAGCTGGGGACATCCCGCACGCGTTAGCCGATCTCGACACGGCGATCGACAAGGATAAAGAGAATGCATGGTATCGGAGCGCGCGGTGCTGGACGCGCGCAACGAACAACAAGCTCGACGAGGCGCTCGACGACTGCAACGAGGCGCTCCGATTGAACCCGAGTCTTGCGCCTGCGTGGCAGAACAGAGGGTTTGTTCGCCTTAGGCAAGAAAACGCCGGACTCGCGCTCGACGACTACAACCAAGCCCTCGCTCTTGCACCGGACTCGGCCGAGGCGCTTTACGGCCGCGGTTTGTGCAAGCGAGCCCTCGGCGACGAGGCCGGAGCACGCGGCGATCTACGTGCCGCGACTGCCGTTCGGCCAGATATTGCGACCGAGATGTCCAAGATCGGGCTGGGGCCCTGACCCTTTCCGACCAAGTGAATTCGCTCGGCCTCGCGACCGTGATCGCCGTCGTCTGGGGCGTTACGTGGGCAAGCGCGCATCGGTTGCGGGCGCCGCTGCTGCGGCTCGGTATGGGGCCGCGGAATGCGAGCTACCTCCTGATCAGCTGGCGCGACCTGGCTTCGGCCGCCGCGGCGCTCGGCATCGTGTGGTCCGCGCACCTTTGGGAAGGGCGGAGCGATTTTGCAGGCGTTCTTGCCGCAATCGGCATGCGGTGGAGCACACCGGCCGAGCAGCTTGCATCGCTCAGCATTCTCCTCGCGGCGGCCTGCTATGCGATCAACCTCACGTTCCGGCTTGTCAGAACGCTGACGGCGGTCGGACCCAGGCGCGTTAGCGTAAACATGGTGCCCGCGACGGCGTCCGAGACACTTATCTTATTGCTCGTCCTGTCGCCTGCATCGGGCATCGGCGAGGAAATCGTCTTCCGTGGCGCCCTCCAGTGGTCGTTCACCACCCTGACCGGGGATCCGGTCTCTGCGGCGCTGTCTCAAGCCGTGCTTTTCGGCATGGTCCACCTCTACCAGGGCGGCTTCGGTGTGCTGCGCAACATCGCGATCGGTGTCGTCCTAGGTTTCGGTACGCTGGGATCAGGTTCTCTCGTGCCAGCGATCGTCGCCCATACGCTGATCAATGCCGCGGTCGCGATGGACAGGTCGACCATGCCGGCGCGCTCATCGAAACGCTGATCACAGCTTCCTTGCGGCTCTGACACGTAAAGTGATCGCTCGTCGCGCGCGGCCATGACGCGTGGCGAAGAGAACGATCTCTGCAACTTTCTCGCGCGCTGGTTAACTTTCGACGCCGTTCGACTTGCGCTTTCGCAAGCATCATCCGCTGTTGTCCGCGCACGGACGATCTCACATCAACCATCGGACCCGCAGCGAACAGTCGTGATGTCCGCATCGGCGACGATGATCAGCGCGATCAATGCGCGCGCAGGAATTGCGCTGCACTGCATGCACGCGCCTTCCGAGTCCAATCGACTCAATGCGAATCTTGTGGAGCGAAATGAAACACGAGCGTACGCTCATTACAGAAAAGAGAGATTCGTGGACCGAGCGAATGAGGTTGGTCGTTCGGTAAACGCGAGCAGGTCGATCAGGGAGGGCAAGTACGAGGATCAATCTGCGATCAGGACGGGCTAACCATTCGATGCCCGCTTGGACGCCGCGCTCTCAGGGTCCTCAAGTCGTTCTTCCGCCGACGCATTCGAAGCCACGGCCACGATTTTGCATCGGGGCGTGGGTGGAAGTGAGGCGCCGCGCGAAACCTTAACGGGCTTACGGCGCGGCAGTAGCGACTGAGGCGTCATATGCGTGCGTTGTCGTTTCGCCGGTTCTCTCTCCTGCTCCTGGCAAGCAGCACTTCCGCTGTGGCGCTCAGCGCCGGCGCGAGCGCAGCGCCTCTTTACCCTGCCGGTTTATCCCCAGCGATTCTGTTCCCGGTGACCGAGACGGCCACGGACACGCTGATCAGGTCCGTCGCCGCGCAAACCGCTCAGCGCCAGTTCACGAACGTACTTCTGCCGGCCGACAGTAATGACGAGGCGCTCGATTTCGGGCTCGAGACGCCTTTTGACGCCGCGCAATCGTCAAATGCCCTCGACGGCCTGGCGTTCACCACGACGACCTTGCCTGGGAATTCCTCTGTCTCCGTCCATCACGCCAAATTAGGGCTGCGGCCGACACTGGATGCGACCTTCGACAATGCGTCCCGCGGCATCCGGTTCGGCCTTCCGACCGACGCGACCACCACCGGCGTCGACGCCGACCTTTTCGACGGCCGGCTGCAGGTGTCGTCCGACGTGACATTGGCGAGCGATGCGAAGCCTCTTGGCCTGCGGCCGGGCGAGGATCTGAGATCAACCGACCGGGTCGAAACGGCTTACCGCCACAGCTTCAACGCCCAGGTCGTCAACCGCGACCGCTTCAAGTGGTCGTTGGCCGGGCAGATGGGTCAGATCGATCCGCGGTTCGCCGACTTCATCTTTACGCAGCCGGGCGACAAGACGCCGGCATTGCATTGGTCATCGATGGCGACACGCATGGACTTCGGTCTTGCGAGTCTGTCGGTCGGTTACGACGACGTCAGGCGCGCCGACCAAGTCGAGAGCAACCGCACGGTGACCTTCGGCTTCAATCAGTCGGCCCTGTCGGTCTACCGCCGCGACGCATCACAATTCTCACTGGATCAGGGCGGCCACTGGCTGCGGCGCACGGCGGTCACCGGCGCCAGCGCCGAAGTCATTGTCGCCGACGTCCTGCCGAACAAGCTCGGTGAAGCCGTATCCCCGATCCGCCCGTTCTTACCGACGACGATCTCCGCAAGCTACGAGCAGGGCGATGCGCTCCAACCTGACGGGCCCGACAACGGTGGGCCGATCGAGCACGTTCGCTCGATGTCGACGGACCTCAGCTGGGATACGCGCCTCGGCCAGACAACCGTGAGCTTGTGGCAGCGCGACATCAAGACGAACGCCGACGACCTGACCCTTGAGCGGGCGAGCGATCGCGTGATCGACCTTGCCCACTCCGTCCGGCGCGGCAACTGGCGCTTCGGCGCCGGCGTGTCGCTGATCCAATCCGAAGATACGACGCCGACGACGCACTCGCGCGAGAGCCGCGTGGCGCCGCATATTTCTTTCGCCTATAGCTCGGAAGACTTCCCGACCGTCGAGGTGCGCGTGGGCGCCGCAGACGCGCGCACGGTCGTCGGGGTGGACGACATTCCGGCGAGCGCGAAGGCGCGGCAGCTGCAAATCAGCCTCGACCTGTCGAACTTCGTCCAGGATCAGCTCAGCAAGCCTCAGGCGCAGTTGAAGCTTGAGTATCGCCGCGAGCTCGAGAATTCCGACACCAAGTTGGGCGGCCGCTTCGCCCACCAAGGCGATCAAGCGCTGCTGCTGACGTTCTCGACGCCTCTGAACTAGAGCCTCGAGGCACGCTTCTCCGCAGATTCGCGGGCTTCGGCAGGCCCGACAGCCTTGCCAGTCACGCTTGTTTGAATGACCCTCTCATGGACAGCCGCGTGCAGGTCCCTGCACGTTCGGCTCGCCTTCCGTTTCCAGTGGGGACTAACATTCATGACATCGACGTTGACGCGCGCCCTTGTTGCGGCCGCGCTCTTGAGCGCTTCGTGCGGCTTGGCCAGCAGCGCACCCAAACCGCAAATCGGGACGTGGGGCTTCGACGTGTCCGGCATGGACACCTCGGTCAAGCCAGGGGACGACTTCTTCCAACACGGCGGCGGCACGTGGCTGAAGAACACGCCGATCCCGCCGGACCGCTCATCGTGGGGCTCGTTCCTCATTCTGCGCGCCAACGCAGAAGGGGACGTCAAAGCCATTGTCGACGAGCTGGCGCGCCATCCCCACGCTCCGGGTTCGATCGAGCAAAAGGTTGCCGACTACTACGCCTCCTATCTCGATGTGGACGCGATCGAGAAGGCGGGCCTCGAACCCGTAAAGGACGACCTCGCCGCAATCGCGGCCGCCGCAACCTATGAGGACGTCGCCCGCTTGATGGCGCGGCCGGACCTCGACGTCGGCGGGCCCATCGGCGCGGGCATCACGCTCGACCAGAAGAATCCGGATCGCTACGCAGTGGCCGTGGTGCAAGCCGGCCTCGGCCTGCCCGACCGCGACTACTACCTCAAGGACGACGCGAAGTTCGTCGAGACGCGGCAGAAGTATCGCGACTACATCGAGGCGATGCTGAAGCTTGCGCACTACGAGGACGCGGACGACGCGGCGGAGGACATCGTCAAGCTCGAGACCGAGATCGCGAAGCTGCACTGGCCGCGCGAGAAGTCTCGCAATCGCGACTTGACCTATAATCCCAAGACGCAGGCTGAACTGAAGGCGTTTTTGCCCGAGTATCCGATCGGCGCGGCGCTCGCGAGCGCCGAGATTCCGAATCAAGACTTCTTCGTCGTTCGCCAGACCGACGCGCTTCAAGGTCTCGCGAAACTCTTTCACGACACACCGGTGAAGACCTGGCGCGCCTACATGACCTTCCACTACCTCAACGGCATGGCCGACGTTTTGCCGGTCGCCTTCGACGATCTCGACTTCGACTTCAACGGGCGAACCCTTTCGGGACAGCCGGAAAAGCGCGAGCGGTGGAAGCGGGCGACGACGGCGCTGAACGCCGCGCTCGGCGAAGCCGTCGGCGAGGTCTATGTCCGTCAGCACTTCACACCGGCGGCAAAGGCGCAGATGGCGCGGCTGGTGGAGAATCTGCGCGCAGCCTACAAGGCGCGGATCGAGAAACTGACCTGGATGTCGCCTGACACGAAGACGGCGGCGTTGCGCAAGCTCGCCAAGTTCCGTGTAAAGATCGGCTATCCGGATAAGTGGCGCGACTACTCGACGCTCGAGATCAAGCCTGGCGACGCCGTCGGCAACCGCAGACGCGCAACGGTCTGGGAGTGGCGGCGCGAGGCGAACCGGCTCAACAAGCCGACCGATCGCGACGAATGGGGCATGACGCCGCAAACCGTGAACGCCTACTACAACTCGGTGTTCAACGAGATCGTATTCCCAGCGGCGATCCTGCAGCCGCCGTTCTTCGATCCGAACGCCGATCCCGCGGTCAATTACGGCGCGATCGGCGGCGTGATCGGGCACGAGATGGGTCACGGTTTCGACGACCAAGGTTCGAAGTCGGATGAGAACGGCGTGTTGCACACGTGGTGGAAGGACGAAGACGTCACGCGCTTCAAGGCACTCGTCGCGTCGCTCTCGCAGCAATACGCGCAATATGAGCCGCTACCGGGCTTGCATCTGAACGGCGATCTGACGCTCGGCGAGAATATCGGCGACAACGGTGGCTTGAGCGTCGCGCACGAAGCGTATCTGCTTTCCCTCAAGGGCAAGAAGCCCAAGGTGATCGAGGGCTTCACCGGCGATCAGCGCTTCTTCCTCGCCTGGTCGCAGATCTACCGCAACAACATGCGCGACGAACAGCTGCGCCGGCAGGTGACGAGCGACCCGCACTCGCCATCCCAATTCCGGGTCAACGGCGTCGTGCGCAACATGGACGCCTGGTACGACGCGTTCGACGTCAAACCCGGCGACAAGCTCTATCTCGCGCCGAAGGACCGCGTGCACATCTGGTGACGACCCAAAGCGTGCCTCTCTCCGCCGCTTCGGCGGAGAGAGAACGACTATGCGGCCGTGCGTAGTTGTTTGCGGCAGCCGGCGACGGCCGCTATGTCAGCGGGGACACCCTCGTAGAACAAGGCATTGTCCCTGGCCCAGGGCTTGGCGTCATAATAGGGCGCGATGCGCGCGAAACCGAGAGCCGCATAGAGTGTCTGAGCTTCATATTGCAGCGGTCCTGTTTCCAGACGCATCGCGCGATAGCCGCACGTATGCATGTCAGCCGCCAACCTGCAGATCAGTGCGTGGGCAATGCCATGACCTTGGAAGGCCGGACGAACGAACAGGCGCTTCATCTCACAAGACTGCGTGTCGAGACGGCGCATCATGACGCAACCGGCCGGAATACCGTCGACGAGCGCGAGCACGATCGTTCGATAATGGCCGGCCAGATCGGCGAGCTCGGCTCTGTGAGCGTCTTCGTCCGACAAGGCCTCAAGCACCGGCGGCAACTTTACATAACGCCTGCGTAGCCAAAGGAAATAATCGCGCAATAAGCCGGCAACCTGAGCAAGACGCACCGGATCATTCTCGGCTTCGACAATCTGCAATTTGAAAACCATCACATCCCTCTTTGAAGCGGCGGTACACGCGCCGCAGGCACAAACAAATGGGTTGGGCGCCGCGGTAGCAAAATGACCGCGACGCCTAATGTTTTGACCGACCGGCTGGTCGCCGTGACGGGCGGCTATGCGCCGCCCGCGTCTCACGGTCAGCAGAACGTGGGGGACAGTCCTTCGATCATCTCCCGCTTCGCCGGGCTCAGCTGCCCAAGCGTCTCGAGGAAGTTCTTGTGGGTGAGACCGGTGCCCAAGTAGGTCCAGCGGTTCGCCTGATGCTGCTCAGCGATAAGCTCCTTGCTCTGCTCGATCGGCAGCACGCGGCCCGAAGCCGCTTCCAGGGCGTCGAGATCGAACTCGGTCTGCTGCTTCAACCCGCCGTCGAGGAAGGTGCCGATGGCGAGGAAGCCGTCGATCGCCTCGTCGATCTGCGCCTGCGACATGCCGAGAGCGAGGTTTTCGACCATCAGCGTGTCGAGCTGGGCGTGCTGCATCTCCTCCATCCAGTGATGCTTCAGCAGGTTCTTGAACTGCGGATCGAGCGCACCGTCGTCGTGGATCGACTCTTGGAAGTGGCGTTGCGTCATCCATTCGATCATCAGGATCGCCAACGCGACGGACAGCGGTTGATGCGAGAGGATGTGCTTGCCGATGTCGGCGGCCGGGCCGATCACCTTGCACTCCGTCGCGAAGCCCTTCTTGAACTCCTCGCGGAAGCGACGGAAGAGATGGATGTGCTTGGCCTCTTCGCCGACGAACTCGAGGAAGGCGCGGGCACGATAGTCCTCGCCGTTGATGAACGGACGCGCGTGGTCGAGCACGAACGGCACGATGAACTCCTCGACGATGCCGAAGATCGAGAGATATGCGTGGCCGCGTACCTGGTTCAGCAGGCGCTTCTCGTCCGCGTTCAGGAAGGACAACGCTTCGACGCGCGCGAGACTCTCCGGCATGAACGGCTTCGTGAAGTCGAGTGTTTTGCCCTCGCCGATCAGATCTTCCACCCGCCAGGTGATACGCTCCGCACGGCCGAGGACGTCCTTGAAATTGTAGTGGTACGACATTGGTTCTCTCCTTGAAGTCAGGGTCAGTGGTAGGTTTCGATTGCGACTGATACGGGAAGCGCGCGGGAGACGATGTCGAAGACCGGCGATCTCGTCGCGAGGTCCTTGATGGTCGGCGCGTCGGCGCCTGTGCGGACCCGCATGCGAACGCGGACGGCGTTCAGGCCCTTGCGCGCCTCCGGCGAGATGCCGAGGAAGCCGCGCAGGTCGAGATCACCTTCGATCTCCGACTCGATTGCCCCGACCGTGATGCCGGCCGCGGCCGCGTGATAGGCGGTCGCCGTCGTCATGCAGCCGATCATCGCGTGGAGCAGCCACTCGATCGGATTGGGCGCCTCGTCGTGACCAAGTAGAATCGGATGCTCGCCATTGTCGGCGATGAAGGCTTGGACACCCTCCCGCTGCTCGGCGAGCGCGCCCGTGAATCCCTTGATCGTCGAGCGGTTCTTGTCGCCGCCCATCCAACGGTTGACGACGCGAAAGTTGAACTTGGCGATTTCTGTGTTGGCCTCGATCGCCGCGATCGTGCTTTCGAGCGCCGTGACGTCGACGCCGTTCAGCACTTTCGATTTTGTCATGGTGGTCTGCATCTGCTTCTTCCTTCGCTTTCGCGTGGAGAAGAGATGGGGCGGATCCGTGAGAACCAACGTGGGCGTCACCGTTGAATCGGTGCGTGGAAACCGTGTGAATTAGCGTGTGAAAGCGTGGAATGCGCGCTGGATCACGCATCGGATTTTGGCCGCGACTCGACGATGCCCACGAACCGCCATGGCGGCCCGTGACAGTGCTACTGTGCAGTTGATCGTGAGTTATTCGGCCAAGAACGCGCGAACTTCCGCCAGGAATCTCGGCCAGGCGGGTTCCTGCTCGAGCAGCAGGTGGTTGGCGCTGTCCAGCGTGACGAAGCGAGCGCCTTTGATGCCCATCGCGAGCTCGCGGCCGTTTGCGTACGGCACGCGCGCGTCGCCCCGCGTATGAAGGACGAGCGTCGGTTGCGTTACGCGCGGCAACAAAGCTTGGACGTCGATGTTGCCGAACGCGCTCAAAATCCGCGCCGCGTTGTCGGGCGACGTCGTGATGCGCTGCAGCTCATTGAACCAACCGGCTTGCTCCGGCGTCGCGTCGGGAATGAAGAGCGAGGTGAAAACCTGACGATAGGCAGGGTTGTCCCGCCCCCATCCGGTTTGCGTCAACGTGATCAGCGCCTCGCTTTGCTTGGCGAAATCGGTTTCGCCTCTGGCGCGCCAGCCGCGGACATAGCCGCCATAGAGGATGAGCTTGGAAACGCGCTCCGGGTAGCGCACGGCGAAGTCGACCGCGACCGCACATCCTTGGCTCATCGCGAACAGCGGGAATCGCTCGACGCCGGCTGCATCGGCGACCGCTTTCAGATCGCCGACCAGAGCGTCGAGCGACAGGTCCTCGATATTCCAATCGGAGAGACCGTTGCCGCGCGAGTCGTAGCGAATGAACGTGTGCTCGCTCGAGAGTGCTTGGAAGACGTGGCGCCAGATCGGGCTCTCCCAATCGAACTCAAGGTGGTTCAACCAGTTTGCCGTCTTCGCCAACGGCGGGCCGGAGCCGACCGTCGCGTATGCGATCCGGACGCCGTCAGGCGCCGTGCAGAAGCGAATGTCCTGCCGCATGGCGTCGCCGGTCGTCGGCGCCTTTACACTCGGCTGCGATGGTCTCGGTATATCTGCGCCCTGAACGGCTGCCTGCAGCTTGGCCTCGTCGAGCCCGCCGACATCGGCGAGCATTCGGCGGCTGATTTCGACTTGCGCCTTGGCATCGGCTGCATTCGTCGCCGCAAGGTGAGAAATGAGCTGGAGGTGCGCACCTTGATCGTCCGGGTCGACTTCGACTCGGCGGCGGAGCAATGCCGTTCGCTCGGCCGACCGTGGGTCCGAGCGCTTGATCAGCTCCTCGAGGACCCGCGCATGGACGCGACGCGCGCGCTCTTGCTGGCCGAGGCGCCACGTCTCGTAGGCCGGCTGGCTCGGCAAGTCGAGGCCTGCCAGCAGCGAGCCGCCGCAGAGCATTCCCAACTGAGCCAATTCGTCGTGGCTCAGATGATCCAAGCCATCGGCGCAAGCAGCGTCCGCTCGGATGAAATCGACGGAAGCGTCGTGACGCTCAAAAGCCACACGCTCGCGATCGGCCGTCAGGCGCTCGTTCTCGTCGTCGTTGACGAGCGGCCTCAACTTCGACAGCGACCAGCGCAATGCGCCTCGCGGATCGTCAGGAATCTCCCAAAGCAACTCGCAAAGCGAATCGCGCCGCTGCGGCGTACCCTTCAAGATCAAATAGGCGAGCAACGCGCGCGTCTTCTTCGACTGCGGCAGCGGCAAAGGCTTTCCGTCACGGCGAACCTCGAGGCCGCCGAAGAGTTTGATCTCGAGCTTTGGCGCGAGAGCCCGATGCATCGCGCGACTGTAGCCAGGTAGGTCGTTGACGGCCAGCACTTCAGGAGGCCCTGCGGCGCAGGACTTCGCCCGCGATCCTCAATGTTGCCAGAATAAGCAAGGTCAGAAACGGAATGCTCATGACACTTTCGCCTCAACTTATGGAGCGCCGGTTTAGTGCGTGGCTGAGTCCGGCGGAATGCCCGACCCGCCGGACGTCTTGCCCGAAACACCGGGGACTTGTTCGTACGTCACAGTCGCCCGCTCGCGTTCGGTTAATCGCGCCTTGGAGCCATGCAAGTCCGGCATTTCAGACCTGCCCCAGGCGAATGACCTCGACCGCCATCCACAGCATGGCCAGGAGTTGCGCAAAGAAAAAGCTAAAGCGGATCAAGACCGTCGTGTTCGTCTCGTCGAAGGCCATGTGCACAACACTCTGACCGACGCGCGCGATCAAGAGCGCTATCGCAAGCACGTCGGCGGTCGGCGACGTGACGTGGCTCGCAAATAGGGCGACGGAAACCGCGCCGTAGACCGGCAGATTCTCAACGCAATTTGCATGTGCGCGCACGGCACGGCGATAGGCGGGAGAGCCGTGCGGCGTGTCCCCGGGGAAGTCCTTGATCTGCGCATTCCCAGTCAGAATCAGCGTCCAGCGCCGCATACCGATGCCGACCATGAGGACGGCGATCGTCCAAAGCGCAAAACCCAGAAGAACCCAAAGCGGTACGGTCATCGAATTCGCCCCTTTCGAGGGCCGGGTCATACGGTTTTGGCCGTCCCCTAGGGAATGACCCTGGCACCGGACCTCTTGACCGGCACGCCGCTAGGTGTAGGTCGTCGCCCATGGACGCACTTTCCGACGTGCTGCGCGTGGTCGGCCTCACCGGCGGGATATTCCTTGAGGCTCGATTCACAGCCCCTTGGTGCATTACCGCGCAAATCGGACCCGAGCAGTGCCGGCCCTTCATGACGGCGCCCGAGTATGTGCTGTGCTTTCATTACGTGGTGCAGGGTGAGTGCATGGTCGCGGTGTCGGGATCTCCGCCTCTCACCCTTACGGCCGGCGACATCGTTCTCCTCCCGCACAACGGCGCCCACAAGCTCGGAAGTCAGGTCGATATCCCGGCTGTCGATGCAGGCCCATTGATCTCCCCGCCCGACGGTCTCGGCTTGAAGCGCATCGACTACGGCGGCGGCGGAACGGAATGCGCCATGGTTTGCGGCTTCCTTGGCGGCGACGGGCAGCTCGAACCGCTCATCGCCACGCTGCCGCCCTTGATGAAGATCGCCGTGCGCGAAACGCCGGGCGCCGAATGGATCGCGCAGTCGTTCCGCTACGGTGCACGCCAGGCGGCGGAAGGCGACCCGGGCGCTGCTACGATCATGTCCAAAATCTCCGAGCTCTTGTTCGTCGAAGCGGTGCGCCGCTATCTCGTGACCATGCCGGAGGATCACACCGGCTTCCTCGCCGGCATGCGCGACCCGGCAATCGGCAAGGCGCTGTCGCTCCTACACACGCAAGTGGCGCGCGATTGGACAGCGGAGGATTTGGCGAACGCGGTGAACATGTCGCGCTCGGCCTTTGCCGAGAAATTCGCCGCGCTCGTCGGGCAGCCGCCGATCAAGTATCTGACCAACTGGCGTATGCAAATCGCGGCGCACAAACTGCGTGAGGGCAAATTATCCATCGCGCAGATCGCGTTCGACACGGGCTACGAATCCGAAGCTGCGTTCACGCGCGCCTTCAAGCGCGAGCTCGGCGTGCCGCCGGCGACGTGGCGCCGTCGCGTCACACAAGGTAACGGCGTCAGCGCTTCCGTTTCAGGCTGATCGTGCGGCCAGCCTTCTCCGGCCAGGGCAAGTGTTTGTGCGCTTCGGCCATCGCGGCGATGCGCTCGGCGATCGGCTCGGGCCAGGGAGCCGCGCGGCGAGAGTCGTAGTCGACATGCAAGATCACGAGCTCGTTCGTGGCGGCGAGGAAACCTTCCTCGGCGTGATACATCTCGTGAAAGCAATGCAGGCGCTTGGCGTCGTGATCGAGGATTTGCGTCGTCACACGGAACGGTGCATCCGGCAGCAACTCACGGTCGTAGGTAACGTGGGCTTCCAGAATGAAGATCATGCCGAGCTTGGCTCGCGTGTAGTCCCACGAGAAGCCGAGCTGCTCGCCCAACGTGTCCGACGCTTGATCGAAAGCGACGACGTAATAGCCGACGTTCATATGGCCGTTGCCGTCGATCCATTCCCGCTTGACGCGCGCGCGATGGCGATCGAGCGGCGCCGAGAGATCGAGCGGCGGCAATGCGAACGGAAGTGACGTCAGTGATTTCATGGGGTGGTGTCGGCGGTTTGTATTGGCGCCAGATGGACAACGATTTGCCCGCCCCTCAGCGCCGCGCGTTTATGCGGCACCCTCGGGGCGCACGCAACTATGGCTTCGGCCAGTAGACGTATTCGAGCTTCAGGCCGTCTGGGTCGGCGAAGAAGACCGCGTAATAGCCGGGGCCGTATTTGGGATATTCGGCGGGAGGATCGAGGATCGTGGCGCTGATGCTTTGGAGCAGTGCGTGCATGCGGTCGACGTCGTCGCGGCTTTCAGCCGTCCAGGCCAGGTGATGCAAACCGGGCGAATAGCGATCGTGCGGCCTGGATGCGTTCTCACCCGCCGACCGCATGATGCCGATGGACGCAAAGCCTTGCGGCGTCGTCAGATCGAAGTCGACTCCGCGCTCATGTTCGGCGACACAGCGATAGCCCATGAAGCCGAGCACGGTCTCGTAGAACGGGCGCGAACGCTGCGGGTCGGTGACGGTGAGATCGACATGATTGACGAAGCCGCGCACGGACAACCTCCCACGATGCCTTACAGACCGTTCATGCCACGGCCCGGCGCAGCCGGACAATGACAGCCGGTTGTCGAGCAGCTATGCTTTCCAAAAATATTGGGAGGATACGAGCATGCCGTGGAACTTCGGCGACATCTTGGACGCGAGCGCGCCTTTCATTCCGGGCGACAAGCCGGCGCTGATTCATGGCGACCAGATCACGACCTGGCGAGACTTCGACCGGCGCACGAACGCGCTGGCGCGGGGGCTTATGTCGCGCGGGCATAAGACCGACGACAAGCTCGCGATCCTGATCCGCAACCGGCCGGAATACATGGAGGCGACCTGCGCCGGATTCAAAGGCCGCTTCGTCCACGTCAACGTGAACTACCGCTACAAAGCGGAGGAACTCTTCTACATCTTCGACAATTCGGACGCCCGCGTCGTCGTCTACGGCAGCGAGTTCGCCCCAATCCTTGCCGACATCCGCAGCCGCCTGCCCGGCGTTCATACGTGGCTGCAGGTCAAAGTCGATCAGACGCCGGTGCCCGGTTGGGCGCTCGACTACGAGAAGTTCGTCGCCTCGCACGACGGCAAACCGCTCGGCATCGAACGCTCGGGCGACGACCTCTTCTTCCTCTATACCGGCGGCACGACCGGCATGCCGAAAGGTGTGATGTGGACGCATCACGATTTGCGCCAGGTGGGTCTCAACCCGAACCTGATGCCGCGTATCCCGGTCGACGTGCCTGATCATGTGAAGCTGATGCAGGAATCGGCGCCGGGGCAGCGCTTCATTCCGGCGTGTCCGCAGATGCACGGCACGGGGCTCTTGACCTCGTTCGCGACGTTGATGATGGGCGGCACTGTGATCACGCTCGAGGGCGAAGCTTTCGATCCGGTCGAACTTTGGGAGGTCGCCTCGAAGCACAAGGCGACGCAAATCGCGATTGTGGGCGATGCGTTCGCTAAACCTATGCTGCGCGCGCTCGACGAGAATCCCGGGCGATGGGACCTGTCGTCGTTGGTCATCATCATCTCGTCCGGCGTGATGTGGAGCCAGGAAGTCAAGCACGGGATCATCAAGCACATCCCGCAAGTCGCGCTGCTTGATTCGTTCGGCGCCTCGGAGGCGGTCGGCTTCGGCATGGCGGTGACGACGGCGGCGGGCGAGATGCAGACCGCGAAGTTCACACTCGGCGACGACGTCGCCGTGTTCGACGCGAACCACAAGCGTGTCGTGCCTGGTGCACCCGAGCCCGGGTTCATCGCGCGCGGCGGCAACATTCCCGTCGGCTATTGGAAGGACGAAGCAAAGACGGCCAAGACCTTTCCCGTCATCGAAGGGCGGCGCTGGTCGATCCCGGGTGACTATTGCCAACTGCACGCAGACGGCACGCTGACGCTGCTCGGGCGCGGCAGCGTGTGCATCAACACTGCGGGCGAAAAGGTCTACCCCGAAGAGGTCGAAGAAATCTTGAAGCAGCACCCGGATGTCGACGACGCGCTCGTGGTCGGCGTGCCGGACGACAAATGGGGTCAGGCCGTCACGGGCGTCGTCGAGCTCAAGCGCGGCGCGCGCTTCAGCGAAGACGACCTGCGCAAGCATGTGCGTGCGCATCTTGCAGGCTACAAGACGCCGAAGCGGATCGTCGCCGTCGAACAGCTCTTCCGCGCGCCGAACGGCAAGGCGGATTACAAAGGCACGACCGAGTACGCCAAGCGCGCACTGGGCATTGGATGAGCGACGTCGTCGACAAGGCCGAAGCGTTCGCACGCTCGCAGGTTGCGCCGAACGCGGCGCGCTGGCATCGCGAAGGGCGGATGCAGGTCGAGGCGCTGAAGGCTGCGGCGCGTGAGGGGTTGCTCGGGTTTCAAACCTCGCGCGATTGGGGCGGCAGCGAGATCGGATTTCTCGACAAGCTCAAGCTGCTCGAGACGCTGTCGCGTCATTCCTACGACTTCGCCTTCGGTTTGACGAACACGGCCGGATGCTGCGCACGGATCGCGTCGGAGATGCCACGGCACGTCGCAGAACGCTATGTGCCCGCGATGCTGAAAGGCGAGCGCTTCGGCGGCAGCGCGCTCTCGGAGCCTGGCGCCGGCAGCGATTTCGCCGGCATCAAGACAAGCGCGGTCAAAGACGGTGACGATTGGATCTTGAACGGCGCCAAAGGCTGGATCACCAACGCGGCGTTCGGCGATGTCTTCGTGACCTATGCGCAAACCGATCCGAGCGCGGGCTGGCGTGGCATCGGCAGCTTCCTCGTCGACGGCACACGCGAGGGTTTTGCGAGATCACCGGCGGAAGCGCTTGGCGGCGGAGGTTTGATCGGCGCTGGCGGTTTCACCCTTACGAACTATCGCGTGCGCGCGGACGAAGTGTTCGCCCCGCCCGGCCAAGCGTTCCGCAAGGCGATGAGCGGCGTCAACCAAGCGCGCACCTATGTTGCGGCGATGTGCTGCGCCATGGTCGAGGCCTGCCTCGACACCGCCATCGCCTACGGCAAGGAGCGTCAAGCTTTCGGCTCGCCGTTGGCCGCTAAGCAAGGCTGGCGATGGATGGCGGGAGACATCGCAACCGACCTCGAAGCCGGGCGGCTGCTCGTTGCGAAGGCGGCCAATCAGATCGCGTGTGACGAAGACGCGGCGCTCGCCTCGGCGCACGCCAAGAAATTCGCGACGCGGATGGCGGTCTTGCGCATTTCGGACGCTTGCCAGCTCATGGGCGCGGCGGGCTTGCGTGAGGAATATCCATTCCTTCGCCACCTCGCATCGGCGCGCGTCGCGTCCTATACCGACGGATCGACCGAGATGCAGAACGAGCGCATCGCCGCGATCGTAATCGGATAGCGCCGGGCGATTAACCTATCTCGTACTGAGGTGGGGCTGACCATGTTTTCCTCCTACTGTGTCTTTCCAACGCTTTCACTTAACTGGTAGACATAAGTACATTTCTGCATTGAACGGAGACAGTGAGGACAACTGTGCGTTTCTCAGCGTGGGCCGTGCTCGCGGCGGCGATCTTGTTGTGTGGCTGTGCGACAAACTACGGATCGGTCGGGCTCACAGGCGGGTTCACCGAGAAGGAGCTTGAGCCGAACGTTTGGCGCATCGGTTACTACGGCAACGGCTTTACGACTCCGGAGACCGTGCAGACGTACTGGCTGTATCGCTGTGCCGAGTTCACGTTGGAGAAGGGCTTCAACGGCTTTGAGATCATATCCAATATTACACTCGTGCAGCGTAGGCCGACGGACGTACAGGTGGCCTCCAGCGTGCCAATCTTCATTCCAATGGATACGGCACCTAAGCCCTATATCGAGGCCGACATTCGGCTGCTGAAATCCCCGCTAACACTCAGACCGGGGAAAGTGTTCGACGCCGCGGCGCTGAAAAGCCAGCTGGAAGGACCAGTCAAAGGCAAGAAGTGCGACATGGGCAATGTCTGCCCCCACGTGCATCACTATCTCTATGACGAGGGTACGCCGCCCGCTGCACCGACGGGTTCGGCTACACCGGTGCCCGCACCGGCACCGACGCCGTCACAGTAGCTGGTTCCTCTGAGCACTTCAGGCAGGAACAGCTTGATACGTTCTGGCGCAGCACACGCGCGGCCCCGCGAGTCTGACAGGTCCTACTAATAGTCGCCGCGTTTGTAGTCGGCGAAGGGAATAAGGACGAGGGCCAAGAGCGATACGCCGGCGAGCATCAGCCACGCCTCGTTGATTACGTGGGTCAGAGCCAGCTTTTCGATCAAGTGTTTGAGCGCTGCCTGCTCGACGTCGTCGAGCTGCGTGTGGAGGCGCTGCAGGAACGTGTCGACCGGGATGCCGACTTCGCGCGCCATCGTCACATCGCCGGCTTTGAGGCGCGCGGCGATATCGCTCACGTAGGCGGGGATCCGGCCGTAGATCACGGTGTCGGCGAGCGCGATGCCGATGGCACCGCCCAGATTGCGCATTAGATTGAAGAGGCCGCTCGCATCCGGCACTTGCGGCGCGGGCAGATGAGTAAGCGCGATGCGCAACGGCGCGATGAGCGCGAACATGATCGCGGCTCCGCGGATGACTTGCGGCCAGAACATGACGCCGAAATCTGTTTCCTCCGTCTGGAAGGCGCTCAGATAGAGACCCACGGCAAGCCCCAAGAAGGCGATCGCCGAAAGTATGCGAGCATCGATGCGACGTTCGAGCGCGACGACGATGGGCGCGGCGATGATCTGGGCGACGCCGGTGACGAAAACGATCTTGCCGATCTCGAGCGCCGTGTGCTCGCGCACGAACCCCAAGAACACCGGCATCAGATAGACGGAGCCGAAAATGCCGACGCCGAGCAAGAAGCTGAGCGCGCAGCCGACGGCGAAGTTCTTGTCGTCGCGCAAGGTGCGCAGCTCAACCACCGGATGCTTGGCGCCGAGCGTGCGATAGGCGAAGAGTGCGAGGCCGACGGCGGCGACTGCGAGCAGGCTGCCGACCCGCAGCGAAATCCAACCGTGTTGGGGCGCGTCCTTGAGGCCGATCTCGAGCGCCGCGAGCGCCACCGCCATCAGGATCAGCGACAGAACATCGAGGCGGCGGAGTTCGCCCGCGTCGGCCTTATCCGCCGGCACCAGCATCGTGCCGGCGACAGCGCACAGGAATCCAGGGACGACGTTGATTAGGAACAACCAGTGCCAGGAAAAGGTGGTGGTGATCCAGCCGCCGACGATGGGACCGACTGTCGGCGCAAGCACGGCGAGCACACCGGCGACAGTCGATGCCGGACCTTGCAAGCGCGACGGGAAGAGGATGAGGCCCGCGGTGAACGCGATCGGGATCAGCGTTCCGCCGAAGAAGCCTTGCAGCGCGCGCCAAACGATGAGCGTCTCGAAACTGTCGCTGCCCGCACATCCTACAGAGGAAAATGTAAAAAGGGTGACGGCGACCACGAAGAGGCCGCGCATCGACAGCCCGCGGATCAGAAGGCCGGTCAGCGGAATCGCGATGACCTCGGCAATCAGATAGGCGGTTTGAATCCAGCTGATTTGGTCGGGAAAGAGGTCCAGCGCGTCTTGAATTGTGGTTAGCGACGTCGCGACGATTTGTACATCCAGAACCGCGATAAACATCGCGACGCCCATGATCGAAAAGCCGATCCAGGTCGTAAGCGGCACAGTGGCGGCGCCTACCGCACCGTCGCCCGACCTCGCTGCGTCCACGCGGTTCACCGGAATGAATGCCCCTTCAGAAAACGCCGCTCTCAATCACAGAGACGCGAGCGGACATGTGTACTGTGGAACGGGCGGCTCGACCCTGCGTAGTCTCGCCAAAGCGATCGGATACTCGACTCGCAAAGACGGTGTCCTATGTCGCACGCGTTCGCAACTGCCCCTCGTCTGCTCGCGTTGACCACGGCAACGCCGCCCTACGACATCATCCAGGACGAAATTGCCGAGCGCGCTGCGCGCTATTTCTCCACGAATGAGGGTGGTTACCGGTGGTTGCTCCCCATCTATGGCAACGCCGAGATTCGACGGCGGCACTCGGTGGTGCCGCTTGATTGGTTCTTGGAGCCGCACAGCTTTTCCGAGCGCAACAGCTTGTTTCTCGAACGAGCGACCGAGATTCTCACCGCCCTTACCTCAAAAATATTGGCGCAAGCGGAATTGCGACCGCAGGACATCGACTGCATCGTCACGGTGTGCTCCTCCGGCGTGGCGACGCCGGCGCTCGACGCGCGCGTGATGCAACGCCTGCCCTTTCGGCCCGATACGCAGCGCGTGCCGCTGTTCGGTTTGGGCTGCGCCGGCGGCGTGCTCGGATTGGCGCGGGCCGCGAGCATGGCGCGAGCGGCGCCGCAGTCGCGCGTGCTGTTTCTCGATATTGAGCTCTCGACGCTGACGTTCCGGCGCGACGATCGCGGCCGCGCAAATCTTGTTGCGACGGCGCTGTTCGGCGACGGCGCGGCGGGTGCGGTTCTCACCTGCCGCGATGATGCACCGGAGAACGCGCCGCGCATCGTGGCGTCCGGCGAGCACACCTGGCCCGACACGCTCGACATCATGGGCTGGGACGTGGCCAACGACGGTCTGCAGGTCGTGTTCTCTCGCGACATTCCGACGTTGGTGCGCAACGAGATGCGCGAAGTGGTCGACACCTTCTTGCGCAAGCATCGCTTGTGTCTCGGCGATATCGATCAGTTCGTCTGCCATCCGGGTGGAGCAAAGGTTGTCGACGCGCTCGAAGATATATTCGAGCTGCAGAAGGGCGCTCTCACCTATTCCCGCTCGGTGCTGCGTGAGCACGGCAACATGTCGTCGGCGACGGTGCTGTTCATCTTGCGCGAGGCGCTCGATGCCGGCGCGAAGGGACGGTATTTGCTGACGACGATGGGCCCCGGCTTCACTGCCGGCCTGATGACGATCGAGGTCTGAGCCGCCTTGAGCGAAACCTTCGCGCACATAATGCGCAGTCCGGTGATTTGGATCGTAGGATTGGTGGCGCTGCAGCGGCTCGGCGAGCTTGCGCTCAGCAACTACAACACCAAGCGGCTTCTGGCGCGCGGCGGACGTGAGGTCGGCGCCGGGCATTATCCGGTGATGATGCTGCTGCATTTCTCTTGGCTCGTCGCCATCGTCGCTTTGACGCCGCTCGACCGATGGCCGAACTGGTGGTTGATCGGCGTGTTCGTGCTGCTGCAGGCTGCGCGTGTGTGGGTGCTGGCGACTCTCGGGCCCTATTGGACGACGCGCGTGATCACCGTGGACAACGCGCCGCTCGTGACTGGCGGCCCGTTTCGCCTCGTGCGGCACCCGAATTATTGGGTGGTCGCGGGCGAGATCGCCGTGCTGCCGCTCGCCTTCGGGCAGTGGGGCGTTGCGATCGTGTGGTCGATCCTCAACGCCCTTCTGCTCCGGCACCGGATTGCCGTCGAAAGCGCGGCGCTCGAACCGCGGCGGACGCAGGCAGCGACGCCGGAATGAATCTAGGCCTGCACCGGCGGATCTTGCCGTTGCCGAATTCGCCGTTACGCTGACTGCATGGAAACTTCTGAAAGTCTCGTTGTCCGCCGCGCACGTCCGAGCGACGCACCGAAGCTGGTGGCAATTCTTTGCGACACCTTTGAGAGCACCTGGCGACCGCAGGTCTCGCAGTCCGATGCGCTGGCATTTCGCGAAGAAGATCGTCCCGCCGCCTACGTCGATCTGCGAGGACAAAAGTTCTGGGTCGCCGAAAAGGCCGGTGAAGTCGTAGGATTCGTCGATCGGGACGGCGACTTTGTGAACGCGCTGCATGTGCGCGCGGGTCACGCGCGCCTTGGTGCCGGCTCTTGCCTCATGGATAAGGCTGAGGCCGCAATTGCCGCTTCGGGATTCGAAACCGCGCGTCTCGAGACGCATTCATTCAACGGGGTCAGTCGCGCCTTCTATCGCAAGCGCGGATATAAAGAGGTCGAGCAGTATCCTGACAAAGAGTGGAGCAGCGGCCTCACGACGATCCTGCTCGTGAAGCGCTTGGTATAGGACCGCCGATCTAGTCCTCGCGGGGGCCGGCGGGATTGGCGAGGAAGGCTTCGGCGCCCTTCGGATTGATCACCCATTCGTGACGCGTCACGCCAAATACGGAGCGCGTGGGCGCGGGAAACCCGGGATCGGCGAAGGCGCCGACCGCGATACCGATCGTCTCAGGTTCTGAGGGGACATCCCAATGCAGGGTCGAACCGCATTCGGGGCAGAACCTGAAATGCAACAGGCTGCCGCGATCGGTCCGCCGCGCGAATTCGTGCGACTTGCCTTCGATGGCGACGATCGATTTGCGATCGAAATAGGCGTTGTCGCTAAAGACGCTGCCCGTGCGGCGCTGGCACTGCAAGCAATGGCATGTGACGACGCGCATCGGCTCGCCACTAACTTTGATGCGCAATTGGCCGCAGCAGCAGAGCGCCGTCCGTTCCATTTTTCACCTGTTTCTTCGTTATGGTTCTCAAGTGCAGCAATCGCATATGCTGGTCGGCGCGACCGCCAGGGATGAGTTAAGCCGATGGAACGTGTTTTCCAAGAGGAGGCTTCGATACCGTCGAAACCGGCGGACTTGAGGCATGTTCCCTATGGTGCGCTGCAACGGCAGAAGCTCGACGTCTATTTTCCCAAAGACGGCACGCCGCGCGCGGTGATCGTCTTCTTCCACGGCGGCGGCTGGACATCGGGCAACAAGCGAATCTACCCGCTACTCGCCGCCGCGTTCACCGGGCGCGGCTACGCCGTGGTCGTCCCGAACTATCGCTTGTATCCGAGCGCCCGGTTTCCGGATTTCATGGAAGACGCCGCGCTCGCCATCAAGTGGACGGACGACAATCGCGGGCACTTCGGCGGTGCCCCGATGTTCGTCATGGGGCATTCGGCCGGCGCGCATATCGGTGCGCTGTTAGCGCTCGACCCGAGCTATCTGCGCGCCCACGGCATAGAGCCGTCGCATCTTCGCGGCATCATCGGGATCGCGGGACCCTATACGATGAATCCCGCGAAATGGCCGATCATGCGCGACATCTTCGCTGCAGCCTCGCCCCCCGAAAGCGCGCGCCCGATCAAGCTGGTGCGCGAGCAGACCGTGCCAATGCTGTTGTTGCACGGTGCGTACGACCGCGTCGCAAAGGAAGCAAACAGCACGCGTTTGGCGGAGGCTCTGAAGAACGCCGGCAGCGTCGCTGAGTTGAAGGTCTATCCGCGCATCGGGCACTTCGAGATTCTGCTCGCTTTCGTGTGGGGCTGGCGCTGGCGCGCGAAGGTGCTCGACGATGTCGATGCGTTCATCAAGCGCACGCTCGAAAGGCGGCACGCGTGACGCTTCCCGACGCCGGGCACTACGGCATCTGGAGCTGGGCGCTGTTGTTTGCGCTGCTTGTGCTGTTTCCGCTGATGGCGGCTCAGAATGCGCGCGTGCGAAACGTCGATCAGATTCCGCGCATCAGCATCTACATCTCTTCGTGCCTGGTGCTTTGGGCGCTGTTCGTCGGCGCGATGCTGGTGCTGAGGGTCGAGAGCGCGCCTCTTGCCTCGCTGGGCTTGCACTTTGAGCTCGATCTCGGGTCGAGTTCGCTGTGGGTGGGTGCGCTGACCATCTACAGCCTCGCCATTGCCGCGAGCGCGCAGACGTGGCGAGAGCGATGGAACGTGCCGGTGCCGCCGATCTTGGCCCGCGTTCTGCCGGAAACGCCGCGCGAGACACTGGCGTTTCTCTTCATCGTGTGTCCGACGGCGGGCATCACCGAAGAGGTCTTGTTTCGCAGCTTTGCGATCACCCGCCTCGCAGCCATCACGGGCGATGCGTGGAGCGCCACCGCCGTTGCAGCACTCGGTTTTGCGCTCGGTCACACCTATCAAGGCGCAATCGGCATGATCAGCACGGCCATGATTGGGCTCGGCTACAGCGTGTCCTATTTGGCGACGGGCTCATTGATGCCGGCCGTTGTCGCGCACATGTCGCACAACGCGCTGTCGGCATTCCTGTTCAAATTCGAGCCCGCTAGCGCTGCAGGCCGGCGTCCTTGAGGAAAGCGAGGACTGCGGCGTTGAACGCTTGCGGCTGGTCGATATTGACGGCGTGGCCCGCGTTCGGGATCACGACCTTGACCGCGTTCTTGATCTTGCCGGTCATGTAGTCGGCGGCCGCGAGAAACGGCTTGTCGTTGGCGCCAACCACGACGAGCGTCGGCACGTCGATCGTGGGAAGCGAATTGATGACGCCGGCATCACGCTGCGTCAGCATGCCTTTGGCGGCCTTGATCAAGCCCGAGGCGTCGCGGTGTTCACTCTGCGCCATTTCCGAACTGCGCGACTGCAGCGACGCGAGACCGTTCTTTTCGAATTCCGTCGCGAAGCTCGCGGCGTGCTTATTCCAATCCCCGCGCGCTTGGTCGTTCTTGAATCCGGGTCCGGTATCGATGATGAGCAGCGCCTTCACGCGCTCCGGATGCCGCAAGCGAAAGGCAAGCGACATGTAGCCGCCGAGGGAGAGGCCGCCGACGATCGCTTCACGCGCGCCGACGGTGTCGAGCACCGCCGCCATATCGTCGACGGTGGCGTTCTCGCTATAGGCGTTCTGATCCTCGGGATAGTCCGACTGGCCGTGGCCGCGCATGTCCCAGGTGACGAGTTTGTAGAATCGCGAGAAGGCCCCGATCTGACCGCGCCACATTTGCGACGTCGCCGAGTAGCCGTGGCTGAGCAGCAGCACCGGCCCGTCTCCATGAACCTCATAGTAGATTTGCACACCGGCGCGGGTGAGTTTCGGCATAGCTCGTCTCCGGAGTAGCGTGTCGCGGCCACTCTATCACGAAACAAGCCGTGCACGCGAACGAATGCGGGATGAGTTCCGACCGCGGCGATTGGCGCCCGCCTTTGCTGCATGTGCGCGTCGTGATCCAATTCCCAGTGCGGGTAAGCGCCGCGGGAAGCTATGGCCTTTCGATCACTGCCGATCCCGGCGCATCGCAAGGAGGACGCTGGCGACTGGATCGACCGTCTCGAAATGCTTGCGCATGCGATCGAGGAGCGAGCCGCGCAACTGGTGCTTGACTGCGGCATAGCCGGGCAAGCGGTGGAGGCGAAGCACCGTTTCGATGGCGCGCGGAACGAGATCCCCTTCCGGCACCAGCTCGTCGACGAGACCTGCGGCTTTGGCCTGCTCAGCGGTGAAGGTTTCGCCGTGCAACGCCAAGCGCCGGCGGACACCAGGCTCGAGCTCTTGGTTGATCAGATCGAGCGGCGCCGCCGGATAGGGAATACCCGCGACCACCTCAGGCAGACCGATGCGCGCGTTCCTTTCAGCGGCGACGCGATGGTCGCAAGCAAGCGCCAAACAAAAGCCGCCGCCGAGCGCGGCGCCGCGTATCGCCGCAACCGTCGGAACGGGAAGGCCATAAAGCATCGGCACGGCACGATTGATCGCCGCCGTCAGAGCGCGGAGATCGTCCGCGCCGTAGTTGGGTACGGTCTTGGTGTCGAGGCCGGCGCAAAAGTTCACGCCGGCTCCCGTCACGACGATACCGCGCAAGGCGTCTTTGTGAGCAAGATCATCGAGCGTCAAGCCGAGCTGCTCGATGAGCGCAAGGTCGATGGCGTTGACCGGCGGACGGTCGAAGTGCACGACCGCGACCTCACTTTCGGTCGCGTACCAAACCGGTCCCTGCCCGCCGCTCACGATTCACCTTCTCACTTCGACACGCCGCAAGCGATGCGCGCGCCGCCGCCGCCGAGCGCTGCCGGATCGTCGGAATAATTGTCGCCACCGGCGTGGATCATGAAGCTCCGGCCATGCACGTCCGCGAGCTTCAGATGCGGCGCGACGAGCGTTTCCTTGGTGTCGCCCTTCGCGTCGACGTGAAGCAACGGAAGGTCGCCGAGATGACCGTCGCCCATCGGACCCATATGTTTGCCCTTCGCGCCCGGATCGTAGTGGCCGCCGGCTGCAAGGCCCGCCGCCATCTTGCCGTCCTTCTCTCCCGGATCGCAGGATGGGTTCTGGTGCACATGAAAGCCGTGATCGCCCGGCGGCAAACCTTTGAGCGAAGTCTTGATGCTTAGGCCATCGCGTGTATCGGAGAGCGTGAGCGTGCCGATCTGCGCGTGGATGCCATTGGCATCGATCAAGTGCATGGCGACTTTGACGGTGCTCGTTTTCGCGAGCGCAACACCGCTCGCGCCCGAGGCGGCAATACCGATGACTGCGGCGACCATCAGCCGATCTCGAAGCATTCGACGTCTCCTTTTGGGGTGATTTTGCGCAAGCTGCCCCCGGCACAACGTAAAATCAATGGACGCGGGGAGCACCGTCGCTTGCTTGAGGCGCGACAAGATGATCACGTTGCTGCGACCTTTCCAAAAGTTGAACAAGCGCATGACACTCAAACTCAAGTTCCACGCCGTTCTCGCAAGTCTGATGTTTCTCAGCGTCGCGACCGCGTCGGCCGACGCTCTTAAAGTGACCGAGCGTCAAATTCTGGAGCAAAAGCCGACGCACGATATCGACTTCAAGTATCCGGAGACCGGTGTTCCCGCGATCGACAAAGCGATCAACGCGTGGATCGAGGAAAATCTCGAAAGCTTTCGCGGCTATTTGACTGAGGGCACGATGACGCCGGGGCAAAACTATAGCGGCGAAATCGGCTACGAAATCGGGCGTAACGACAGCGCCATGTTCAGTGTGCTTTTCACCTACTACACGTACACCGGCGGGGCGCATCCGAACTCGACGTTCACAGCATTCAATTTCTTGCGACCGGACGGCGCGCAGGTCGACATCGGCGACCTGTTCACCAAGGCCGGCGTCGCGCGCATCAGCAAACTATCGATCGCTTCGCTGAACAAGGAATTGAGCGGGCCGGACGGCGGCAGCGACACCGATTGGATCGCGCGCGGCGCGGCACCGATCGGCAAGAACTTCGAAAACTTCATCCTGAAGCCGAATGAGCTTGCGATCTATTTCGACGCCTATCAGGTCGCGGCCTATGTGGCTGGGCCACAGGAGGTGCACATACCTCTTAGCCAATTGCGCCCCTTCCTGCGCAACGATCCTCGTGCGCCGGCAGCTTCGTTCGACTGCACCAAAGCCGCGAGCGATGTCGAACATGCGATCTGTTCGTCACGCGAATTGGCGCAGATGGACCGGCGGGTCGCCGACGAATATTTCGACGCAGTCGGCTGGGCGGCCGACGAGCCGGCGCGCATGAAACTCAAGAGCGAGCAGCGCGCCTGGCTCAACGAGCGCGATACGCATTGCCGGGTCGCGGCGCAGTCGATGGTCTCCTGCTTGATGACCACCTACGACGCCCGGCTCAAAGCGCTTCGAAACAGAACCTAGCGACGTCCCCTCTTGCTTTTGCTGCGGCGGTCGGCAACCTTTCGCCGCCCCAAATCAAGGGACGCACGCATGCGCCTTTGGCCGCGACATCTGATTCATATTGCGTTGCTTGCGACCGCCTCGGCCGCTTTGGGGGCGTGTTCGGAAGTGACCAGCCTTTTCGGCGGCAACGACGACGACGCACCGGCGAAGGCACGCGCTGAGGCGGAGGCCGCGACGGTATGGGAACTGACGATCCATGCCGGGCGCTACGGCGTGATGCTTGATCAAGCACGGACGATCTTGAAGCTGCCGGAGCCCGACAGCGCACCGACCGACGGGCCGCCTGTTGCGGGCGAAAGCCTCGCCGAACGGCAGGCGCTCGCGGCCCAACAAGTTCGGGTGGCGAACGAATTCTACGCCGACGCGGCGCGCGCCTGCTCGAGACGGCGCACCCCGGCAAAACTTCGCGCGATCGCATGCGAGCACAAAGAAGGTGTTCCCGTCGAATTGCAAAGGCCCGCGGACCTCGACGTCGCGGCGCTCAGCGCACGCAACGAAGCGCTCGACAAGGTCGTGCTTCCGTGGTGGGACGCGGCTTGCGGCAGCGCGCCGAAACCGCGCGGCGAAGACGCCGAGCCGATCTGCCCGATGGAGTGAGTGCGATCTGGGAGCTGCGCCGGTTTGACGCCGCTACGGCGTCGCGGAGGCGGTGACGGTGTTGAGCGTGTCCCACTTGCCCGAAAGAACGGCGAGCATGACGCCAGCGGTGTCGTTGACGGCGTCGGCGAGCTCGGCGCGGATCGTTCCTTCGCGAATGCGGTTGGTCCACAGCGACGGCCGATTGCGCAGCTGGCGGAACCAATATTGCAGCGCCTTGGTCGCGCGCTCATGATTTGCCTTCGAGAAATCGACGACGAGCGGATCTCGATCGCGCTCATCTCCACCGGACGACGGCCAAGTCATGAGAAGCGGACCGCCGAGCTGCGCAACGCCGGCTCTAGCCGCGAGAGCGCGCGCAAGATTGTAGTCGTACCAGGCGATGAGGTCGTCGCAGTCCCGCGCGGCGAAGGCGACGCTGACGTCGAAGGAGTTTCGCGACGCGTCGATCGGCCAATAGGTGGCGAGGATATCGTGATGCTCGGCGACCGCCGTCGTGACCGCGGCAGGCGTCATGAAATCCAGCGACGCGAGGATGGTCTCGCAAAAATCTCTCTGCGTCCGTTTCTCTTGAGCTGTGACGGGCCTGCGCGTGAAGAGCACGAAGCCGAACGCGCCTCTCGTATCGACCTGCGTCTTGGTTTTTTGGAAATAGCTCAACACCTTCTCGCTCGGTGCGGTGTTGGCATCGACCGGGTTCGCAGCAGCGACAGAAGCCGGCGCTCTGGCAGCGGGATGCGCAGTGCGCGCTTCCAAAGGCTCGCCTGCAGCAGCCGGTGGGCGCAAGTCCGCGGGCCACGTCGACGGGTCGGTCGGATCGATGCCGGGAATATCGGGTGGCACTTGCCCGGACAGCGGAGCGCTCGGCGATGCCGCCGCCGGCACGGCGCTGCCCGCGGGCGTCTCTATCAAAGTCGGAGCGGGACTCGTTTGCGGTGCCGCCGGGCGAACGCCGCTCAGTCTGAAGCGCGAGCGGTGCTCCGGTGACGTCGGCGCGTTCGCCGTCAGCTCCGGTCGTTCCGGTACCATTGCGGGGGCGGGCGGCACGGGTGGAGGCGGCGGCGCCACCGGCACCGGTGCGCCGTGGTCAGTGCCTGCGGGAGGTATCAACTGCGGCGCCGACACGTCGGCGGCAGGCTGCTCAGGCACAACAGGAATGCTGGATTCGACTTCGGCCGTCGGCGGGCTGCCGCCGAGCTCACGTGTCGAGTAACCGACCGAGAGCGCCGTGACCGCAGCGACGCCGACAATAACGCCGACGCGAATGAGTTGGGCTTGCATCCAGCAGTCCGTCGTCGAAGGTCTAGGACTTCGCGCTCAACCGAAAGAGCGCCGCGACGCCGTTGAGTGCGGCCAGGAAGAGAATGAACACGAGCGCGATCCCCGCCGGGCTCAAGGTCTCAAGATACCAATTGGTGGCAATGGTCAGCGGAATTGCGCCCGCCGTCGCGACGCTGTGCTTGACCACGAACTCAGAAGGATTTGCCATCTGCCGCACCCCTGCAAACTTCAGCCGAGAATCACTTGGAACGATGAGGCAATGGCTGATTCGAGGCAATGCTGCGTCAGCTACTTGCACTGCGTGAACCACGGCGGGCTGCCGTTGCCGTCCGGGAATTTGCCGTCGATGATGTAGACGGTGCCGCCGTTGCCGACCGACCACCAAGATTTCTTGCGGCCCTGGCTGTCGGTGAACGTTAGGATGTTCACGGCCTCGCCGTCGCTGTCGTCCAACGTGTAAAGCAGCCATTCTTTGGACACGTTTTGGAGATTGCGGATGGAGCGAGGCTTGTCCTTGTTGCCATCCTTGAGCGTCTCAACGAGCTGGCCGTCCTTGTTGACGCTGTAGGTCAGGTAGTAGTTCGACGTGGTCGGCGGTTTGCTGCAATCGATGGCCCAGGTTGTTCCCGGAAGACCTGTTTCCTCGAGCGCGGCGCTTGCGGCGAATGCCGGCACCGCAACGGTCGCCACCAGAAAAACAGACAAGCTCAGCGGTCGCATCGTTTTTTCTACCTCCGCAATCCCTTTCTGATCACCAATTTGAGCCCTGACCAAGTCTCGTCGACGGCGCAGACTTTCACGTCCACGAGCCCGAGCGGGAGCGCCTCCGCGCGCACGACGTCTTCGGTGATGTCGGTCTCCATCTTCGCGGCCTTCTTGGGCCACGAGACCCAAATCATACCTGCAGGTGCGATGCGTTTCATCAGATGCGGCAGGGCGCGCCTCAGCTTGGCGCGCTCCGTCGCGAAGACGTGTGCGGCATCTAGGTGTCCCCTCAAGCCGGCAACGTCGGCGATTGGAATTTCGGTGAGCGACTTGAACTTGGCGGCGGCGAGCTGAGGGCGCAGGGCCTTCGGCACATCGATCAAAGCTGCGGCCTGCTCGCTTGAATAGCCGAGCTTCTTGAGCAGCGGCGTGCCGGAATATCCGGCCGACGGCGCCTTCGGTTTCGCGGGCGCCGTCGCCAAATCTATTCCTTCAGAACGACGTAGACGTTGGTCAGCAGATCTTCTTCAGCCGTTTCCGCCGGATCATTGACGTACTCTTCCCAAGAGACCGCGCCCTCTTTGAGCTTGTTCTCCTTGGTGTACGCATGAATGCGCGCGTAGGTGTCGTTGAGAGACGCGTACGAACCTTTGTGCGTCAGCTTCACGACTTTGCCCGCGTATGTCTTGCCCACCTTTACGCCGTCCTCAGGAGCGGGCGGTGATGCCGGCGTCTCGTCGAGCGGCAGCGCCGCATCGAATACCCATTTGCCGGCAGCGTCATGCGAGACCGTGATCGCGAGCGGCGCTCCGCCAAGGTTCAGGTTGTTCTTCATTGCGTAGTCGAGAATCTTCTGATTGGCGGTCCCGAGCGCGTCGCTGACCGACTTCGCGTCGTCGGCATTTGCGGTGGCGCGCATCATGACGATCGGATGCGCCTCGACAGTCATGACCTCAGGGCCCGCGTTGGGATCGGCGGCTGCCGGCAGCGGCGGTACGTCGGGCGGTGCCGCTGCCGCGGCCTGTTGCTGCTCGAGCTCGGCGGCGGCTTTCGCATCCGACTCGGCCAACGCTTTGAGACTGGCGAGCCCGGTCTCGTAATCCTTGCCCACCATACTGTCGAGCAGCAGGCCGAAGTAGCGCGAGATCGGATTCATGCCGGCGTCGGAATCGAAGCTCCACACCACCTTCGTTCCGCCGTCGGCCGGCGCGAACGTGAACGTCGCCGTCGCCTTGTTGCCGGCGAAATCGAGGTCTTCCTTGATTTCCTTAAACGGCGTGCTCTCGACGATCGTCATCGAGCCGTTGCCGAGCTTTTCGCTGGTCCAGGACATCTTGGCGCCGAGGCCTTTTCCCGGGCCTTCGAACGTCTGCTTTATGTCCGGATCCATCTTCGCCCAGGGCGCCCAGTCATTCCACCGCGACATGTCTTCGACGATGACAAACACCTGTTCCGGCGATGCGGCGACGATGGTCTCACGCTGCATGTGAGGATGCTGCGGCAGCACGAAGGCGATGCCGACCGCCGCTGCCACGAGCACAACCAGCCCGATGATGATGTTGCGAATCATGATGCCCCGCCCCTCCCCGCGGCTCTCCTTCCGCAGGGACTCAAGTTAGAGAAATTATAGGGGCGTCACGGAGGTTCAGCCACTGCGTCAAGGGTCAACAAGTGTTGCAACAAGCGCCGAAGGGCCGATTTGCGCCAATGAAGATGTTTGATTGGTCCAACGTCCGACTTCCGCGCAACAGTCGATCAACTGGGCGCCATCGCGCCACGGATACCGACGGACCGGTCGGTAGGATCGATCAGCACGCCCGGGTTGAGCAGACCTTGCGGGTCAAGGCGCGACTTCGCAGCGCGCAATGCGTCGGCAAAAAGCTGCGGGCACTCGCGCACGTAGCCCGAGCGATGATCGCGCCCGACCGCGTGATGATGCGTGATCGTGCCGCCGGCCGATATGACGAGATCGTTCGCGGCTTCCTTGATCGTACGCCATTGATCGATCAGCGCCTCGAATCGGCCGAGCGCTTGGAAAGTAAAGTAAGGGGCGGGACCATCCGGATAGACGTGGGTGAAGCGGCAGGTGACGCTGCCGGGCTTTCCGGTGACGCGCTTGAGCACGTCTTGCATGCGGCTCGTGATCGTCGTGTGGAAGCCTTCGAACTTGTCCCAGGTGATCGCCGTCTCGAACGTGTCGACGATCAGGCCAAGCGGCACCATGACCTCGCGATAATAGGGCGCCCTTAGGAAGGCATTGCGCCATGCGCCTGCGGCACCTTCGCGATGCGCCGAAGGCGCTTTCGGCTGTTCGACGTTGCCGCCGTGATCCCGCACGAGTTCAAGCGCGCGCGCCATCCATGCGTCCAGCGGATGATCGGCGCCTTCGAAGCCGAGCACGAGGAGTGCTGCCGAACCGTCGCCCGCACCGGTGCCCGCCGCTTCGGCCGCGTCGATCAGGCGGCAGTTCGACGGATAGAGGCCCGCTTGGCCGAGCGCGCGAGCGGCCCGCGCTCCGGCGAAGAAATCGGCGAACTTCGCGGTGGCGCTGGCGCGGAATTTCGGTGCGTCCTGCACGCGCATCCAGGCCTCGGTGATGATGCCGAATATTCCCTCGGAGCCGAGGAAAAGACGCTCAGGCTGCGGACCCGCGCCCGAACCCGGCAAGCGCCGCGTCTCTATCGTGCCCGCTGGCGTCACGACGCGCAGGCTTTGCACGAAATCATCGATGTGCGTGTAGAGCGTGGCGTAGTGACCGCCGGAGCGCGTCGCGATCCAGCCGCCGAGAGTCGAGAATTCGAAGCTCTGCGGGAAATGGCGCAGCGTCAGGCCATGCGGCTTCAATTGCGCTTCGAGCGCGGGCCCGTAGGTACCGGCCTGGATGCGCGCGGCTCTGCTCTGACGATCGATTTCCAGCACACGGTCGAGACGCGCGAGATCAATCGTGATCACTCCTTTGTAGCTGCCGCCGACATCGCACTCGACGCCGCCGACGACGCTCGAGCCACCGCCGAAAGGAACAACGGCGGCGCCCGCACTGCTCGCCCAGTCAAGCGCTGCCGCGATGTCCGCATCGCTTTCCGGATAGACGACGACGTCTGGCGGATGGGGCACGTGCCGCTGAAACATGCGCACGGAATCCGGAAAGGATTTGCCGTAGGCATGGATGAGGCGTTCGCGCGGGTCCGTGGTGGCAATGCGCTTTAGATTTGCGGGGGTCGAAAGCCGCGACGCCGGCAGCACAATCTCCTCGACCTTTGGTGGGGCGACGGGCGTCGGAAGCGCGGTCTGGAAGCGTGCGCCTAGGGCCTTGGTGATGAGCGCCCGCTCGTCAGGCGTGGCCGTCTGATCCTCTGTCCCCCAGCCCCAGAATTTGCGGTGCGCGCTCGCCATCGGCGTTCTCCTTGTTGTCGAACCACGTTAGAGGCCGCTAGCATCGACGTAAATGCGGTGAACGGGGGACCCTCGGTTGGTCTTCGGCGCCGCGCTGTGAGAGTCTGAAGCTTGTCGAATCGTACCTGACGGGCGCGCCGTTTCATGCTGTTTCTGCATTGGGTTTTGATCGGTGGCGGCGCCTGGTTCATCGCCGTCGCGCTGAAGATCACGGGCGACGTCCTCTTCCAGCGCAACGTGACGCTCGAGTTTCGCGATTGGGTGACAGCCGTTCTGTCAGGACTGTGGGCGACCGTGTGCGAACTCGGGCTCGCGGCGACGGTGTTTTTGATTTGGGACGCAACCGTCTGGGAGGCGGTCGCCTATGCGCTCGGCGCAGCGACGGTCGAATTCCTGCTCTTGCTGCCCGCGGCGTTCGGCGGCGGCATCGAGGCGGAGCACAAGAGGCGGCGAAAGGACTCTAAGGCGCCGGTGCAAGTCATGACTTGGCGCAACTTTGCCATCGAGCGCGTGATTGCACTCGTCGGACATATCGCAAGCCGCGTGCTCGTGTGGATCGGTGTTGCGGGCTCGGGCGGCTTGGCCGCGCTCGCGGCCGCCTTCGGTCTCTACACGTTGTCGGAAGGGCTTGCGGCCTACGGCGAAGCGAAGGATTGGAATTGGCTCAATCCGCGCGTGATGTGGCCGTTCTTGATCGTGCAAACGCTGATCGTCGCCGTTACCGTTTGGCTGGCCTTGCGCTGGTCGGGGATCATGGCATGAGGATCGTCGTTGCGTCGCTCGTCGCGCTTGCGCTCGCGGCATGCAGCACGATGACGCCCACTCCCGCGTCATGTGTCGCAGGTAAGCCTGCCGTTCAAACGCAGCTCTATTTCGGCTTGAGCACGAAGAGCGGCGCTGTGAGCCCGCGCGAATGGCGGCGCTTCGTGGAGCGCGAGATCACGCCGCGCTTCCCGCAAGGCTTCTCGGTCGCGGACGTCCGCGGTGCATGGCTGAGCGAGGAAGCGAAGCGCACGATCAGCGAAAACAGCAAGCTCCTCATCCGCGTGCACGACGGGACGCCCGCTGACAACGCGGCAATCACTGCGATCATCGACAGCTACAAACGCGACTTCGCTCAAGAGTCCGTCATGCGGGTCGATCAGAACATCTGCGTGGCGTTTTAGTCGCACCGACGTTGTCGCGCGTTCTTGTGTTCCCGGTGCGCCCCATGATCGAGATCAAAGTCGAGCGCCCAATAACGCGTATTATTATCTTGCGCCAGGAGAAGGGAGGTTTCAGGAACCCGTTCATGGCGTTTCGACGACGCGCGGAAGTGCGCCGCCATCTATCCAACACAACAAGATGGAGATTTGGCGATGATCATCGCAACGGTATCGTTCACGGTTGCGCCCGGCAAAAACTTCGAGGCAACTGAGTACTTTCACCAGGTCGTTCGGCAGGTGAAGAAGCTGACGGAGACGGACGTGCGTGTGCTGACGCAGCTCGGAGGCCCGGTAGGCCATTATGTGCTGTCGAGCCAATACGAGACACTCGCCGCGTGGGATCACGCACGCACCAAGCTCACCAACGACACGGCGTTTCAGAAGTCGGTGGCGGAAGCCGGCAGGGCCGGACTGTTCAATCCGGGCTCGGTCGTTTCATCGATCTGGCAGCAGGTTTGATCGGAAATTAGGGGCCGCCGCCGGCGGCCCCTCCTCAACAAGCTCATGAAAAGAGGAAGGAGGCTGTACAAATGTTGTACTACTCAATCCCGACAATTCTTCCGACCGTCATCATCCTCGTGACGACCGCGATTTTCGTCTATCTCGGGTGGTCGGTGCTTACACACCACTAGGCCGTTCGTCTTGACGGAGCGACGCCCCCGAGCAAAGCGGGTGCGCTTCCGCAAATTGGTGGACGTGCGTCAACGCGCGGAATTGAGAAACGAGATTTGCGGCTTCCCCTCTACGCCGACCTTCGTCGTCGCCGAGAGGTCAGTCCGTCTGCGCAGGACCCCAAAACGAGCGTAGCGGCCAAACGGGAAGCCGTTCGCCAAAATCTGAACTTCGGCGCAAACTGGCTCTTTTCAAACATTCATGAGTACACACATCATTGTCACGGCCGTTGCTGATCGCCGGGGGCACTGTCAATTGAAGACGTTTGGTCGCATCGGCGCTGGAATAGCTCTACTCGTGCTCGCGCTGTTGGCAATTGACCGCGCCGTCTCACGTCCGCCGGATTGGTCTTGGCGCACGCGCGTCAGCGCCGACGCCTGTGCGGTTTATCGCGCGTTCTACAGCTCCTTGCCGTCTAGGCAACTGGCATCGTTCCGCTCCGCAACTGCGCCCTGGCACGACCGGTTTCCGATCCACGTCGGAAGTTCATTCAAGTCCGGACAAGCCCCTTATTCCGCTCGAACCTTTACACGCGGCGGTCTCGACGCGGCAGGTAAAGGGGCGCAGTTCAATATCGATACTGGCGAATATTTTGCGGCTGTCGAGTCGAGCAATCCGCAGCTTCTACGCGAATGTTTCGAAGGCGCTGATGGTCCATCGTTTTATGACGGACCAGGAGAGTTGTTCCGCAGCCGGGCAAAGCTCTATGCGCTGCTTACTTTTCAGAACAGGGACGAAGCTGCGCTTTGGCAGTTGACGCCGGTCGGCCTGTCGCCGCACGGGCAACATGCTTTGCTCTATGCTGAGAACATCTGCCACGGATTTTGCGGCGGCGGCTTTTTCTTTCTGTTCGAAAAAAGTGACCACGGCTGGACGCTCATCGGTACCTCGGTCGTTTGGGTGTCGTAATCATGACCGTCGGCGGCGAATTCCCGCCGGGTTAATCCGCGAGGCGACCGGATCGGAGGGCGTCGATCCCTCTCCGTGCTTCGACGTCGGCCCGCACAAGCCGGTTGAACCAAGATACGCGCGGTAGCACAGTTCCCTCGATCTGAACTTTGAAAGTGTGGGCGGCGGTCATTGCCGAACCCACTTAAGGACAATCGTGGGAACGCCGTCATGAGCAATTCGGATTTTCAGGGACACATCGGACGAACCGTCAAAGATTCGACGCCATGGTGGCCGCCGGTCGCGCGCCCCAAAGCCGGTGCCCCCAATGTCGTCATTGTCGTGTTCGACGACGTCGGCTTCGCGCATTTCAACAATTACGGTTCAACCATCGCAACGCCCAATCTCGATCGCTTGGCGCGCGGGGGACTGCGCTTCTCCAATTTTCACACGACAGCGCTGTGTTCGCCGACGCGCGCCTGCCTGCTGACGGGCCGCAACCATCATGCGGTCGGTATGCGTGCGATCTCGAATTTCGACACCGGCTTTCCGAATATGCGCGGCGCGATGCCTCGCTCGGCCGCAACGCTTGCCGAAGTTCTGCGCGAGCAGGGTTTCGGCACCTACATGGTGGGCAAATGGCATTTGGCGCCGATGCATGAAACGAGCCCGACGGGACCGTTCCACAACTGGCCGCTGGCCAAGGGCTTCGATCGTTTCTACGGATTCCTTCAGGGCGAGACGGATCAATTCCGTCCGGAACTGGTGCACGATCAGCATTACATCGCGCCGCCCGCGACGCCGGAGCAGGGCTATCATGTAACCGAGGATTTGGTCGATCAGGCGATCAATTATCTGCACGACCATGTTTCGTCGGCGCCCGACCGTCCGTTCTTCACCTACCTCGCTTTCGGCGCCTGCCATTCGCCGCATCAGGCACCGGCCGACTATCTGGCGAAATACCGGGGACAGTTCGACGAGGGCTGGGACGCGATACGTGCGCGCTGGTTCGAACGCCAGAAGACGCTCGGCATCGTGCCCGCCGATACCGTTCTGCCGCCGCGCAATCCGGGAGTGAAGGCGTGGGACGATCTCACCGACAACGAACGTCGCTTTGCCGCGCGGCTGCAGGAGGCCTTCGCCGCATTCCTTGAGCACACGGACGCGCATCTCGGACGCTACATCGATGCGCTCGCGCGGCTCGGGCAGCTGGACAACACCTTGTTCATCGCGATGTCGGACAACGGCGCCAGCCAAGAGGGCGGTCCGACCGGCGTACTCGACGAGATGCGCTATTTCAACGGCCTACGCGAAAACGTCGATGAGGCGGTCAAGCGCCTCGATACGATCGGCGGACCGGACAGTCACACCAACTATCCGTGGGGCTGGGCGATGGCGGGAAACACGCCGCTCAAGCGCTACAAGCAAAACACGCACGCGGGCGGCGTTCGCGACCCTCTCATCGTCCACTGGCCGGCGCAGATCAAAGAGGGAGGCGCCATCCGCTCGCAGTTTCATCACGTGACCGACATCGCGCCGACGATCCTCGAGATCCTGGAGATCGCCGCACCTAAGGCGCATCACGGCGTCGAGCAGATGGCGATGCACGGCACATCAATGGCCTATGCGTTGCGAGCGGGCGCAGCCGAATTACCGACACGAAAGAAGCGTCAGTATTTCGAGATGTTCGGCCATCGCGCGATCTGGAGCGAGGGGTGGAAGGCCGTCTGCTATCACGAGATCGGCGACGATTTCGATACGGAGACGTGGGAACTCTACCACGCCGACGCGGATGCCTCGGAAGCTCACGATCTTGCGACCCGGCACCCGGAGAAGCTGAAGAGCTTGATCGATTTGTGGTGGCAAGAGGCGGAAGCCTACGGTGTCTTGCCGCTCGACGACCGTAGAGGCGGGCAACTGTTCAAGACGGCTCAATTTCGCGGTAACACCGCGCGGCGCACGCGTTTCGTCTACTATCCACCAGTGTCGCGACAATCGGCCGACGTTGCGCCGCCCACGGGCAACAGACCTTTCACCATCACTGCCGACTTTGAGAAGCATGGCGCGAACGGCGCGATACTCGCGCGCGGCAGCGCAAACGGCGGCTACGTTCTCTACGTCAAAGACGATCGTCTGGTCTTCGACTACAACTTCTTTCATCACCATTCCCAAGTTCGATCGACCGAACGCCTTCCCAATAAGCGCTGCACGGCCGGCGTGCGGATCGAACGCAACGGCAAGGCCGGCACGGCAACGCTCCTAGTCGACAGTCGCGAATGCGGCCGCATCGAGATTCCAGAAATGGCGGTCATGGTGTCGTCGACCGGCATGGATGTCGGGCAGTCGATCGCACCTGTCTGCAGCGACTACGCCCCACCCTTCACGTTCGAAGGCGTCTTGCACTCGGTCACCGTCGAGGTCGCGGCGTCGCGTGCACCGGAGGCGAGGAAGGAAGCGCTTGCCACCGAGCGCGTGACGCAAGGCCTGCAATAGAGAAGGCAAGCTGGCGGCGATTTTCCTTAGGCGCGGGGCGTCTCGCCCATCAGTGCCAAGAAGTTGCCGTCTGGGTCCTTGAAGATGCGCAGCAAGAGATCGTGCGTCGGCGTGCGGTTGACCGTCTCGACGGGACCGACGAAGGCGATGCCTTTGCGTTCGAGTTCGGCCGACGCTTTGCGCACGTCCGCCACGTTGAAATAGACGATGCTTGAGCCTGGACCCTGATCCGGCGAATTGATCTCACCGATCATCAGACGTACGCCGCCGATATTGAAGAACGCCATGTTGGCCGCCTGGAACATGAAGGCAAGGCCCAACGTGTCGCGATAATATTCGGTTGCCTTTGCCAAGTTCTTCACGGGCAGATGAATCTGTTCGATGCGGTTGATCTTGGCGTCAGCCGAGGCTTGAGCGGTCATGTCGGCGTTCTCCTTGCCTTTTTCTTCATCGTCGCTCATAATATATTTAGTTTTGCTAACTAAGTCAAGAACGATGACGAAGGCCTTACCCCCCACCGACGCTAAGCGCATGCACGAGATCGCCGAGAAGCTGCACTCGGGCGCGCTTCGCCTCTTGCGGCGTTTGCGCAAATTCGACAGCGAAGCGCAGATCTCCGCGCCGAAGCTCTCGGCGCTCTCGGTCCTGGTGTTCGGCGGACCTCAGGGCCTGAACGATCTCGCAGGCGCCGAGCAGGTGCGCGCGCCGACAATGTCGCGGTTGGTCGCGGAACTCGAGGCCGACGGCCTCGTGCGCAAGACGACGGATGCCGCCGACAGGCGCGGCATCAAGATCGCGGCGACGGCGAAAGGTCAGGCGCTGATGGAACGCGGGCGTGCACGGCGGCTGCAACATCTGACCGCAGCCATCGCTGCGTTGCCGGCCGATGAGCGAAAGGCGCTCGCGATCGCCGGTCCGCTTATGCTGAAGATCGCGAGCCAATGAATGCAAACGGCTAAAGCCAGATTCGATAGCGCAGCGACTTGCCGCCGCCGTAGACCGCCGCCTTCACGAACTCCTCGATCAGTACGCCGCCGTTGCCGGTAATAACTCGCTGGGACGGGATGTTCGCTGGATCCGTTGTTAGCTCGACATAGTCCAGGCCGCGCTCGCGCGCCAAAGGCAACAGCTGCTTCAGAGCCCGTGTGGCGTATCCCCTGCCCTGTTTCCACGGAACGGTCGAATAGCCGATATGCCCCAGCACATGCGCGGGTAATGCGGATGTGCCGGCCTGCCAGCGAAAGCCAATGCTGCCGCAGAAGGCACCGTCCCATATCCAACGGACAAAACCCGGCAAGCGCGGAACAAGCGAACCATCGGGCAGCTTAACCGGCGCACCCATAGCGTCGGGATCGTCGAGACTGGCGAGAAATGCGTTGGCGTCTTGTGCAATGCGCGTCAGATGTTCCTCCGCGGCCGCACGACCACGAACGTTGTCCGGACTCCAGCCCTGATGCAACGCATCGATGTAGCCTTCCAGGAATTGGGGCGCCGGCTTGACGAGTTCGATAGGCATTGGCTCGCTCGTTCACAACGTGACACTATCACGGCGGCCAAGGGACTCCTTCTATGACGAAACAATTTCTCTTCAGGAATATGCAGCTGCTCGATCCGCGATGGGACGAAGCGCGCGGCGGATACGAAGTCCTCGTCGAGGGCGATACCATCCGCGAGGTATCCTCGGCGCCGATCAAATCCGGCGGAGCGACAACGATCGATTGCGGTGGCAAGACGCTGATGCCCGGGCTGATCGATTGTCATGCCCACGTCTATCTCGTCGAAGTCGGGATCGGGCGGCTCGAGTCGATGCCGTTGACGCTGCTGACGGCGAAGGCATCGGTGTTGCTCAAACAGATGCTCGAGCGTGGCTTCACGACCGTGCGCGACACGGGCGGCGCGGATTGGGGCATCAAGGAAGCCGTCGAGAACGGGACGCTTGCGGGGCCCCGCCTCTTCATCTCAGGCCAAGCGATCGGGCCGACCGGCGGACACTCGGACTCGCGCCGGCGCACGCAGTTCAAGCATCAAGCCGGTTGCCACTGCTGCGATGCGCTCTCCTTCATCACCGGCATTGCCGACGGCGTCGATGGTGTGCGTCAAGCCGTGCGCGAGCAGATGCGGCAAGGCGCGGATCAGATCAAGCTGATGCTCTCCGGCGGCGTCGCGTCGCCATGGGATCCGCTCGACAGTTTGCAATTCTCCGTCGGCGAGATCAAAGCCGCCGTGGAAGAGGCGCATGCCTTCGGGCGCTACGTACTCGCGCATGCCTACACGCCCGAAGCGATTACGCGCGGCGTCGAGAACGGCGTGCGCACGATCGAGCACGGCAACCTGATCGACGAGTCCACCGCCAGGCTGATGTCGGAGCGCAACGCGCTGATGGTGGCAAACCTCGTCACCTATTACATGATGAAGGAAGAAGGCCGGTCGCTTGGACTCTCGGCATCGCAGCTCGAGAAGAACGATCTCGTGATCGAAGGCGGATTGCGCTCACTCGAAATCTGCAAGCGCGCGGGCGTGCCGGTCGGCTTCGGCTCCGACCTGCTCGGCAAACTGCAGGTGCATCAGTCGCGCGAATTCTTGTTCCGCGCCGAGGTGCTTTCACCGATCGAGATCATACGCCAAGCGACGCTGGTCGGTGCGCAAGTCGTGCGGCGCGAAGGCAAGCTCGGCGTCATCGAGCCCGGCGCGTTCGCCGACCTCATCGTCGTCGACGGCAACCCGGTGAAGGATTTGTGGCTGTTCCAAGATCAAGGCGTGCATCTATCCGCGATCATGAAAGCCGGCGCGTTCCACAAGAACAGGCTTTAGCGTCCCGGCGCCCGCCAAAACCGTGCGATGAATTGATCGATCTGATCGTAGGCGCCGTGAAGAACCAGATCGAGGTGATGGCCGTCGGGCGGGAAGTAGCCGACTTTGGGTTCAAGCGCTGCTGCTAAGAGCTCGCGCCCCTCGCTCTGCGGGATCGTTGCATCGGCGGCGCCGTGCATCACCAGAAGCGGCGCGTGAATCTTCTTGATCCGCGAGAGGGAGTCGAAGCGATCCCACATCAGCCAACGCACGGGAAACATCCAATATTTCAACGCGGCGACGTCGACCGTCGACGTGTAAGGCGCTTCGAGGACGACGCCCGCGACCCGACGCTCGGTCGCCATCTTGACCGCGACGCCGGAGCCCAACGACTCGCCGTAGAGGATCATCGACGTCGAGTGCACGCCGCGTGCTTCGAGCCAATCGAGCGCTGCTCGCGCGTCGGCATAGAGCCCCTCCTCCGTCGGCGAACCTTCGCAGCCGCCGAAGCCGCGGTATTCGACGAGGAAGACGCCGTAACCCATTTTCTGGCCGCGGCGGATGCGCCAATGACGCACCGAAACGCTGCCGCCGTTGCCATGAAAGAAGACGAGCGTCGGCGCGCCTGGAGGCGCAGGCGAATACCAAGCTATCGTGTGCACACCGTCCGCCGCGACGAGGGGCACCACCGTGGTGCCGGTGAGGTGCACTTCGGCCGGCGTCTGATAGACCGCTTGCGTGCGATAAAGGAGCGAGCGTTGAAACGCATAGAGACCGGCCGTCACCAGCGCGTAAACAGCGACTGCGGTCGAGACGATCGTGAGCGCGCGCTTCAGCATGCGCCGATTTCGCGAAATGCTGCGGCGCTGCGCAAGTGCAGCAATCACATCCGCCTTAGTCTTGCTGCAATCAATGTTATGATTCCGGGCAACTGATTTGGCGCCGGGGCCATGGACCTTCTTTATATCCTCATCATTTTGGGGCTGCTTGCGATTGGGGTGATCGGAAGCTTCCGGCGTGGCCAGCAGTTCGCAGTCCTGCACGAGAGGATCAACAAGCTGGCTGCCGCGCAGGTCGCGCTACGCAAGGAGTTCGATGCCTTTCGTGCAGCTGGCGGACAGGGTGAGACCGCCAAGCCGGATGCGGCGGCGACGCCGGAGCCAACGGCGCCGGAAATGCCGGCTTCACCCATCCAGGAAAGGTCGCGCGACGCGGCGAGGCTCGAGTCCACGCGGGCCCACAAACGAACCGCGGATTGGCAGCCGGCCAAAGAACCGGCAAGCGTGCCGCCGGTTCGGAAAGCACCGCCCTCGCCACCCAAGCCGTTCGATTTCGAACGGCAGTTCGGCGCCCGCTTGCCGGTGTGGATCGGCGGTATCGCGCTCGCGCTCGCCGCCATCTTCCTTGTCAAATATTCGATCGACACCGGGTTGTTGAGCCCGCCGGTGCGCTGCGTGCTCGGCGGTATCCTCGGCATCGCGATGCTCGTCGCCGCGCAGTTCATTCGCGCGCGGCCGGCGATCGCCAACGGCGAACGGATTGCGCAGGCCTTGTCTGGCGCGGGCATCGCCGCGCTCTACGGCGTTCTCTTCGCCGCCACGTCGGTCTACGAATTGATCTTGCCCGCGATCGGATTTGCCAGCATGGCAATCGTCACGGCCGCCGCCGTGCTGATGTCGCTGCAATACGGCGCACCGATCGCGGTTCTCGGACTCGTCGGCGGCTTCCTGACGCCGGCGCTGGTCGGCTCGAACGAACCGAACGCGCCGGTGCTCTTCACTTACCTCTTTGCGCTGACGACCGGGCTCTTTCTCCTCATCCGCCACCGCGGTTGGTGGTGGCTCGCGTGGCCGACAATCGGCGCCGCGTTCCTGTGGCTCTTCCTTTGGATCTCGTTCTTCGACGCGCCCGGCGACAGCGCCTGGCTCTCGTTCTTCGTTCTGGCGAGCGTTGCGGTCGTGCTGGGTGCGACGACGCGACGGGCGCTGCTGCCTTACGAGGGCCGCGACTTCAGCGCCTCGGCGCCGAACCTCTTCGGTTTGATCGTGCTCAGCGCCTCGATCGTATTCATGGCGGCGATCACGGCGCGAAGCGATTTCAGCATGTCGCAATGGGTGCTCTTCGGCTTGCTCTCAGCGGCAAGCATCGCGCTTGCAGCCTATGAAGAGGAACGCTTCCGGCTGGCGCCGTGGCTCGCGCTGGTCACCAGCATCGCGATGCTGATCGCGTGGCGCACCGATTGGACCGAAGGATTCACCTACGTATTGGTCGCATTCGCCGCGCTCTTTGCGTTGAGCGGTTATATTTTGATGTGGCGTGTGCGCGATGCATTGCCGTGGGCGCTCCAATGCGCAATCAGCGCCGCGCTCTTCTACCTCCTGGCTTACGCGCGGCTGCACGAATTCTCGGACGACTGGGCCGTCGCCGCCGCCGCAACAAAGACAGGCGTATTCCCGATCTGGGGCGCTGTCGCGATGGCGCTGGCGGCGCTCGCGACGCTGGCAACCGGCCGTGTCATGGAAGCGTTCAACGGCCGGGCCGAAGACAAGCAGCATTTGCTCGCCGTGTTCGCGGTCGCCGCGACCACGTTTCTGTCGCTCGGTCTCGGCATCGAACTCAAACGCGAGTTCTTGTCCGTCGCCCTCGCGGTTCAGGTGTTGATCATTGCCTGGCTCGACACGCGCACCGAGATCAAGGCCTTGCGGCTGATCGCAGCCGCCGTTGCGATCGTGTTCGCCGTGCTGCTCGCGCCGCAGATCCTGTTACTAATCGAGCTGACGAGCTACGCCGTCGCCGAGGCGCGGCTGCACGCGATCAGCGAAGTGCCGGTCGTCGAAGCGCCGCTCTTTCAACTCGGCATTCCGGCGCTCATGTTCGCCGGCGCGAGCGTCTTGTTCCGGCGGCGCGCGGACGACGCTTTGGTGCGCAGCTTCGAGGGAGCGGCGATCGCGCTCTTAGGCGTCATGGGTTATTACCTGACCCGCCACGTCTCTTATAGCGGCGAGGACGTGCTGTTTTCGCCCGGCACGTTCTTCGAACGCGGCGTCATCACCAACATCCTCTTTGCCTACGCATTGGCGTTGCTGTTCCTCGCCAAGCGCTTTCAACGAAAGGCCGTCGAGTGGGGCGCCGTGATCATCGGCGCGATCGCCGCGTTCCGCATCGTCTTCTTCGACATGCTGATCTCGAGCCCCTTGGTCGTTTCCCACGACGTCGGCCCATGGTTGGCGTTCAACTATTTGCTGCTGCCGTTCGGCCTGCCGATCGTGTGGCTTTGGTTGGGCGCGCGGCTGCGGCCGACCGTTTCGAAATTCAATCTTGCTCCGATTGCCGGTGCAGGATCGCTGGTGCTCGCCTTCGTGCTGGTGTCGCTGAACGTGCGCCAGTTCTATCACGGCCCGATGTTGAACGGAGGCGATACGAGCGACGCCGAAATCTACACCTACTCCTTCGTCTGGCTCATCGGCGGTATCGCGCTGCTCTTCGCCGGCGCGCTGCGCAAGGACAAGCTGCTGCGCTACGCCTCGCTCGCGCTCATGGTGCTGACGGTCGGCAAGGTGTTCCTATATGACGCCTCGGCGCTGACCGGCCTTTGGCGCGTGATCTCATTCCTCGGCCTCGGGGTCAGCTTGCTCGGCCTAAGCTGGTTCTACACGCGCTTCGTGTTCGTGCCCGCGACGCGCGAAAACTAGGCCATTCGCTTACGGTTAACGCCTTGCAGGCGACGCCCCGCGTTCAATTCGTGGCGACACCCTCTTGACCTTGCGGACGCGAGTTGCGCGAATCCGCGCGGGTGGGAGTAAATCGTCATGCGTATATTGCGGATCGCGCTTTTGGGCGTCGCTTTGGCGGCCGTCTTCACCATAGCGGCGGACGCTCGCAGCAAGGGTCACCATCGCCACCACCGCTCTTCCGCGACGACGCCGACCCAGAAAGACATTCCGATGACCGACCCGGACAAGTGGTGCACGGGCGGATTTCCGATTACCGACGACCAACAGATTCGCGGCTGCACGGCGATCATCAACTCGCGCCGCAAGAAGGACCAGCGCGCGACCGCGTACTACAATCGTGGAAACGCGTATTTCTCCAAAGACGATCTAAGCTCGGCGATCAGCGATTACACGTCGGCGCTCGAGATCAGGACCGACTACATCGAGGCAGTCTACAATCGCGCCGTCGCCTACCGCGCGACGAAGAATTACGCGATGGCCATCATCGACTACACGCGCGTGCTGATGGCGACACCCGGCGATGTTTCGGCCTTGACGGGACGAGGCACCGCGTACGGCAAGAAGGGTGACAACGCGCACGCGATCCAGGACCTGACGCGGGCGATCTCGCTCGGCACGCGCGACGTCACCGCGCGACTGCAGCGCGGCCACGCTTATCTGCGCTTGCAAAGATGGCCTGAGGCGATCGCCGACTATGACCAAGTGCTCGCGGCTGCGCCGTCCAACCCGGAAGCCTTCTTCGGGCGCGCTTGCGCGAAGCTCTATTCCGGCGACAAGAAGAGCGGGATGCAGGACCTTACGCAGGCCTATCTGCTGGACCAGAGCATCCTTGAAACGATGGTCGCGCAAGGCATCCCCTCGCCGGTCATGGTGAAACCGCAAGAGGGCACCGAGCTGCAGAGCACGAGCGACGCGACCGTCACTGCGCCGCCGTCCGCCGGATCAGCCGCGCAAGCGCCGAAGCCCACCGATTCTTCTTCTTCATCGGCGTCGTCGTCGGATGCACCGGCGTCCACAGCGAACACCTCTGCACCGGACACGTCGACGCCGCCGGCGCAATCCAGCGACAGCGGCGACGGCCATACCGATCACGCCGAGCGCAACTAGCAAACATCGCGACGACAAAAACCTAATCGGTGCTTGCCATCCCGGCCGCTGATGCAATGCGGCCGGGACGAAAGCTCGATCTCGTCAGTGATGATGATGGCGCGGTGGTGCAGGTGGGGCGGGCGCTTCCGGCGGCTCGGGCACGTCGGCGATCTCCGGCAGATCGGGAACGTCCGGAATCTCGATCTCTTCGATGTCTTCGTCGATATCGGCCATGTCATCGAGGTCGTCGCTATCCAGGACACCGTCGTGGTTCCTGTCGTGCTCGTCGAAGGCGCGCTCGGCGCGGCGCATGAACTCCTTGCGCGTCATGCGATGGTCCTCGTCTCGCTCGACCACGCGCACGACGCGGCGGACATGATGGCGGCCGTGCTCACCGTCGGGCGCAATGATCATCACCTGCCTGTGCACGCGCGGACCGTCGGGCGGCGGCGGAGGCGGCACGGGGGGCGCGGGCGGAACGGGGGCGACCGGCGGCACCGGCGGGACCTCCATGCTGCACACGCAGCGTTCCTTGGCCAACGCCGTCGGCGCGCCGAATTCGCTGACAAAGCCCATCAGCCCGCCGGCCGCTATAACGAGCCAAACTTTGTTCATGACAACTCTCCTCAAGGTCTGCAGTTCACAGGCCCGACGGTGACCGGCGATTATCACGACCGTTTGTCGCTGCGGCACATGTCTTGGACAAAGTTTGCCGCAAAAGGCCTTGAGACAAACTCTGACACAATTTGATCTTCACGCGGCCGCGAGCTTTCTGTCGCCCCCGACATGTTCGACGTCGCAATTCGATCTGCGACGTTCCTCGCTTGCGCCTTTGCCGCCCCTCGTTCGGCGTGGAGAGGCTAGTGACGAATGGCGGGGATGATCATGCCGCCGACGATGTCGTCGCGCTCGCGATTCCAAACGCCTTGACCGTAATTGCCGGCGGTGAAGGCGACGACCAGATCGAACTGAGGCACGATTACCAGCAACTGGCCGCCGTTACCGTTGGCAAAGATCGCCTGATAGCGCTTGTCGCCCGACTTCACGTCCAGCCGGTGCCAGGCATAGCCTTCGTCGGTCTCCCAGTAGACGTTGGTGAAATCCTCGCCTGAGCGCCCCGTCGTTGCAGGCGAGATGCGAGCGTGCGGCGCGACCGCCTCTCTCGCCCATGCTTCGCTCGCGATACGCCGGCCGTTCCAGACGCCGCCGGCAAGATAGGCTTGTCCGATTTTCGCGAAGTCGCGCGTGCGCACGTGGGCGCCGCCGCCGAGGTAACCTTCGCCGGTCGGCATCAGATTCCAATAATACGTGCCGAATTGCAGCGGCTCGGCGACGGTGCGATCGAAAAGCTCCGGCAACCAGGTATGTGTCACCGTTGTGAGCGCGGCGCCGACCAAGTTGATGTTGGCCGAGCAATAAGCGTAATGGGCGCCCGGTTCGTAGGCCACCGGCAGATCGAGCGTGTATTTCCACCAATTCGGTTGCGCGCTCTGCGACTGCATCTTGTCTTCGCCACCGGGCGAGTTCTCGTCGTTGTCGTCGCAGGCGAGGCCCGCCGTGTGTGTCAGCAAATGAGCGAGTGTGATCTTGGCCTTGCGTGGATCAGGGTGGGCGAAGGGACCGAGCGGGGTCAGCACGTCGTAGATCTTCGACTGTGGCGACAGCTTCACGCCTTGCAGCATCATTGCGCCCAGCATCACGGCGGAATAGGTCTTCCCGGCCGAGCGCAAGTCGTGCGGGCGGTCGCGGTCGAAGCCGTAGAAATATTCGTCGAGCACGAGCCTGCCGTGGCGCACGACCGCGAGCGAATGGATCAGCCAGGCGCGGCGCGTCGCGGGATCAATATCGATTATCCTCTGCACGGTTGCAGCCAACGCGGCTTCGTCGAATCCGACACTGGCAGCGCGCGCCACAGTCCAACCGTCGTTGGTGCGCTCCGGCTCCCGGTAGGTGTAAGGCGCGCTGCCGGGCGGCCGTGGAAAGAAGCCTTTCGCTTCTGCCGGCGAGCGCCGCAGCAGTTCGAGCGAACGACCGAGGATCGGCCAGTTGACCTCGACGCGATCAGGCGCGCGCAGCAGGCGTGCGTCGATGGCAATATCGCGGCCGGCGTCCTCGCGATCGGCGGTGAAATGGAGATTGTCGCCGTTGCGAGCAACGGCGAAGAGCGGGAAGCCGCCGTTGAAATTGTACTCGGGATTGCGAAAGGCGCCGACAAGTTTGCCCTCAGCGTCGCGATAGATCTTCAAGTAAAGCGTGAAGCGGACGGGAAGCGGTTCGACGATCGCGCGCCATCCGGCGCCCGTCGGCATCAGCCGCAGCGGCGAAGCATAAGGTTGCGTCGCGCTGCCTGGTTCATGCGTCGCCGTCAGGAAGATTGACGGTGTAATCCAGAAGGCGCGCATATTGCCGCCGTCCTGAGAGAGGCGAAGCTCGCCGCCATTGTTCGGGAAGGTGAACTTCATCCGTGCCGCAGCCGGCGACATCACTTCGATGCGCCCGATCGACGCGCGCCAATTGTCGCCCGCTTTCGCGATCGTAAGCTCGCCGTGCAAGCCCGAGGGGAAGTCAAGCTGCGTCGACCAGAGGCCGATCGACGGATCGTCAACCGCGCCGGCAAAGGCCGGCGCGGCCGCGATGAAGATCGCGGCGAACGCGGACAACACTCTCATTATTTCCCACCCTTTTTTGCTTCGCGCGCCTTCAGCCATTTGACGATCGGCTCACGGCCCGTCTGCATATTGGTTCGCAGCGCCGAACAAGCGGCGTCGAGATCCCGCCTGCGCAGCGCACTCATGATCGCCTTGTGGTTTGCCGTCGCGACGGCAACGTTCTTCCGCTCGCGCATCAACGCGATCTCATAGCGACGCGTGCGTTGGATCATCTGCTTGATGAAGTCGATGAGCACCTTGTTCGGACATTCGCCGATCAGCTCCAAATGCCATTCGTCGTCGAGATCGATGATGGCGTTCGGATCGCGCGCGTTCTCAATCTTGTCGTTGAGCGCCTTGAGGCGCGCCATGCGCTCGGGCGACGGTAGCCCCGCGAGCCGCAGCGCTTCGGGATCGAGGATCGGGCGGATGGTGTAGATCTGCTCGAACTCCTCGAGGCTGAGTTCGCGCACGAAATAGCCGATGCGCGGAATGCTCCTGAGCGCACCCTCTTGGGCGAGCTTTGCCAATGCCTCCCGCAACGGGGTGCGCGAGACACCCAGTTGCACCGAGAGATGCACCTCGTTGATCCGCTCGCCGGGCGGCAAGCGACCGTCGACGATCATGTCGCGCACGGCAAGAGCAACGTGATCGGAGATGTTGTCCCGGGAAATGAGCGTTTGGGCTATCTGCATACTGTATACAATTCATAAATTCGAGCGTATTGCAACCCTGCGAAACGAGACCCGGTGCTTCCTTCACCGACGCCGATGCCCGGCGGAAGCCCGGACCATACTTGGGCACCGCCATCGACGGAGCGTGTTGGCAGAGAGAACTCGGCGGGCGATCCAAGATGGCTGCGAATTAAGGATTGTCGTCGACACATTCTGACAAAGAGTTTCACTGCGGCCGTGCGCGCGGCTTGATATGAAGTTCCATGGCCGAAGCAGGGGCGCACGTTCTCGTCGTCGACGACCATCGCGACATTCGCGATGCGCTGTCGCGCTATTTGCAATCGAATGGGCTGCGCGTATCGACTGCCGAGTCGGCGGCAGCCGCACGGCGACTATTGAAGGAGCGCGATATCGAGCTGATCGTGCTCGACATCATGATGCCGGGCGAAGACGGGCTGAGCCTTTGCCGCAGCGTGCGCGCCGGGCGCGGCGTGCCGGTGATCCTGTTGAGCGCGCGGGTCGAGGAGCTCGACCGCATCGTCGGGCTCGAGGTCGGCGCCGACGACTATGTGACCAAGCCGTTTTCGCCCCGCGAACTGCTGGCGCGTATTCACGCAGTCCTCAGACGCACGAACGAACTGCCGCCGTCGCAACGGCCGCGCACGGGAACGCGCGTTCGGTTCGCGGAATGGGTGCTGAACGGGCCTGAGCGAACGCTTGTCGGCAAGAACGGGATCGCCATCTCGCTCTCGTCGGCGGAGCACGGATTGCTCGCCATCTTCCTCGACCACCCGCACGTCGTGCTGACGCGTGATCAGCTGCTCGAGCGGATAAAAGGGCGCGACGCGGACGCGGTGTTCGACCGCAGCATCGATACACAGATTTCGCGCCTCAGGCGGAAGCTCGAAGAAGATCCGCGCAATCCGAAGCTGATCAAGACGGCTTGGGGTTCGGGCTATCTGTTCACGGCGGAGGTCGAAGAGCTGTGAGCTGGCTATCGCCAAGTACTCTGCGCGGATGGCTCGTCATCATCGTCCTTGCGGCGCTCGCGATCTCGCAAGCGATCTCCTACGCGGTGCTCACGAGTCAGCAGACGATCCTGCGCATGACTTTGCACGAGGCGGAAGCGTTTCGCCGGACCGCCGGCATCGTGAAGCTCGCGCACAACGCTTCGCTCACAAAGCTCGCGACCATCGCCACGATCGCGAGCGGCCCTGCTTACCAAGTGAGACTCTCGACACTGCCAGCGGTCGACGCAGAAATGGCGGACGGGGATCTGAGCCGGGCGCTGGCCGACACGCTCGGCAGCGACGTGAAGACAGCACGCGTCGCGTGGACGCCGATGCGCGTCAACAGAAAGGACCGCGTCGTTTCCGTTCGCGAAGTTCGTCTGCCGCACGTGACGTTCGTTCGCCCCGTGCCGCCGGTGCCCCCTACTCCACCGGCACCTCCCGCCATTGCGCCGTCGCCTCCGGCGCCCGCGCCGCACATTGCGCACTCCGGCGAGGCGGAGGCTGCACCGGCGCCCGACGCGCCGGGGATGCATTGGAACGGCAGCGATGCCAAGGACGTCGAAGATTCTGACACCGACGTCGAGATACCGGATCCGCCCGAGCCGCCAGACCCGCCGGACGCCGACGATATTCGAGAAGAGGTCCTTGATCCGTTCATCGTCGAGGTCAGCTCGCAACCACGGCGCCTCGACATGGCCATTCTGCTCAAGTCCGGGATGTGGCTGAACGTGGCGACGTCGCCGCCCGCTGAAGCGGCGTTTACGTGGCCGCTCATCTTGGCCGGCGGGTCGGCTGCGATCCTGGTCGCGCTCGCGGCGATCTGGGCTGCCGGACGATTGGCACGGCCGATCGCTGGTCTCGCAGGCGCCGCGGAGCGCTTCGGGCGCGGCGACGACATGGCGATCGCGCCGGAAGAAGGCCCGACCGACATCAAGCGCGCGGCGACTGCATTCAACACGATGGCGCAACGGCTGCGCAAAACCCTCGCCGATCAGCGGACGCTGCTCTCGGCGATCGGACACGATCTTCGGACGCCGATCTCGTCGCTGCGCATACGGACGGAGATGGTCAAGGACCCCGAGCTGCAGCAGAAGATGACGGCGACGCTCGACGACATGCAGCGGCTGACGGAAGCGGCACTGGCGGCGGCGCGTGGCGGCGACACGGGCGAGCCCAGCCAGGCGCTCGATCTGCCGTCGCTGGTGCAATCCGTGTGCGACGATCTCGCCGACACCGGACAACCGGTTTCGCAAGGGACGCTCGAGCCTGCGAATGTGCAAGGCCGTGCGTCGGAGATCAAACGCGCGCTGCGCAATCTGATCGAGAACGCCGTGCGCTACGGCGAGAAGGCCGAGGTATCCGTGCATGCCGCGGCGCCTTGGGCCGAGATCTATGTCGACGACGAAGGTCCCGGTATTCCGCCCGACGCGATCGGCCGCGTCTTCGATCCGTTCGTGCGGCTCGAGGAATCGCGCAGCACCGACACCGGCGGCAACGGCCTCGGCCTTACTATCGCGCGCGCAATCGCGCTCCGCCACGGCGGCGAGCTGACGCTCGGCAATCGCGCACGCGGCGGCTTGCGCGCGACGTTGAAACTGCCACTGATTTGAAGACGAGCCTTACTTCCTGCGTTTGCGTTGATGATACGTCAGCGCGAGGGCGATGCAGTGGCGTAAAGGCCCTTGCGGCGCGTCCTTGCGGAGGTCGAAGACGACGGCGCGTTTGCCTTCGTATCGAAGCTCGCGCGGGTAGTGACTGCGGTATTGCGCGATCAGATCGGTGTTGCAATTCACGAACATCGCGTAGCCCTCGCCATGGCGGTCGATGCGGATCGTCGAACCGCTGCCGGAGGACGTGAGATAACTCGGCTGCCCCCATTTCAGCGTTTCTTCGACGGGACCGACGCCTTGCGTCTTCGTGGCCGTGTCGAGGATCAGCTTGCGCAATGCGCGGAGCTTGGCGCGCAGCGGCGGCGGATAACTTGCGAAGACGGCGGCAACGTCGCTCACCGCAGCCACTCGTAGAGGACGTCGGGCTCGTTCTCTTCGTTTTCGGAACCGTCGCCGAACCAGATCGCCTTGAACCCGTGGCGCTCATAGAAGGCACGAGCGCGCGCGTTGCGCTGGAAGGCGTAGAGCTGAACCTTGCCTTTGCTCAATGCCTTCGCCTTTTCGAGCAGCATCGTGCCGATGCCGCGGCGATAGTAGCCGGGCAGAAGGTAGAGATGATCGAGGTGCGCGGTCTCCGCATTCCAGGCCATGAAGCCGATGCCATGCGCATCTTCCTCGGCCAGCCAAACGCTGCATCGCGCGGGCACTTCGTTGGTGAAGTGATCGAGCGTGTCGGCGTCCGAGTGTAGCTCGGGCAGATAGGGCAAGGCGTCGCGCCGCGATGCCAAGAAGATCGACGCGATCACCGGTTCGTCGGCCGATGTTGCCTGACGCAATGAGATGCTCATGCCGATGCCGATTTGTCCGCGAAAGCGTCGGCTGCCAGTTTGCGCGCGTGATTGCGAATGTCCACCGGCCAGCGCGCGATCATACGCTCGAAGGTCTTGCGTTCTCCCGCGTAAAGCGCGCGTGCGGCGTCCTCGAAGTGCGGCCGGTTGCCGGCCATGGCCGAGATGAAGCGGTACGCTGCATCGCGCGCACCGGCGAGGCGAGCTTTGTCGCTGCGGCGCGCTTCGTCGACGAGCTTGCGCAGCATCACCGACGCGCCGCCGGGCTGCGCGTTCAGCCAATCCCAATGGCGCGGCAGAAGCGTCACTTCGCGCGCGACCACGCCGAGCTTGGGCCGCCCGGGTCCGCGCGGCGCGTCGGTTTCGACAAGATCGGGATGCGTCTGCGCCAAGCGTTCGACCACATCCTGATCGCTGCCGCGCGTGTCGATATCGATGGCGCGGCCGGTCGCGTCCTCGAAGATGGCGATCTGGCGCGCCCTGCCGGCCTTCTTTACGGCGAGCGCCACCTCGGCGAGCGGGCCGCTGCCGATCAAATGGTCGCCGTCGAAGGCGGTGACGGTTTGCTCTTTGCTCGTGCTCATGCGTGTTTATATATACCCGGGTAAAATCGAGTCAATATCACCCGGGTGATATTATTTGCTCGGGAGCGCTCTGGAATCCCGCCGCGCTTTCTGATACGAGCGCGGCCCATGATGCAGAAGGCAACCACGAGCCGACGTCGCACCCTCTTCCAAAGAGGCGGGTGACGCACGTTCGCACGTGCCGAATTTCCAACCCCGCCGGCGACGCGGGGTTTTTTGTTGCCGACTTCACTCCCCTGCGCGTCCGGCCAATTCGACGAGGCCGCCGATGACAATCCGACTATCGAACGATGCCGTGCCGCTGGCGCCGCTTGCCGCGCGCGTCGAAGAGGTGTGCCTGAACGCGTGGCCGGCGCTGCAAGAGATTCATTACGACGGCTGGCTGATCCGGCTCGCCGACGGGCAAACGCGGCGCACCAACTCGGTCAACATGGTCGGGAACGGCGCGCGCCCGCTCGCCGAGAAGATCGCCTATTGCGAAAGCGTCTATCGCCGGCACGGTCTGCCGTCATGCTTTCGGCTGCTGTCGAGTTCGAGTGACGAACTCGAGCTCGAACTTTCGGCGCGCGGTTATCAGCCCGAGGGCGAGACCAGCACTTTGTACATGAGCTTCGCCGAGCATCCCCCGCCGCTGGCGTCGTACGATGTCGAATTCGCGCACGGCGCGCCGTCCGCCGAATGGATGGCAGCGCGCATGCGGTTTCTCGATCTACGGCCGGACGAGCGGGCCAAGATCGAGAAGATCTTGCAGCAATTGGCGCTGCCCGCGGTGTTCGCCGCCGTCCGCATCAATGGCTCCATCACCTCGATCGCCAAGGGCGCGGTCCACGACGGCATCGTCTGTTTGAATATGGTGGCCAGCGATCCGCAGTCGCTGCGGCGCGGCTATTCGCACGCGTGCTTGTCGGCGATCCTGAATTGGGCGCGGCAGGAACACGGTGCGGTCGGCGCATGCCTACAGGTGGTATCGGCAAACACACCGGCGATCAGATTATACGAACGGCTCGGCTTCGCGCACGAGCTCTACCGATATCATTACCGACGCCTCAGCTGAGGCGCCGCCCCTTCACCGATGTCATCGGCCCGCAGCTGCGGCACCGCCGTACGCGCAGTCTCGCAGCGGCGGACGCGAGGTGAGGTTGAGGCACTGGCGCGTATTGATCTCGTAGAAGGTTTCCATCATCCGGCGCACGACCCAAAATTCTCCGGGCTCGAGATGACGCTCGATCGCCATGCGGCTGATTTCGAACGCGGCTTCCTTCTCGGGATTGGACGCCTTCTGCAATTTCTCAAAGCCCATCGACCAATCGGCGAAGGCATGCTGCGACACGTTCTTATCGTCGAGCATGACGTGAATATCCCTATGGTGGGGATCGCGCTTGATCCGCCTGAACGTCGTCTCCACCGCCTCGTCTTCGCCTTCAAGCAGCTGAAGAAAGTTGCCGTCGCAATAAAGCAGCATGCCGGTGATGCCGTTGCGCGCGTTGTTGCGGCGCGCGCGATGCAAAATTTGCGCGATTTCGTCGTCGGATACGTGGCCGACGCTCGACGAGACATAAAGAAGGTGGCGCATCGCGGGCCTCTTTCTCCTGTGCCGACAATGGGGCTGGCCGCGTTGCCAGCGCTTTAAACAAGTTCGCACGATTGCAGCTAACGGCTGGCTCAGGAGGCTGCGTTAGGCATTTTGTTCTTGATTTGTTCTAGTCGTTCCTTTAGCCTCTGGCGATGGCGCGATCGCTAAAGAACGTCGTCGGGTATGGCCCTCGCCCTGCCCTCGAGGACGAGCATCTCTCGCACCCTTCACTGAACACGAAGGGGCGCGGATCGCTTTCGAACGGCTCGAGCCGGTACGACAGTCAGCACCGCGTCGTCATCGACGACGGTTGGGGGGCGCTTGACGATGAGCCGCCGGCGCTCAAGACGACGGTCGAAATCGACGCGACGCGCACCATCATCGCGCGCAACGACTCCCCCGACATTTCATTCGACCGCTCGATCAACCCGTATCGGGGATGCGAGCACGGCTGCATCTATTGTTTCGCGCGGCCGACGCACGCCTATCTCGGGCTGTCCCCGGGACAGGATTTCGAGAGCCGGCTGCTCGCGAAACCGAGCGCCGCGAAGTTGCTCACCGACGAACTGCGCAAGCCTGGTTACCAAGTGCGGACGATGGCGCTCGGCACCAACACCGATCCCTATCAGCCGATCGACGAGAAATTTCAGATCACGCGGCAGATCTTGAGCGTGCTGCGCGACTTTCGTCATCCGGTCGGCATCGTCACCAAGTCGAACCGGGTTCTGCGCGATCTCGACATCCTCTCCGAAATGGCGGCTATGGGGCTTGCGCGGGTCGCGGTTTCGGTCACCACGCTCGACCGCAAGCTCGCGCGCTCGATGGAGCCGCGCGCGCCGACGCCGGAGCGGCGGCTCGATGCGATCGCCAAGCTGGCCGATGCCGGTATTCCGACGACGGTCATGGCGGCGCCGATGATCCCGGCGCTCAACGACCACGAGATGGAAAGGATTCTCGAAACGGCGCGCGCGGCCGGCGCAAAGACCGCAGCCTATGTGCTCTTGCGGCTGCCGCTCGAGATCAAGGACCTGTTCCGCGAATGGCTGCACGCGCGCGAGCCCGGCCGTGCGAGCCACGTGATGTCGCTCATCCGCTCGATGCGCGGCGGGCGGGACTACGATTCCGAATGGGGCAAGCGGATGAAGGGCGGCGGCCCTTACGCGCAGATGATGGCCAAGCGTTTTGCGGTCGCCTGCGAACGGTTGGACCTGAACAAGGAGAACGTCGAGCTGCGCACCGATCTCTTCAAGCTTCCGCCGCGCGCCGGCGATCAACTTAAGCTGCTGTAGAGGATCGCAATGCACGCAGCCCGCGCCGACATTTCCTCGCCACTCGCTGCGACGCACTCGTCTGCGTTGCCGCGGCACGCGAACGGAATCAGAAGTGGTTCGAATGCGTCGCAGGTGAGCGCGCCTGGGTTGGTTGCGCCCATAACCGACTCACGGAACAGTCCATGGAGCTACCTGCCCGTCGGCTCATACTGCCGAAGCCGCACGGCGTTACTCTTTGCGACGGAAGCTTTTCCGATGCCTGATTTTGCGCGCGAACGTGAGCACGGCGGATTGGTTGCCGGGGTCGATGAAGCCGGCCGCGGACCTTGGGCCGGGCCCGTGATCGCGGCGGCCGTCATCCTCGATCCGCTGCGTATTCCCGACGGCATCGACGACTGCAAACGCCTGACGGCGGCGCAACGCGACCGCGCCTACGATGCGATCTGCCGCAACGCGCTTGCCTACGCGGTCGGCGAGGCCAGCGTCGATGAGATCGACCGGCTCAACATCCTGCGCGCATCGCTTCTGGCGATGCAGCGCGCGGTCTCCTATCTCGCGCAGCGGCCGCAGCTCGTACTCGTCGACGGCAATCGCGCGCCGCATCTTTCGTGCCCAGCCGAGGCGATCGTCGAAGGGGACGTCAAGTCGCTTTCGATCGCGGCCGCATCGGTCATCGCCAAAGTCTATCGCGACCGCTTGATGTGCGACCTCGATCGCCGCCATCCCGGGTACAATTGGGTGCGCAACAAAGGCTATGGCACGAGCGACCATCGGCGTGCGATCGACAGCCTCGGAATAAGTTCTCAACATCGGCGTTCGTTTACCGCCGTTAATCAAACCCAGATTTTGTGGCCAGCAGCGGAGTGAGACTCAAGATTCGATTCCCACGTTAACGTTCTGATTCAAAACAAAGATTGACAGCGGACTCTGCGCTGACTCATGGTGCGGACCTCTTTGGGGTTGGGGTCTGCATGGGTGTCGTCGCAAAGCCGATAACGCATTACTTCGACCAGATCATCGAAGGCGATTGCATCGCCAGCCTCAACGCCCTTCCCGCCAACTCCGTCGACGTCATCTTCGCGGACCCGCCGTACAACCTGCAGCTTGAAGGCGAGCTGACCCGGCCCGATCAAAGCCGCGTCGACGCGGTCGACGACGCTTGGGACCAATTCTCAAGCTTCGCCGAGTACGACCGCTTCACGCGGGCGTGGCTGACCGCGGCGCGGCGGGTGCTGAAGGACAGCGGCACGCTCTGGGTCATCGGCAGCTATCACAATATTTTCCGCGTCGGCACGATGCTCCAGGATCTGAAGTTCTGGATGCTGAACGACATCGTGTGGCGCAAGTCGAACCCGATGCCAAATTTCCGCGGCCGGCGCTTCACCAACGCGCACGAGACGATGATCTGGTGCGCAAAGTCGCGCGAGCAGAAGGGTTACACCTTCAACTACGAAGCGATGAAGGCCCTGAACGACGACGTGCAGATGCGCTCGGACTGGGTGATCCCGATCTGCAACGGCAACGAGCGGCTCAAAGACGGCAAAGGGGCCAAGGCACACCCGACGCAGAAGCCCGAGGCGCTGCTCCACCGCGTGCTGATGGCCTCGACGAAACCCGGCGACGTCATCCTCGACCCCTTCTTCGGCACCGGCACGACCGGCGCCGTCGCCAAGAAGCTCGGCCGGCGGTTCATCGGCCTCGAGCGCGACAAGGGTTACATCAAAGTGGCGCGCGAGCGCATTGCGCGGATCAATCCCTCCGCCCCCGAAGACCTCGAAATCAAGAAATCGAAGAAGGAGGAGCCGCGCGTGCCGTTCGGTCTTGTCGTCGAGCGTGGACTTTTGGAGCCGGGCACCGTTCTCGTCGACCCAGCGCGGCGCTATGCAGCGCGCGTGCGGGCAGACGGCACGCTCGTGTGCAAAGACGCGACCGGCTCGATCCATCAGATTGCCGCGCATGTGCAGGGGCTACCGGCGTGCAACGGTTGGACCTATTGGCACTTCGATGCGCAGGGCAAGCTCAAGTCGATCGACCTGCTGCGCCAACAGATTCGCGCGGAGATGCATTAGAGATTTGCGTCTGCCGTCCTGGAGCGCATTTCACGTTAGCTAGAAGCGACGTTGCTTCCTTGCTACCGCCCCCACTGAGGGGCGGTCGAACCGCATTGAGCGCGAATGCGCGAAATCGGTTCGGGTGGGGGGACTCTTCTCAGAGTATATGTGCCAATCCCCCCACCCGATCCTTCTCGCCCTCTGGGCTCGAACGATCGACCGCCCCGCAGCGGGGGCGGTACCAGCTCAGATTTTCGATTCGTCCGAGTTCCAACGCGCGCTAACGGTCTTCAGCGATCTTTACGAGATGCGTCTCGGCCTCGCCGACGAGCGCGGCGAGCAATTGCGCGCCGTTCAATCTCAGCACTGGGCAGGACAGCTGCGCCAGCCATTCCTGATGGCGCCTGGAATTTCTTCCTTCTCGATCCGACAATTCGTAGTGGGAGGCCCACTCGATGAACTCTTCCGTTTCTTGATGTCGCCACCCACCAGGCGCAACTGCGTCTTCTCCGAAGTGCTTCGCCTCGCGCTCACGGAGGCGCTGCAGGCGGATCTCCGGTACGACGTATAGATAGATAACCAAGTCGAAGTAGGGCGTGATCGAGTTCGCCCAGTCGCCCAGCGAGCCGCTCAGCACCCATCCGTCGCGTTCCAGAAACAGCTCGCGCATGAGCCTGAGCCGATCGGGCACATCGCGTTTTTCCTGAAAGGGCGGATTGGTCGGCTGCCAGTAATAGTCGTCGGTATCGTGATGCGGCACCACAAGCGCGCTCGCCAATGCGCGTCCGAGGCTCGTCACACCGGCGCCTGACGGTCCAGTGATGTGAATTCTGCGCGTGCGCATGGCCAAGCGGCGCCCCCGACTTCGTCGTCTTATTCATTAGCATATGTGCCGGCACGTACGATCAGATACCCGCCGCGAGCGTTGCAGAGCAGGCCTCAACTCAACGCTTGAACAACGGGCCGGCGTCGCGATCGGCGGTGGCGTGAGCGATCACCTTTTTCATCACCGTCGGCAACGCGAAGCGCTTCAAATCGCGGAGCGGTGCCCATTCGGTCGCCGGAGGCGCCGCCGACGTTGCGACACCTTCGACGCGATAGACCTCGAGCTCGAGCTCGAAATGGGTGAAGCCGTGACGCACCAGACCCGGCAGCTTGCGAAATGCCGCTTTCAACGGCGCGGCCCTTGCGTTCGCGGGGAAATCGACCTCCCAGGCACTCATCGGCGGCTCATGCATGCCGCCGAGCAATCCCTTCGGCGGACGCCTGCGTAGAAGAACCTCATCGTCCGTCGAAATCACCACGAATGCGGCGCCACGCCTCAATGGACGCACGGCCTTGGCATCGCGATACGGCAATACACTGGCAAGCCCCAGTGCGCGGCCCATACAATCCTCCGTCCACGGACAATTTGCGCAATCCGGTGCCTTGGGCGTGCAGATCATCGCGCCGAGGTCCATCATCGCCTGGGCAAAGTCCCCCGCCCGCTCTTTCGGCGCCAGCTCCTGCGCGAGAGCGCGCAAGGCCGGCTTCGCTCCCGGTAGCGGTTCGCGCACGGCATAAAGACGGGCGAGAACGCGCTCGATGTTGCCGTCGACGGGCGCGGCACGCTTCGCGAACGCAATCGCCGCGATGGCGCTTGCCGTGTAAGGGCCGACGCCGGGTAACGCACGCAACGACTCTTCCGTGTCCGGGAACTTGCCGCCGAGATTGTGCGCCACGTGGCGCGCGCAAGCGTGGAGATTGCGAGCGCGGCTGTAGTAGCCGAGGCCGGCCCAGGCGCTCATCACCTCTTCGACAGGCGCGGCGGCGAGCGCCTCGACCGTCGGCCAGCGCTTGAGAAAGGCGACATAGTACGGGCCGACGGCCGCGACCGTCGTCTGCTGCAACATGACCTCGGAGAGCCAGACGCGGTAGGGATCCGGCGTTTGTCCAGGCAGCGCCCGCCACGGCAACTTTCGGCGATGACGGTCGTACCAGGCGAGTAGCCGCCGGACGCGCGCGGCTCTGGATTGCGGCGTCTCTCCCGTTTCGCTCGGGCGCGGTTTGCGCGAAGATGAGCGCACCATGTCAGACAAGACCACCGACAAGCCGTCGAGCATCGAGATCAAGCGACGCGGACCGCACGCCTTTGCAGGCGACGCCGGCGCACTGCTCAAACACCACCTGGCCTCGCACGGGTTCGGCGACGCCGATCTTGTGACGCGCTGGCCCGCGATCGCGGGTGCGCAATTGGCGCAGCGTTGCCTGCCGCAGCGGCTCAGCGGCAAGGGCGAAGACGGCGCGACGCTCACATTGCTCGCGGACGACCGGGCCGCTCTCGAACTGCAACATCAAACGCCTCAGCTGATCAGCAAGATCAATACCTACTTCGGGCGTACGGTCGTCAAGAAGATCAAGGTGATCGTCGGCGACATCCCCCAGGCTTTTAAGCCGCCGCCGCCGGTGCGACCGCTCACGTCCGCCGAGCAGAAGACACTCGCGGATTCTACGGAGGCGATCTCCGACCCCGACCTGAAGGCGGCGTTGCGCCGTCTCGGCCGTTATGCGCTGACGCAAAAGCGCAAAGGGCCGCAGATCAACAGCAAATAAGGTCAAAAAAAATCCGTCATGGCCGGGCTCGACCCGGCCACCCAGTCGACGCGCGTCCGCGCGGTGGAAAGAGTCTCTCGCGCACAGACGTGCGCGCGCTAGGTGGCCGGCTCAAGTGACCGGCCATGACGCTTGATTTTTACGAGCGGATGAACTCGAGAATGTCCTTGTTGATGATATCGGCGTGCGTGGTGGCCATGCCGTGCGGGAAGCCCTGGTAGACCTTCAGCGTCGCGTTCTTCACGAGCTTCGCCGTCAAAAGAGCGGAATCCGCGATCGGCACGACCTGATCGTCGTCGCCGTGCATGACGAGCGTCGGCACCGTGATCTTCTTCAGGTCCTCGGTGAAATCTGTTTCTGAGAACGCTTTGATGCAATCGTAGTGCGCGTTCGCCGCGCCCATCATGCCCTGACGCCACCAGTTTTGAATGGTCGCTTGCGAGACCTTCGCGCCCGGCCGGTTGAAGCCGTAGAACGGTCCGGTCGGTACGTCGATGAAGAGCTGCGATCTGTTCGCCGCCAACGCCGTGCGGAAGCCATCGAACACGGCCAAGGGCGTGCCGCCCGGATTGCTCTCCTTCTTCACCATCACGGGCGGGACGGCGCCGATCAAAACAGCTTTGGCGACGCGCCGCTCGCCGTGCCGGCCAAGATACGCCACGACTTCGCCGCCGCCGGTCGAATGCCCGACATGGATCGCATCGGTCAGATCCAAGTGCTTGGTCAGCGCCGCCAGGTCGGCGGCATAGTGATCCATGTCGTGGCCGCCGCTTGTTTGGCTCGAGCGGCCGTGGCCGCGGCGGTCGTGCGCGATGACGCGGAATCCCTTCTGCTGAAAGAACAGCATTTGGGCGTCCCAATCATCGGCACTCAACGGCCAGCCATGACTGAAGACGATCGGCTGACCCGAGCCCCAGTCCTTGTAGAAAATCTCAACGCCATCGGGTGTCGTGAACTTGTTCATGCGGGGGATCTCCATCTTTTTTCAGCGCGGCGGCCAAGGCGTCAGTTCGTGCCGAAGCCGGCGGCTGCCGCATCAACGGCTCCGGCCATCGACAGCACTTCCAGGCGACGCAATGTTTGAGAGGCGTACGAACAGGGCTTCCTTCTACGCGCACTTTTCGCCTCTTGGGTCATCACATTCGCGGCGTCGCGAAAGTTTCACGGTTGCGCCGGTTGCTTGACGCTCGTTTTTGAGGCGGGAACTCCGGAGCGAAGAATTGTGCAGTCGACGTCCTTGCTAATTTCGCAAGGTCGTGGTGAGGTGGGCGCGACCTAAATTCGCCCGCCGTTTTGTTCGGCCGGGTGCGCTCATTGACATTGCCGGACTGGATCGAATTGCGGGGCGCGTGAGCAAGCGCGCGCCTGCTGTGTATGCACACTGTGTGAGGATATGTAGCGGATGAAATCGCAGAATTCCGCCGATGTAGCGGATAAAGGGGGGGCATAGCAGAGTTCTCTGCCTCGCGCCCCGCGCGCCTACAAAAGGCGATACATCACGAGCACGTCGACCAACCCTGCGCTCGGATGGCGAAAGGCTTGCGGGAGGCGACCGACCTCGCGGAAACCAAGGTCCTGCCAGAGCTTGATCGCGGGTGCGTTGGTCGAGACGACAAAGTTGAACTGCATGGCATGAAAGCCACGCGCCTTCGCCTGAGTAAGGGAGTGCAGACACATAGCGCGGGCAATGCCCTGCCCGCGCGCGGCCGGTGCGGTCATGTAGCCGCAGTTGGCGACGTGGGAACCTCCGCCCTGCTGGTTGGCGCGCAATATATATGTACCTAGAGCCTTGCCCTCGGATTCGGCAACGAACACTTCGTTCGCCGGTTGAAACCAATAGGTTCGCGCTTCGTCCTCAGACATTGTCTGAGGTAGCGTGTAGGTTTCGCCCGCGCGGATCACGGGTTCGAGGACGGTCCAGATTTGCGGCCAATCTCGAGGCTGCGCAGGGCGAATATTGACGGCGAGCGGCATGGCTTGGGATACCGAAACAGCGGCGCGACGGGACCTGTTTGCAGGGCGATCCTTGATGCGGCCTCCTCCGTTGAGGCTCAAGGGGAATCGGCCCTATAGTCCGCAACATCTAGTGGTTCGGGGGCATCGGTGAGACTCAACCTCCCATATTTTGGACCGGTGACGGTCGAGCTTCCCTACTTGGCCGGGGGCCTTGTGGGCACGCTCGTGGTGCTTGGCGGCATCGGTTACTGGTTCTGGGGAACCGGCCCGACATCGATTGCCGGCGCGCCGTGCACGCCGAAGGACACCTTCAGCATCGCCGACGACGAGTTCACGCGGGGCGACCCGAAGGCGCCCATCACCATCGTCGAGTATGCCTCGATGACCTGCCCGCACTGCGCGCGGTTCAACAACACCGTGCTGCCGCATCTCGAGGACGATTATGTGGACAAGGGTTATGTCCGCTACGTTTTCCGGGAGTTTCCGTTGGATACGGTGGCGATGACGATCTCGGTCATCGGGCGCTGTCTGCCGCACGACCAGTATCTGCCCTTCGTGGCGCGGATGTACCAAACCCAAGAGGAATGGGGCTCATCGACGACCGGCGAGCAGCTGCGGGACGCGATCAAGGAGCTGGCGCACCAAGCCGGCTTGAGCAGCACGCAATTCGAGGATTGTCTCACCAAGGCCCAGCCGTCGGTCGAGGCGATCAGCGAGATTCAGCAGACCGCCGTCGGGGACTATTGCGTCTCCGGTACGCCGGCGATGTTCATGAACGGCAAGGTGTTGGCGCAGGGTGAGATCTCGTACAAAGAGCTCGACAAGAAAGTGCGCGACGAGCTGACACGGCTTGGCAAGACGCCGCCGCCACCGTCCGCAGCCGCGCTTCGCGAAGAAAAGCCCGAGGCCACCGAAACGCCACCGGCCGAAGGCGCGGCAACGCCGCCCGACGGCGGCACTGCGCCGGCTGACGGCACGGCGCCCGCGACGCCGCCTTCGGGCGAAGCACCGCCAGCGCCGCCAAGCGAGCAACCCTCGGGCACACCCGCGACACCCCAGTAATCGATCGCATTCACGTTGGAGCCTTAATGAAGTTCACGCGACTTCGACTCACCGGATTCAAATCGTTCGTCGAGTCGACGGATCTGCCGATCGAGCAGGGCCTGACCGGCATCGTCGGGCCCAACGGCTGCGGCAAATCCAATCTGCTGGAAGCGCTGCGCTGGGTCATGGGCGAAAACTCGCCCAAGTCGATGCGCGGCGGCGCGATGGACGACGTGATCTTCGCCGGCACGAACGCACGGCCGAGCCGCAACACGGCTGAGGTGGCGCTCGTCATCGACAACGAGACACGCGCGGCGCCGGCCGCCTACAACGAGCAAGAGGCGATCGAGATTTCGCGCCGGATCGAGCGCGAGATGGGCTCGATCTACAAGATCAACGGGCGCGACGTGCGCGCGCGGGACGTACAGCTGTTCTTCGCGGACGTCTCGTCGGGCGCACATTCGCCGTCGCTCGTCAAACAAGGACAGATCGGACAGCTCATCAACGCGAAGCCGATCCAGCGCCGGGCCCTGCTGGAAGAAGCAGCGGGCATTTCGGGTTTGCACGCGCGGCGCCACGAGGCCGAACTGAAGCTCAACGCGGCGCAGCAGAACCTGTCGCGCGTCGCGGACATCATTCAGGAGATCGAGACGCAACTCGCCAATCTGAAGCGGCAAGCGCGGCAAGCGGCCCGCTATCGCAACCTGTCGGGCCACATCGTGCGCGCGGAAGCGATGGCGCTTTACGTGCGCTGGCAGATGACCTCGACGGCGGCGGCCGCTGCGGAAGAGGAATTGGCGCGGCTGCGCTCACAAGTCGAGCAACTGACCTTCGAGGCGGCGCAGGCGTCGAATGCCGTGCTCGCCGCTGACGAATTGCTGCCACCGCTGCGGCAAGCGGCGGCCGAACGATCGGCAGCCTTGCAGCGGCTGACGGCGGAGCGTTTGGCGCTCGACGGCGAAGAGGCGCGCGCCAAGGCCTCCGGCGAACGGCTGACGGCACGCATCGCGCAGATCGAAGAGGACATGGGCCGCGAGGCGGCGCGCCTCGAAGACGCGAAAGCGATGATCGCGCAGCTCGAAACCGAGCGCACGACGCTCGAGGGCGGCGCGGACGACGAAGTGCAAGCAGCCGCGGCGGCGAGCGAACGATTGGCCACAGCACGGGCCGAACTCGGCGAGGCCGAGAAGCATGCGGACGCGGTGACGGCGGAGGTCGCCGAGGCGCGCGCAAAGCGGGCCGAACTCGATCGGCGCGGGCATGAGGCGCGTCAGCGCGTCGAGCGCGTGCGCAAGGATCTCGCCAACGTCGAAGCTGAAATCGCGAAGCTTGCGGACAGCGTCGCCGCGGGGCCCATTATCGAAGAAGCGAGCGCGCGTGCGACGACCGCAGTCGAAGCCGCCGAGGCTGCGCGCGGTGCTCTGGCTGCGGCGGAAGAAGCGCGGCGCTCGGCGGGTGATATCGAATCCGCGAAGAAGCAAATCGTCGACGCCTCCGATCGCGATCTGCAAAAGCTCACGGCGGAAGCGAAAGCGCTGCGCGAGCTGCTCGACACCGGCGCCGGCGATCAATGGCCGCCGGTTATCGATCTCATCCATGTGACCCCGGGTTACGAAACGGCGCTCGGCGCGGCGCTGGGCGACGATCTCACTGTGCCCGCCGAAGAGGCGGCGCCGATCCATTGGGCGCCGCTGTCGCCGTTCGATCACCCGCCGTCCCTGCCGTTCGGCGTGCAACCGCTGTCGGAATTGGTGCAGGCGCCGCCGCCGTTGGCGCGGCGTTTGTCGCAGATCGGCGTCACCGAGCGCGCGCAGGGGCGATCGCTGCAGTCGCAGCTGCAGCCCGGACAGCGCTTGGTCAGCCGCGACGGCGATCTGTGGCGTTGGGACGGATTCACGGCGACCGCCGAAGCGCCGACGGCGGCTGCGATCCGCCTGCGCCAACGCAATCGCTTGAAGGATCTCGACGGCACCATCGGCGCGGCTGAAGCGCACTTGGCCGACATCCGCAACGATTGGCTCGCAGCGTCCCAAGCGCGCGAACAAGCAGAGGCCGCTGAGCACGAGGCGCGCGAAAACTGGAAGCGCGCCGAATCCGAGTCGTCGAGCGCGCGCACGGCGCTCGCCGAGATCGAGAAGCGTCACGCGCAAACGATCGCGCGCACGCAAGCGCTGAACGAGCGGCGCGAGGCGCTGGGACGCGACGTCGCCGAGAGCGAGGCGCACAACGCCGATGTCGACAACGAATTCGCCAATCTGGTGCCGATGTCGGAGTTCGAGCAGAAGCTGAGCGTATCGCGCGAAGCGGCGGCTGCATCGCGCGCCGCTTATGCCGAAGCGAAAGCCGCAAGTGACAGCGTCGAGCGCGACATTCAGCTGCGGCGTCAGCGCATCACCGCGATCGGCAACGAGCTTAACGGCTGGACCGGACGCGTCGATGCCGCGACGGCGCAAATCGCAGCGCTCACCGAGCGGCAAACAGAAGCGCGTGACGAACTGCAGGCGCTCGAGCATGTCCCGGCCGAGATTGCGGAGAAGCGGGCACGTCTCTTCGAGTTGCTCAGCGAAGCCGAGGCCAAGCGGCAATCGGCAAACGACGAGCTGGCGAACGCCGAGAACGCGGTGAAAGCAGCGCAAGCCCAGTCACGTACCGCGGACGCGGCCTTGTCGGCGGCGCGCGAGGAACGGGCGCGTGCCGAAGCGGTGCTTTCGGCGCAGCGCGAACGGCTCGAGGAAACGGTCGTCAAGGCGCGCGAGGCGCTCGACTGCGCGCCGGACGAGTTGGCGGCGAAAGCCGAGCACGAGACCGGCGACGCGTTGCCGCCGCTCGATCAAGCGGAATCCAGGGTCGAGAAGCTGAAGCGCGAACGCGAGCAGCTCGGCGGCGTCAATCTGCGCGCTGAAGAAGAAGCCGACGAGTGTGAGCAGCGGCTGACCGCGCTGACGACCGAGAAGACCGACCTCGAGGAGGCGATCGCTCGGCTGCGGCAAGGGATCGGCTCGCTCAATCGCGAGGGCCGCGAACGGCTGCTGGCGGCGTTCGAGACGGTGAACAAGAACTTCGAGAGGCTGTTCGTCTCGCTCTTCGGCGGCGGCGAAGCGCGCTTGACGCTGACCGAGTCCGACGATCCGCTCGAGGCGGGCCTCGAGATCTTGGCGCGCCCGCCCGGGAAACGGTTGCAGACCATGTCGCTGCTGTCGGGCGGCGAGCAGGCGCTGACGGCGATGGCGCTCATATTCGGCGTCTTCATGGTCAACCCTGCGCCCGTGTGCGTGCTCGACGAGGTCGACGCGCCGCTCGACGACGCCAATGTCGAGCGCTTCTGCAATCTGCTCGACGAGATGACCCGCATGACCGAGACACGCTTCCTCGTGATCACGCACCATGCGCTGACGATGTCGCGCATGGACCGGCTGATCGGCGTGACGATGCAGGAGCGCGGCGTTTCGCAGCTCGTCGCGGTCGATCTTGCCGGCGCCGAGCGTGTGCTTTCACAGCAAGCGGCGGAGTAGGCTTCAGCGCGCGGCGGCTGCCAAGCTCTCGCTGATCGCGGCGAGCCCGCCTTTGAGCTCCTCCTCGAGCGGCCAGCCGTAGCCGATGCGCATGAAGCGGCGATCCTGCTCGAACCAATGGCCTGCGCCGACCAACGTGCCGCGCTTCGCAAGCTCCTTGTAGAAGGGCTCGACGTCGACGCCGGCGTCGGCGCGGATACGCGGAAAGCAGACGCAGCCGCCTTGCGGCTTTACCCACTCCATCCGCTTTTCGCCCGCGATCCAGGCCTCGACGATGCCGAGCGCATGACGAAGCTGCTTGTCGATGCCGATCAGAAAGCGCGGCGCGTCGGCGAGCGCGACCTCGGCAATCTCCTCGTCGATGATCGAGCCGCAGATGCCGATCTGCTCCTTCGCGGCAAGAAAGCGCTCGAGCAGGTCTACGTCCTGGCAGACGATCCATCCGACGCGGACGCCGGGTATGCCGTAGGACTTCGACATCGACGAGACGCTGATTGCGTTCGGCGAGATGGAGGCTGCGACAGGCGGCTTGGGGACGAACGACATGTCGCGATAGGTCTCGTCGACCAGAACCCTGATGCCGCGCTTGTCACCGAGCGCGATGATCGCCCGGAGCCGCGGCTCGTCGAGCGCGACACCGGTCGGATTGTGCGGCGTCGTAACGGAGATCAGCCTAGTCTCGGGACGCAGCAGCTTCTCCAGCGCGCCGACATCGAGAGCAAAACCGTCTTCGAATTTGAGATCGAGCGTCGAGATCTCGCAGCCGATCGCGCGCGGCGTTTCGAGGTTGGTTGCATAATTCGGGCGGACGACGACGAGATGATCGCCCTTCTTGAGCAAGGTCGTCGCAATGATGAAGAGCGCGCCCGCCGCTCCTGCCGTCGTCAGAACGTGCAGATCGGAGACGCCGCTGCGCTCGGCGATCAGCGTACGCAACTGCGGCGAGCCGCGGTGAGCGCCGTAGGCGAGCACCAGATTGTCGAGCTTCAGACGTAGGTCGCTCAGCGGCCGATCGCGGATCGAGCTTTCCGAGAGGTTGAAGCGTATCGTGTCGTAGCCCTGCTCCTCCGGGCTTTCGACCTCGATCGGCATGCGGACGTATTTCATGTTGCGCCTCGCAAGTTTGTGCTGGGTCCCGGATCATCGCTCACTTCGTTCGCTCGTCCGGGATGACACCGGGAGCTACGCTGTCTGCTGCTCACTCAGGCCCAGATCCTCGATCATGGCCTGGCGGATGAGGAATTTTTGGATCTTGCCGGTGACGGTCATCGGGAAGCTTTCGACGAAACGAACGTAGCGCGGCACCTTGTAGTGCGCGATGTTGTTGCGGGCGTAGGCTTTGATCTCGTCCTCGTGCGCGCGCTCGCCGGGCTTGAGCTTGATCCAGGCGCAGAGTTCTTCGCCGTACTTGTCGTCGGGAACGCCGACAACCGAAACCTCGGCGACTTTCGGGTGACGGAAGAGGTACTCTTCGACCTCGCGCGGATAGATGTTCTCGCCGCCGCGTATCACCATGTCCTTGATGCGACCCACGATGTTGCCGTAGCCCTCGGCGTCGATGGTTGCGAGATCGCCGGTGTGCATCCAACCGTCTTTATCGACGGCCTCCTTGGTTTTCTCGGCATCGTCCCAGTAGCCGATCATCACCGAGTAGCCGCGCGTGCAAAGCTCGCCCGACTCGCCGACCGGCGTCGTCTTGCCCTCGGCGTCGACGATTTTCACCTCGAGATGCGGCTGAACCGTACCCACCGTCGACACCCGGCGCTCGATCGGGTCGCCCGGCGAGGACTGGAAGCTGACCGGGCTCGTCTCCGTCATGCCGTAGGCGATGGTCACGGCGCCCATATGCATCTTGTCGATCACGCGCCGCATGACCTCGATCGGACACGGGGCGCCGGCCATGATCCCGGTGCGAAGCGAGCGCAAGTTGAACTGCTCGAACTCGGGATGATCCAGGATCGCGATGAACATCGTCGGCACGCCGTAAAGCGCCGTGCACTTCTCCTGTTCGATCGCTTGCAACACGGCGAGCGGATCGAACCCTTCTGAAGGATAGACCATGGTTGCGCCGTGGGCGATGCAGGCCAAGTTGCCCATCACCATGCCGAAACAATGGTAGAGCGGCACGGGAATGCAGAGCCGATCACCCTCCTCCAACGCAATGCTGCGGCCGACGAAGAAGCCGTTGTTGAAGATGTTTCGATGAGACAACATCGCGCCCTTCGGCAACCCGGTCGTCCCGGACGTGAATTGGATATTGATCGGATCGTGAGACTCCAGCTTGCGCTCGACCGCGGCCAGCGCGACGTGGTGCTTGGGTTGACCCATGCCGAGCACGTCGCGGAAGCGCAGGTAGCCGGCGCGCGGCACGTCGGCGATCAAGATCAACGTCTTGAGATGCGGCAGCTTCTCCGCGATCAGCGCGCCAGGCTTCGACTTTGCGATCTCCGGCGCGAGTTCGGCGAGCATCGCCGGGTAATCGCTCGTCTTGAAGCGCTCGGCGACGACCAACGCCTTCACGCCGACTTTGTTCAGCGTGTATTCGAGTTCGCCGACGCGATAGGCCGGATTGATGTTGACGAGGATCATGCCGGCTTTGGCGGTCGCGAATTGGGTCAGCGCCCACTCCGCACAATTCGGCGCCCAAATGCCGACGCGGTCGCCGCGCTCCAGCCCGAGGCTCAGCAAGCCGCAGGCCAGGTCCGTCGCGCGCCGGTCCAACTCCTCGAACGTCCAACGGATATTTTGATGGACCGAGACCAGCGCTTCGCGCTCCGGCCATTGCTTGGCGGCCTGCTTCAGGGCCTGGCCGATCGTTTCTTCATAAAGAGGCGGCGTCGTCGGTCCCTTCACGTGGCTCGATTCGAGGGTCATTTCGGGCTCCGTACGTCGTGCGATTCAGGGTTCGCGAGGGTGCACCAGGTGCGGCGTGGCGTCACGCTCGGAAATCGCTCAAATCCGCAGGGAATTTCACAGTTTTGACAGCTTCGCATCCGCAGCATTTCCTTGACCTTACAGCACCTCGCAAATATGGTCCGCGCGGCTTTCGGGAGGGGTTTCCCGCGCAAGCTTCAGGCGGAGCCCAGCCTTGGGACCCAACGATCCCGCCAATGATGACGAACGGCTTGACGAGTTGGGCCGCCGCATCGATGCCGCGCGCGAACACATCCAAGAAGCCAAGCCTCGGCGTGAGCCTCCAGGCCGCGTGAACGTCATCTACCGCCTATCCATGGAATTCGTCGCTGCCGTTTTCGTCGGCTTCGGTCTCGGATGGGGGTTCGGCAAGCTGACGGGCTGGATGCTCGCTGGGATCCTGCTTGGTGCGGGCCTCGGCATCGCAACCGCATTCTACACCGTGGTCCGCGCCATGCGTCAGCTGAATGCAGACGCGGACGACAGCAAAGGGAAGTAACGGCATGGCGGCCCACGGCCACAGCCCGATGGTGCAATTCGAGGTCCACCCGATCATCCCGATTCACGTCGGCGGTTACGATCTCTCCTTCACCAATTCCAGCCTTTGGATGGTTCTGGCCGTCGCAACAGCGACGCTGGTGATGTGGTTGGGCGTGAAGCGCGACGGCATCATCCCGGGCCGTCTACAATCGGTGGTCGAACTCATCTACGACTTCATCGAACGACAAACGGTTCTCAATGTGATGGGCGAGGAAGGACGGCGGTTCTTTCCCTTTGTGCTGACGATCTTCCTGTTCATCTTCTTCTCGAATTACTTCGGGTTGATCCCCTATTCCTTCACCGTCACCAGCCACATCATCGTGACGTTTGCGATGGCGCTGGTGGTGTTCGTCACCGTGCTCGGCGTCGGATTCTGGACGCACGGCCTGCATTTCCTCAGCTTGTTCGTTCCATCGGGCGCGCCAGGCTGGCTGCTGCCGGTCCTCGTGCCCATCGAGATCATCTCCTTCCTTACGCGCCCCATGTCCTTGAGCGTGCGACTTGCGGCCAACATGCTCGCCGGCCACACGATGTTGAAGGTGTTCGCGGGCTTCATCGTGACCATGCTGAGCGCCGGGGGCATCCTCGCCGCGTTCGCCGTCGCGCCGCTGCTCGCAGGCATCGCCGTTACGACGCTCGAAGTTCTGGTCGCGGGGATCCAGGCCTGGGTCTTCGCACTGCTCACCTGCATCTATCTCAACGAAGCCGTGCATCTGCACGAACACTAAGAGGAACGGGAACAATGGACGCGAATGCAGCAAAGCTTATCGGTGCGGGTCTTGCCGCCATGGCGCTGATCGGAGCCGGTATCGGGATCGGCAATGTGTTCGGCAGCTATCTGGCGGGCGCGCTGCGCAATCCTTCGGCGGCGGCCGGTCAGCAGACGAACTTGCTTCTGGGCTTTGCGCTCTGCGAAGCGACGGGCCTCTTCGGCTTGGTCGTCTCGTTCATCCTGATGTTCGGCATGTAAGCCGACACTGAAGCTGAAGGACCGCCGCGATGGCCGAGACCGCGCTTCTCTACGTCAATGCTGCGCCGCCGGAGGATTTGCCTCCGGCCCCGGCGGATTCGGGTATTCCACCGCTGCCGGACTCGCCCGTCACAAGCGCGACGACGGAAGTTCCGGTCGAGCACAAAGTCGGCCTGCCGCAGCTGAACGTGGAGACATTCGCCGGACAGCTGTTTTGGCTGGCTGTTTCATTGATCGTGCTTTTCTTGGTGATATCGCGCCTCGGCGTGCCCAAGATCGGCGGCGTGATGGCGGCGCGTGCCGGGCGCATCAAAGGCGACATCGACGCGGCGGCGGACTCCAAGCGCAAGAGCGAAGAAGCGTTGGCTCGCTATGAGAAGGCGCTTGCCGACGCACGGGCGCGAGCGCTGAAGATCGGCGACGATATGCGTAAGGTGTCGCAGGACGAAGCGGACGCCAAGAACGCAGCCGAAGCCGAACGCGTCGCGGCGGAGACCGCCAAGGCCGAGGCGCGCATCGCGGAGATGCGCAAGGCGGCAATGGCGAACGTTGCGACGCTCGCGGGCGACGTTGCCTCCGAGATCGTATCGAAGTTGACGGGTGAAGCCGCGCCGGCATCGGATGTCTCGAACGCGGTGCGCAGCGCACTAAAGACGGCTTAAGGAGCATTCCATGGAACTGCCTGCCTTCATGGAAGATCCGACGTTCTGGGTTGCGGTCGGAACCATGTTGTTCCTCGCGCTCGTCATCTATCTCAAGGTACCGCACATGGTCGCCGGCATGCTCGACGCGCGCGCCGAGGCGATCAAAAACGAGCTTGGGGAAGCCAAGCGCTTGCGCGAAGAAGCGGAAGCGCTGATGCGCGACTATCTCGAAAAGACGAAGAACGCCGACAGCGAGGCGGCCGACATTATCGCGGCGGCGAAGGTCGAGTCCGAACGTCTCGTCGCCGAGGCGCGCGTTCAGCTCGAGCAACAGATACAGCGCCGTGCCAAAATGGCTGAAGAGAAGATCGCGCAAGCCGAGGCTCAGGCGATCGCGGACGTGCGCTCAGCCGCGACGGATGCCGCATCGGCCGCTGCAGGCGAGGTCATCCGTGCGCGCATGACGGAAGCCAAAGGCGACGCGCTCATCGACGCCTCGATCCGCGACCTGCGCTCGAAGCTGCACTAGATCCAAAGCCGTCATCCCGGCCTTAGCGAAGCTAACGCGATCGCTCTAGCGATCACGTTGGCGCAGCTTGGTGCCGAGACCTAAGGATCGTCAGGCGCCGTGCTCTGCGATCCCTAGGTCCCGGACGTAAGGCTCGCGCGCCCAAGCACTTTGCGCTTGGGCTCGCCTAAATCCGGGATGACAACGCGCGCGCTACTTCTTTTCCCGGAACAACGGGAGTGAGGTGTGTTTGGCTTCGTGCTCGAGGAGCCAACGCTTGCGGTGAAGGCCGCCGGCGTAGCCGGTCAATGAACCGTCGGCGCCGATGACGCGATGGCAGGGCACGACGATGCCGACCGGATTCAGGTGATTGGCGAGGCCCACGGCGCGGGCGCCGAGGGGATCGCCGATATCCTTCGCCTGCTCGCCGTAGGAGCGCGTTTCGCCGGCCGGTATCCGACGGAGCGCGGCCCAGGCTTTCTCCTGATAAGGCGTCCCGTTGGTCTTCACCGGCAGATCGTCGATCGCGTGCACGTCGCCTGCGAAATAGGCTTCGAGCGCTTTCGCGAAGGGGCCACGTTTGGTGGGTTCGAGTTCGATGTCGCCAAAGTGGCGCGCAAGGAGCTTTTGCATGCGCTCCTCAGTGTCGGCGAATTCGAGATTGCAGATCGCGCCTTCGGTCGACGTGATGAAGATCTCGCCCAGCGGCGTCTTCAATCGTTCGATCCTGAACCGCGCCTCAGTTGCCATCGCTACACTCATGTTGCTTTCAGCCGCTCAAGGCCGCCTCTCCAATGATAGAGGCAATGTGGGGCACGAACACGCGCGCCGCTTCCCGAAAAGTGTCAGCAATGTCGATTAGTCGCCCGCCAGGAACGCGGTCATCAGCCATTTTCCGCGCCGATTTTCGAAATAGGCGCGATAATCGATGGGGCTGCGGACGTCGAGCTGGCGCACGTAGCCGTGCCGACCCTTGGCGTCCTTGACCTCGAGCCAATCGGCTTCTGTCGCCTCGTGCTGCAGTTTTCCAGATCCCTGGCCGACGAGCGTGAGGATATCGTGGTCGAGCGCGCGCACGACGGCGCCGTCGGGCTTGGGCTTCTCGCGCATCACCGCACCTTCCGCGGTGACGACGACGGTCGTGAAACCGTCGGCGTCAGAGGGAAAGGCGCTGAAGGTGTATGGGGCGCTGAACTGGGTCTTCGAGTCGAAATTGCCGCCTTGCTCAATGACGAGCGACAGCGCCCGCCAGACGGGGCTGTTCGGATCTTCGGGCTTCCACCCATTGCGGAACTTGGCGATGCCGTCTTCGCCGCCGAAGCCATTCTGAATCTTCGTGTCGACGATCTTCATCAGTGCAGCCGCGTTCTTGTGCGCGATGATCGCCTTCAGCTCATTGCGGAATTTGAGGAAAGAGGCATTCGTGGGGCCCTCATCGAACGGGCGCACGCGCTCGTCGATTTCCGACGCGAGCGCGAACGGCGCGATGACGAACAGTAGTGCGATCGATAAGGCGCGCGTCAGCATCGGCAACTCCCTAGTCGGCAACGGTCACCGACGGCCAAGCGGATTGATACCGCCGGACCTTAGACCAAAACCGTTCGTCGCGTGGCGTCGGCCAGAGTGGATTCGACCGAAGCGTGCGGTTGAACACATCGTCGAGGCCGAGCGGGGCGTAGAGCTCAAGCTTGCCGTCGGCGATAGGCCGGACGGCGACCATGCATGCCGGGAAGAGAAAATGGTCGACGCCGTCACAAGACGACGTCAGCGGCGGATAGTCGACGCCGAATTTCTCCCGATACCAGAGGTGGACGCGGGCTTGGTTGCGCAGCTCGACCTTGAGCCCCGTCGCCGCAAAGTGCGTCGCGGCGCGCTTGATCCAAACGTCCTCGGCTTCGTAGGAGGTGTCCGGGTCGTAGTAGAAAAGATCGTAGTCGAGGATGCCGTGCTCCGGCGGCTTGCGCTCGAGCACGTTCCAAACGCTTTGGAACAAACAGCCGCTGACCAGCCAAAGGTCCGGCGCGCCGAACGTGCGCATGCGCTCGACGACCGCCGCGACGCCCGGGTTGGCGCGGACGATGTCCAGAAATTCTTGCTGCCGTTCAAGCATTGCCACGCTCTACTTTTCCTCCCCTGCGCGCAAGGCGCGCGGGCGGAGGTGGATCGGCCGAAGCGATAGCGTAGGCCGAGACGGAGGGGGTGGCTCTGAAGTGGCGAGCCGTTTCAGGTGGTCGCTCTTTGCTGCAGCGGCACCCCCTCCGTCTCGCCAGCGACACTCAGGATTCATTTCACAGCGGTGCGGGCTCGACACCTCCGCCCGCACGCGCGTTCCGCGCGCGCGGGGGAGGAAAGGCGTCGCGCCTCGCTGCTGTGTTCTACTCCGCGGCTTGGGCCTTTGGTGCGGGCGGTGTCCAGCGCAAGATCGGCTTGCGAGCGGCGGCGGTTTCGTCGAGCCGGCGGCGGGGCGCCAAGAACGGTGCACCCTGGAAGCGCGACTTGTCGTTGCCCTTGGCCTTTTCGACGAGGCCGCGCATCACCGCGACGAACTCGTCGAGCGAACGCTTCGATTCCGTTTCCGTCGGCTCGATCAGCATGGCGCCGTGGACGACAAGCGGGAAGTACATCGTCATCGGATGATAGCCCTCGTCGATCAGCGCCTTGGCGATGTCGAGCGTGGTGACGCCGGTGTCCTTCAGGAACGTGTCGTCGAAGAGCGCCTCGTGCATGCACGGACCCTTGCCGAACGGCGCCGACATGACGTCTTTCAGCGAGGCGAGGATGTAGTTCGCGTTCAGCACTGCGTCTTCGGCGACTTGCGCGAGGCCGTCAGCGCCGTGGCTGATCATGTAGGCGAGCGCGCGAACGAACATCCCCATCTGGCCGTGGAAGGCGCACATACGGCCGAAGGGCTTTGCGTCGCGCGCCTTCGCATCAGCTTTGTCTTCGACGAGGCGGAAGCCGCCCGCGTCGTGCACGATCAGCGGCAAGGGCGCGAAGGGCGCGAGCGCCGCCGAGAGCACGACGGGACCTGCGCCAGGCCCGCCGCCGCCGTGCGGCGTCGAAAAGGTCTTGTGCAGATTGATGTGCATCGCGTCGATGCCGAGATCGCCCGGACGCACCTTGCCGACGATGGCGTTGAAGTTGGCGCCGTCGCAGTAGAAGTAGGCGCCCGCCTTGTGAACGGCATCCGCGATGGCGCGCATGTCGTTCTCGAAGAGGCCGCAGGTGTTCGGATTGGTGAGCATGACGGCCGCGACGTGCGGACCGAGCTTCGCCTTCAACGCCTCGACGTCGACGCGGCCGCGCTCGTTTGCCGGCACCTCCTCGACCGTGTAGCCGACGAGCGCAGCGGTTGCTGGATTGGTGCCGTGCGCGGACTCTGGCACCAGGATGACCGAGCGCTTCTCGCCGCGCGCCTTGTGCGCCGCTTTGATCGTTTTGAGGCCGCATTGCTCACCGTGTGCACCAGCCTTGGGCGACATCGCGACGGCCGGCATGTTGGTGAGGGTCTTCAGCCAAAAGGCGAGCTCTTCGATGAGCGCCAACGCGCCTTGCACCGTCGACACCGGCTGCAGCGGATGAATGTCGGCGAAGCCGGGCAAGCGCGCCATCTTCTCGTTGAGGCGCGGATTGTGCTTCATCGTGCAGGAGCCCAGCGGATAGAGCCCCGCGTCGATCGCGTAGTTCTTGCGGCTGAGCCGCACGAAGTGGCGCACGACCTCAGGCTCCGATAATCCCGGTAGGCCGATTTGGCCGCGACGGCGCAGACCGCCGAGGCGATCGTGCTTGATCTCAAGATCGGGCAGATCCACGCCGCATTTGCCGGCGCGCCCAAGCTCGAAGATCAACGGCTCTTCGTGATCGAGGCCGCGGTCGCCCGAGATCGTCTCGATATCCATATGATGGCCGCCGCTGCCGGTGGTGGCGCGGCCTTGCTTGTTCATCATGTGAGCACCTTTGTCAGCGCGGCGGCGAAGGCATCGATATCCTGCGGTGTCGTCAGCTCCGTTGCTGCAACAATCAGATGGTTTGTCAGCGACTTGTCATGCGGCAGCAAGCGCGACGCCGGGACACCACCGAGCACGTGTTCCTTGGCGAGCTTCTCGACCACTTCGGCGGTGGGCTTCGGCAGCTTCAGCGTGAACTCGTTGAAGAAGGTCGGCGTCACGAGCTCAACGCCCTTAACTTTCGACAAGCGGTCTGCGGTCATCACCGCGCGTTCGTGGCTGAGGGCCGCAAGCCGAGCGAAGCCTTCTTCGCCCAACAGCGCGAGATGGATCGTGAAGGCCAGACTGCACAGACCTGAATTGGTGCAGATGTTGCTCGTCGCCTTCTCGCGGCGGATGTGCTGTTCGCGGGTCGAGAGCGTCAGCACATAGCCGCGACGGCCGTCTACGTCGGCGGTCTCGCCGACGAGGCGGCCCGGCATCTGACGCACGAACTTTTGGCGCGTGGCGAAGAGGCCGACATAGGGGCCGCCGAAGTTCAGGGGGTTGCCGACTGACTGACCTTCGGCGACGACAATGTCGGCCCCCATTTCGCCCGGCGGCGTCACGGCGCCGAGCGAGACGACTTCGGTCACGACGGCAATGAGCAGCGCGCCTTTGGCGTGCGTAGCGTCGGAAAGCGGCGTGATATCGCGCAGGTTGCCGAAGAAGTCCGGGTTCTGAACGACGAGGCACGCGGTCTGATCGTCGACCAAATGGTCGGCGGTTTCGCCGGCGGCGGGCGCCGGTTTACCGGTGACGATTTCGAGACCGGCGGTCTCGGCCGTCGTTCGGATCGTCTCGACATAGTGCGGATGAAGATTGCCGGAGAGGACGACGCGCTTCTTGCCCGTTACACGCGCGGCCATCAGGACCGCCTCCGTCGCACCCGTCGAGCCGTCGTACATCGAAGCGTTCGCGACTTCCATGCCCGTCAGCAATGCGACCTGTGTCTGGAATTCGAACAGATACTGCAGCGTGCCTTGCGCGATCTCGGGCTGATAAGGCGTGTAGCTCGTCAGGAATTCCGAGCGCTGGATCAAGTGATCGACCGAAGCCGGGACGTGATGCCGGTAGGCGCCGGCGCCGACGAAGAACGGCACGGCGCCGGCCGACACGTTCTTGGCCGCGAGCCTGCCGAGCTGGCGCTCGACCTCGATCTCGCCCGCATGCATGGGTAAGTCGACGAGCGTCGTCAGATAGGCTTCCTGCGGCACGTCGCGGAAGAGATCGTCGACCGACTTCGCGCCGATGACGCCGAGCATCGTGCGGCGGTCGGCTTCGGTCAGTGGCAAATAACGCATCAGAGGCCTTTCACGTAGTCTTGGTATTGCGCCTCGGTCATCAGCGCGCTCACTTCGGCGGCGTCCTTGACCTTCAATTTGATGAACCAGCCGCCGCCCATCGGCTCGGCGTTGACCTTCGCGGGCTCGCCTTCGATGGCGCCGTTGACCTCGACGATTTCGCCCGAGATCGGCGCATAGACTTCGGAGGCCGCCTTGACGCTTTCGACGACGGCGGCCTCGCCGCCCTTCTCGACCGCTTTGCCGACCTTCGGCAGCTCGACGAAGACGACGTCGCCGAGTTGCTCGGCCGCATATTGCGTGATGCCGACGGTTGCGACGCCGCCGTCAACGCGCACCCATTCGTGATCCTTGGTGTATCTCGTCTCGCTCATCGTCGGTTATCCGGGTTTGTGAAAGCGTTTGGGGATGAAGGGGAGCGGCGCGACCTTGGCCGCCAATGTCTGTCCGCGCACGACGAGGCCGAGCGGCGTACCGTCCTTCGCGAGATCGGGGCGCACGTAACCCATGGCGATGGGACCGTTCACGCTGGGACCGAAGCCGCCGCTCGTGACACGGCCGACGACGTTGCCGCTTGCATCAACGATGTCGGCGCCTTCGCGAGCGGGCGCGCGGCCATCGGGCTTGATGCCGACGCGCAGGCGCTTCGCGCCGTCGAAAAGCTGGCCCATGATGATGTCGGCGCCGGGGAAGCCCTTCTCCCTCTTGCGGCGCTTACCGATCGCCCAGGTGAGGTTCGCTTCGACCGGCGTCGTCGTTTCGTCGATGTCGTGACCGTAGAGGCAGAGACCGGCCTCGAGGCGCAGCGAGTCGCGCGCGCCAAGACCGATCGGGGCCACGTCTTTGTCGGCGAGGAGCACGCGCGCGAACGGCACCGCCATGTTGGCGGGCAAGGTGATCTCGTAGCCGTCTTCACCGGTGTAACCCGAGCGCGAGACGAAGAGCTGCGTGCGCTCCCATGTGAAAGGCGCGATGGTCATAAAGCTCATCGCCGCGACGCCTGGCACAATGCGATCGAACACTTCCACCGCCTTCGGACCTTGCAGTGCGATCAGCGCCTGCTCTTCGAGCCGCTCGACGCGCGCGCGGCCTTTGAGCTTCGCCGCGATATGCGCGAAGTCGGCGTCCTTGGTCGCCGCGTTGACGACGAGAAAGAGCGTGCCGGCGAATTTCGCATCGTTCGGACGCGAGACCATGAAGTCGTCGCGAATTCCGCCTTTGTCGTTGAGCAGCAGCGTGTAGCGGATCTGGCCGGGCTTCAGGCCTTTGATCTCGCCCGGCGTCAGTTCTTCGAGAAGAGCGGCGATAGCTGCGTGGCGCGCGTCCGCATCGCCCGTCGGATTCTCGAGACGCAGAAACGCCTGGCCCATGTGCGAAACGTCGAAGAGGCCCGCGGCGGCGCGCGTGTGCAGATGTTCTTTGAGGATGCCGGCCGGAAATTGCACCGGCATCTCGTAACCGGCGAACGGCACCATCTTGCCGCCGAGCTCGACGTTCAGCGCGTAGAGCGGCGTGCGCTTCAGATGTTCGGCGGTTGCCGGTTCGGCCATGTGCTCAGTCCCACCAGTCGGTCCAGGGTTTGGATCGCCCTCGCCGCCCCTTCTTGGAGAGAGCGATACGAGAGCCCCTGTCTGTCATGGGACCTGAGAGATTTCGCGAGCCGTTGGCGTCAAGCGCCGCTCGCCTACCCCGTCGGTGGAACGACGCGCGTTCAGGCGCGGACGTTCGCTTTCCAGACTGTCATCGCCTTTGCGGTCCCGTTGGCCTGAGAGTTTCCAGGGCGGTTGCTCCTTCGGCGGCGACTTGCGCGGGCGGTTTTCCCGTCCGGCGCCAAGCGCACTCTCCCGCAAAGGGTCGATTGTATGGCCGTCAGCCCAAGCGCCTCCCGGCGGGGACGGACGTTGGGCGCGATGATAGGGGGCGGCGGTGGCAAGTCAACGCGGAAGCCCGCCGTTTTCCTCACATTCGCTCAGGGAACAGCTCACTTCGCCTGGTTCACTGCGTCCTTATGGGCGGCCTCTCTGGCGCGCGACGGGCCGTCAGCAGGACCAGGGCCGAGGCCAAATAGAGAAAGAGCCAGTGACCTGAAAATCCTCGGATGGCCAGGTTGCGCTGAGCGTGAAATTCGTCAGCGGTGACCTCCCGAAGAACTCCGTGATCGTTGAGGTAGTGGCGACCGTCCCTGATGACGGGTTGGCCGCCGGCGCTGAGCGGCAGCACGATGAAGAAATTTGCCATCGCATAAATGAACGCCACAGCGATGAGCAGCCGCGCGCTCAGAGGTAACAGCATAACCGCATCGCGGAAGCGTCGGCTTGGTGTGGCAAGACGGCCCAAGACAACTGCTGCCGCAAGAATGAATGGAAAAATTCCGTAGTGAAGGAGCCAAACCTCTGGCCATTTCTCTTCAAGATCGATTCCGAAGAGGGATGCAAAGTGAACCGACAGTGCGAGCGCGAACAAGGCGAGCGCGGCAAAACCAGTTACGGCGCGGGCCCATTTCATTGTGCGGTCCACGTCGGCCTCCAGATTCACATCCGCTCGGGGATTTCGATGCCGAGGAGGCCGAGGACGACGGCGAATTGCGTGAGGACCAGGCGGCACACTGCGAGGCGGGAGGCTCGGAGGGCCTCGTTCTGCCCACTCAATATGTGATGGGCAGCGTAGAAGCGGCTGAAGGCTTGGGCCACTGAGAATGCGTGGTCGGACAGCACATTAGGCGCGCGCTTCAAGATCGCTTGGTCGATTGCATCCGGCAGACGGTCGAGCAGTAAGACCAAATCGCGCTCGGCGGCGTCTTCGATTTGGATCGAACCGGGCTTGAAGCCCTGCTCTTCGGCCTTCTTCAGCAGCGATTGGATGCGCACGGCCTGGTACTGCAGATAGGGGCCGGTCTCGCCTTCGAACTGCGTGAAGCGCGCGAGATCGAAAACATAGTTGGTCAGACGCTGGTTCTTGAGGTCGGCGTATTTGATGGCGGCGAGGCCGACTTGGCGCGCGATCTCCTCGCGCTCGGCTTGCGGGTAGTCTTGCGCGAGGCCTTGTTCGCTCAGCCGCTTCAGCGACTCTGCTTTGGCCTGTTCGATGAGGTCGAAGAGTTTCACCGTGCCGCCGGCGCGCGTGCGGAAGGGTTTGCCGTCGGGACCGTTGACCGTGCCGAAGCCGATGTGCTCGAGCGACGCCTTACCGTTCAGTCTCGCTTTGCGCGCGCCGCGGAAGACCTTCTCGAAATGGTCGTGCTGCGGCTGGCCGACGACATAAAGAATGAGGTCGGGGTCGGCCGCCTTCACGCGATCGACGATCGTCGCCAGGTCGGTCGTTTCATAGAGCGCGGCGCCGTCCGACTTCTGCACGATGAGCGGCGGCAGCTCTTTCTTGTCGCCGGGTTCTTCGATGCGCACGACCAGCGCGCCTTCGCTTTCGACGGCGAGGCCGCGCTTCACGAGGTCCGCGACCATCGGCGCGACGAGCTTGTCGACGTCGCTCTCGCCCTTCCACCAATCGAAGTGGACGCCGAGCGCGTTGAACTCGCGGCGCACGCCTGCGAAGGAGACGGCGCGGAACTGTTCCCACAGCGCACGGTAGCCTGGACGCCCGGCCTGTAGCTCAGCCGTCGCCTTGCGTGCCTCTTCAAGACGCGCGGGATCGGCTTTGCACGCGGCCGAGGCGCGCGGATAGATGACCTCGAGGTCCTCCATCGTCACCGGCGATTGGTTCGGATAAGGGCCTTTGAAGTTCGGATCGAAATACGGAAGGTTCGGCTGCTCGCGCTCGACCTCGGTGATCAGCTGCCCCATCTGCAGGCCCCAATCGCCGAAGTGGACGTCGGAGATCACGGTGTCGCCGACGAAGCGGAAGAGCTTTTGCAGCGCGTCGCCGATGACAAGCGAGCGCAAGTGACCGGCGTGCATGGTCTTCGCGATGTTCGGGCCGCCGAAATCGACGATCACGGTTTGTGGCTTGTCGCGCTTCGGGACGCCGGCGCGCTCATCGTCGCGCAGCTTGTTCACGTGTTTGGAGATCTCGGCGTCGGTCAGCGAGATGTTGATGAAGCCGGGGCCGGCGACCTCGAGCTTGGCGATGCGCGGATCGCCCTTCAGCCGTGTCACGATCTTTTCGGCGATCGCCTTCGGGTTTGCCTTGGCCGCTTTGGCGGCGGCCATCGCGCCGTTGACCTGAAACTGGGCAAGGTCCGGGCGGTCGGACGGACGCACCACGCCCAAAGCGGGATCGAGGCCCTCGGCCGCGAAGGCTTTCGAGACGGTTTCGGTCAGTTCCTGGGCAAGCGTCGTCATGGGGCGCGGGATTTAGCGCATACACCTATGGTTGTCATCCCGGCCTTAGCGGAGCCCGCTCGCGCTTCTGCGAGCGGATTGCGACGCTTAGAGCCGGGACCTAGGGATCGGATGCCACAACGCCCGACGTCCCTAGGTCCCGGATGTAAGGCTCGCGCCCCAAGCGCGGACGCGCTTGGGCTCGCCTAACTCCGGGATGACAGGCCGGGGTGAACTCGCGATGCGAGCCTATCCGCCCGCATTTTGGCGGTTGTATTCGACCTGCTGATGCGTGAGCTGGAAGCCGAGCATGATCTCGTAATCGTCCGAGGCCCAACCTTTGCTGATCGGGATGTCGACGCGCTTGACGCGCTCCTCGACGGAGACCGTGCGCGCATTGCCGGTGAACGGGATCTCGACCGAGTAGACTTGCTTGGCGAGCACCTGGCTGCCCTGCATCACGGCGACAAAGTAGGGGACCTTGCGCGTGTCGCGCTTGGCGCCGTCGGCGAGCGTGCCCGTCACTTTGAACTTGAGCCGCAGATGGACGACACGATCCTTGACGACGCACTGCGAGGCTTCGCCGCCGAGCGTCGCCTTGAACTGAACCGTGGTCGTGCCCTCGAAGTCCGTCAGACGCGTAGTGTCGGCGAGGAGGCCGACATGCGGGCAGGCGGCCGAGCTCGGTTTGCCCTTTGCGTCCGCCGTTAACGTTGCGGCAGCCAAAAGCGCGGCTCCGAGAGCGACGAGCGTGCCGACCTTCATCTGAATTCTCCCCAACCGCCCCGAGGCGCCACTTGCCAAGCCGCCCTGGAGGGACAAAGTCCCGTTTGCTACGGTCGCGCGCGTTCAACCTGCAGCGAAACCGCCCAAGCGATATGGCATGGATCAGGCCTTGTCAAAGCAACAATTGACGATCTTGCTGGCTGCTCCGCGAGGCTTCTGCGCTGGCGTCGACCGCGCGATTCAGATCGTCGAAGTTGCACTGAAGAAGTACGGCGCGCCGGTCTATGTGCGTCATGAAATCGTCCATAACCGCTTCGTGGTCGAGCGCCTCGAAGGGATGGGCGCGATATTCGTCAAAGAGTTGGACCAGGTACCTGAGAGCGCGCCGGTCATCTTCTCCGCACATGGCGTGCCGAAATCCGTCCCAGCCAATGCACGCGCAAGAAATCTGCTCGCACTCGATGCAACTTGCCCGCTGGTCTCGAAAGTGCATGTCGAGGCCGAGCGACATTTCGATGCGGGGCGCGAAATCGTGCTCATCGGGCACGCCGGGCATCCGGAAGTGATCGGAACGATGGGACAGCTTCCGGTCGGCGCGGTTAGCTTGGTCGAGACGGTCGACGATGCGGAGCGCTTCACGCCACGCGACCCCGCTAAGCTTGCTTACATCACACAGACGACCCTTTCGGTCGACGACACCGCCGAGATCGTATCGGAGGTGAAACGACGCTTCCCGAGGAGTGCGCGGCCGCACAAGGAAGACATCTGTTACGCGACGACGAACCGGCAGGAGGCGGTGAAGGCGCTCGCACCGCGCTCCGACGTCGTTCTCGTGATCGGCGCGCCGAACTCCTCGAACTCGATGCGGCTCGTCGAGGTGGCGGCGCGAGCAGGCGCGAAAGACTCGATGCTCGTGCAGCGCGCCGCCGACATCGATTGGGCTCGCATCGAAGCCGTGCACACGCTCGGGCTCACGGCGGGCGCCTCGGCACCCGAAGTGCTCATTCAAGAGGTGATCGATGCGTTCCGCGCGCGCTACGACGTGACGGTCGAAGAAATCGAGACCGCGCGCGAGACGGTTCAATTTCGTTTGCCGCGTGCGCTAACGACCTAGTCACCCACGTTTCTTCGTCATGGCCGGGCTTGGTCCGGCCACCCAGTCGTCGCGCGTCTGCGCGGCGGAAAGAGTCTTTTTGTGCGCGAGGGACGTACGCTTGCTGGGTGGCCGGCTCAAGTGGCCGGCCATGACGAATTTTGAGAATGGATGACAGCGAAGGTGAAGCTAGGTATCACCTCGCCCATGGCCGTTTACACCGAAGTCAGCGACAACGAGCTTGCCGAATTCCTGCGCGCATTCGATTTGGGCGAGCCGCTCGGATTCAAGGGCATTGCCGAGGGCGTCGAGAACTCGAACTTCTTCCTGCAGACAGAGCGCGGCAGTTTCATTCTCACTCTTTATGAAAAGCGCGTGCGGCGGGAGGATCTGCCGTTCTTCCTCAGCTTGCTCGAACATCTGTCGAAGAAGGGCATCGCGTGTTCGCTGCCGGTGCGGGCGCGCGACGGCGAGATGTGGCGCGAGTTGAACGGGCGGCCGGCGGCGATCATGACGTTCCTGCCCGGCCTCTCGCCCCGCCGTCCCGACGCAGCGCAATGCGCGGAAGCCGGCGCAGCGCTGGCGCGGCTGCACTTGGCGGGTGCCGACTTCGCGATGTCGCGACCCAACACCTTGTCGATCGACGGATGGAAGGCACTCGCCAAACAATGCGACGCCAAAGCGAACAGCGTGAAGATGGGGCTCGGCGCCTTTGTCGCCGCCGAACTCAACACGCTGCAAGCGCATTGGCCGTCGGGTCTGCCGCAAGGCGTCATCCACGCCGACATGTTTCCCGACAACGTCTTTTTCGTCGAGGGGAAGCTCTCCGGAATCATCGACTTCTACTTCGCTTGCAACGATGCGCTCGCCTACGACGTCGCCGTTTGCCTGAACGCGTGGTGTTTCGAGAGCGACGGCTCATTCAACATCACGAAGGGGCGCGCCTTGCTCACCGCCTATCGCGCGATCCGCCCGTTTACCCCGAACGAAGTCGCCGCGCTGCCGTGGCTTGCACGAGGTGCTGCGCTGCGTTTCCTGCTGACGCGCCTCTATGACTGGATCAATCGCGACGACAGCGCATTGGTGAAACCCAAGGATCCGATCGAGTACATGACCAAGCTTCGCTTTCATCAGCTGGCCAACGGCGCGGCGTCTTATGGATGGCCCGCGTGACGCGCGTCGATGTGTTCACCGACGGCGCGTGCTCCGGCAATCCCGGACCCGGAGGCTGGGGCGCGATCTTGATCTCGAAGGAGGCGCGCAAGGAGTTGTCGGGCGGCGAGAGGCTGACGACCAACAATCGCATGGAGATGATGGCGGCGATCGCGGCGCTCGAGGCGCTGAAGCGTCCGTGCGAAGTTCATCTGCATACGGACAGTATGTATCTGAAGGACGGCATCACGAAGTGGCTGGCCGGCTGGATCGCCAAAGGCTGGAAGACCGCCGACAAGAAGCCGGTGAAGAACCAGGATCTGTGGCAACGGCTCGATGTGGCGCGCGACCGGCACGCGGTTAGTTGGCACTGGGTCCGCGGGCACGCCGGCCACGAGCTCAACGAAGAGGCTGACGCCCTCGCCCGGGCCGCCATTCCCCGCTAACCCCTGTCACTGGCCACTCTTGGCAGATGTCGCCCCGTTCTGCCATGCAGTACCCGATGAACCGTCCGACGCAGGCGCACCCGGAAACGACGCCAGCTTCCGCCGCTCTGGCGGTTGTGGAGGCGCTGTATGCGTTCGCCGAGGAGCCGGCGCGCTGGGAAGACGTGATTGCCGCGATCGATGCCCTGCCCGCCCCGCTCGATCCGGCGCATGATGCCGTCGCCGCATCGATCATGAGCCACGCGGCGCGCGCGGCGGCAATGATGGAGCGGTTGAATGCCGGCCGTGCGCTCGCCGCCGAACCCGCGGCAGCCTGGGACGCAATCCTGCTGTCCTCGGAGGGACGCGTGCGCGCGGTCGCGGGCAAAGCCGCCGAGCGGCTGGCACCGTTTCTTCAGCAGTCTCCAACGCCCGGCGAAGCGTTGCACTTCAATCGATCCTCGACGCCGTCGATGGAGACGGCGCTGAAGGCCGTGCACGACGACGCAACGGCGGCGCTTGCGCCGTTCACGTTGGCAAGCGCGGACGACACCGCGCGAGCGTTCGGGATCGTCGTGCCGCGCGAGGCGTTCCCTCAAAGCCTTGCAGCCGCATTCGAACTCGGCCCGCTTTGGGCTGAGCCGCTGTTCGCCGTGGTCGTGTTGTCGTTGCGCGACGGCCAAGCCGCAAGCGGCGTCGCCGCACATCGCCGCCTCGGATTGACAGCTGCCGAAGCGCGGCTCACGGCAAAGCTGGTTCAGGGACTGTCGCTCAGCGATGCGGCGGCAGAGCTGAGTATTTCAACTCACACGGCGCGCACGCAGCTCAAGAGCATTTTCGCCAAGACGGGCGTCCGGCGGCAAAGCGAACTGCTTCGCCTACTTACGGAAATTTCGACGTTGCCGGAGTCGCCCAAGACGCCGAGCACGTTGCGTGACTCGCCGCCGCGGCGCTTTGTGACACTCGCCGACGGACGACAGCTCTTCTACCGCGAATACGGCGAAGTCACGGGCGCGCCCATTCTCTATTTCCATGTCGGCCTCGCAGCGAGCCTCGTCATCCCTGAGATCTCGCGCGGCGTCGCCAAACAACGACTGCGGCTCATCGCTTTCGAGCGGCCGGGATACGGCCAATCGACGCCGTGCAAGAGCTATACGTTCGACAGTATCGCGGCCGACGCCGAGGAACTCTTGCGTCAACTCAATATCGGCAGCGTCGCGTTGTTCGGCGACGGCTACGGCGGCGGGTTCGCCGTCGCCACGGCGTTGCGGCTTCGCGGGGCGGTCAAACGTCTTGCGCTGAAGTCGCCGCTACTTGGCGCGGCACTTTCAAACGACAGCCTGCCGATCAGAATGGCCCTGATGCGCCAACGCTGGATCATTCCTGGCGTCGCGGAGCTCCTACATCGCGGCATCCGCGTCTCGCTGGTGCGGGCGCTGATGCGCTTCTATGCCGAGCGCTCCAAGTCCGACGCAGCGCGCGCAGCCGACACCGAGTTCGCCGCCTTCTTCGATGCGTCGGTGTTCGACGCGTTCGAGAAGACGGGCGCGGGGCTCTCGGCCGAGCTGACACTATTTGCGAGTGGCTTGCGCTCCGACCCGACGCCCCTAACCTGCCCGATCGCGGTATGGCACGGGGCGGACCATCCGGGGATTCCGGCAAGCGAAAGCATTGCCACGTTCGGCGGTCACCCGAACGCAACGGTTCATATTCTGCCGGATACCGGGTCGTATCTGCGCCAATCGATCTTCGACGACATCTTCACTTGGCTTGGCCAGCCGTAAAGCGATGTACCGCAGTTGAGGTATGGCGGCCCGCCTACCGCAGCCGTCTCATCACCTTCAAGATTCGGTATGAGAACGGGCGCGGCCGCATGCGCATTTCCGGCTTGGGCAGTTTGACAATGGGCATGCTGCTCCTCAACGGCGAGAGCCGTGAGGAAAGCGCGATGCACTTCTTCGCCGCCGCCCTCAACACCGCATGCATGCCTTGGTTGGCCGGGGCCGGGCGCGACGACGTTCGCGCACAGTTGGAGCGCGGCGGCTGGCAGGGGTTGGAAGACGGCGCCTTTGCCAAGAATGGCGATTGGGGCGAAGTCGTCGTCGCTCTGACCGATCTTGCCGGCACGCGAAACACGCGCGGATGCGACGTGCGCGTGCGCACGAACGAGGAACCTTGGACCACGATCGAATTGACGACGGCGGCGCAAGCCTGGATCGCGCACCTGTATCCGACTGCGGAACGAGAGCGCAGTACGAGCGCCATATTCGACGGTCAATCCGCACGCGTGGCGGTCTGGGACGGCGGGCATGCCAGAGTCACGATGACCTCATTCCTCTGGAAGCAAATTCCGCCACGCTTCGACGTCGCCCTAACCGCCCGTTAGGGGCGTGATTCCGTCAAGGGCCGTTGGGTCGGGCGAAGGCACAATGGCATCGTGTTGCACGGCGAGCTAAAAGCTCCGGGTGCAAACGCCCGAGGCCGACGATGTCCATGACCCTCGCCGACATTCCGCAACTGCCGCTCGACTTGCCGCCCGGTACCGACCCCTATCCGATCCTCAAGGATCTGCGCGCGAAGGGTCCCTTAGCGAAAGCCGAAATGGGCATCGTGATCGCGCTGCGGCAGCGCCATCTCGACATCATCATGAGCGACAACACACGCCAGCTTGAGACCGAAACGAAGGTGCTGCAAGGGATCACGTCGGGGCCTCTGTTCGAGTTCACCAAAGCTGCGATGCTGTTTGCAAACGGCGAAGAGCATCGCCGGCGCCGCGCACCCGTGCAGCGAACGTTCGCATTCAAACTGATGGATGCGATGCGCCCCAAGGCGGCGGCACTCGCCGCCGAATTGGTTGGCGATAGAGTCAACCAGGGACCCGTCGACTTTGTCGGCGAGATTGCGGCGCAAATTCCGGCACGCATCATCGCGGACATCTTAGGTATCCCACGCGCCGACCTGCCGATCTTCCTGCAATGGATCGCGGACACGGCGGAGGCGCTCGGCTTCATCGACGTCGAGCGCCGTCCGCAGATCGAGGCGAGCCTCACGGCCTTCGCCGACTATGTGACCAAGCTGTTGGAGGACCGGCGCCGCGCGCCCAAAGACGACTTCCTCTCCGACTATGTCGCCCAGACCGCGCGCGACGGCGAGCTCTCCGAGATCGAGATCCGCACGCAAGTCGTGGGCCTCATTCTTGCCGGCTCCGACACGACGCGTGGCTCGCTCTGCATGACGCTGGCGCAGCTGCTCAGCCACCCTTCGCAGTGGCGCGCCTTCTGCGAAGACCCGGACACGCTCAAACGCGGCGTCGTCGACGAAGGGTTGAGGTTCGAACCTGTGGTCACCGGCATTCCGCGCGTGGCGGTTAAGGACTTCGAGGTCGATGGTGTTCTCATTCCAGCCGGCACGGTCGTCTCACTCTCGTTCCTTTCGGCGCTGCGGGACGAGGAAGTCTTCGCCGATCCCGACCGCTTCGATATCTTTCGCAAGGATCATCCGCGCTGGCACATGATCTTCGGCGCCGGCGCGCATCGTTGCGTCGGCGAGGCGCTGGCGCGCGCGGAGATGGAGGAGACGCTCGCCACCATCGCCCGTCTCGCGCCGAACACGAAGCTCGTCGGCAACTTCCCAATCTTGAAGCCGGGCGCAATCCGTCAGATCGACCGCATGGAAGTCGCGTTCGCATGACGGAAGTCCGCGTCTCCCGCAACTGTGCCCCCGACGGATGAAAACGCATGCATCAAGTTGTCATCGGTAATTGGGCGCTCGAAATTCAAGTTGGTGACCGACCGCCCCACTTTGATTGGCTCGAGGAGCGCTCGCTGTTGGTGGACGAAGTCGATCTCGCGTCGGGAGGCGGGGGTCAGCTCTTCGTTGCGGTGTATTCGCTCGATCGCAGACCACCCGGAGAACACAATCCGATCATCACACTCGCGCAGAGATATGAACCGCACGATTTCGGATTCTATCCCGGCTTCTTGATTGCTCCCGAGACGGAGCGTCTATTTGTCGGCGCTGGCGATCGTCTTGTAGCTTACGACTTGAACGCGCCCGCACGCTTGTGGCTCGACAAGGCAGATTGCGGTTTTTGGCGTTGGGGACGGATTCGTGACCTTGTTTGGATGGAAGCGGAGCTCGAGTTCGCCGTTTGGTCAATCGTTGGCGAAAAGCGATGGACGACATTCGTCGAACCGCCGTGGGCTGCACGTATCGTGGACGATACCGTGGAACTCGACGTCATGGGCGTGAAACAAGTGCGACGACTATCGAATGGCGAGGCCATCGGGTGAGTAGACGCGTTACTCCCGCGCGGGCGGCGGCGGGGCGCGTTTGAGACGGGCCTCTCGAACCGTGATGTAGAGCGTGGCCGCGATGACGACGGCGGCACCCAGCATCGTCAAAAGATTCGGCACTTCTTGGAAGAGTGCGAGGCCGAGCAGGATCGCAAACACGAGACGGGTGTAGTCTATCGGCGCCATCGCGACCGCATCGCCCAGCGACATGCCCTTGATGTAGCAGTACTGCGTCGCGAGTCCGAGCACACCCATCGCACAAAGCAGCAGAAAATCGGACAAGGCGGGCCAACGCCACTCGAAGATCGCGAGCGGGATCGACAGCACGAAGCCCAGAGTCGCCGCCCAGACCATGAGCACGCTCACCGCGTTGTCGCGGGTGGCGACCTTCATCGCCGTGATCGTCATCGCGAACAGGAACGCCGAGCCGAGCGATGCCGCCGCGCCATACCAGTTTTCGCCGCCCTGGCCCGACGGCTGCAGCATTATGATGACGCCCGCAAAGCCGACGAGCGTGGCGGAGATGCGGTGGCGGCCGACTTTCTCACCGAGTACGAAAAACGCGAGCGGCACGATCCATAGCGCGCGGGTGAACGACAGCGCATTCGCATCGGCTAGCGGCAGAGCCTGATAGGAATAGAAGGCGAGGATCATGCCGATCGTTGTCGCGCCGGCGCGGAAGATCATGATGTCCGGCCGGTTGGTGTAAAACGCGCCGAGCGGATCGCGCGCGATGATGGGCGCCATTACCGCAAGCCCCGCGAGCTGGCGATAGAAGGTCTGCAGCATTGGACCGTAGTCCGCGCCGAGATATTTGATCAGCGTCGTCATCAACGTGAACGTGACGGCAGAGCCCACCATCCACAACGCGCCGCGCGTGTTGGCCGAGAAGTTGCGATGGACGGTTGCGAGGTCGCTCATGAAGAAGACCACTGTGGCGTGGTCGGCTTCGCCGAGCAATGCCCTCGGAAGCAGAGCATCGGCTATTTGGGCGCTCGCCTTTTCAGCAGCGATCCAATCCTATCCACGTCCGCGCGTTTGACGGGATTGTACACGACCATACTGAGGTCGCTGCGCCCGTCGACAGCGAAGACGGAATATTCGAAGCTGATCTTGCCCAACACCGGATGGCGGATGTGCTTCACCGCCTCGCCGTGGCCTTGGTGCACGTCGTTTGCGCGCCACATCGCCTTGAACTCCGGGCTCGCCGCGCACAGCTCGTCGACAAAGGGCTGCACCGCCTCCGCAGCGCCCGCCCGCGCGGCGTCGATGCGGAACGCACCGACGATGAAGCGCGCGACGCTCGCCCAATCGTATTGCACGTCGCGCGCATGCGGATCGAGGAACATGCGGCGCAATATGTTGCGCTCCGCGGGCGGCACCGCGCCGTAGTCCGTCAGCATCACCGCGACCGCGCGGTTCCAGGCGACGACGTCCCAGAGCGCCGTGCGGATCAGCGCCGGTACGGGCTCCACCGCATCCAGCACGCGCTGCAAGCGCGGCGTTACGCCTTCGTCCTTTTTGAAATGCGCCTCGGGCGGATGGCCGAGGCCGAGAAGGAACAGATGCTCGCGCTCCACGTCGGTCAGCATCAACGCGCGCGCGATGCGGTCGAGCACATCGGCCGACGGCGCGCCGCCACGCCCTTGCTCCAACCAGGTGTACCAAGTGGCGCTGATGTTCGCGCGTTGCGCCACTTCTTCGCGGCGCAGCCCCGCCGTGCGCCGGCGCGTTTGCGAAAACCCGAACGCGGACGGATCGAGCTTCGCCCGCCGGTCTTTCAGATAGACGCCAAGCTGGTTCTCATTCGTCGCGCGCAGGCTCATCCGGGTAGCCATTATAATATGATAATCTCACGTCTTTACCAGGATAGCTGGAACGCCGATATCTGTCGCCACGCAAAACGGAGACAGGATCGATGCGCGTGTTCGTCACCGGCGCGACCGGTTTCATCGGCATGGCCGTGACCAAGGAATTGATCGCGGCGGGTCACAAAGTGCTGGGCCTGGCGCGGTCGCGGGAGAAGGCCGTACCGCTCGCGGCACTCGGCGCGGAGGTTCTACATGGCACATTGGAAGAACCGGCGATCTTGAAACGCGGCGTTACGGAGTCGGACGGCGTCATCCACACGGCGTTCAATCACGACTTCTCGCGCTACGCCGCGAACAGCGAAGACGACCGCCGCGTGATCGCGACGTTGGGCGAAGCGCTCGCCGGTTCGAAGCGACCGCTCATCGTGACTTCGGGCACCGGCATCGTCAACGCGCCCGGCCGCCTCGCAACGGAGGACGATCCGCCGGTGCCGTCGAGCGTCATCCCGCGCGCCGCCTCGGAAGAAGCGACGACGGCGCTCGCCGCACAAGGCGTCAACGCCTCCGCGATGCGCTTGCCGCAAATCCACGACACAGTGCGGCAAGGCTTCGTCACATACCTCGTCATGGTGGCACGCGAGAAGAAGATGTCGGCCTACGTGGGTGACGGCCGCAACCGCTGGCCGGCGTGCCACGTCCTCGACACGGCCCGCCTCTATCGCCTTGCACTTGAGAAGGCCGAGCGCGGCGCGCGCTATCACGCCGTCGGCGAAGAAGGCATTGCGCTCAAGGACCTCGCCGAAGCGATCGCGCGCCGGCTGAACCTACCCGCAGTGTCCCTCGCGCCCGACAAAGCGGCCGCCCACTTCGGCTGGATCGCAAACTTCGCCGCCGCCGATGCCCCGGCCTCGTCGAAGAAGACGCAAGAGCGCCTGGGCTGGCGGCCGACCGGCGTCGGCATGCTTGCCGACATCGCGAACTTGCAACTCGACGCTTGAACCTGTTCGGCGTCAGGACAAATATTGTTCGTCGCTGACCTTTTCCAGCCACTCGACGACCTTGCCGTTCTTCGCCTCCTGAATGGCGATGTGCGTCATCGCGGTGGTCGCAGTTGCGCCGTGCCAATGCTTCTTATCGGCCGGACAGCTGACGACATCGCCGGGACGGATTTCGACCTTCGGCTCACCCCAGCACTGCGTCCAACCGACCCCGGCGGTCACGATCAACGTCTGACCGCACGGATGCGTATGCCAAGCCGAGCGTGCGCCGGGTTCGAACGTGACGGACGCACCGCTGAACTCAGCCGGACCGGGTGACCGGAACAAGGGATCGACGCGGACATTGCCGGTGAAATTCTCAGCGGGCCCTTTGATCGAGGGCTGAGAACCGTTGCGTTTGAGTTCCATGACTTCTCTCTTTCGGTTGCGTCTCGCGGCACTCTACGCCTTCGCCAACCGGAACCAATCCTTCAGACTGCGACGCACGAAGTCGTCGAGTTTGCCGCGCGGCTCCATCGCCCATTGCACGACCGCACCGTGATACTGGGCGTCGAGAAGGCGCGCCGCGGCGTCGCCCGAAATACGCATCGGCGGCAGGCGCTTCACAATCGCCGCGCGAAACACCTTGAACCGCGCGAGCGCGAGCTTGTTCATCACCGGATCGCGAATGTCTTCGCGCAGCCATAGCAAATGATCGGCGAGGCTGGGGTTGTCGCCGAACAGTTTTGTCGCGTCGCTGTAGATCTTGATCACGGCGGCAGCGCCCGTGCGATCAGGCAAACGCTCGATCCACTCCACGAACCGTTCATTGTCGCGTGCGAAGGCGCGTTCGATGAGCGTCTGTTTGTCGCCGAAGCGCTGCAGCAGCGTTGCCGGCGCAATGCCGACCGCCTTGCCGAGATCCGCGAGCTTGAAGCCGGCGGGTCCCGCGCTCGCCATCAACGGCAAGGCGCGGTCGAGAATCTCCTCGTCGCTGATCGTCTTGTGCCGCGGCATCAGGCCATCCTTGCGAGTTGGACCCAGGCCGCAAGACAGGCGAGCTTCTGCTCCTTCCGCCACGGTTTCGCGGCCGCGCCGAGCGCTTTCAACCGTGCATCCAGCGCCGCCGGCTTGAGGTCGAGCACTTCCGGCGCGAGATCAGGCAGAGACTTCTCATCCACCTCCGCAATCGCAACGCCCGCGCGTCCGATCGCGAAGCGCAATGCTTCACGGACGGCGAGTCCTTCGGCGACCGGCGGATGATCGGGCCACGCCAAGCTGTAGGACAACAGATCGTCGATCCATCCGGCGCGATTGACGAGCAGCGCCGCAACGGCCGGCTCGTGATCTTTCTCGCCCAGTTTCGCGACGAGGTCGGCGAGGCCTTTCGCCGCCAGCTTGTTCTGCCGCTTGCGCCCTTCGGTGACCGCCGCCGCGATTTCCGCCTTCGCGTGTTTCGCGCGGGCCATCTCCGCCGCGACGTGATAGGGCTCGAACGACAATCGATCATCGGCCGCGCCCGTCGAAAGGAACGACGACAGCACGACGGCGGGCTCGCGCCGCGCGAGCGTTACGCCGACGACCACGGCACCGCCGCGTATCGCTCGCAAGCCTAGTGCGGCCGGTGCCAACTTCTTGCGCGTCGCGCTCATACCCGCGCCGCCGGTGCCAGGCCCGGACCCAAATCATCGAGACCGAGCGCCTCGGCGAGCAACTGCGCGAGTTCGCGACGCTTGGGGTCTTGATGGATCTGGCAATAGCGCGCCCATGCAAGATCGCGCCCATCGCCGTCTAGCGGGCGCGATGCCAGTTCCCTCACCTTCGCGTCGAACAGATTTGGGAAGTCGGGGACACGGCCATCGACATCGGTGAAGCCGTATTCGCGCGCCAGATCGGAAGCGAAGCAAACGAGCCCCGCCTTCCGCTTCACGTTCGGATCGGCCGCCAGCGCGACGGCGGCGCGGCCAGAAAGTCGCGGTGTCTCGGACTCGGCGAAGTAAGGATCCTTCGCGATCGCGTCGCGCCAATTCTCCTCGCGCACGCCGAAATGCTCCAGCACCGCTTCCGAGCGCAAGAAGCCGGGCGACAGCGACAGCGCCGTCACGCCGGTGCGCGCGAGCTCCATCGCCATACCGTAGGCGAGCCGCGCCAGCGCTGCCTTCACGAGATCGTACAGAATGTGGCCGCGATAGCCCGCGAAGTGTCCGTCGATCACCTCGACGATCAGCCCGCGATCGGCCTCGACCATCAAGGGCGCCAGATACCGGCTCGTGATCACGTGGCTGAGCAGGGTCTGATCGACATAGGCGCGCAGGTTCGAAAGATCGGCCTCCCAAAATCTGCGCGACCAATCGATCATCGGATCGCCGCCCCACACGCTGTCGACCAGAATATCGAGCCGTCCGGCTTCGTCGCGGATTCGCGCGGCGAGCGCCGCCACCTCGTCTTCGCGGGTGTGATCGACGCGGACGACGACGGCCTGCCCGCCAGCCTCGCGGATGAGCGCGGCGGTTTCGTCCAGCATCTCCGGCCGGTCCATGCCCTTCGGATATCCGGCGGCACTTCGGCCGGTGCAGAAGACAAGCGCGCCGGCTTCGCCTAGCGCTCTTGCAATGCCTCGCCCTGCACCGCGCGTCGCACCGGCGACGAGCGCGACACGCCCGTCGAGACGCGGCCCTTCGCCAGTCATCTCGCCACCTCGCATTGTCCGAGGACGGTTATTTATAAATGATCATTCATTTATGAGTCAACGCGGCACCCGCGGCGGTCGACTCGCGCGCGCGAGGGCATTAGACAGGTCGCGAACCCCACAATGCGCCGCCTGTCGCACGGCAGCAGACTTCTCTTGTTTGCCTACCGCGTGGAGAGCGGCCTGGTTCGCATCGAATCGAGACGTCGCGGGAGGCGATGGATGAGCCGATACCTGATATTTCTGACCGTGATCGTGCTGACCGTTGCGTCTGCCGGTTTGTGGATGGTCACGCCGCACGCGCTTTGGGCGCTGCTTCCGTTCGGCGCGCTTTCGGCGCTCGGCGTTTGGGATGTGCTGCAGCCGTCGCACAGCCTACTGCGCAACTATCCGGTCGTCGGCCATCTGCGCTGGCTGTTCGAAGGTATTCGGCCCGAGATCCGCCAGTACCTGATCGAAAGCGACCGCGACGAAATCCCGTTCAGCCGCGAACAACGCTCCATCGTCTATCAACGGGCGAAAGACGAAGAAGACCGGCGGCCGTTCGGCACGCGGCGCGACGTCTATGCGGCGGGCTATGCGTGGCTGACCCACTCGATGGCGCCGGAGATGCATCCGGCGACCGACTTGCGCGTGAAGGTGGGCGGTAAGGGCTGCGCCAAACCCTACAACGCGTCCGTCTACAACATCTCGGCGATGAGCTTCGGCTCGTTGGGCGCCAATGCGATCGAGGCCTTGAACCGCGGCGCGGCGCTGGGGCGCTTCGCGCACGACACCGGCGAAGGCGGCATCAGCCGCTATCACCGCGAGCCGGGCGGCGATCTGATCTGGGAATTGGGGACAGGATATTTCGGCTGCCGCGACGCCGCCGGCCGCTTCGACCGCGCGCGATTTGCCGATCAGGCCGCGGACGATCAAGTCAAGATGATCAGCGTCAAACTCAGCCAAGGCGCGAAGCCCGGTCACGGCGGCGTGCTGCCAGGCGCCAAGGTCACGCCGGAGATCGCCGAAGCGCGTGGCGTTGCCGTTGGCGAAGACTGCATCTCGCCCGCCGCGCACAGCGCGTTCGCGACGCCGATCGAGTTCATGCAGTTTCTTCAGGATCTGCGCGAACGCAGCGGCGGCAAGCCGGTCGGCTTCAAGCTCTGCGTCGGCCACCGCTGGGAATTCATGGCGCTCGTCAAGGCGATGCTCGAAACCGGCATCCGTCCCGACTTCGTCATCGTCGACGGCAAGGAAGGTGGCACGGGCGCGGCGCCGCTCGAGTTCTCAAATCACGTCGGCACGCCGTTGGCCGAGGGCCTGACCTTCGTGCGCAACTGCCTGGTCGGCGCGAACCTGCGCGACGAAGTCTGCATCGGCGCGAGCGGCAAACTCGTCACCGCGTTCGACATGGTCTGGGCCCACGCGCTCGGCGCCGACTGGTGCAACTCGGCGCGCGGCTTCATGTTCGCGCTCGGCTGCATCCAATCGCAACGCTGCCACACGAATTGCTGTCCGGTCGGCGTGGCGACACAGGATCCGTTGCGCCAACGCGCGCTCGTCGTTTCGGAAAAGGCGCAGCGCGTCGCGACCTTCCACCGCAACTCGTGCGAGGCGCTGTCCGAGATCGTGGCCGCGGCAGGCTTCCGTCACCCGAAGGATCTTCAGCCGCATCACTTGATGGTGCGTCAGAAGACGGGCGAGGTCCTGCCCGCCGACAAAGCCTTCCCGGTGCTCGAACGCGGCGAGCTCACCGACGGCGGCGCGCATCATCCCGACTACAAGGCCGCGTGGGCCATGGCCCGCGCCGAAAGCTTCGCGCCAGCTCCAGCCGGAACCTAGCGGCTGGCGGAGGCCGCGATTACGGCATGACGACCGTGCGCTTATAGGCGCCAGGATTCGCCGCCGCGTGCGCGATCGCCTTGTTGATGTCTTTGAGCGGGAACGTCGTCACCTCGTAGGCTGAAATGTCGATCAGGCCTGCGCGGATCAGTGCGGCGACGGCGAGCGGCGCCTCGCGCGGATACATCCACTGTCCGCGCACGGTGATGCAATTGCGCATGAACCACGGATAAGGCAGCGCGAGGTCGTCGCCGCCCAGCATCCCAACACCGCCCATGAGCACGACGCGCCCGTATGGACGCACGCTCATCGCCGCCGCGCGCACCGTCTTTGCCCCTGCGGACGGTGGCAGGATGTCGAGCACCACGTCGATGGGCCGCGCGGCCGCTTCCTTCATCCGTTCGCAATCAGCCGCCTCGTCGCCGGTCAGCGACACCGTGCGCACACGCGCGCCGTAGCGCCGCGAGAGTTCGCCGAGCATCGCCACGTTGCGCCCCGGCGCGACGACGATCCCCGCTCCCATTGCAAGCGCCACCGCAACCGCGGCGGCGCCGAAGTTTCCGGTCGCGCCGCTGACGAGCACCGTCTCGCCCGCCTTCAATCCCACGGCGTGAAAGCCGCCGTAAGGAACGAGCATGGTGCCGATCGCGCCCCACTTCGGCGCATCGCGCGCCTCGATCGGCCCGAGCGGCGTCACGTTCTCCGTCGGCACCAGCATCTGTTCGGCGTAGGAACCGTTGTGAAAATACTTTTGCAGTTTGAGCGCGCTCTCGCCGCCCGCGGTCAGTCCCTGCAAGATGATGTCGGGCGAAACCGCATCGTCGCGCGAGCGCACTGTCGGATCGCACATCACCCAATCGCCGGGCTTGAGCCGCGTCGCATCCGGCCCGACCGTGCGCACGCGCCCGACCGCCCCCGCCCCCGGCACGATCGGCAGCGTGAGCAGATATTGCCGCTCGCCGCTGAATACCTCCGCCGCGTATGGCAGAACGCCCGCCGCGACCACGTCGACGATGACCTCGCCCGTGCCCAAAACGGGATCGGGCACGGTTTCGACGCTCAAGGGTGACCCAAATGCCTTCAAAACGGCGGCTTTCATAGTGGCCTCGTGAGTTGCAGGCGCACGTTCTCTCATGCTTTGCTCGGCCTATTCAGGCCTGGGATTATCCTAGGATTATGGAGACCCACCCATGCGCGCGAACCCAATCCGAACGGCCGTCGCCGAGCCCCTGCCCGATCAACGCCGCAGCGAACTCGGCGACTTCCTGCGCTCGCGCCGCGAAAGGCTCACACCGAAGTCAACCGCCGCCTCGAACGGACGCCGCCGCCGCACGCCGGGCCTGCGCCGCGAAGAGGTGGCCGAACTCGCGGGCATCGGCGTCGACTGGTTGATCCGCCTCGAACAAGGGCGCAGCGTCAGCCCTTCACGGACCACGATCGACGCGCTCGCCCGCGCGCTGCGCCTGACGAAGGACGAACACGCACATCTGCGCGCGCTGGCGCAAACATCAGACCGCAAGCCGTTCGCGCGCGAAACCGTGCCCGTCACCATCGTCCGCCTGATCGAGAGCCTGAACCAGCCGGCTTATGTTTTGGGGCGCCGCTGGGACGTGCTCGCCTGGAACGAGCCGGCAGAAAAGCTCTTCGCGTTCTCGCGTATCCCCGACGAAAATCGCAATACGCTGATCAACGTGCTGACGAATCCCGCGACCCGCCGCCTGTTCGGTTCAGGCTGGGAAGCGGAAGCCAAACGCATGGTCGCGCAATTCCGCGCGACGCACGACTTTTGGGCGGGCGACCCCGCGTTCACGGATTTGCTCGCACGCCTGCGCCAAGGCTGCCCCGAATTCGCCCGTTGGTGGGCGACGCACGACGTCGGCCCTGCGGCCGCCGGCCGCAAACAAATCAGCCACCCGAAGAAAGGCGTGCTCCGCTTCGAACACTCGAGCTTCCAAGCCAACGACGACCCGTCGTTGAAACTGGTGATCTATCGGGCGATTTGACCCGCGCTTGCGGTGACTCTTCGTGCGGCGTCACTTAGATCTCACATTCGAACACTTAATGCGCAGACGAAACCGCCGCAGCGTTGCGCGGAGGCAGCAGCAGCCGTGAGCAGATACTATATAGTGCAGTCTAATGGCGCAGCGGATAAAGCATGGCGAAGTCCGGCGGTACGGGTTGGCTGAATGCGCTTGCACCGGCAATCGGCGTCATCGCCGGAACGATGATCGTTACCGGCGTCTATCTGCTCGATCCTGCGGCCATTGCTTTGGGCTTCGCCCTCGACGCGAAGCGGACATGGCTCGTCGGCGCGTATCTTATCGCGGCTGGTGCCGCGCTCGCGTTCAAGCTGAGGTGGCCGAAGGACGTCGATAGCGGCAGCGTTATCGTCGATTTATTTCTGAACTTCACACTTGGCGAGATGTCACATTTCGCCTACGGCGGCATTGCGGTCGCCATCGGCGGGCAGGCGTTGTTCGCCACGCCGCCGAATTATTGGGCCGCGCTGTTGCTGGTGCCGGGGCTGCTCAGCCTCACGATCGCACTCAGCGACAATGACAAGGGCGCGAAGGACAAGGCAGAGAAGCCCAAAGATGAAGACGAAGACGACGGCGACGCGACCGCGCCTGAAAGCGGCCAGATAGACCTTCGCGCGACCGCGTTGGTGAGCCTGATCTTGGGGGCAATCTACGCGGTTTACATGTTCGGGTTCTTCGTCTGGCTGGCGCTTGCTTTCGCGCTCTATTACGCCTTGAAGGGTATCATCCTCGACAGCCAGACGATCGATGTAGCCGCTGCGGGCGCCGTAATGTGGAAGGCGGTCGTCAATATGCTTCCAACCGCAGCGCCGATGGCGATCGTCATCGCTGCGATCGTCGGGGGCATCGCGATGATCGGCACGATTTTCCAATGGGTGTCGCAGCGCCGCGCGCGGGATAGCAACCGCGACCTGAGCCCGAGCGAAATCGCCTACATCGATGCGAGCACAGAAGCGGTGACCGCCTACGCGAAAGCGCAGGGATACGACCGCAATGTATGGGTGGTTCAGGCGTTCGGACTCGTCGCGGTACTCGGCGCCATTGCTGTGGGCGGCGCGGTCGCGGTGTACTATGGAGGCACGGCGTTCGACACGCCACCGGCGGGACCATCGTTCCCGATCGAGCTCCGTTCCCGCGGACTGTCAATGGTCGGATGGATCTTCGTCGCGATCTTCCTGTCGGCACTGCCGCACACCATCCTATCGCGCCTGTCGCGGCGCTATTCGGAGCGGTCGGCGTGGGTCGCCGTCGCGGTAAAGAACAATTACTTCACGCTGAGGGGGAAACTGACCACATTCGTTCGGGCGCGGCGCCTTTCGACCGCGACGCCGATCAATCCCGGTGAGTTTCTGCACGCTGCAAACTTGTCGTTCGAACCGTTCTTCTATGTGCCTGCAATCGTTCTGGCGGCAATGACGCTGTTCTTCATGCATCGCGACCTCAACGCGGTCGACGTGCTGACGGCGGATGCGATCGAAGTCACGGATTATTGGACGCTGGCAAAGGAACGCTATTCCTACGGCGACGTGGAGCGGGTGGTGCTGCGCTGCCATCTCACCGACAAGGGCGAACCAGTCGAGGCATACGTGCTGCACCTCAAGGGCGGGCGGACGCTCGATATCTACCGGGAGCAGGCCGTCGTCGAGAAGCATCTCGATGCTTACCTCACCGTCGATGCCAAACTCATCGCGCTTGGCGCTCCGTTCGTGCCTGGCGCGCACCCGGGTTGGTTCAGGGACGGCGAGCGCGGCTACGATCCCGATTGCGTCGATAAGGCGGCGGAGGCGTTTCCCGAGAAGGATCGGCCCGGCGTGCGGACGTTGTTCCACCTTGAGGAAATGCACGCCCTCGAGGATATCTGGCCGTGGGACGACGCGTTGGCGCAAGCGTGGAGGGCCGGCGACAAATATGAAGGTGAGAAAGCAGCCGTGCTATTCACGAAGGTGATCGAGTCGAGGCGGCTGAGCGGCCACTTGCTTGCCGTCGCCTATTTTGGCCGAGCAAACGCGCGGCGAGACTACGAACTCGCCTACGGCATTCGCGACGCGGCGATGATCTTGGCGCTGCGCGACTATCAGAAGTCGCGCGAGATCGAGTCCACGATGCGCTCATTCCGGCGCGAAGGCGTGACGTATATTGCGCTTGGCGCCTATGATGAAGCACGCGCCGCCCTCGGCAAGGCGCTCAAGCTCGACACGCCAAAACCCTACTGGCCGCTGATCGACCTCGCTCGCCTTGAGCGTGTTCAGGGCAACTATGACGCGGCGCTGAAGCATCTCGACGAAATATCGCGCATTTGGGGCGAGGACAACGCAGGCATGCCGGCCTACTACCACCGGGCGCTGGTGCTTTATCTCAAGAACGACAACGCGGGAGCCGCCGCGGCCATCACCAAGGGCATCGCGGACCAACCCGACTATCCAAGCGCCTATGCCCAACGGGCGTGCGCTTATGCGCGCCTCGGCGACTTCGCGAAAGCCAAGGAAGACATCGCGCAGGCCATCAAGCTTGCGCACGCACCACCGTTCAATGAGGCCTGGGAAAAAACGCCGCAAGCCAGAGCCTATTATGCAGAGCAAGAACGCGATCGAACGTTGATCGACGCAATGCAAGCGGGCACGGCGAGCGATGCGGACCGGGCGACGTTATGCGCGAACCTGTGGGACTATGGCGAGACGCTGCGGACGCGCAGTCCGCTCCTGCCGCCTGGCGGATAATCATCTCCCGCACGTTCGAGCCGCTTGACGGGGTTTGCTTCGGCGGCTGAGATGTCGCTGTTCACGATATTGAGGAGGCTCTCGGCCATGCCCCGCGCAAACGGCTTGCACCATCTCGCGATCTCGACCGGCAACATGAAAACGCAGATCGAATATTTCTCGGACGTGCTCGGGATGGAACTCGTCGCGCTCTATTGGATGCACGGGGTCGAAGGCACATGGCACGGCTTCATGCGGCTGAACGACACGGCTTCCGTCGCCTTCGTGCAGAACGACAAGATCAAGGCAACGAAACCGACGTTGGGCGTTAGCCACGCGGGCAATCCCGGCCTGCCGTCGGCGCCCGGCACGATGCAGCACGTCGCCTTCAACGTCGACACCGACGAAGAGCTGCTCGCCATGCGCGACCGCATCCGCTCGCGCGGCATCAACGTCATCGGTCCGCTCGACCACGGCATGTGCAAATCGATCTACTTCGCGGGGCTCGAAGGCCTTTCGCTCGAGATCGCGACCTCGCAGAGCGCGATCGACGCGAACGCCTGGATCGATCCCGAAGTTCAGGCATTGGCCGGCATCAACAACGAGGAGCTCGCGCGCTACAAGCGCCCCGCGCCGTACAAGGGCGAAGGCGGCAAGTTGAAACAACCGCCCTACGACGCGTCGAAACCGCATCAGGTCTATCCTCCGGACGTCTACAAAGCGATGCTCGCCATGCCCGACGAGGACGTGACGAAGCGCTTCTCCGTCCCCGATCCGCCGGTGCGGGTGGCGGCGGAGTGAGGCGCACCACTTTGGACGATGGGTGTTGAGCAGTTGGAATGAAGATACGACTTCACCACATCAAATATGCTGCTGCGAGGAGCCTTTGGTTCCCGGTGATGTTTGCGGTCTTCATCGCGGTCCTTGCCGTCGCCAAGGGCGTGGATGCAATGTCCCTGCTCGTGGACACGATACTCGTAGTATCGGGCACGGCCGTCATCTTCCTGTACTTCATTTGGCGCACGCAGCGACGCCTACCCGTGACCAACCGCAAACCTCCACGCCAGCGCAAGAAGTAAGAACACAGTATTCACGCCCTGATGCACAGAAAAGCTATTGTCCCGGATAAGGCGTCCCGTCTTTGTGGGTGAAGCGACCGTCGGCGTTGGTGCTCATCATGTCGACGTCGGAGCACGTGGTGACGTCGGCCGGTTGCCGCGAACCGACCTCGAGATAGACCGCCACCCGATCAGACTTGTTGATCATGTGATGGCCGTTGCCGGTGCCTTTCGCGAAGGCGGCGCAGTCGCCGGCGCGCAGCAATGTCTCGCCCTCATCCTCGATCAACGTCAGCTCGCCTTCGAGCACGTAAACGAACTCGTCTTCGTGGCTGTGCCAATGACGCTGGCTCGACCAATTGCCCGGCGGCAAGTGCATCAGATTGACGCCGAAATCTTTGAGCCCGCCGGCGTCGCCCAAGCGTTGGCGAACACGATCGACACAAGGCGCGCTGAATTGCGGCGGATAACCCGTGCCTTTGCGCTTCGGCACGGCGGCGATGTCGATCTTGGGCATGACGCGGTTTCCACTTGAGCTCGAACGACTCTAGCGGAGCGGCGCTATTTCGTCTGCTGGTAGCGGTCGTCCAGTTTCGACAACCGGCTCGTAAAGCCCGCACAAGAGCAACTTCATTGGGAGTGTTCGAATTTCAGAAGTTGCCCATATCGCTGCTCGATTTGATCCATGCAGGTCTTCTGAGCAAAGCCGAATTCGAACGGGGATGGCTTGATCCTCGTATCGGCTTGGAATTCGACGGCTACGCGAACCAGACTCGGGTCTTTGTCATAAGGGCCGATGTGAAATGCAACAATATGAGACCAATCGACGGCAATATCGGTGAAATACCCCAAATACACTGCCGAAAATTTGGCTTTTGCGCTGAACGAGATCCTCCGCGACGGCTTCTGAGGTTCGCGCTCATTTGTGAAGCTGAGAACCGCGACATCGTCATTCGGCATGCTGCAATCCCTTGCAACGTAGATGGCCTCAGACGATGAATTTGGTGGGGCCGGTCCAACTTCCGCTTCAGTGCCCCGAGCCCTGCTGGCCTTGGTTACGAATGTGGTACTGTCGCACGCGGAGAAAGCGTGATTCAAAGGACTGCGAGGGCCCATGTCGCCATTGGGCCGACCGCAATGAGCCCTGGGGTGACAAACCAGACTGTGGAGCATCAAGGTGCTGCGATTGGCGCTTTCCGGCTTCGTAATCCTATTTTCTGCTGGTTACGTTGCGATCTTGCTTTTTCGACCCGGTTACGATTTCCCGCGCGAGGAAGAGCTTGCGACCGCCAAGGGTCTGCCGGTCAAAGTCCAACAAGACAAATCGGACTCGGGTTCGGTCGTCTTCTATCTATCCGGCGACCCGCGCTTGTATTTTTACTCGCATATTTGCGGCGAAGGCGATGAAGTTGCGATGCGCTTGGCGCAGACCGACGCGCCGGTTGAGGTTGGGTTTGTGCCGACCCCTCACATCAGAAAGGGTTCGCGGACTCCCTACTACGACGTTTTCCAAATTGCCACGCCATCTTACTCTCACACTTACCAGCAATGCGAACACAATTGGACCGACGGCAATCGATTCCTGGGAATCCTTGCCAGCGGGATTGTGGTACTCGCTGCGCTTGCCTGGTTTCGTATGGCCGCTGCTCATTCTTCTCGCAAATAGATCAAAGCTTGAATATTTGAGGCAAGACGAAAGCTGATAAGGGCCCCGACGCAGCCTGGGTTCAGCGCGTTCTTTGGAGCCGGCGCAATAACGACCGAAATCGTAACTCCTAGAATACCGCCGGAGGCGTAGGGATGGCTTGCACTGAAATATTCGACATAGCGACAGTCGGTTACACCTACTGGTGGATTGTGGTCGTAGGTGCCATTCTTTTCACTCTGTTGGTCTTGTGGGGCTGGGCCCACAGTGAGCAAAAGCCAGCCGGAAGAATCGCAGGCTTCATCGCGCCAGCGATTGTTGCGGTCGTCGTCCCGATGATTATTGTGCCATCGCACCGAAAATACGTTGAACTCGTGGATCGCGTTGCAGCCGGTAAGGTGAACTCGATCGAAGGTGTCGTGCACAATTTCCAACCGGCAAATGCGTCGCAAGAATTCGAAGAATTCTCCATTGGGGGGCGTTCGTTCAGGTACTCCGATGCTTGGCTTATGCCAGGCTTTCACCAGTCGGCAAGATACGGGGGGCCTGTCGCCCCTGGTAAATATCTGCGCATCCAGTATGTGGGCAATGACATTACGCGATTGGAGGTCTGCGCGGCCAATCATTGAGCGACCGTCGAAAACCTCATGCAACACACTGAGCGTCTCAATTGGGGCCAATAACGGTCATTCGTGTCAATTCGGCCATCTGACCGCTTTTGGCTTCAAGCCGACGCCAATGCGGCTATTTCGGCTGCTGGTAGCGGTCGTCCAGTTTCGACAGCTGGCTGGTGAAGCCTTCGAGAGCCATGCCGGTGAATTGCTCGTCGTGCATCGCATGGAGCGTGACAACCATGCGCGTCCACTCGCCGTCGGGGTAGAAATCGACCTCGATCGTGCTTTCGTAGTGCTTTACCCCGGGCAGAAAGTCGATGACGTGGTTCAAGACCAGCCGTTTGTGCTTCTGGTACTCGCCGAAACGCCCACGCGTTTTGTGCTGAACCGCGAAACCCTGTCGCTTCATCTCGGCGATCTGCTCGGGCGCGTCGGCGATCATGTCGTAGAACAAGATGCCGCCGAGACGGCCCTCCAACGTATGCACTTCGACCCGGAAACCGACGGGGCCCCACCAGGATTCGAAACCCTCTTTCGTCGTCCACAAATCCCAGAGCTCCGCGACGCCAGCCTTGTAGGTACGCTCGATCACGGTCTTCGACGTCGTCGCATTGGTCATTTGCGTTGATCCCTATGTGCGGCCCGTTTGGCCTTGCGTTGCTTTTCGAGCGCGGCGCCGAAACGATCGAGGCGCGCCTCCCAAAGGCCGCGATACTTTGCGAGCCAGCTGTCGAGCTCGCGGAATGGGTCAGGCTTGAGCGCGTAGAAGCGCTTCTGCCCTTCGGGGCGAACCGTGACGAAGCCGGTGTCATGGAGAATGCGCAGATGGCGCGAGACACCGGATTGGTGGATGCCCGCGCGCTCTACGATGTCGCCGACCTGACGCTCACCGCCGGCCAACGCCTCGACGATGCGGCGCCTGCTCGGATCCGCCAAGGCTTGGAACGCATCTATCTGCACACTCATGTATATGCATATACGTGCATATATTATCAACGTCAAGAGCGCTTCGATTCAGCCTCACCAACGTTCCGCCCAAGCTGCATTTGTTCTAATAGAGAGCGATCGGCACTCCCTACTCACCCCGCGAGGACCCGACAATGATCAAAACGAGCGAGATTCCCTACGAGGTCGACGGCAAGACGTTTCTTGGCTTCCTCTACGACGGCTCGAGCGGCAAGCGCGTACCGGGCGTGCTCGTCGTGCATGAAGGCGGCGGGATGACCGGACATCCCAAAGAGCGGGCGCGTATGTTGGCCGAACTCGGCTATGTGGCGTTCGCCGCCGATCTCTTCGGCGAGCCCATCACCTCGATGGAGCAAGCCCAGGCGACGTTGCGCGGCCTCGTCGCCGACGTGCCGACATGGCGCAAACGGGCGCTCAAAGGTCTCGACATCGTGCGCTCTCAGCCGGGTGTCGATCCCAAACGCCTTGCAGTCATCGGATTTTGTTTTGGCGGCGCGACAGCTCTTGAGATTGCACGCAGCGGCGCCGACGTCGCTTGCGTCGTCGGTTTTCACCCCGGTCTTTCCGTGCGCGCGCCGCAAGACGCCAAGAACATCAAGTGCAAGGTCTTGATGTGCGTCGGCGGCGCCGATCCGATCATCCCTGTCGGCGATCGCGAGGCCTTCATCAAGGAAATGGAGGACGGCAAGGTCGACTGGCGCATGGACATCCAAGGCGGCGTCGGCCACAGCTTCACCAACCCGGAGATCGATGCGCGCAACCTGCCCGGCTTCAAATACGACGCGCGCGCCGACAAGCGGGCTTGGCGGCTCATGCGCGATCTGTTCCACGAGACGCTGGGGCCCGTGAATTAGGGCCTTCAAACCGTTGAAATGGCTCGGCTAGCCGTTTCTTAAAGTCCGGCAGGCATCCTTCAGCGCACGACCTGGGGAGGCGACAATGGGCAAGGTATTCGGAATCGTCGGCATGGTGGCGTCGGCGTTTGTCGGCAATTGGGTGTACGCGGAATACAAAGCATCGAACTGTCAGGCGAGCGTCGACAATTTCCGGGATGCCTATCGAAAGCAAATCGGCAATCCCAATCGCAGCGACATCGCGAAGATGCTGAAGAAGGCCTCCGCACACTGTGCGGCCGGTCAGTACGGCGAGGCCTATCGCCTGCTCGATCAGCGCGTCTCGATGTGCCGTATGGGCGGCGACTGCTGAGGCCGGCCGAGAACGTGCGGCTGCGGCAGCGTTGGTCTTGACATGATATTGCGTATATCGCAAGATGAGATTCTGCGGCCAGCGCAAGCTGCTGCCGCGCTCGTTGACATCGTGGATTTGTAATCGGTAACCCGCTTGAGCCATCGGCTCTTGCTGACGGGAACGGCGGCTTCTGGACGCTTCTTTCCTCCCCTGCACCGGGGGGACGGCGCAGCGCGAAGGAGGTGTCGAGCCGGCAGTGAGCTGAGCTAGGCCCTGAGCGTCAGTGGCGAGACGGCGCGGATGCCGCTGAGCCGCAGAGCATTCGCCCCGACCTAAGTCCACGCGCGACGACCCCACCCCCTCCGTCTCGCCGCGTTCCGCGGCGATCCACCTCCGCCCGCACGCGCGTTCCGCGCGCGCAGGGGAGGAAAAAGAATACCTGCGAGTCGCGTCAAGCGAGACGCTGTGCGAGACAGCCGATGCAGAACATGTCTCGCATGTCCCGCTTCAGGGAGGCAGTTTTCCGCGCGTCCCAAGGTCATGCGAGACACAAAGCGAGACGGCGACTCCTGTCTCGTTTGTCTCGCTGTCCCGGTTCGCGGCAACGAAAAGGCCGGGCGTCGGCCCGGCCTTGCATGCGCCGTCAGTCGGCTGCGCTTGTCAGAGCAGTCCCAGCATGTGGTCGGCGCTCGACACCTTGAACGCGCCGGGCTCTTCGACCTCCAGATTCTTGACGACGCCGTTGTCGACCAGCATCGCGTAGCGCTGGCTGCGGATTCCCATGCCGAACTTGGAGCCGTCCATCTCGAGCCCCATCTTCTTCGTGAATTCGCCGTTGCCGTCGGCAATCATCTGAATCTTGCCGTTGGCGTGCTGGTCCTTGCCCCATGCGTTCATTACGAAGGCGTCGTTGACGGAGATGCAGACGACATCGTTGATGCCCTTCGATTTAAAGTCGGACGCGTGTTCCACGTAACTCGGCAAATGACGCGCCGAGCACGTCGGCGTGAAGGCACCCGGCAGCGCGAAGACCACCACCTTCTTGCCCTTGAAAAGGTCGTCCGTGCTGACAGGCGCCGGTCCCTTCTCGGTCATATGCATCAGGGTGACTGAGGGCAAATGATCGCCAACTTTGATGGTCATCTTTGTCGTCCTTTGAATGAGAGGTCGGCCGCATATAGCGAGTCCGTCCCGGCGTGGAAAGAGCGGCGGATCGGCAACCGATTTCCCGGACTATTCCAGTGAAACCAACGTGCTCGCCGAGGGCTCGGGCGGATCGAGCAAGCGATGCGTGACGGGCGTCAGGCCAAGGCCCGCCGTCGAACTTCCCGAGGCGCCCACGACCCAAATCTGCTCGAGCGCGCGACCGTCATCGATGACAGTGATGCGAATGCGGCGGCCGGCAAGGCTGTTCAATTGCGTCGCGGGGCCGAGACCGACGCGCATGGTCCAAGCGCCGCGATCTTCGGAGGGCCTGGCCTGCGCATCGCTGGCGTAGACGAAGCCCGGCCCCTCGATCAGGACGACCGGCCGGCGACGCTCCGACAAGCCCGTCATGCGGATATCGAGCGCCATATCGTCGCCCTTACGAACGGCACGCACTTGGCGAATGGTCAGGCCGCATGTTTCCGGATCCGGCGTCGGCGCCCTGCCGGTATAGGCGGAAATAAGCGCCGCATTCTCAACGTCGATCTGGCGCTTGCCCGACGTTGCCGGCTCGAGCGTCAGGCGATGCTCGGCCGTCACGGGCACGCAGACATCCTTGCACACGGCAAAGGACAACTTCAGATGCAGCGTGATCGGCTTTGACGGGTCCGCCGCGCGTAGCGCGATCGGAAAAACAACCTCGTCACGATAGACGTTCAGCTTTTCGCTGTAGGCCACAGCCCGGCGCGGCGCCGGCCAGAGCAGCTCCGGATCAGCGGCCAAATTTTTGGAACCTGACCAGTCGAAGCGAGGGGGCATGCCAGAACTTCCTGGCAACCGCCAATAGGTTTGCCAGCCCGGATCCAGCTTTATCTGAACGCCTGCCCTCAGATTTCCGCTGCCAACGAATTGATAAGATTCGACGATCAGGCGACTCTTGGCAGGGGATTCGCCGGCCCAGGGCGTGGACATTGGGTCAGCTTTCGCCGCACTTGAAAAAAGTGCTAACGCTGCAACCAACAGTATCAACCTGGCCTTCATGACACGTGGACGATACTCCGTCAGGGCCCAATTCTCACAAGTCAAACCAGTAGCCGCGTGCGTCACTCTTCCGTGAAAGCGTGACTTCCAGATTCATCTAAGAAGGACTAGAATTTCGCGCATGGCGATCTTCCGCACAAGAAAAAGCCAGGGTAGCTACCTGGAAGGGCAGTGCCTCATCGCCATGCCCAACATGCCCGATCCCAAGATGGAGCAGTCGGTCCTGTTCCTCTGCGCCCACTCGAACAAGGGTGCGATGGCGCTCTGCCTCAACAAGCTCGTGTCGAACATCACGTTCTTCGACCTGCTCAGGCAGCTTCGGATCCGGCCGCAGGTGCGGACCTTGAACGGCCTTCCAGTTCAGTTCGGCGGTCCGGTCGAGACCGGCCGCGGCTTCGTGCTGCACAGCCCGGACTACGCGGCGGCGAACAACACGACCGTCAATGTCGGCAATGCGGTGGGCCTCACGGCGACTGTCGACGTCCTCAAAGCTATCGCCGACGGCAAGGGACCGCAGCAGGCGATGGTGGCGCTCGGCTATGCCGGTTGGGGTGCGGGCCAGCTCGAGCAGGAAATTCAGCGCAATGGCTGGCTGACCTGCCCGGCCGACGAATATCTGCTGTTCGGCAACAATCTCACCTACAAGTGGGAGCACGCCATCCGCAAGCTCGGGGTCAACCCAGCGCAGCTATCGCGGGATGCGGGCCGGGCTTGAGCCTGGACGCGGCAGTCGCGGCTCAGCCGTTCTTCCTTTCAATGCGATGAAATTGTAGGCCGCCGTCGAATCCATCGGCGCGCCGAATAGGAATCCTTGCGCGAACTCGCAGCGCAACTCGCGAAGCCGCTTCGCTTCTTGCTGACTCTCGACACCTTCGGCGACGACCGACATGTCGAGCTCATGCGCAAGCCCGATGATCGAATTCAAGATCACCGGCGTTTCGCTGTTCGTCGCCATGTCGACGATGAAGCTGCGATCGACCTTCACGGTGTCGAACGGGAAGCGCTGCAAGTAGGCGAGCGACGAGAAGCCCGTGCCGAAGTCATCAAGGGCGAGGCCGGCGCCCGCGTCCTTCAGGCGGCCAAGCATACGGGCCGTCGTGTCGGGATCCTGCATGATCACGCTTTCCGTCAGCTCGAGCTTGAACGACAGGCGGGCGGGCGACTCGCGGCGGAGCGCCGTGATGACGTCGTCGAAGAACTCCTGACGGAAGAGCTGGCGCGCGGAGACGTTGACGCTGCAGAACAAGGGTTCGCGCATCGGGAAGAAGCTTTGCCAGCGCTTGAGCTCGGCTGCCGCCTTGTCCACCGCATATTGGCCAAGCGGCATGATGAGGCCCGTTTCCTCCGCGAGCGGAATGAAATCGGTCGGCGAGAGCAGCCCCCGTTTCGGATGACGCCAGCGCATCAACGCCTCGAAGCCGGCGATCGAGTTGTCGGAGAGACGGATGATCGGCTGATAGTGCAGCTCGATCTCGTTGCGATCGAGAGCCGTGCGAAGGTCGGCATCCAGCATCAGGCGTTCGGCCGAGCGCGGCTTCATCTGCGGCTGATAGATCTCGAAGCCGCCGCGCCCTGCCCGCTTGGCGTGATACATCGCAACTTCGGCCTCGCGGAGGACATCGCCGCCAAAGCGATGGCGCTCCTCGATCAGCGCGAGCCCGATGCTGGCGGCGGGGTAGATTTCGCGATCTCCGATGGCGATCGGTTGGGTCAGCGCGTTGCGGATGCGCTGGGCCACTTCGGCGCCGTCTTCGTCGCCCTTCGAACCGAGCGCCAGCACCGCGAATTCTTCGCTGCCGAGACGCGCGACCGCATCTTCAGGGCCAGCCGCATGGTCCAAGCGGCGCGCGATATCGGCGAGGAATTGCTCGCCGATCTTGTGACCCAGGCTGTCGTTGACGAGACGAACGCGATCGACGTCGATGGCGAGCACGGCGCCGCGCCGCTGCGTGCGTCCCTTCTGCATCTCGACCAACACTTCGTCGAGCCTCGACGCGAAGGGGTTGCGACCGATGAGACCCGTTACGCGATCCACCTGGTCGCTTGTCGTCAGCGCCGCTTCCTGCTGCTTGCGAACGGTGATGTCGCTGATGACGCCGATGCAGCGGACCGCCCGCCCGTCGGATCCGGCAAGACAGCTGGCGCGCAACTGAATCCAGCGCAAACCGCCTTTGGCGTGCCGCATCCGCACCTCGACGGTGAACGAGCTGTTGCCGAGCTTGCGATGCGTGTTCATGGCGTCGGCGTAGACGCTGATGTCTTCGGGCAGAATGAGGGCCGCCCAATTGCGCTCCGACGAGCCGATCGCGGAATTCGGCAGACCCAGCAGCGCTTCAACCGAGGGCGAGAGAAAGAGCGTGTCGGTCTCCAGATTCCAATCCCAAAGACCTTGGTGAGCCGCGGCGAGACCGAGCGCGTAGCGATACTCGACCTCGCGCGCCTGTCGCCGCTCTTCGTTGATCTCCGCGGCGACTTCTTCGTCGGGACGCTCAACGCGCGTCGTCGAGCCGGCGAAACCGAGCGCTAGGATGCCGGCGGTCAGGACCGCATCGAAGATCAACGGAAGCGCCGTGCTGTGGCGCGCGATTTGATCAGGCACCGCCCAAGGCGTTGCGACCGCCAGAAGCACCAACAGGGCGCCCGGGACAAGCGCCTTGGCCGCTCCGCTGCCCTTGGCCAATTCCTGAACCAGGACAACCGCCAGCGTGACCGCCGCCAAGACCGTGGCTGCGCGGAGCAACAACCACGCGGGGCCAATGTCGAAGGCCGCAACCACGGCCAGCATGAAGATCGCGAAGAGACAGCCGTCGAGCAGATAGGCGATCATCGGACGGTCGCGCGCGATATCGAGATATCGGCTCAAGAAGCGAAAGCCCGTGGCCAGGAAGATACCGCCCGCGACGATTGTTGCAGCGGCCGGCAGGGCAATGACGCTTTCGCCGAGCAACAAGAGCACGCTTGAGCCAAGCGCCAGCGCCGCCCAGCCTTGCGCCGCGCTGCGCCGCGCGACGGACAGGCCCGCGAGCCATGCAGCCATGGCAAGTACACAGCCCGCCAAGAGACCGCGCATGAGCGTGTCCAACCGCTGGCGCGCGGCGTACGCGTCGGGCTGCCAGAGGCGCCAGATGCTCGATCTGTTCGGTGCGCGTACTCGGACGGCAAATGTGGCCGTCTGACCCGAGGCGACCGATACCGTGCCCGTCGTGTGACGCAGGCCGTGCAGTTCGGCGTGACCGCTTTCACCCGCCGGGGCGAGGCCGAGCCATGCCGTGCGGGCATCGCCGTAGAGAAAACGGAATGCGCCATCCCTGCCGTCGTCGAACGTAACGACGCGCGTTAGCTCCTGACCGCCGGGATTGGGTAGATCAAAGGCGAACCAGGCCTCAGGCTCGCCAAGGTCCCGCGGCGGCGCTTGATCGTAAGGTCGCAGGGAGCGCGTCAGGTCTACGACCGGGGCATTGGCGGGAATTCCAGGATCACCCGCGGCGGCCCGAGCAGGGGCAGCCAGAGCCGTTGCTACCAGCAGCAACGCCACGACGCCTTGGCCGGCTCGATTCCACATCAGTGTTTTGCTACCCGCTGCGCACACTTGTGATCTTGCCATCGAAGATGAACTCGCCAACGCCGAGCCTCGATCTCTTTCCCTCGAGCGCGCGCTCAAACCGCCCAGCGAATGAGAAAGACCAAGACACCGAGCACCACCGAACAACCGATCACCGCCAGCAGGTAGGTCATCGACTTATCGGGGGCCGGCTTCATCAATTTTGGCAGGCCAACGTAGAGCAGATACAGGGAATAGAGCCACCCGATCAAGGCCATGAACCAAAGGGCAGGAAGCACCAAGAAGACCGACGCCAGCCAACCTGCTGTCGGGAAGAACGCCGCGACCTTGAAAGCCTGCCCAAATTCGTCTTCGGCCCCAAATTGAGGCCCCAGCGCGTTAATGATCAGAGCCAAAGCATAGACGGCTGCGCATGCCGCGCCGAGGGACACGACGGCCTGCATCAATCCGCCGAAGAATGGGGTGCCCGAACCAATGACCGCGCCTCCGACAAAATCCGCCAGGACCGCAACGCCCGCGAGCGGCAGAATGTAAGATCGGTAGATGTCGACGACGTCGGCGCCTTCGTCATCGATCCGATCCCACTCGGCCGCCGGCGACAGCAACAAGCGCTGAACGCGCTCAGCCACGTCCGCGAGTATCATGGCCCTCTCCCCTCAGACGTCACTTGTCGACGAATCAACAGAAGGCAGATCGGAATTCGACGCTGATTTTGATCCTTCGCACCAGGAGAATCGACCCCGATCGTGTGCGATTCGTCGGCTTGTGCCGCCTTTTGCTCTCGACCGTTCCGCGCCTTAGGCCAAGCGTTGCGACGAAAGTCGAGATGCTCCGGTTCCTTCCGAATCCAGATGATCACGAGCACCGTGAGCTCGCTTCCCAGCAGCGCGAGCCTTGGCTCGGTGCGCCGCATACTACCAATGGAACACGCAAGATGCCTCGATCACGACTGTGCGGTAGCGAACAAATCTTGACACTTGGACGCGTTACCAAAATCATCGTGCCATGAATGGGTCTGCAAAGCCTGGCCGGGTCCTGGTCGCCGACGACCACGAACTCTTTCGTGATGCGATCAAGCGCTTGGTCAGCGACGCATGGCCGGGCGTTGCACTCGATGAAGCGGGAGACCTCGACGGCGCGCTCGAGCAACTGGCGAGCGAGGGCGCGATTGATCTCGTACTCATCGATTTGCGCATGCCGGGGCTCAACGGACCAGAGAGCCTCGCCGCGCTGCGCGAGGGATATCCGGACAGCAAGATCATCGTCGTGTCCGCTTCGGAGTCAAAGGATGACATCCTCGCCGCGCTCGGCGCCGGTGTGCATGGTTACGTGCCGAAGACACTGCCGTCGAAGTCAATCCGCGCCGCCATCGAGAATGTCCTTGGCGGCGGCGTCTATGTTCCGGCGCAAGTCACCGAGCGATCGTCGTCAGAAGCAATGCGGCGTTCGCTCGAAAGCAGCATGCCTCATTTGACCGCGCGTCAGAATGAAGTGTTGGAGGCCCTGGAAACCGGCGCTTCGAATAAAGAGATCGCGCGCAAGCTCAACTTAACCGAAGGTACAGTCAAAATTCACCTGGCCGCCATCTATCGTCAGATCGCCGTCAAGTCGCGCGGTGAGGCCATCGCATGGTCATTGGCGCGGAAGGCAAAGAGCTAGCTTGCCAGCTTTGCAGAAGCGGCGGCCACGAGCCGATCGATTGGCGTCGCGTTGGGCAGGTATGGAGCCGCAGCTTCAAGCTTGGCTCGTGCCTCCCGTGTCGCCGGGTCGTCCGAAGCGATATTCGTCACGAGCAACTCGAAGCGACTGTTCTTGGCGACGTGATCCGCCTGGCGCATGTTGCTGGCGGCATGCACGACAGCGCCTGCACAAGCGAGCGCCGATGCTCCGGCCAATCGTGTCGCCGCATCCTGGGTGACTAGAAGAACCGCGCGGCCTTTCAGAGATGCGTCGCCCGACTCGCGCGCGTCGGCCAAAGCGAGCGAGATCATCATGCCCCGATCCGCCTTGCTGACGTGACGCAAACGCAAGCCCATCAGATCCGCGAGCCGGCGCACAACGAGGAGGTCCAATTCTTGCGCGTTTCGGCTTGCCGGGTGAGTTGGGTCCACGGCATTCAAGACATCCCACTTGCCGTCGTGCTTGCCGGGGCTCGAACAATGAAGCTCGATCGAAATCGTATTGCCGCGGTGGCGAACGCCGAGCAAGAGACGGCCAGGACCGTCGTCGGAGGCATTCGCCAGTAGCGTTCGCAGAATATGACTGAGCAGCCGCTCGTCCGCGACAACGTGCGCGTGCGTGTGAACAACGCGAAGATCTACGCCAACATTCAAGGACGCGGCAGAACATTCATCATCGAGCCGCGTGAGCACATCATCGACGGAGAGCAGTTCGACTTCGGGGATGAGTGCATCGGCTTCCACGCGCGTCAAGTCGATGAGCGCGTTGAACGAGCGCGTGAGCACTCCGGACGCCTCGCGTGTCTTGGCCAGGATCTTCTCGCCTTCGCCCGGCGTCACGCGCCGCTCCAGTGCGTCAAGGAAGAGACCCAGAGCGTGCAACGGTTGGCGAAGATCGTGGCTGATGTCTGCGACGAAGCGTGCACGCGCAAGGTTCGCCGTTGTCGTCGCCTCGTAGTCGGCGATCAGCGCCGCATTCTCGTCTTCGACGAGCGCGGCTGCTCTGACGTTGCTGCGCAGTTGCAGGGTCGCGGCTATCGCCAGCGCGGCCGTAACCACCAATCCGACGATCGCGACCGGCAGCAGATAGTCCGGGCTCCATTGCGCTGTGGCGCCCACCGCCAGTGTTGCCGCGACGGCTGCAATCGCTGTGACCCCTGCCAGCATCGTGACGCGCCGACCTAAGTTGGAAACAAGATGATTCTCTGCCGTGGAATCAGCCATCCGCGATTCTAGGTCTCCTGAGCGCGCCTATTGCAACTGGGACCGCAGGCGTCCCGCGGTTTTGTGCGCGAGCCATTGGCGCAGGAATGCAGGCGAGGCGGGTTTGAACGAGACGTCGAATCCGGCTTCGCGTGCGGCAGCCACGACATCGCGCTGCTGCGTTCCGGTTACGATCAAGACCGGTGGTTCCGGCTGGTGCGTCGCGCGCAGGGCACGGGCCGCTTCCACTCCGTTGGGGCCACTATCAAGGTGGTAGTCCGAGATAATGGCGCTCACCGCGGTCGCCTCTGCGCCGACCGAATCACGCGCGTCGCTGAGTGATTTGAAGACAATTGTCTGATAGCCGGCATCGCGCAGCAGCAACGCCAAACCCTTTCCGACGAGCTCATCGTTCTCAAGGATCAGAACCAAGTTCTGATCGGACTGAACATCTTCGAGCGACATCAACGAAATCCTGGACTCCTGGACGAAGCATCAAGCCAGAGCCGCCTGCCGTTGTCTGTTGTGCGGAGGACATATGCCCTTACGCATATGCCGATTTTTGGCCAGGTTATCTGCCATCTAGATCAATGTGCGCATTTTGGAAGTTCGCTAGTTTGACAGTGCGCGCGAACGGCAGCGGCCGCTCGCGGTACTACGAAACTTTCACAATTTCAGCAGGTGACGGATGCGTACGATCGAAGATTTGAGCCAACTCATCGTCAACGTCGGCGAAGCCACTTCACCGAGTGCCATTTGGCCGCTGCTCAAGTGTTTCGTCGAACAGTTCGGCGTCACGCATATGTCGCTTTTCGACAAAGCGCGGGCCGGTGAAGGCGGGCTCGGCGAGCGCCTCTTCAGCGATGGCGGAATCGATTTTGGCGACAGCCACCCGACTGCGCCGAACCCGCTCGTTATTGCTGCGCTGCAGAGCGGCCGGCCAGTTGCGGCGTCAGAACTGCTGAGCCACGGACTTGTGCTCGGCCGCTGGCAGGAAAGCTTCCGTTTCATCGCCAAGCAGGGCGACGCTCTGACAATTCCGATCGTCGGCACCGGCGGCGTGGAAGGCCTGGCCATTCTCAGCGGACCCATCGAGCGGCTCAGCGCGCTCTCGCGCTCGCTCTTGCAAATTGCCGTCCATCTTGCGTTCAAGCGCGCCGCGCAACTTCGCAATGAGCCGGTTTCGCAAAGCGCGAACTCGTCAAACCTCAGTGCACGTCAGACGGAGTGCCTACGCTGGGTGGCGCTCGGCAAGACCGACCCGGAGATCGGCATCATACTCGGCGTGAGCCCGCGCACGGTCCGCTTCCATCTCGACAAGGCCAAAGACAAACTCAAGGTCATGACGCGTGTCCAAGCCGTCACGAAGGCCGTGAAGGACCGTCTGATCGCCGCGTAGATGCGTCGGCATCGCAGTAGGAGTTGCGTTCCATGACGACACGGCTGGCTGTTCGTCAGGCCATCGCTTCAGGGCAGGCCGGCGAAGTCAAAGCGACGCTCAACGATCACGAGATGCTGCTGATACTAAAGCAGTATCTGCAGGTGCCCGACGATCAGCTTGTCGCGCACTTGCGCCGTCTTGCCGACGAGCTTGGCGCGAAGCGAGAGCGAGAGCCGGACGCTACTTAACGCCAAGCAGCTCGACCTCGAAGATCAGGGTCTGATAGGGCGGGATCGCACCGGGGCTACCGTGCGCGCCGTAGCCGAGTTCCTGCGGAATCACGAGCTCGCCCTTTTCGCCTTCCTGCATGAGTTGCAGTCCCTCGGTCCAGCCCGAGATCACGCGGTTCAGCGGAAATTCGATCGGCGCTCCACCGACGGACGAGTCAAACGTGGTGCCGTCGATCAGCTTGCCGGTGTAGTGCACCTTCACGGTCGCGCGCGCGGACTCCGGCTTCTTGCCGGTGCCGGCCTTGATCACACGATATTGGAGACCGCTCGGCGTCACGGTAACGCCCTGCTTCTTGGCGTTGGTGGTGAGAAATTCTTCGTTCTTCTCTTTGCTCAAGGCTGACGACGACATCTCAAAAAATCCTCCAATAGGCGGTAGCGACTATTTCACATCCAATAGTTCGACCTCGAAGACGAGCGTTTGGTATGGCGGAATTGCACCTTGGCGGCCCTCCGGCCCATAGGCGAGATCGTAGGGGATAACGAATTCCGCCTTTTCGCCCACCTGCATGAGTTGAAGCCCTTCCGTCCAGCCTTTGATCACCTGGTTCAGCGGAAACTCGGCTGGCCCACGACCTTCCGAGGAGTCGAACGTCGTGCCATCGATGAATTTGCCGGTGTAGTTCACTTTGACGACCGCGCTTGCGGACTCCGGCTTCTTGCCGGTGCCGGCTTTGATCACGCGATACTGTAAACCGTCCGGCAAGACTGTCACGCCAGTTTGCTTGGCATGCGCGGCGAGGAAGGCCTCGTTCTTGGCACGGCTCAGCACCTCGGGAATTTGAGCCTCGAGAGCCTGCTCCGCGAGCTGCTCTGCGGAAGGCCTCGTCAGGTACCCCATAGACCAGGCAACAACCAAGAAGATGACGAGGCCGAGCGCAACGCCCGCGAGCGCAGAATACGTCTTCGGCGAAGTCAGCGCGGCAAGCACGGGCGATTGTTCAGCCATTCCTATCCCTTTTGCATGCGGCCGGATGCGACGTCGTCTTCAATGATCGCAAACAACACGTGGTCGCGCCATTGGCCGTTGATCTTGAGGTATTTGCGGGCGACACCCTCCTCGACGAAACCTGCCTTCGTCAATACGCGACGCGACGCTGCGTTGTCGGGAAGGCAAGCCGCTTCGATGCGATGGAGCCCCAATTTGGTGACGCAATATCTAATCAATGCCATGACAGCATCGGTCATCAAGCCCTTGCCCGCGTAGCGCTCGCCCATCCAATAGCCAAGCGTCGCCGCAGATTGCGCGACGCCCTGGCGGATGTTGGACAACTGACAACCGCCCATCAGGGCGCCGGTCTTCTTGTCGAAGATGAAGAAAATGTGGCCTGTGCCGTCGCGAGCGGCCTGAGCATAGCGGCGCAGGCGGCGGCGAAATGCCTCCTTCGTGAGCTCGTCGGGTGCCCACGTCGGCTCCCACGGCATCAGGAAGTTGCGGCTCTCATGGCGCAGGTTCGACCACGACTCGAAATCGGCCGCGACCGGCGGGCGTAATACGACGTGCGCTCCGGTGAGCGCGGCGGACGTGCCAGGGCGCGCAATGCTTACGAGAAACGGCATCAAGCAAAACGCTGCGCAATGCGATCATAGGAGCCAAGCTTGCCGACGGGGCCCATGGACGCGAGGCTCAGCTTACTGTTCTTCAAGACGTCGGCGGCGATACGGCTCACGGCTGCAGGATCGACTGCGTCGATGCGCGCAACCAACTCCTCGGTCGATAGCAAGCGGCCATAGGTGAACAAGTGAGCCGCGATCTGCTCGCATCGGGACGAGGCCTGCTCGAGTCCCATCAACATGCCAGCTTTGATTTGCGCCCGCGCTCTAGCTGTTTCGCCTTCGCTCGCCTTCTCGGCCAGCGCACGCATTTCGCCGGCAACGACTTCGATCAGCTCAGGCAGATCCTCGTCGCTCGTTCCGGCATAGACGCCGAAGAGACCGGTGTCGCGATAGCTCGAGCCAAACGTCGAGATCGTGTAGCAAAGGCCTCGCTTCTCGCGCGCCTCTTGAAACAGGCGCGAGGACATGCCACCGCCGAGCACGGTCGAAAAGACCTGCGCCGCGAAAACGTCTTCATGGGTCGAGGGCAGTCCCCGGAAGGCGAGTGCAATGTGCGCCTGCTCCAGCTTCTGACCGGTGCGATGCTCGCCGCCGCGATAGGTTGCGGCGGCCGGCGCGATCTCCTTGCCCGATTTCAAGCCATCGAAGGCCCGCTCGGCAAGAGCCACCATCTTATCGTGCTCGACGGCGCCCGCTGAAATGAAGACCATCGAGGAGGCGAAGTAATAGGTGGCGATGTGGTTGCGCAGCGTGTCGCGCGTGAAAGACTGGACATGCTTCGTTGTGCCGAGGATCGGACGACCCAGCGGCTGATCGGGAAATGCTGTCGCTTGCAGATGATCGAAGATGATGTCGTCGGGCGTGTCTTCGGATTGCCCGATCTCCTGAATGACGACGCCTTGCTCCCTCGCCAATTCTTCTTCGTCGAAGACTGAATCTTGCAGGATGTCGGCGAGGATATCGACGGCCAGCGGAACGTCATGCTTCAGCACGCGTGCGTAGTAAGCCGTCTGTTCGCGCGCCGTGTAGGCGTTGAGGTAGCCGCCGACGCGCTCGATCTCCTCAGCGATCTGACGCGCATTCCGCTGCGTCGTGCCTTTGAACGCCATATGCTCGAGCATGTGGGCGATACCGTTGGTCGGCTCGGTCTCGTGGCGAGCGCCGGCGTTCACCCAAACGCCGACGGCCGCGGTTTCGAGGTGCGGCATCGGATCGGTGACGACGGTGAGCCCGTTCTTCAGCTTGGTAATCTGCGGGGACATTGAGAGACTTTCGCAACTGGGGAGCCGAGTACATAGAGCACTCGCCGACGAATTTCATGGGGCGTTTCCGATCGACGGAAAGCCGCAGATTTCTGCCGTTTCCTAGGGTTGTGGATCAAATCTTCTGGATGAAGCGCTTCAATTCTACGGCGTCGTTCGGCAGCGTCGTGCATCGCTCGGGGGCGTCCACGATCGCCTTCAGCCGCGCGGGAAGCACGGGCCGCACTCCGGTCGCCTTGGCTACTGCGTCCGGGAATTTTGCCGGATGGGCTGTCGCCAATGTGACGACGACTTCCTCAGGGCGCGCAAGGCGTGCCGTCGCGGCCAAGCCGACCGCCGTGTGCGGATCGACGACTCTGTGCGTCGCCTTGAACGTGCTTGTCATCGTCGCAAGCGTCTCATGCTCGTCGACGCTTGCCGCGGCGAAGACTTGGCGCACGAACTCGTGCGCAGCATGGCTGAACTCGAGGGCGCCGGTCTTGGCGAACTCCGCCATCAATTTGCTCGTCGTCGCACCGTCGCGGCCGTGCGCCTCGAAGATCAGCCGTTCAAAATTGCTGGCGACTTGGATGTCCATGGCGGGCGACATCGTCGCGTGCACCTGCCCACGAGCGTAGACGCCGGTGTCGATGGCGCGCGTCAGGATGTCGTTCGAGTTCGTCGCGACGACGAGGCGCGCTATCGGCGCTCCCATCTTTTGCGCCACGAAACCCGCGAAGACGTCGCCGAAGTTGCCCGTCGGCACGACGAATGTCAGCGGCTTCAAGCCAAGGCGCAAGCAACTCGCCATGTAATAGGCAACTTGCGCGGCGATGCGAACCCAATTGATCGAGTTCACTGCCGCCAAATGATGTGCACGCGCGAACGCCGTGTCTGCAAAGAGTGTTTTGACGAGAGCCTGTGCGTCGTCGAACGTACCCTCGACGGCGACATTGTGAACGTTGGCGGACGGCTCGGTCGTCATCTGCCGGCGCTGAATGTCGGAGATGCGGCCCAACGGATGCAAAACGACGAGATCGATGCTCGGCTGATTGGCGATCGCCGCAACGGCTGCGGCGCCCGTGTCGCCCGAAGTCGCGACCAGCACGAGCGCCCGCTCCTTCCGCCGCCGCAGCGCTTCGGCCATCAACGGCACAACGAGCTGCAGCGCGAAGTCCTTGAAGGCGAGCGTCGGCCCGTGAAACAGCTCGAGCAGATATCGCCCCGGCTCAAGCTCGACGAGCGGAGCGACATCCGGCGAATCGAAGCGCGCATAGACGGCGCGCGCAACGCGCGCCGACTGCTCAGCCCAATCCTCGTCCGCAAACTTCGCCAAAACGGCGGCGACGATTTCTGCGTAAGGGCGGCCCTTGAGCGCGGCCAATTCGCTGGCGGTGAATTGCGGCCACGTCTCCGGCACATAGAGGCCGCCATCGGGAGCCGGCCCCGAAAGCAACACCTGCTCAAAGCCGATCGGCGGCGCCCCACCGCGTGTGCTGATGAATTTCACCGGCCAAACCTCAGGCGACCGCGCGAATGATGGAAGACGAAATAGATGATCACAAGAACGAGCGCGAGAGCGAACCACGTGATCGCATATTGCAGATGGTTATCTGGAATCTCCGGCGCGTCCGATATCGGGACCGGACCGCCTTGTGCGGCCGTCGAGGCCTCAAGATAGAGCGATGTCGCGGGCTTCAGGCCGAGCGCTGCGGCCATGCCCAAGATGTCGCGAACGTACCAAATGTGCTCGACGACATTCGGATCTGGCGTGAACATGCCGGGCGATACAGTCGGTCTCAGCACGCCGCGAATTGCCACCGGCGTTTCGATTTGGCCCTTGATCCGCGCCGCCGGATTCCGTTGCTCCATCGGCACCCAACCGCGATCGACCATGATGAGCGCGCCCGCTGTCAAACGAAGCGGCGTCACGACCTTGTATCCGAGGTGCGTTCCACTTTCGTCGCTTCGCGGCGCGAAGACATAGGCTTCCTTCGCGTTTTCGAAGACGCCCTCGGCCGTCGCATGACGAAAGGCGGCGGTGTCCTCCTCGATAAGCAGAGCCTCAACCGACTCCGCCGGCGCGATCATGCGATGTGCGATCTCCGCGAGGAGGGCATGTTTCTCCTCGCGCCGCTCGAGCTGCCACACGCCGAGTCCGATGAGCAGGATCAGCGCCCCGATGGTCACAATCGACAAGATGGGCAGCGGACGGAATTGCATGGCCGATATTACTGCAGGCGCCCCTCGCCTGCGTCATGCCGATATTGCAAGGCGAAAAGCGTGGCCTTGAAGGGCGGCAACAAGGCGAGACACAGCCCCACGGTCACGGGGAGCCAGATGACCAGATGCATCCAGTAGGGCGGATGATAATTCAGCTCGACGAAGGCCGCCGCGGCGGCGATGAGTGCGCCCGCGACGAGAACCACGAAGACCGCCGGCCCATCGCCTGCATCGGCAAATCCGTAGTCCAAACCACAGACGGAACAGCCCGGTGCAATCTTCAGGTAGCTGGAAAACAGCCGTCCTTTACCACAGCGAGGGCAGCGGCAGCGCAGCCCCGACAACCACAACGGGGCTACGTCATTCGCCATACAAGATCCTCGCGGAGGCCCCTTGGCCTCATTGAACCGCTAAGTGTGGACCCTCGCCCCACACGTAGATCGAGGCGAACAGGAAGAGCCAAACCACGTCAACGAAGTGCCAGTACCACGCCGCGGCCTCGAAGCCGAAGTGACGCTCCGGCGTGAAGTGACCGCGCATTGCGCGGACGAGACACACGGTCAAGAAGATTGTGCCGACGATCACATGGAAACCATGGAAGCCTGTCGCCATGAAGAAGGTCGCGCCGTAGATGTTGCCGGCGTAGGCGAAGGCCGCGTGGCCGTATTCGTAGGCCTGCAGCGCGGTGAACGACATGCCGAGAATGACGGTGAGCGCGAGACCGCGCACGGCGTCTCTCTGATTGCCGGTCTGGATCGCGTGGTGCGCCCACGTCACGGTCGTGCCCGAGGTCAACAGGATCAGCGTGTTGAGCAGCGGAACGTGCCAGGGGTCGAAGGTCGCGATGCCTTCGGGCGGCCAACCTTTGAGGCCGACGTCGTGCGGAAACAACGCCGAGTTGAAGTAAGCCCAGAACCAGGCCACGAAGAACATGACCTCCGAGGCAATGAAGAGGATCATGCCGTAGCGCAGGCCAAGCTTCACGACCGGCGTGTGATCGTGATTGACGACCGACTCCTTGATCACGTCGCGCCACCAACCGACGAACGTGTAGATCAACAGCGCCGCGCCGAGGGCAAGCAGCCACCAACCGCTCAAGGTCAGGCCAAAGATGTGCAGGCCGCCATTGCCTTTTAGCGTCTGGAAATAGCTGATCGCGCCGACTGCGGTGACGAAGGCACCGATGGAGCCGACGATCGGCCACGCACTCGGCTGAACCAGGTGATAATCGTGTCTGACTTCGTCGGAGGCCATCGGTCGATCCCTCTAGAGTTACTTCGCGCGCGGCTGAACGGCAGCGACGGTGTTTGAGTCCCGCTTCGCCGGGAAAAACGTATAGGACAAGGTTATGGTCTGAACTTCCTTGGTCGACGGATCGGTCGCGATCGCAGGATCGACGAAGAACGTCACGCCCATGTCCGCGCTCTGCCCGCCTTTGAGCTCTTGGCTGTTGAAGCAGAAGCATTGGATTTTGTTGAAGTAGGTGGCCGCTTTTTCGGGCGTGATGTTGAAAGTGGCGGCGCCGACCGTATCGGTCTGGAACTCGTTCTTGGCGTGAAAATAGACGAGCTTGTTTTCGCCCAGATGCACGGTAACGGAGCGCTGCTCGGGGTAGAAGCTCCAGGGTAGCCCTCCCCCGACGTTCGAATCGAAGCGCACCTCGATCGTGCGGTCGGATACGACCGTCGAGGCGCCTTCAGCGATGCGCGGCGTGCCGTCGAAGCCCGTAGCCTGACAGAAGATGCGATAGAGCGGCACCGATGCGTACGTGGCCGCAATCATGAACGCCAGGACGCCGACGCATGTCAGGACGATGCGATCGTTCGGGCCCAACTTGCGCATCACAAAGGCCTCGATGCGATGTTGCCGCCGATCTTGGCGACAGTGACGATGAAGATCAGCGCGACGAGCGCCAGCAAGGCCGCGGCGATCGCGTAGTTGCGCTGACTCCGTTTGCGCTTTTCCTCGGGCGTGAGCTCCATCGCGTTCATGCTCCCGGCGCGAAGCCCAACAACCTCTCGACAGGCAATGCCGTAAAGATCGCGAACAAATAGAAGATCGAATACGCAAAAAGACGCAACGCGTTCGTGCGTTCGGCCTGTTGCGGCGAACGCCACAGAACAAGCGCGAGCGCAACAAAGCCGATCCCGGCAACGGCCGATACCGCGCCATAGATTGGACCCACGAGGTTCAACCAATACGGCGCGACGGCGAGCGGCGTCACGATCAGCGAATAGAACAGGATCTGGTTGCGCGTCGCGCGGGGGCCCTTCACGACCGGCAGCATCGGCACGTTGGCGCGCGCGTAGTCGTCCGAGCCGGCGAGTGCCAAGGCCCAAAAATGTGGCGGCGTCCAAAGGAAGATGATGAGAAAGAGCAGCCACGGCAGGGGCGCCGAGATCGAGCCCGTCGCCGCAGCCCAAGCGATCACCGGCGGCAAAGCGCCCGCGGCCCCGCCAATGACGATGTTCTGAACGGTGAGCCGCTTCAGCCACATCGTGTAGACGAAAAGATAGAAGCCGATCGTGAACGCGAGTAACGCGGCCGCCAGGTAGCTGACGAGGAAGGCCATGCAAAAGACCGAACCGAAAGCTAGTACCGCGCCGAACTCGAGTGCTTCCTGCGGCGTGACGCGGCCCGACGGCACGGGACGCGTGCTCGTGCGCTTCATAACCGCATCGATGTCGGCGTCGTACCACTGGTTCAGCGCGCCTGCGGCTCCTGCTCCGATCGCAATGCAGAGGATCGCGGCGAACGCGAACACGGGGTGCATCCCACCCGGCGCGACAACGATCGTCGCAAGCGCGGTGAACACGACCAACGACATCACCCTCGGCTTCAGCAGCGCGATGTAGTCGGCCGGCCCAGCAAGCGAGCCGGCTGAACTTACGTTGTTGGTCGTGATCGAACCCAAGATCAGTGTCCGTGGTCGTGTGCGCCGATCTTCGGCAACTCGTTGAACTGGTGGAACGGCGGCGGTGAAGACAACGTCCATTCCAGCGTCGTCGCACCCACGCCCCAAGGATTGTCCGCGCACTTGCGCTTGGCGATGAACATCTCCGCCAGCATGATCAGGAAGATGGCAAGGCCTGCAGTCGAGATATACGAGCCGATCGACGAGATATGGTTCCAGTACGCATAGGCGTCCGGATAGTCGATGTAACGGCGCGGCATGCCCGCAAGGCCTAAGAAGTGCTGCGGGAAGAAGATGAGGTTGACGCCGATAAACGTAACCCAGAAGTGCAGCTGACCGAGCCGCTCGTTGTACTGGTAGCCGCTCATCTTGCCGATCCAGTAGTAGAAGCCGCCGAAGATCGCGAAGACTGCGCCGAGAGACAGCACGTAATGGAAGTGCGCCACGACGTAGTACGTGTCATGGAGCGCGACATCGACGCCCGCATTGGCAAGCACCACGCCGGTTACGCCGCCGATGGTGAAGAGGAAGATGAAGCCGATCGCCCAAAGCATCGGCGTCTTGAATTCGATCGAGCCGCCCCACATCGTCGCGATCCACGAGAAGATCTTGATGCCGGTCGGTACGGCAATGACCATCGTGGCGGCGACGAAGTATGCCTTCGTGTTCACGTTGAGGCCAACGGCGTACATGTGGTGTGCCCACACGACGAAGCCGATGAAGCCGATCGAGACCATGGCGTAGGCCATGCCCAGGTAGCCGAACACGGGCTTCTTCGAGAACGTCGACACGATGTGGCTGATCATGCCGAAGCCCGGCAAAATCAGAATGTAAACTTCGGGGTGACCGAAGAACCAAAACAGATGCTGGAAAAGGATCGGGTCGCCGTTGCCGGCCGGATCGAAGAACGTCGTGCCAAAATTGCGGTCCGTCAGCAGCATCGTGATCGCGCCCGCAAGAACCGGCAGCGACAGCAGCAGCAGGAACACCGTCACGAGGATCGACCAGACGAAAAGCGGCATGCGGTGCAGGGTCATGCCCGGTGCGCGCATGTTGAAGATCGTCGTGATGAAGTTGATCGCGCCCAGGATCGACGACGCGCCCGCGATGTGGATCGAGAGAATCGCGAAGTCCATTGCCGGGCCCGGCGAGCCCGTGGTCGACAGCGGCGCGTAGAGCGTCCATCCGCCGCCGACCCCGTTACCGCCGCTGTCGCCCTCGACGAACATCGAAAGGATCAGCAGCGTGAAGGAGAACGGCAGCAGCCAGAACGAGATGTTGTTCATGCGCGGGAACGCCATGTCGGGCGCTCCAATCATTATCGGCACGAACCAATTGCCGAAGCCGCCGATCATTGCCGGCATCACCATGAAGAAGATCATGATGAGACCGTGGGCGGTGACGAAGACGTTGTAGAGGTGCTCGTTGGCGGCGAAGTATTGAACGCCCGGCTCGGCAAGCTCGAGGCGCATGGCCAGCGAGAGCAACGCGCCGATGATGCCGGCGATGACCGCGAACACCAGGTACATGGTGCCGATGTCTTTGTGGTTCGTCGAGTAAAGGTACCGCCCCAGACCCGTGGGGTGGTGCGCGTGGTCGTCGGCGTGAGCTGTGGCCATCGTGCGGCTCCCTTAGTGCTGAGCGGAAGCGACGGACGCGGCCGGCGCAACTTCGGTTTCGCTGTACTGATAGGTGTCAGGTTTAGTCTTGGTCTCGGCGAGCCATTGCTCGAAGCGATCCTGGCTTACGACTTCGACTTCGATCGGCATAAAGGCGTGGTTGACGCCGCAAAGCTCCGAGCATTGACCATAGAAGATGCCTTCGCGGTTCGCCTTGAACCACGTTTCGTTCAAGCGACCTGGAACCGCGTCCATCTTCACGCCAAAGGCCGGAACCGCCCAAGAATGGATGACGTCTTGCGAGGTCACGATTACGCGGACGACCTTGCCGACGGGAACGACCACGTGCGTGGTCGCACCGAGCAAGCGAGGCTCACCTGCTGCTTTCGCCTTGTCGTCGCTCAGCATCTCGGACAGGAAACTGAAATTGCCGTTGTCCGGATACTCGTACGACCAGTTCCACTGGTGGCCAATTGCCTTAATGGTCAAGTCGGCCTTGGGCACAACGTCGCCCTCATAAAGCACGTTCATCGACGGAATGAAGATGACGACGAGGATCACGACGGGAACGATCGTCCAGATCACCTCGATCAGCGTGTTGTGCGAGAAGGTCGATGGCTTTGGATTGACGCGCGCGTTGTAGCGAACCATCACCCAAAGCAGCAGAACCGTCACGAATGCGGCAACGCCGGTGATGATCACGAGAAGGAGATTGTGAAAACCGTGGATGGTTTCCGCGTGATCGGTGGCGGCGGGTTGAAATCCTATCTCTTCGTCGACCGCGCGGCCGATCGTGTCCGGGTCCGTGTTGGGCGCGGCGGGCGGCACAGACTCCGCTGAGGCAGTTGCGGGCGGTGTCGCAGAATCGGCCGGCGACGAAGCTGCGGGCGCCGACTCGGTCGTCGAAGTGGGCTGTACAGGTGCTGTCGTCGGATCGTCCGCAGCAAGTGCCGGCGCGATCCACGCTGCCAACAGCACCGCGATAAACATCAATGCACGCTTCATGGATGCGCTCATGCGCGTTCAGCCCCGTTGAACCAGCTAGCTCGAGATGCGCGCAACGGCTCGATGCCGAAGAGCAAAAGCAGCGGTAAACTCAGTCACGCGCGGTTTACCGTTGAGCCTCGCATACGTCATTGCGACCATATGCCACAACCGTGAGGTGAAGGTGGATTGACCGCGCGACGAAGCGTCTTACCTTCACTCATCCACATTTGCATCGGCGCGTTACCCCCCACGCGAGGACAACATCAATGAGCAGCAGCGGCGATCTGTTTTTCTCGCAAACCGGGCTTGATCGCGCACGCGTGGAGCGTCTCGCGGCCGACGCGCTCAAAGGTGCCGACGACGGCGAGCTGTTCTTGGAATATCGACTCAGCGAGACGTTTGCCTTCGACGACGGCCGGATGAAGGCTGCGTCCTTTGATACGACGCAAGGTTTTGGCCTGCGCGCCGTGGCCGGCGAGGCCACCGGCTATGCACATGCGAGTGAATTGTCGGAGGACGCGATCAAGCGAGCCGCTTCGGCAATCCAGGCGGTCAAGACCGGGCACAGCGGCGAGTGGGCTGCCGGCCCACGCGGCACCAACGTCAAGCTCTACACCGATGCCAATCCAATCGACGGCATCCCCTTCGATGCGAAGGTGAAGCTTTTGGCCGACATTGACGCCTACGCCCGCTCACGCGACCCGAAGGTGCGGCAGGTGTCGTGCTCGCTCGCCGGCGAATGGCAGGCCGTGGAGATTCTCCGCCCCGACGGACATTCGGTACGCGACGTCCGCCCGCTGGTGAGGCTCAACGTCTCGATCGTGGTCGGCGACGGCGACCGGCAGGAGGCGGGCTCCTACGGTGCAGGCGGACGCACGTCGTACGACTTCTATATGAGGCCCGAGACCTGGCGCGCCGCCGTCGACGAGGCGTTGCGGCAGGCTCTGGTCAATCTAGGCTCCGTGCCCGCTCCGGCGGGGGTGATGCCGGTTGTGCTCGGGCCTGGCTGGCCTGGCATTCTTCTGCACGAAGCCATCGGCCACGGGCTGGAAGGCGATTTCAATCGCAAGAAGACGAGCGCGTTTTCGGGCTTGCTCGGTCAGCGCGTCGCATCGCCTGGCGTCACCGTCGTCGACGACGGCACGATCGAGTCACGGCGCGGCTCGCTCTCGGTCGACGACGAAGGCACGCCGACGTCGCGCACCGTGTTGATCGAGGACGGCATCCTCAAAGGCTACATGCAGGATCGTCAGAACGCGCGGCTCATGGGCATGGCGCCGACGGGCAACGGACGGCGGCAGTCTCACGCCTCGCCGATCCTGCCGCGCATGACCAACACGTACATGATGGCGGGCAACAGCGACCCGGCCGAGATCTTGGCGAGCGTGAAGAACGGTATCTATGCCGTGAACTTCGGCGGCGGCCAGGTCGACATCACGAGCGGCAAGTTCGTGTTCTCGTGCACCGAAGCTTATCGCATCGAAGACGGCAAAGTCGGCGCATCGGTCAAAGGCGCTACGTTGATCGGCAACGGACCGAGCGCGCTCACGCAAGTGAAGATGATCGGCAACGATCTGAAGCTCGACGCCGGCATCGGCACCTGCGGCAAGCAAGGTCAAGGCGTGCCGGTCGGCGTCGGTCAACCGACATTGTTGATCGAAGGCCTCACGGTCGGCGGCACCGCCGCTGCGGCCTAGGCTTTGGGCGCCATGCGCCAGGCGGCGAGCGCCGAGATCGTAGCGATCACGCTGGAAGCGACAGCGATGCCCGCGATCTGCAAAAGCGTCAGGAACGTGAAGAACAGCAGCGCGAAGTCGGGCATCGTCCAGGTGATGGTCGGGCCGTTGATCGCATAACCAACGAGCGCCGGGATCGCTGCGAGCGCGATCGTGGTCAGCGCCAGCCCCATCGCCGCGCTTGCCGCTTCGACGGGACCACGCTTCAGCCAGCCGCTCTGCCACGCAATGAAAGCACCGGCGATCGCAAAGGCGATTGCCGCCGTGCCGATTCCGACTTTCAGGATGTCGGCGGCGCTCAGCACCGAGCTCAGCGAATAGGTTCGCTCCTCGATCAAATAGTAGGCGGCATGGAACAGTGCGAAGTAGACGAGTGCGCCGAGTACTTGCCACAACAGTAGCGTGCCGCGTGCAAACCAGGCTGCGATCAGAATGATCACGAGGGGAATCAATGCGATCACAATGCGCGATATGCGCTCGCTTGCGGCTCTCTCTGCACGCGCTTTGTTGACCGTCGCCTGAATTGCGTCCGGGCCGCTCGCGGGCATCGCGATCGCTTCACCGGTCGCGCCATTGTAGGCCGCAAGCCATGCGGTTTGTTGCTTCGCGTAGGCTGCGTCGATCGCTGCCTTCTGTTCCGCAGTCGTCTGGAGCATGTCGAAGCGCACTCGACCTTGCGACAGCGCGGGAATGCCGGCGCCTAACAGCGCCGCCATCGTCGGGGCAATGTCGATCATGCGCGTGTCCGGATATCGGCCCGGCTTCACGCCTGCGCCCGCGAGAACCCATGGTTCGCGGCGCACGATCTGCTCGTGGCCGCCGTGGCCGCCCTGATCGATGTGCCCGTGATCGGACGTGATGAATATGGTGTCGCGGCTCAAATTGAGCGCGCCGCCGAGTTCGCGCAACAGCACGTCGACATTGTGCGCAGCCTCGTTCCACTTGGGCGAACGCGGGCCGAAGCGATGCCCCGTGTCGTCGACCTGATCGTAGTGCACGACGATGAACGGATACGAGCCGTCTTTGAGCCACCGAACGGCTGCTTCGGTCACGGCGCGATCGTCGGCGTCGGCCTCGCCGTGAACGTAGACATGATCGGCAAGCGTGTCCTGAGGAATGATCTTTTCGGACGAGTAGTGATCGGCGAGACCGATCTTGAGCCCTGCCCGCTTGGCCGCGCGAAAGAGATTGTCTTGAGGCCACGTGACGGCGTGCTCCGCGTCGGGATTGAGAAGCGGGCCGTCGTTGAACTCGGGCCAAGCGCCGCTCATCATCGTCGTGTAGCCCGGTATCGAGTAGGAGGGTTGGCGGCTTCGCGAGATCGCGGATGCCGCGTTCGCCCTCAGCTCGTTCAGATAGGGCATCACCTGTGCATTGGCCGCCGTATCGATCCGCAATCCATCGACATAGACGAAGACGAGATGGTGCGTGAGCGGCGTGTCGATCGGATCGCCGGGCGCGACGGAATGGCCGTGAAACGGCGAGCGATAGGTGTCGAACGAACCCATCAACGCGCTCGCCCACATCATCGCGCCGGCCGCAACAGCAATCACGACCACGACTTGCAATAAGAGCCAGCGTACGGGTGTCACGGCTCAACCTCCCCGAAGAATCCGCTGACTGAGCAATCACCCGATTGTGCTGAATTGTCCAGGCCGGGCGCAGCGGCTCTAACGCACAGGCGAACGCAGTCGCGGCGAGAGCAAGCTACGCGCCAAGAAGAGACCGGCGATACCGAGGAGCGGCGCCGTGATCAGTCCAGGAAAGTATCCGCGAGCGCTGATAGCAAAGAGAGGATGCGCAATGCCGTTGCCGATTGCTGCGATCGCGAGAAACCACAAAACAATTGCCGAGTAGAGCCGCGCGCGCCCCACGTAGGCGGCGGCAATTGCGCCCAGCCAAAGCGACAACCAGATCAGATTGAAGATCACGAAGAACTGTGCCGACCAAGATGCGAGGCCGAGGCGTTCCGGAAACAATCGGTAGAACTCAGTCGCGTACTCCTCGCCAAAGTGCGCTGCTTGAACGAGCAAGGTGATGGCCGCGGGCATAGCCGCGGCCCTTAACGTTGCGGCGGGCGGACGTTGTGCCAGGGCGGTGATCGTGGCGATCACCAATCCGACCCAAAGCGCACCGGTGCCAACGACTTCGCTCGGCATGCATCATCCTAGCTCATTTCAAGGATGTGAGGCGCCTCGCAGTTGATCATAGATCGCGCTGAAGACACGGAGATTGCCGGTTCGTGCGACGGCGGCCGAGCCGATTTGGTCACCAAGCTCAAGGCCTGGGCCGTCCTCTGTCTTGAACTCAGGCCATTGCGCTAGCCCGTTTCCATTCGGATTGCCCGTTCTCACGAAGTTCACCCAGTAGGACGACATCGCGTCCGCCAGGCGGCGATCGGCTTGGGTCCAACGGTACGGCTCTTGATCGAGGTGATCGAAGACGTACCAAAGTTCGGCAAAGTGACTTGCGCCCCATCCCGCGCGAACCGAGTTCGAGGGGAACGGCGGCGCATGGTCGAAACTATAGAAGAAGACCTTGCTCTTGCCGGTCGCCGATTGCAGGCGCGCCCACGTCCACATGTTCCAACGAAAGCGCAGATCGGTCTCGAATTCGATCCGCGACTGCCGCGCATCGGCATCTGTTGTGTGCGGATATTGCTCGTAAAGCTGGGGCGGCAGCTTGCCGAACATCTTTTCGATATCGGCGCCGTAGGTCGCGGCGTGAATACTGCTGACATCGAGGAACGCACGCGCCTCTTCGGCGTTGGCGCCGATGAGTGTCGGGACGTCGCTCTGCCTTCCTGTCGCAAACGCATCGTAGGGCGTCGCGGGCAGCACGTACGGGTCGATCACCGGATGTGCGCCGGACGGCATCTTGCCCTCGAGCACCTTCGCCGCGGGCAGCGATCGCAGCGCCGCAATCGAACTCGCGCCTAGCGACTGCGCAAAGGCGGCACCTTCACGCTCCGCATTTGCCAGAATGTAACCTGGCGCAATCTGAACCGGTTCGAAGAAACCGCCGCTCTCGCCAATGACGCCTTCGAACAAGCCGCGCGCGAGGGGCGACGCCGCCAATATGCAAACCGAAGTCGAGCCGGCCGACTGTCCGGCGATGGTGACGCGCGTGGGATCGCCACCCACGGCCGCGATGTTGTTCTTCACCCAGCGAAGCGCCGCGATCTGATCCAAGAGACCGTAGTTTCCGGACGTCGCATGCGGCGACTCGTGCGTAAGCTCGGGATGGGCCAGGAAACCAAACGCGCCCACGCGATAGGCGACAGTCACGACGACGATGCCCTTGCGCGCGAGCTTGTCCCCCCAATAGAGCGGCATGGACGCGGAGCCGTTGCTGAAGCCGCCACCGTAGATCCACACCAGCACTGGAAGGCGTGCGGCCGATGAGTGAGCGGGCGCCCAGATGTTGACGTAGAGACAGTCTTCGCTGATCGCCGGCGGCGCTTCGCCGGGCATGGAGACTCCGCGCTGCATGCAGGCCGGCGCAAATTGCTTCGCAGGGCGAACACCAGACCAAGGCACAACCGGCTGCGGCTCGCGCCAGCGCAAGTCTCCGACCGGCGGGGCGGCGAACGGCACACCTTTGTAGGCGGTCAACCCGCCGTCGTTCGCGCCTTCAATCAAGCCGCCCTCGACGGCAACCGGCTCGGCACGAGCCGTCACGACCGTCAGCGACAGGGTGAAAAGCAACCAGAGAGCAACACGCATCGTTCAACCTTCCTTGATGTGAATTGCCGAAGTCGATCCGAGAGACGCGGCAACGACGCCCGAAGGTGGGGCTTGAGCAAAGGCTTTAGGAGTGTCCCGGCCAGCGTCTCGTCCCAAAACGGCGTCGCCTCGTCACAAAGGGACAAGCGGCTGGACACGTACGCTGGGACAGCCGCACAATTCAGCCGTCATGACAAAAACCATCGCTCGCGATCGCAGCCGGGAAGTCGCGCTCGGCTTTCTCTATTGGCTCACGTTTCTCGTCGCGCTCGAGCCCGGAAATCTCCTGAAGGCGGCAGACGGATTTGCGCTCGGCAACGAGATGTTGCGGATTGGCGGCGCCGCAGGGCTTGGCGCGCTATCGGCGCCTCCCGCGCTGGCATTGGCGCGCCGCTTTCCACTCGAGCGCGGCTCGCCATTGGCGGCGTATATAGCGATCCACGTTGCCAGCGCCGCAGCGCTGTCGTTCCTACTCATCGCAATCTCCTGCGCGCTTGCGCCAATTCTCGGCGTTGGCGATACGCGCCCGTTTCTCACCGCGCTGCCGACGCAGCTGCAGGCCAATTGGCTGTTGCTCGCTTGTTGCATCTTGGCGTTCGAGGGATTGGCGCAGCGTCCATGGTTGGTCGCGCGCGACAAAGAGCCGGGCACGACGCCATCCCCTCCCACCGTCAGCTTCCTTGAGCGCGTCGAAGTAAAAACGTCGGGCGCGGCGCGAATGCTTTCGCTGCGTGACGTCGCCTGGGTCGAGACGCAAGGCAACTATCTTGCCCTTCACACGACAACCGGCACGCATTTGATACGCGAGACATTGACCCGCTTCGAAAGTCAGATCGACCCCGGCGCCTTCGCGCGCATTCACAGGCGCACGCTCGTCGCCATCGACCGGGTTCGCGATGTACATGCGTTGGGCAACGGCGACGCCCTCGTCCATCTCGAAGACGGCACCCGCCTGCGGATGAGCCGCAGTTTTGGGAAACAATTCAAAAGCGCGCTCGATGCGAAGAGCTGCGGCGGCGCCCAATCCTAGAAGCTTTACGACCTCTTAAGGATGGGCATGCGACCCTTCGGCTCCCGTGCGCGGTTGGGGGGCGCTATGGCCCGCATTCTGGTCGTTGACGACGATCCTCTCTTCTTGGCGATCATGAGCCGGTCGCTCGAAGACGCGCGCCATGACGTCGTTACGGCGACGGACGCCGCCAAAGCGACCGAGCTCTTCGCAAAACTCGAGTTCGACGCCCTCGTCTGCGACCTCGTGCTGCCGAATCAATCGGGACTGCAGGTGATTCGTGACACGCGCCACAGCGCGCCTGATCTCGCCATCGTCGCAATATCCGGCGGCAAGGCGAACGGGAAGCCGATTCATGTCGACATCTTGAAGATGGCGCAGCTCGCCGGCGCCGACGCGGTCGTCAAAAAACCGTTCGAAGTGTTCGATTTCGTCTCGACGGTCGAACGCACGATTGACTCGCGCAAAGGAAAGACCGGCGCTTCCGTCGCCGGCTGACCGTCGCTTCGTTGCCATATTTAGCATCCGCCCGATCGGATAAGGTCCGCTCGTGACTTTCACTTTGTGATTCGCGGGGACCTCACATGGACGAGGCGACGTTCTACACCGTCATCACCTTCATCATCGTCATCTTACTGCTGGCATCGTTCTTTACGGTGAAGCAGCAGACGCGCGCGATCATCGAACGGTTCGGGCGCTACGTGCGCACCGCGTCACCCGGTCTCAACATGAAGATCCCATTCATCGATCGCATCGTGATGCGGGTTTCGCTCCGCGTGCAGCAGCTGATCGTCGAGGTCGACACCAAGACCAAGGACAACGTCTTCGTCAAAATCCTCATCGCCGTGCAATTTCGCGTGCTTCAAGGCTCCGAGGCGGACTCCTACTACAAGCTGCAAGACCACGTGGAGCAGATCAAATCCTACGTCCTCGACGTCGTGCGCGCCAAGGTTCCGAGAATGGATCTCGACGAGGTGTTCGAGAAAAAAGACGACGTCGGCCTGTCGGTGAAGTCGGAGCTCGACGCTTCGATGCGCGGTTACGGATTCGAGATTCCAAACGCTCTGGTCACCGATATCGATCCCGACGAAAAGGTGAAGCAGGCGATGAACGAGATCCAGGCCCAGCAGCGTCTGCAGGTTGCGGCGAACGCCAAGGGCGAAGCGAACAAGGTCTTGGTCGTCAAGAACGCGGAGGCAGAGGCCGAGTCGAAGCGGCTGCAAGGCGAGGGTATCGCCAAGCAGCGGCGCGCGATCATCGACGGGCTGCGGGACTCGGTCGATGCGTTCAAAGAGCGGATCGAGGGACTGTCCGCGGCCGACGTGCTCAATCTCGTCTTGCTGACGCAATACTTCGACACGCTCAAGGACATCGGCGTGTCGGCCGGCAGCAAAGTGATCCTGACACCGCATTCGCCGGGCGCACTCAGCGACATCGCCGGCGAACTGCGCAACGCCGTGCTGACCGGCAACGAAATGTCGAAGCCGGGGAAGTAGCAGGCTAGCCAACCAGCGGAACGGTCGCGATCTCCGTCAGCGTGTGACCGTCGCGGGCGACGATGTCGAATGCGTCGAGACGGCCGACCATCGCGCTCAGCGGCTGCGCCTCGGACGCCGCTTTCGCGACGGCCGTCAAATCGGCGTTGCTCGCGATGGTGATGTGCGGATCGAATTCGATGCCACCGCGCTCGGGTGAAAGCTCACCGGCATAGAAGGCGCGGTTGAGCGCTATCAATGCATCGCGACCTTTGTCGATCTTGAGAAAGAGGTTGTGATCCCCTTGCTCGTGAGCCTTGACCTCGACCTTGTCGATGCTGAACTCGAGCGGTGCGGTCTTCGAGGCAATCGCCTCGGCAAGCCTGGTCAAGGTGTCCGGAGAGACATGGCGCACCCCGAACACGAGGGTGACATGCGCCCGCACCATGTTGGCGCGCATTGGCTCGTGTTTGCGGCGAAATGCTTCGAGTGCCGCTTCTTCGTGTGTCCCAAGGCGGGGATAACACAGGACGAACAACATTAGACATCTTACCAATGTGCTGGCGCGGCCGTCTCGCTCGCTGGGGCAGGTGACAGAGGTGGCCAGAGAGACTTATGCTTCGGTCGTTGAGGGGGAACGCCATGGACTTCGACGCCTGGATCGAGGCGGTGCACAAAGCGCTGCCCGGGTTCACATTTGCCGGACTGCCGACCGAGTTCACGATGCTGGCCTTCGCCATCATCCTCGGGCTCTTTCAGCTGCTTGTCGCGGCGCGCACAGGTAATTCGCAGCGCGGCATCGCCTGGAACGTCGGGCCGCGGGATCAACCGCCGCCGCCGGTCAGCGCCGTGGCCGCACGCATGGAGCGCGCGTACCGCAACTTCATGGAGACGTTCCCGTTCTTTGCCGCCGCAATCCTCGCGGCGCACGCGACCAACCGGTTCTCCGACCTTACCCTTATCGGCTCCCAAGTTTATCTGATCGCCCGCGTGATCTATTGGCCGCTGTATACTGCCGGCGTGCCGGTCATCCGCACACTGACGTGGCTTGTCAGCATCATCGGGCTATTGCTGGTCATCTCCGCGCTTTTCGTGGGCGGTGCATAAGCCGCCCGCTGAAGCTTTTTTGCACTGGCCTTTGGGCCGGGTCGACCTTATGTCGCCCCGCACCCGTTTTCGTCAGGTTGTCCCATTCGCATGACGCCCATCGTTGTCTCCATCAAAGATCTCACCAAGACGTATGCGTCCGGCTTGCAGGCGCTCAAAACGATCAATCTCGATATCCGAAAGGGCGAGATCTTCGCGCTGCTCGGACCGAACGGCGCCGGCAAGACGACGCTGATCAGCATCATTTGCGGAATCGTCACCCCGTCATCCGGCGAGGTGTATGCGGACGGGCACGAGATCAGGCGCGATTATCGGCTGGCCCGTTCCAAAATAGGCCTCGTCCCGCAGGAGCTGACGACCGACCGCTTTGAAACCGTTTGGGCGACGACGACGTTCAGCCGAGGCCTGTTCGGCAAGAAGCCCAACAAGGACTATGTCGAGCGCGTCCTCAGAGATCTGACACTCTGGGATAAGCGCAATGCCCAATTGCAGACGCTGTCCGGCGGCATGAAACGGCGCGTGATGATCGCCAAGGCCTTGAGTCACGAGCCGACGATATTGTTCCTCGACGAGCCCACGGCCGGCGTCGACGTCGAGCTACGGCGCGATATGTGGGAGCTGGTGCGGCGGCTGCGCGACAACGGCGTGACGATCATCCTGACGACGCACTACATCGACGAAGCGGAGGAAATGGCCGACCGTATCGGTGTCATCAACAGGGGTGAGCTGATCCTGGTCGAGGATAAGGCGAAGCTCATCAAAAAGCTCGGCAAGAAGCAGATGACCCTGGTTCTGCAGGAGCCGATGGCCAAGATCCCGCCCGAGCTCGGCGAGTGGCATCTTTCGCTCAACGACGGCGGACACGAGCTCGTCTACACGTTCGATACGAACGCCGAGCGCACCGGCGTTCCCTCCCTGCTGCGGCGCGTGGCGGACCTCGGCATTCATTTTCGCGACTTGAACACCGAACAAAGCTCGCTCGAGGACATCTTCGTCAGTCTCGTGAGCGACCGTGGAAAGGCAGCCGCATGAGCGAGTGGATCGCGTTCAATCGCCACAGCATCTGGGCGATCTACAAGTTCGAGATGGCGCGCGCCTGGCGCACGCTGACGCAAAGCATCGTGACCCCCGTGATCACGACGTCGCTCTACTTCGTGGTGTTCGGCTCGGCGATCGGCTCGCGCATGAAGGAGATCGACGGAGTGCCCTACGGGGCGTTCATCGTGCCCGGACTGATCATGCTTTCGCTGTTCACACAGAGCATCTTCAACGGCTCGTTCGGCATCTACTTCCCGAAATTCGTCGGCACGATCTACGAGCTGCTCTCGGCACCGATCTCTTATCTCGAGATCGTCATTGCTTACGTCGGCGCGGCGGCAACAAAGTCGATTATCCTAGGCCTTTTGATCCTGATTACCGCGTCGTTCTTCGTGCCGATCAAGATATTGCACCCCGGGTTCATGATCGCCTTCCTAGTCTTGATCGCGACGACGTTCAGCCTTTTCGGCTTCATCCTGGGCGTTTGGGCGCAAGGGTTCGAACAGCTGCAGATGATCCCAATGCTGATCATAACGCCGCTGACGTTCCTCGGCGGCTCGTTCTATTCGATCGACATGTTGCCGGCGCCGTGGCGGACGATCGCGCTGTTCAACCCGGTCGTCTATCTAATCTCGGGCTTCCGTTGGAGCTTCTACGAGACAGCGGATGTTGCCGTTGAGATTAGCTTGGCGGCGACTCTCGGGTTCTTCCTCGCGTGCCTCTTGGTCGTGAGCTGGATCTTCAAGACGGGCTACCGGCTAAAGAGCTGACGCCAGAGCGGCCGTCCGCGCACGGGCAAACAAAAAGGGCGGCCGAAGCCGCCCTTTCCGTTTTCAAAGAGGCTTCTTCAGTGGAAGTGCCAGTCGAGCGCGATCCGCGCCAGATGTGCATCAGTCGTCCACGAGACGTAGTCGTCCGTACCAGTCGAGGTAGAGGTGCTATATCTGTCCTTGTCCCACGGCAGCCCAATGTAGAGGTACTCGAACGAGGCGGTGATGCTGTCGCTGAGCGGGAACTCGGCGCCGGCGCCAAGCGCCGCGCCGACTTTTGTGTCACTGACGGAGGCGCAGTCGTCGCCGACGAGCGAGCAAGGCGGCGAGCCGTTATTGAAATTTCGTGCACTGTAATCAACGTCAACGATGGCGATGCCGCCCGTCGCGAAGACAAGCGCATTACCGACCGCCATGCCAGCCTTGGCGCGAACGGTGGCGTACCAATTCCACTCACCTTTCCAAATTACGCCATCGGGGTCAGTGTTGAACAGTACGCGCTCCTCTTGAGAAAACCCAGTGTTGAAGTCGCCGACGAGTCCGATGACCAGATTGCCGTTCTGCCAATTTATGCCAGCTTGAGCGCCGATCGATGCATCCCAATCTTGTAATGTCGGGGCATTACATGCGTTGAAGCACCAATAATCTTCTTCGTTCACCGTGAACATGCCGGCGCTGCCAACTGCGCCGACGTAGAAGCCGGACCAGTTGTAGCCACCGCTCGCCGGACCGGCGATCGAAGGTCCTGCTGCACTTATCATCGTCAATGCGGCTATGCCGGCCGCAGCAAACATTCGAAACAAGCTCATATCCAACTCCCCTGGTACCCGTGAAAGGCGCGATTGATTCGCGTTGTGTCAGTGTACGGAGGAAGAAGGAGTCGACAATCCGGGTGCCACCCAAGTGTAACGCGACAGAGCGACTCACTTTTGTGCAACGTTCGGCGCTTGACGAATCGATGGTAGACACAGGGTGATTCGAAATGCGTTCTACCACTCACTTTCCGGCCAATTTCAGGGATTGCGACACCTTTGTAGCCGCGCCTGCGAACCAGCGAATCAGAACCACTGCGCGAGGGATCGCTGCGAGACGCAACCAGGGCGTCTTAGACCGGCGATTTATTTTCAGAAGGCTAGATTTGCTGCCGACCTACGGCGGCGATAGGTTGGGCACGATATCGATGTCGACGGAGGCGTCGAGGTCTGCAAGAAGGCGCATCGTGCTCGCCGACATCGGAACGCCGGTGTGCGGCAGGTCCCAATCGACATGGACCTCGATGTGAAGCGCGACGTGCAAGTCGTCGGGCCGGCCGATGCGGCGCGTTACGTCCGCCAAGTTCTGCGCTATTGCGCGCAACGGCGCCTCGTCAAAGATGGCGTGCCACTCGACGACTGGAGACTCCCAATAGGGCCCTAGGCGGCGGAGTGGCGCAGGAACGGCAGAGGCCGCCGACTTTTTCTCGACGTTCTTCAGACCGCCGCCGACACCCGCCTTCGCCAGCCTCGTGAGATAGCTCTCATCGATGGCGCTCTGGCGTATGCGGAAATAGGCTTTGTTGGCGGTCATTTGTTCGAGCTGCTCGCTGCGGCGCGCGAATCAATCTACGCCCCGATAGCCGACATCACAAAATCGACGCGCGCCGCAACGTCGAGCTTCGGCAGTACGACGATCTCATAGCCGTAGCGCGGATAGGCTTCCTCAAGCGCAGCGTATTCCTTCGCCGCATCCTCGAAGGAATGCCGGCGCTCGCTATCGGTGCGATAGATTTCAGGCCACGGCGGCGAGAGGAAGACCTTGCGGTTGTAGCGATAGACTTCCAGCGCCCGCGAGTAGCATGGCGGAATCGCCAGCTGCACACGCTCGAGTGCGCTGACCGCATCGACGATCCCGCGATCGAAGAATGCGATCGTGTCCGAGCGCGCGGCCATGATCATTTGATGCATCACACGCACGATCACTTGATCGATAAATCCTTCCACATTGCTCCATGGGAGGGCGTCACCGCCGATCGATAGCTGCTCTTTGACGATCTGCCGGCCGGGCTCTTCGACCGTGCGGTATCCGCGGCGTGCGAGTTCGTTCAGCAAAGACGATTTGCCCGAACCCGAGCAGCCGGAGATGAGAAAGAAACGATCGCGCGCCTCGATCACGCGCTGTGGATCGTAGTCGGATTCCTGAGTCATAACGTTGGCCCATTTCTCGAACACCGGTACGCGTGCGTCCATCTCCCGCTGCTATTCGAGCGGAGATGTCGATCTCAATTTGGAGATGCGACTTGCTTTAGGGATGCACCGTCACGCGGCCGAGCTGAAAGGTGCAGGTCTGGCCGATGTCGCAATCTACCGTGCCGATCGGATCGGGCGGATTGTAGTCGTCCCATTCATTGAGCTCGACCGTGAAGGGACCGTCGGGCACCTTGATGGCGCCTGTCGTGCACTGGAATTTCTCCTGACAGGACGCAAGCTCCGGATCTTTCGGTCCGAGGCAACGGCGATACTCCGACCCTTCACGGATGCAGAGCTGAAGCTCAGGATCGGTGAAGGGCCAGTCCCAATCCTTGCCGTCGGCGCGCTTGCGACTGAACTCGATATCGAAGCGCGCGGTGCGACGCCACACGCCCGGAACATGATCGCTCGCCATCTCGACGCGGACGTGCTCGGGCTCCTGCTTCACATACTTCTGATAGAGGCCAGGTCCGTAATACAGGCCCGCGGCGCCAACAATGACGCCCAGGATGAAACTGCCGCCGCCGCCGCCCGATTGCCTTGCCATATGCGCATCCCCTTATTTTGGTAGACCTAGCAGCCGACTGCGGCAAAACCAAGACGCCGGTCGGCTCGACGCTGGCGCAAAGCCGAGGCTATTCTCGCGCCGATGACCAAGCTCCACCTGACGCCGCCGGCCGAGGTCTATCGCGATCCGGAGACCTATGAAGACGAACGCAAGCTGGTGTTCGGTCGCTCCTGGCAGTTTATCGGGCACAGCAGCGAGCTTGCGCAAGCGGGCGATATCATCGCTGCGACCTTTGCCGGATTTCCCGTGATTGCCGTGCGATCGAGCGACGGTATCAAGGCGTTCCACAATGTTTGCCGCCACCGCGCTGGGCCGCTTTTCGACGGCGAGCGCGGCAATTGCGGCGCCATGCTGACCTGCAAGTATCACGGTTGGAGCTATGCGCTGGATGGACGATTGCGGTCCGCGCGCGATTTCGGCGCCGCTGACGGTTTCGATCCGCGCAACTTCTCGCTGTTTACGGCCCAGGTCGAGTCCTGGCGCGACTTTCTGTTCGTCAATCTGAACGAGGCTGCACCGCCGCTCAGCGAATGGATCCAACCTCTCGAGGCGCGAATGGGCGGCCGCGACGTCTCAACGCTCGTCCACGCAGCGCGCAAAACGCACGATATCGGTTGCAACTGGAAGATCTACGCCGAGAATTATCTCGAAGGGTATCACATCCCGGTCGTGCATCGCGGGCTCGACGCCGAGATCGACTCCGCGAAGTACGAGGTGAGCGTGTCGGGACATGTTTGCTTTCACTCGGCGCCGCTTCGAAACGCCGCTACCGACGACGCCGTCTATGACGGGCTGTGGGCGTTCCTGTGGCCCAATCTCGGCATCAACGTCTACGGTCACGGTTTTATGTTGGAACGGATGATCCCGACCGGGATCGGCGCGACGCGGCTCATCTACGACTACTACCTCGCGCCCGAGGTCGCGACGTCAGAGCCCGAGAAGGAACGCATCTTCGCGATGTCGCGCGAGGTGACGGCGGAAGACAAATGGATCTGCGAGCGCGTGCAGACGAATATTTCCGCGGGCATCTACGAGCAGGGTGCGCTATCGCCGCGGCACGAGGCGGGTGTCGCCTGGTTTCAAGGCGCGGTCGGACAAGCGCTGCGTTGAGTTGATCGAGGTTGTTCTTATGTCGTCGCGTTGTGTCGCGTTAGCCTTCATTGCGTTTTGGATTGTCGGACTTGGCGCCGCGCAAGCTGCGAAATTGCCGAGCGGAGCCTATCGAGACAGCTGCCGCTCGGTGAGCGTGCGCCACGATACCTTGCGGGCTCATTGCCTGCGGTCACGACATCACCGGGTGTGGGCGCGGCTTGAGAGGGTGTCGACCTGCGTCGGTGACGTGCTGAACCATCAAGGAAAGCTCATCTGCTTGCGCAGAGGCGACCTGCCGCGCGGCGATTGGAGGGATACATGCATCAATCCGCACCTATCGGCGCCCGGCATGTTCGCTGCGGTGTGCAAATCGGGGCGCCGAGGGTGGGCCGCCTCCGTGATCCCACTCGCCAAGTGCGGTACGGGAGTCACAAATGTGCGCGGACGCCTTGGCTGCAAGAAACCGAAGGTCGTCGAAGTGCCCTCGCCCGCCGCGCCGCGCTCAACGTTGCCGCCGCCGGCGGAAGTGGCGGATGACGACGATACGGCAGACGAGCCAGCGGCGCCTTCCCTGCCGCCGCCCACCGGGCCCTACCAAGACAAATGCAGAGATATCGCGTTCGACGGGCGCTATCTCAGCGGCCAGTGCTCCGACGATCGCGGCCGCTGGCAAGACACCAGCCTCGATACGCAGAGCTGCGCGCGCGACCAGGTGATCGGGAACGACGACGGCGAACTGGTGTGTACCCATCGGCCCGGTCAAACACCGCCAGCCGGCGCCTATCAGGCGACTTGCAGGGATGTGACCTTCGACGGGCGCTTCGTGCGCGCGGATTGCAAAGATGCAACCGGAACCTGGATGCGTGCCGTGCTGGACATGCGTCCTTGCGAAGACGGCGACGAAATCGTCAACGAAGACGCCGAGCTCATCTGTCGCGCGCCCGCGCCTCCCGCACCGCCTGCATCCGCGCAGCAGAACGGCGCGGCCGCACCTCAGGCTGCGGTGCCCGGCCCTTCGAGCAACACGGCGCAAGCGCCGCCGCGGACTGCGCCAACGCAATCGCTCACGCTGTACGACGGCGAAGGGTTCGAGGGTGCGAGTAAGACGGTATCCGGCGACATCCCGGACCTGTCGCCGATTGGATGGCGGAATCTCGCTTCATCGCTGCAAGTGAAGGGCGGCGCCTGGGAAGTCTGCGACCAAGCGAACTACCAAGGCCATTGCGAACGCGTCGTCGAAGACGCGCCCGATCTCGCCGATATCGGACTCAGCAATCGGATCAATTCGGTACGCCGACTGCGCGAGCCTAGCGCGCCAACAACGCCGTGACGCTCGCCACGATCGGCGCGCCGAACCAGGTGATGACCGGGATGAGCGCGACGACAACGAAGCGACCGGCGACGCCCAAACCGCCGGGCCATTCCGACACCCGCCTAATCTCGGCGCGTGTTGTGATCATCGCTCCCAGCGCCGGGACGGCCACCGCTTCGACAATACGTTGGCCGACATAGGCGCGGCGCCACAGCTCGCGCGCATAGGCCGAGATTTCGCCAACGGCGGTTTTCTTCGCAGAACGGATCGAGTGGCGCGCACCGAGCAACGCCGCCACCACACCCAGCGCGACCAGCAAAAGCCCTACTGCAAACACAACGATTCCCTGGACCATGGCGTCCGGCTCGACGATGGCTGGGCCGAGCAACGCCATAGGGATAATCAAATAGAACGCCGCGAGCTTTGCATACCGGGGGATCGGGCGTAGCGGCGCCAGGTCAAAGAGGTCGACACGCAAATGCTCGGCCGTGACGGCGCGAAAAGCGCGATGCAGGCGAATGACATAGGCGAGGCTCGATCCGATCAGCCCAAAGATGGCGGCGATACGAAGGTAGAGCCAGATCGCCTGCAGCGCGTAACCCGAACCATCACCAGGCAGCTGCTGCCGCCAGATTTCACCGAAACTCGGCGTCAAGATCACGGCGAATGCGAGGGCGCACCAAAAGCGCCAGCCGACGAAGGGATCGACAATTCCCGCGCGCGTCTCGCCGTACCCCCTGTCATCGAGCATCAGCGAGGGACGCAGCGTGTCGTAGGCGCGAATGCATCCATGGCTCAGAAGCGTCGGGAGCACGATGTTGTAGGCGACAAACGCCAGCAGCATGATCGTGACGGAGTTCGGCGGAGAGAACAAAAGAAAGTCGTTCCCGACGTAGAGGCCCTCAGCAACGCCGGCGATATTCAAGATCGTGACGTGAAGTAAGGTCAGCACACCGAAGATGATCAGTGCGGTTGTCCACGGCGCCAGCTCTACGAAGAGCAAGACGCGCTCGACGACGCTGGGCTCGGGAGCGCGCGGCGCAGGACGCGGCGGCGCCGGCTGCTCCTCCGCCGGCGGCTGCTCAACAACGACCAGGTCCTTCGCTTCGCTCATGGACAACGGATTGCGCCTTACCCTGCCCCATGCGGGCGCGGCCGCGATTATTCCGCAAAGCCCATGGGCACGTCACGCGCTAAAGCGTCATACAATCAGCAGCTTAACTATGATTTCAATACGAGTATTCGGCGTAGATGTGTCTCACATCGCCGTTCCACGCGCCGCGATAGCGCTCAAGAAGCTCGTCAGCGCGCGTTTTGCCGCTCGTGACGATTTGTTGAAGCGGCTCCATGAAGCCTGCTTCGTTGCCGCCCATTGAATCGTGAGCGGCCCGCGCCTGAAGGCCCGCGCTGGAGATGTCGAGCATGCGCCGCGCCAACGCCTGCACGTTGGTGTTGCGGAAGGGCGTGCGCAGGCCGAGCTTCGGAACCGCCTCGCGGAGCGCCGAACGTTCGTCGGCGGTCCAGTCCTTCACCATATCCCAAGCTGCATCGAGCGCTGTTGCATCGTAGCAAATGCCGACCCAAAGGGCCGGCAATGCGCAGATGCGGCGCCACAAGCCGCCGTCCGCACCCCGCATCTCCAAGAATTTCTTCAGACGCACTTCAGGGAAGATCGTCGTCAGGTGATCGGCCCAGTCGGAGATTGTCGGATCGATCTTCTCAAGACCCGGAATCTTGTGCGCCATGAAATCGCGGAACGATTTGCCGGATACGTCGTGATACTTGCCGTCGCGATAGACGAAATACATCGGTACATCGAGGGCATAGTCGACGTAGCGCTCGAAACTCATTCCGCTGTCGAACACCCACGGCAGCATTCCGGCGCGGTCGTTGTCGACGTCGGTCCAGACGTGGCTGCGATAGGATTGGAATTCGATCGGTTTGCCTTCGCGAAACGGCGAAGCCGCGAACATCGCGGTCGCAATCGGCTGCAGTGCGAGGCCGACGCGAAACTTCTTCACCATGTCGGCTTCGGACGCGAAGTCGAGATTCACCTGGATCGTGCAGGTCCGGAACATCATCTCGAGGCCCATGCTGCCGACTTTGGGCATGTAGCTGCGCATGATCGCGTAGCGACCCTTGGGCATCACCGGCACGTCAGCGAGCGCCGCCGTCGGATGAAAGCCCATGCCGAGGAACCCGGCACCGATCTCGGTCGCGACCTCGCGCACTTGGTCGAGGTGCGTGTTCACTTCGTTGCAGGTCTCGTGCACCGACTGCAACGGCGCGCCAGACAGTTCTAGTTGGCCGCCGGGCTCCAGGCTTATGGCCGCACCGGCCTGCTTTAGGCCGATGATATTGGCGCCCTCGTACACGCCTTCCCAGCCGAAGCGCTTCATGCCTTCGAGCATGGCGCGAATGCCCGTCGTCCCTTGGTACGGCATCGGCTGCAGAGTCTTAAGGTCGTAGCCGAATTTCTCGTGCTCAGTGCCGATGCGCCACTCGCCCTGAGGCTTTGCCCCGGTTGCGAGAAAGGCGATCAAGTCGTCCTTCGAGTTGATCGGTCCGCCGGCAGCCTGCGGAATTGACATTCAAGGCCTCAAATATCTGTTCGGCTCATGTAGGCTTGCCCCGTGTGTCTGTGCAAGGTGGTTAGACTTACTAACCCCAATCGCCCAACGTGGATTGCCACAGCGCAAGTGCAGCAAGAGCCGCAGTATCTGCGCGCATGATGCGCGGCCCCAGCGAAACGGGGACAACGAAAGGCTGCTGACGCAAACCGGCGCGCTCCTCCGGCGTGAAGCCGCCTTCCGGTCCGATGACGATCGCCCATGGGCCTCGTCCTGAAGCGCGCATGGCTTGCGCCGCCGGCGGCGCGTCACCTGCTTCGTCGCAAAAAACAAGACGCCTGTCGCTCTGCCAATCCCTAAGCATCTTATCGAGCGAAACCGGTTCGGCGATTTCAGGCACGGTCAGGCGGCCGCTTTGTTCGGCCGCTTCAACCGCGTTCGCTCTCATGCGGTCGAGATTGATGCGCTCGACGATTGTCCGGCGCGTCAGCACGGGCTGGACGCGCGAGACGCCCAGCTCCGTCGCTTTCTGCGTGACGTAGTCGAGCGGCGTTCGTTTGATCGGTGCGAGACAGAGCCAGAGGTCGGGCACACCCGACTGCGCCGTCGTTTGCTTCTCGATCTGCAACAACACGGCACGCTTGCGCAACGCCGAGATCGTTCCGCGCCATTCACCGTCCCGTCCGTTGAAAAGGCGCACCGCGTCACCAGCCTTCGCGCGCAGAACGTTGGCGAGGAAATGACTTTGGTCCTCGTCGAGCACGAGTTCGGCCCCTGCGGTTAACGCTTGTTCGACGAAAAGCCGTGTCAGTCCGCCGGGTTCGGTCAAGTCTTGCGACATGGCATACTCTTGAGCACCTGATGCCGCGCACTTTACACAGGAGCGCCATGAGCGTGAGCGATCATTTGCGGCCCGCCGACGCCCCGCCAGTGAGCTGGGTCGATCGCTTTGCGCCTGCGTTCGCGCGGCCTTATCTGCGCCTCGCGCGTGCGGACCGGCCCATCGGCATCTGGCTGTTGCTGCTGCCAGGATGGTGGGGCATCGCGTTGGCAGCGCCGCGAAGCGGATCGCCCTACCCCGACATTCGTCTTCTCATCCTCTTCGCGATCGGTGCTGCGGCGATGCGCGGCGCGGGTTGCACCTTCAACGATATCGTCGATCGCGACTTCGACGCGAAGGTGGCGCGCACGGCCGGGCGTCCGATTCCCTCCGGCCAAGTCAGCGTTCGCAACGCCGTGGTCTTTCTGATCGCGCAACTCGTCGTCGGATTGATTGTTTTGTTGCAGCTGAACTGGTTCTCGGTCGCGCTTGGCGCCGCCTCGCTGGTGCCGATCGCGATCTATCCCTTCATGAAGCGGATCACCGATTGGCCGCAAGCTTGGCTGGGCTTGACGTTCAATTGGGGGGCGCTGCTCGGCTGGTCGGCGGTGACGGGCAGCCTGGCATGGCAGCCGGCGCTCCTGTATCTGGGTGCGATCTGCTGGACGCTCGGCTACGACACGATCTACGCGCATCAAGACAAAGAGGACGACGCAATCGTCGGCGTGCGCTCGACAGCGTTGATGTTCGGCGAGCGGACGAAGATCTATCTCGTGATGTTCTATCAGGCGGCGTTGACCGCGTGGTTGTTCGGCATGATCTGGGCGGGGACGAGCTTCACGGGCATCGGCGTACTGATTCTCGTGTCGGCGCATTTCGGCTGGCAAATCGCGCGTCTCAAGATTAACGACCCGGCAAATTGCCTCGCCGTTTTCAAATCCAACCGCGAGTTGGGGCTCCTGATGTTTGCAGCTATCCTGGCAGGGAATCTGTTCTAGCTAACAGAGGGGAGCCTCATGGAAACCTACCTCCCGGTGATGCCGCCGCTCGCGGCATTGGTTCTGTTCGCCGTGTGGGCGATGATCTTGGTCGTTTCGGTCGGCATCTGGCGCACCGTTTTGGTGTTCACCGGCAATGCGCAAGCAAACAGCTTCCCATCGGGAACGCAGCACGGCGGAGATCGCTACTGGCGTCTCAACCGCGCGCACATGAACGCGGTCGAGAATTTGCCGATCTTCGGCGCGCTGGTCTTGAGCGGCTTCTATCTTCAGGTCCAGGACACTTGGCTTCAGATCCTGCCGAGCCTCATCCTCTATGCGCGCGTGGCGCAGTCGCTGATTCACATCGCGTCGGGATCGGCGGTGGCCGTGACGCTACGTTTTCTTGCCTACGGCGTGCAGCTCATCTCGATGTTCATCCTCGCCGTCGTGGTCGGAAAAGCGGCGGGCGTGCCCTTTCTGATGTGACCATTTCGGCCGGATCGGCGATTGTCGATGTGGGTGCTCCGGCCTATGTTCTGGTCAGCAGGTAGATCGACGAATGACGATTGCAGCGACGAGCCTATTAACCGCTGAAGAACTCGTGCAGGTACGAGAGCGCTCTGACGTGCGCGGCGTCTTGTACGTTGTACACGCTTACGCCGTGATCTTCGGATGTATGGTGCTCTACGCGACCGTGCCTCACCCGCTGACGTGGGCGATCGGTATTGTGCTGATCGGCGCGCGGCAGCTCGGCCTCGCGGTGCTGATGCATGACGCAGCCCACGGCGTGTTGACGAAGAACAAGAAGCTCAACGATTTTCTGGGCCAGGTGATCTGCGCGTGGCCGGTGATCACCGACCTCTACCTCTATCGCACCTACCATCTGCAGCATCACCGCTGGACGCAGCAGCCCAACGATCCGGATTTGAGCCTGTCGGCGCCCTTCCCGATCACGCCACAGAGTCTGCAGCGCAAGGTCGTGCGCGATCTCTCGGGCCAGACGACATTCAAGCAGCGCGTGGCGCAATTTCGCTCGGCGATGGGTAAGCCCGGCCAGCCGCTCCAAGACCGGGCGCGGAATTTCGTGCGCCGCCTCGGCGGGCCGATTTTGATGAACGGCCTGCTGCTCGGCGGACTGCTCGCGACGGGCTACGGTTACCTTTATCTGATGCTGTGGGTCGTGCCGTTCTTCACCTGGTTTCCAATGATCACGCGCATCCGCAATATCGCCGAGCACGCCGTGGTGCCGGACAACGACGATCCGTTCCGCAACGCGCGCACGACGAGGGCCGACTGGTTCATGCGTGCGGTGCTCGCGCCTTATTGGGTGAACTATCACGTCGAGCACCATCTTCTGATGTACGTGCCCTGCTACAACCTGCCCAAGTTCCATTCGATGCTGATCGCGAAGGGCTACGGGCCGAAGATGGAGCTTCAGCCCGACTATTGGGCGGTGCTGAAACTTGCCACATCGAAGAAGCCCGGCTCGACGGAAGCCGAGATCGCGACGCCGGAGGCGGTCAATAATCATGGCGCCGGTCTCGCCTTCAACGTCTCGCAGCGGACCGACATGCTGAGCGCGGCGCAAGGTTGAACGATCGTACCGCCTTCATTCGCGCCAACACGGCGCTCATTGCGCCGCCGCTCACGCCCGAACTCAAGCTTCATCTCGCGACCGAGATCGTACCGATCTGGAAGTCGACGGAGGAGGAATTGGCCGCGCAAGGCGTGCCACCGCCGTTTTGGGCGTTTGCGTGGGCGGGCGGTCAGGCGCTGGCTCGCTACATGCTCGACAACGCGGCGCTCGTGCGCGGCAAGCGCGTGCTCGATTTCGCAACGGGCTCCGGCATCGTCGCGATCGCCGTGATGAAAGCGGGCGCTGCTTCCGTTACCGCCGTCGAGATCGATGATTTCGCGATCGCAGCGACGCTTCTCAATGCCGGCGCCAACGGCGTCGCCGTCGATGCAACTCATGACGACGTCGTCGGGCGCGACGACGGATGGGACGTGGTTCTTGCCGGCGACGTTTGCTACGAGCGTGAGATGTCGGTGCGCGTCTTCGACTGGCTGAGCGCGCTGGCGACGCGCGGTGCGGCGGTGTTCATCGGCGATCCGGGCCGGAACTATCTGCCGAAAGAACGGCTCGAGCCGTTGCAGACCTACGAGGTGCAAACCACGCGCGAACTCGAAGACCGCGAGATTCGCCGCACGACCGTCTACCGCGTTTCCGCGCCAACACGCGGTGCCGGGCCGATGTAGCGGGCGCGCGGGCGGATGAGACCGCCTTGTTCGTATTGCTCGATGGCGTGCGCAATCCAACCCGCGGTGCGGCCGAGAGCAAATAGCGTCAGCTCGGAGCCCGCCGGCAGACCCAATGTCCGGCACATGACGGCCAGCGCATAGTCTATGTTGGGCCACTGGCCGGTCGCGGCGTAGACGGCGTCCGGCGCCTCCTGCAGCAAGCGCGGCGGAGCTTGCTTCAGCGCGCCAAGCAGCGACTTCGCGCGCGGATCGCCCGAAGCGCGATAAAGCTGATGACCGAAGCCCGGCAGCCGCTCGCCCATCTCCAAGCGTTCGCGCACGACCTGAACCGGATCGCGCTCGGCAAGTTGGTCGACGAGGCGCGCGGCGCTGATGCCGACACCGCCGTGGCGCGGGCCCTTCACGGCACATAGGCCTGCGATCACCGCGTCGTAGAGATTGACTCCAGTCGAGGCGGCGACGCGCACGGTGAACGTCGATGCGTTGAGCTCGTGATCGGCAAGCAGAACGATCGCGCGGCGAATGAGATCGGCGCCGGCATCCTTCTTGGCGCCGCTCAGGCCAGGTAGCCACGCGTCGGCGATCTGGCGGTGAATAGGCGCGGCCGATACGCCGGCGCCGACGATCGCGGCGGTGACCAGGCGGACGACGCGTGCGCCGGTCGACAGGCGGCCTTCCTTACTGCGGTTGAAGGCGGCGGCATCGCAACCGTTTGCCATCGCCAGCATCACAATCGCTCGTTCGATCGCGGGACCCGCCTGCATCTTTCGCATGACGTCGGCGATGTCCTTGCTCACGCCGGGCGGCGGTGCCGCGAACGGATCGCTTTCCGCTTCCCAAAGGAGCGTGGCGACATTTTCGAAGGACGCACTCTCGGCGAGCGCAAGCGCGGGCACGCCGCGGTAGATCGTGCCCATGTCGTCGATTGCGGTGATTGCCGACTCGAGCACCGGCACGCCCCAGTCGAGCGCCTTCTCGTTCATGCCTTGCTCTTCAGCTGGCGGCGCGCGGCGTGATTTTAGGGCGCGTACGTCGTCCGCGCGGTAGCGGCGGGTGCGTGCCTCGCCTGCAGCCTCCGAGCGGATGAAGCCGCGGCTGACATAGGCATAGAGCGTCGGGAGCGAGATCGACAGCTCCGCCGCTGCCTCCTTGGCCGACAGGAAGAGCGGGTTCGCATTCGCATTTTTCTTCATGTTGATGAGCTTAATCAATATTGATCAATATTTCAAGAACGCACACATATGACGGAACCACGGAGGCATTGCCATGAGCATCCATGCACCGAAGCCCGCCATCGGCCTCGACAACGTTCCGGCCGCCGAGACCGCGCTGAGCCATGTCGACGGTGAGCGCGGCGAGCTGATCATCGCCGGGCGACGTGTCGGCGATTTGGTCGCCGAGGGCGGCTTCGAACATGCGACCGCCCTGCTCTGGTCATCGGCTTCAGGCAGACCGATCAGCGCCGAGGAAACTCAAAGAGCGCTCGGAGAGGCTCGCGTCGCGGCATTCGCCGACATCAAACGATTGCTGGCCGGGACCGACGGCATGGACACTGTGTCCGCGTTCCGGGCGGCGCTTGCCGCTTTGCACGCACACGACGGAATCGCGCCGCGCGCTTTGGCGACCGGAGCCGCGGCGGTGATCGGCGCGGCGCTCGTGCGGCGCACGCGCAACCTCGCGCCCGTGGCGCCCAACGCCGCGCTTTCACATGCAGCCGACTACCTCCAGATGATGTGGGGCAACAATGCGCCGTCGGACAAAGAAGCCGCGGCGATGGATGCTTATCTCGTCACCGCCAGCGACCACGGTCTCAACGCTTCGACCTTCACGGCACGCGTCGTGGCCTCGACACATGCGGATCTGTTCGCGGCAGTCACGGCAGCCTATTGCGCGTTGACCGGGCCACTGCACGGCGGCGCGCCGGAGCCGGTGCTCGATATGCTCGATGCGATCGGTACGCGCGAACGCATCAAGCCCTGGATCGAGAACGAACTCGACAAAGGTGAACGGCTGATGGGATTCGGCCACCGGGTCTACCGCGTGCGCGATCCACGGGCGGATGTGTTGAAAGCGGCACTCGAGCGCTTCAATCCGAAGAACGCGCGGATGGCTTTCGCACTCGAGGTCGAAGCCGCGGCGCGCGCGGCGCTTGCCGTTCGCTATCCGAAGAGGCCGCTCGACACCAATGTCGAATTCTACACGGCTTTGCTTCTCGACGCGCTCGAGATACCGCGCGCAGCGTTCACGCCCACCTTCGCGGTCTCGCGCATGGCCGGATGGACGGCACACATCGAAGAACAGGTGCGGCGCGGACGATTGCTACGGCCAAGCTCGGTCTATATTGGCGCGATGCCCGGCGCCTAAGGTTAGCGGTCGCTCAACGGGGCATCCCCCGTCGAGCGTTCGCGACATTGCCGCGCATGACGGGCACGGCTCGACCGGCTAACGTGCGCCGATGCCTTACAAGTCACTACGCGAGTTCATCGCCAAGCTCGAAGCTGAGGGCGAACTCGTGCGCGTCAGCGAGCCCGTCTCCACAGTGCTCGAGATGACGGAGATCCAGACACGTTTGCTCGCTGAGGGCGGACCGGCGGTGATCTTCGAGAACGCCGTGCGCGCGGACGGAAAGCCCTCTCCCCATCCCGTTCTCGTCAACCTGTTCGGGACCGTGAAACGCGTTGCGATGGCCGTGACGATGGACGGCAAGGAGCGGCGTGACGCCGGGTCGTTGCGCGAGGTTGGCGAGATGCTCGCGTTCCTGCGTCAGCCAGAGCCGCCCCGCTCGTTCGGCGAGGCGTTCGAATTGCTGCCGCTCGCACGTACGGTTATGGCGATGAAGCCGAAGGCGGGCGGTGGCTTCTTCGGCACGGCGCCCTGCCAGGAGATTGTGCTTCAGGGTTCGGACATCGACTTGAATGCGCTGCCGATCCAGACCTGTTGGCCCGGTGAGCCTGCGCCTCTGATCACCTGGCCGTTGGTCGTCACGAAGGGACCGGGCGACGCGCGCGAAGACAACTTCAATCTCGGCATCTATCGCATGCAGGTGACAGCGCGCAATCAAACGATCATGCGCTGGCTCAAGCATCGCGGCGGTGCTCAGCATCACGCGCGCTGGAAGAAGGAGAAGCAGGAGCCGCTGCCGGCGGCCGCGGTGCTCGGCGCCGATCCGGGCACGATCCTCGCGGCGGTCACGCCGGTGCCGGACACCTTGAGTGAATATCAATTCGCCGGCCTCTTGCGGGGGCAACGCGTCGAGCTGGTCGATTGCAAAACGGTCCCACTTAAAGTGCCGGCCGAAGCCGAGATCGTGATCGAGGGACTCGTGTCGCTCGAGGATTACCGGGACGAAGGGCCGTACGGCGATCACACCGGCTACTACAATTCCGTCGAGCAATTCCCGGTGTTCAACGTCACAGCGATCACGATGCGGCGCGAGCCGATCTATCTATCGACGTTCACCGGGCGTCCTCCCGACGAGCCCAGCGTGCTCGGGGAAGCGCTGAACGAGGTTTTCATTCCTTTGCTGCAGCAGCAGTTTCCGGAGATCTTCGATTTCTGGCTGCCGCCGGAGGGGTGCTCCTATCGCATCGCCGTGATCCGGATGCGCAAGGCTTATGCCGGCCATGCGAAACGCGTGATGATGGGCGCGTGGTCCTACTTGCGCCAATTCATGTACACGAAATGGCTGATCGTGGTGGACGAGGATATCGACGCCCGCAATTGGAAAGACGTGATGTGGGCGATCTCGACGCGCATGGATCCGGTGCGCGACGTGACGCTGATCGAAAATACACCGATCGACTATCTCGACTTCGCTTCGCCGGAGTCGGGCCTCGGCGGCAAGATCGGGCTGGACGCGACAAACAAAATACCGCCGGAAACCAAGCGTGACTGGGGGCGTCTCATCGCGATGGACAAGGACGTGATAGAGCGCGTGACGGAGAAGTGGTCGCGACTCGGGTTGCCGGGTTCGGGCAAGCCGATCTGGAAGTGAATTTCCTTGTACCAGCGCTCACCAGTATTCTAGTCGACGCCTTTCTTGGTTGATTCAACCGAAAACGGTGGGCGCCCACAGGGCGAAGCCGGCGAGGGCGAGGCCGATCACGCCAAACGCGCCACCCGCGAAGGCGAAAGCAAGGATGTCGGTTACGACCGCAGTCGATGCGAGGAGGATTCCTATCTCAAGCGCGCCTGAGGTCAAATCAAACGTGTGATTGACGGCGTTCGCCCGGTCGCGCTCGACTTGTTTTTCCTGAGCGCGTTCGGCGAGTTCCTTGCGGCCTTCTTTCTTGTCGGGCTCGGACTCATATCGTTTGGCCGCATCACGCCACTGCTTGACGATTGCGGCGGCTTGCTGCGCCTGTTCGCCCTTCGCGTTCGCCGCGAGCAGCTCAAGCATTGCGGCATCCGACTCCAATGTCGTCATGCGGATGGTCTTGGCCTGATAGAAGGCCCAGAGGTCGGAGGTTTCGACGGTCTCGCGGATCGCATCGGCTTGCGCGTCCTGCCCTGCCGCCTCCGAGAATGCCAAGACCGCAGCCATGACCGCGATCAAGATGCCGATGCGCTTGGTCTTCTCATTGAATTCCAGCTCCAGGCCTTCCGACATTGCGATCTCCGGGTCCGTGCTTCGCGCAGAATCGCCTGCGCGCGCGGTATTTGAAGCGACAAGTTCGGCGAATTAGAAGACACCGGCGCGCCACTCAGCCACGGTTTTCGCCCCTCCTTCGGGGCTAGCCATTTGCGGCCAGAGTGCCTAATTCACTCGCACGCGCGGGCGCCTTGACCCGGTACCGCGCGCCCGCTTCAGTCGACGTCCCGCCGGAAAGCTCCCCATGCCCGACCGCACCAGCACCGACCAATTGAATTTGCTGCAAGATCTGATCGCCAAGGCAAAGCGCTTGGGCGCCGACGCCGCGGATGCGGTCGTGTTCAACTCGGCTTCGATGGGCGTGTCCTATCGTCTGGGCAAACTCGAGGATGTCGAACGCTCGGAGTCGCATGACCTCGGCTTGCGGGTCTTTATCGGCAAACACCAAGCGGCGGTTGCATCGAACGACCTCAGTGCTCGTGCATTGGACTCGCTCGCCGAACGCGCTGTGGCAATGGCGAAGACAACGCCGGAAGACAAATATTGTGGCCTGGCCCCGCGGGAGCTGCTGGCAAAGACATGGCCTGAGCTCGACCTCGTCGACAGCAACGAGCCGACGTCGGAGCGCCTGGTCGAATGGGCGCGCGCTTGCGAGGCCTCGGCTCTCGAAGTCCCGGGCATCACCAACAGCGAAGGTGCGAGCGCTGGGTGGGGCAAAGGCGGAGTCGCGCTGGTCACGAGCGAAGGTTTTGCCGGCGCTTATGCCTCGACCAGCGCCTCAATCTCGACAAGCGTGCTCGCCGGTGAAGGCACCGGTATGGAGCGCGATTACGACTTCACCTCCGCGCATTTCTTGAGCGATCTCGACGATCCGGTGAAGGTTGGTAAGAGCGCGGCGGAACGAACGCTGCGCCGGCTGAATCCGCGGAAGGTGAAGAGCCAGAGTGTGCCGGTTGTCTACGATCCGCAGGTGGCGAATTCGCTCATCGGCCATCTCGCCGGTGCGATCAACGGCGTTTCGATCGCGCGCGGCACGAGCTTCCTCAAAGACAAGATGGGTCAGAAGGTGTTCGGTGCGGGCATCAACATCGTCGACGATCCGCACATCAAACGCGGCATGAGGTCGAAGCCGTTCGACGGCGAAGGCGTCGTGAACCGCAAGTGGATACTGATCGAAGACGGCGAGTTGAAAACCTGGCTGCTCGATTCGGCTTCGGCGCGTCAGCTCGGTCTGCAGACGACGGGCCACGCGGCGCGCGGAACGGGCGGTCCGCCGTCGCCCTCGGTCACGAACCTCTATCTGGCGCCCGGAAAGCAGACGCCGGACGAGTTGATGAGCGGCATCAAGGAAGGCTTCTACGTCACCGAGTTGATCGGCATGGGGGTCAACGGCATCACGGGCGACTACAGCCGCGGTGCCGCGGGCTTTTGGATCGAGAACGGCAAGATCAGCTATCCGGTCAGCGAGATCACGATCGCCGGCAATCTCAAAGACATGTTCATGCATCTCACGCCGGCGAACGACTTGAAGTTCAAATACGGCACGAATGCGCCGACGACGTTGGTCGAGGGGATGACGATTGCCGGCAGCTGAGAACAGCGCCGATCTCGATCTGCTCACGCGTGCCGCGCGCGAGGCGGGCGCGATCGCCAAAGCCGCGTTCGGCTCGAAGCCCAAGACGTGGGAGAAGTCGAAAGGCAATCCGGTCACCGAAGTCGACCTCGCCGTGAATCTGAAACTGCACGAGTTGCTGCTCGGCGCGCGCAACGATTACGGCTGGTTGTCGGAAGAGTCGGCCGACGATCCGAACCGGTTGAGCAAGCAACGCGTCTTCGTGATCGATCCGATCGACGGCACGCTCGCTTTCATCAAGAACAAACCTGAGTTTACGGTATGCGCGGCAGTCGTCGACAACGGCCGGCCGGTCGCGGCGGTGATCTTCAATCCGATGACCGACGAGTTGTTCGCTGCGGTCCAGGGGGCCCGCGCCACGCTCAACGGCAAGCCCATCTCCGTCAGCTCGACCGCGAAGCTCGAAGGTGCGCGCACGCTGGTGGCGAAGGACGTGATCCGCCATCCGGCGTGGCCAAGGCCGTGGCCCGAGATGACGGTCGAAAACCGTGCGTCGATCGCATACCGCATGGCGCTGGTCGCGTGCGGCACGTTCGACAGCATGTTGTCGTTCTCCTCCAAACACGAATGGGACATCGTCGCCGGCGACTTGATCGTGCGCGAGGCCGGCGGCCTCGTCACCAGCCATACCGGCGCCGAGCTACGCTACAATCAGCCGATACCCCACCTACGCAGCGTCATTTGCGCCGGACCGGCTATGCACGAGGCCATCCTCGAGCGCACGCGCGACATCAAGCTTCCCTAACGCGAAGGACCCATGACCAAGCAGCTGTTGCATCTCGTCTTCGGCGGTGAGCTCAAGAACCTCAAGAGCGCCGAATTTCGCGACCTCTCGAAGGTCGACATCGTCGGCGTCTTTCCGAACTACAAGGCGGCGTACAACGCCTGGAAAGCCAAGGCCCAGGCGACCGTCGACAATGCGCACATGCGCTATTTCGTGGTCCATTTGCACCGGCTGCTCGAGCCGGAGACCGCCCCAAAGCGCGCAACGGCCGCGAAAAAGCGGGGCGCGAAGACCAAGCGCTAACCATGGTGTGGTAGGCAGTACAAGAGCGCTCCGGCGGCGGCTATGATCGCCGGCAACCAAGAGGCGCGGCCCTAAAATGCGCCCTGATGGGGAGAGAACTATGACCGACGCCAAGGAGACCCTCAGCGAACAGGCGGCGCACTCGACGGTCGCGCTCAATCCAATCGTTGGCCTGAACCGCGAGGAGCTGTTGCGGGCGCTGGGGTTGGTGGCGATCGAGGCGTTGCGGCAACCGATGCTCTTCACCAAGCACGCAGGCGCCTATGGGACCGATCTCGTCAACATCCTGCGCGGGCAATCCAAATACGTCCCGGATCCGAAGGACAAGCGCTTCGCCGACAAATTCTGGGCGCAGAACCCGGTCTACAACCGCGGCATGCAATCGTTCTTGGCGTTGAAGAAGAATCTGATGAACTGGGTCGACGATGTCGACTTCGATCCGAACGACAAGACGCGGGCGACGTTCATATTGGACATCCTGACCGATGCGGTTGCGCCGACGAACACGTTGATCGGCAACCCGATGGCGCTGAAGAAGGCGTACGACACGCGCGGCCAATCGATCGTCAAAGGCCTGCGCAATCTCTACAGCGACTGGACGACGAACGGCGGCATGCCGAGCCAAGTCGACAAGCGTCCCTTCAAGGTCGGCGAAAATCTGGCGACGACCGAAGGCCAGGTCGTCTACCGGACCGAGATGCTGGAGCTTTTGCAGTTCAAGCCGACGACGGAGACGGTCTACGAGAAGCCGCTGCTCGTCGTGCCGCCGCAGATCAACAAGTACTACGCCTCGGACCTGACGCCGCAAAAGAGCATGTTTCGGTACATCCTGTCGAAGGGCGTTCAGCTGTTCGCGATCTCGTGGCGCAACCCCGGCAAGCAGCATGCGGATTGGGGGCTTGCGAAGTACGTCGAGGAAATCATCAAGGCGAGCGACGTGATCCGCAAGATCACGAAGCAGAAGTCGATCAACGTCTCAGGCGCCTGCTCGGGCGGCATTACGCTGGCGATGATGCTCTCCCTGCTGGCGGCGCGGAAGGACAAGCGCATCAATTCGGTCACGTTCCAAGTCTGCGTGCTCGACCCGCGCAGCGAAGATTCCGATATCGGCGCGTTCGTCAGCCCGCGTACGATCGCGTTCGCGCGCTCGCGCTCGAAGGCCAAGGGCGTGCTGACGGGCCAAGATCTGTCGCGCACCTTCGCGTGGCTCAGACCGAACGACCTGATCTGGAACTACGTGATCAACAATTACCTGCTCGGCGAAGATCCGCCGCCGTTCGACATTCTCTATTGGAACAACGATTCGACGAACCTGCCGGCGCAGCTGCACTCGGATTATCTCGACATGTACGAGAAGCATCCGATGTCGAACCCGGGCACGGTCGAGTTCATGGGCCACAAGATCGACATGTCCAAGGTGGATCACGACACCTTCATCGTCGCGGGCGTGACAGATCACATCACGCCGTGGCGCGCCGTCTATCGCACGACGCAGCTTTTGGGCTCGAAGAACATCGACTTCATCTTGTCGTCGAGCGGGCACATCCAGTCGCTCATCAACCCGCCGGGCAATCCGAAGGCGCGTTTCTTCACCAACAAGGCGCTGCCGCCGACGCCCGACGAATGGGTGCAAGGCGCGAGCGAGACGAAGGGCTCGTGGTGGGACACTTGGGCTGCCTGGCTGCAGGAGCGATCGGGCGAGCAGAAGCCCGCACCGAAGAAGCTCGGCACGCCAACCTACAAGCCGCTCGGACCGGCGCCAGGAACCTACGTGCATGGCTGAAGCGAACGCGAAGAGCGGCAATGATTCTGAGCCGGCCAAGCCCGTCATCTCGTTTCAGCAGATCGGGCGGCAGAAGCTGCGCACCGCCGTTTGGCCCGGCAACGGCGACAAGCGGGCGATCCTGTTCTTCAACGGCATCGGCGCGAACCTCGAGCTGATCGCGCCGCTCGCACACGCCCTACCCGATCGCGACATCATCACCTTCGATCTGCCCGGCGTCGGCAAGTCGCCCTCGCCGGTCATCCCTTATCGCCCCTGGTGGGTCGCTTATGCGGCGAGCACGATTCTGAAGCGGCTCGGCTACGACAAGGTCGATGTGATCGGCGTGTCGTGGGGCGGCGGCGCGGCGCAGCAATTCGCATTCCAGCACCGCGCGCGCGTCAACAAGATGGTGCTGGCGGCGACATCGTCCGGCATGACTATGGTACCCGGTAACATCGACGCGCTAACGCGGATGGCGACGCCGCAGCGCTACACCGATCCGAATTTCATGAAAGAAAATTTTCAGCGGCTCTACAGCGAAGACCCAGGGCCCAGCCACGAGCACGTCTCGAAGATCTCGGCGCCGACGATGCGGGGCTATCTCTTTCAGCTGATGGCGATGTGGGGTTGGTCGAGCCTGCCGTTCCTGCCGTTCGTCAACAAGCCGACGCTGATCATGATGGGCGATCGCGACCGCATCGTGCCGCTGATCAACGGACGCATCATCCATACATTCATGCCGAACGCGAAGCTGCACATCGTCAAAGGCGGCGGGCATTTGTTCATCGTCTCGCGCCTGAAGCAGATCACGCCGGTCCTGCGCCATTTCCTGGACGGACCGGGCGGTTAGCCTGGTCAAGCCGTGGGGTAACCATGGGATTTCGGTCGGGTAGTTAACCCTCGGATTCCATGATAGTTTTTGCACAGCACCAGCGGACAACCCCCGATTTGAGCGGTCAAAAGCCTTCCCGAAAGATTCTGGTCGGGCCGTATCTACGGCTGGCGCGCGAATTCGCGTGGCCTTACCGCGTGCTCCTCGCCGTGGCTGCCGTCCTGATGGTGATGGAGGCGACGCTCCAGGGCAGCCTCGCCTACCTGCTCGATCCGGTGATCAAGAGCCTCTTTCGCGACAAAGACGCGACCATGCTCTTCATCCTGCCGTTCGCATTGATGGGAGTCATGATCGTCAAGGCGGCCGTGTCGTACGGCAGCAACGTCACGCTTGCGCGCGTGGGCCAGGGCGTCGTCACCGACCTTCAGGGCGCAATGTTCAACAAGGTCACGCACTACGACCTGAAGCAGCTGAACGCAATGCACTCCGGGCATTTTGCGGCGCGCTTCCTCAACGATGCGACGCTGGTGCGCGAGAGCGTCACAAAAGGCATGCAGGGCGCAGTTCGCGACCTCTTGACCCTGATCGCGCTCAGCGTCGTCATGTTCTACGAAGATTGGCGGCTTGCCCTGATCATCACGTCGGCGCTGCCGGTGGTCGCGCTTTATACGCTGACCCTCGGCAGAAAATCCGCAAAGGCGGCACGGCGCTCGATGATGTCGACCGGCGACCTCGCGACGCATCTTTCCGAAGTGCTCGACGGGCGACGGGTCGTGAAGGCCTACAGGATGGAGGAGCGCTCGATCGAGCGGGCCACCCGCATCTTAGCCGAGCGCATGAAGCACCTGATGAGGGGCGCACGGGCGAGGGCGGCGGCAACGCCGTCGGCGGAGGCGCTGGCGGGCGTCGGGGTCGCCGCCGTCGTGTTCTACGGCGCCTATATGGGCATTCACGGAACGATGGAGATCAACAACTTCATGGCGTTCCTTGCGGCGATGATGTTGTCCTATCAATCGATCCGCAATCTCTCGAGTTTCTACACCGCGATGAGCGACGGTTCGGCGGCGGCGGCACGCGCCTTCGAACTGCTCGACGCGCCGATCGAGATCAACGACGCGATCGATGCGAAGCCGTTGGTGCTCGCCGATGCGCGCCCGCACGGCGCCATCCGGTTCGCGAATGTGACGTTCGAATATTCGGCCGAGAGCAACGCCGCTTTGCACAGTGTTACGTTCGACGTGCCGGCCGGGAAGACGATCGCCCTGGTCGGGCCGTCAGGCGCCGGCAAGAGCACCGCGCTGAACTTGATCTTGCGCTTCTACGACGTGACGGGCGGTGCGATCGAAATCGACGGGCAGGATCTACGCGGCGTCACCATCGCGAGCTTGCGCGATCAAACGGCGTTGGTCACCCAAGAACCGTTCATGTTCGACGATACGATCAGCGCGAATATCGGTTGCGGCAAGCCCAGCGCGACGCAAGCCGAGATCGAAGCCGCCGCGCGCGCGGCCGCGGCGCACGAGTTCATCCTCAAGCTGCCGGAAGGTTATGACACCGTGACCGGCGAAGCGGGCGTGCGGCTGTCCGGCGGGCAACGCCAACGCATCGCGATCGCGCGCGCCATCCTGCGCAACGCACCGATCCTGCTGCTTGATGAGGCCACCTCGTCTCTCGATACCGAGAGCGAGCGCGCCGTCCAGGCCGCACTGGCCCGCTTGATGAAAGACCGCACGACGCTCGTCATCGCGCACCGGCTGTCGACGGTCGCCGGCGCCGATCGCATCGTCGTGCTCGACCATGGGCGCGTCGTCGAGCAGGGCACGCACGGCGAGCTCCTGGCGCGCGGCGGGTTATACGCGCGGCTCTATCGCACGCAATTCGCAGACGAGGCGGAACCTCCCGCCGCCGTCGCGGAGTAGACTGCGATGTTGAAGGATGCTTGGCGCAGATTGAGGCGAGCGCAGTGGGTGCGCGATGCCGGATGCTGGCTGATTGCACAGTACATCCGGCTCGTGTGGGCGACAGGGCATTGGGAGGTTCGCAATCAAGGCGTCGCGCAAGCATTCTGGGCGGAGCGCAAACCCTTCATCATGTCGTTCTGGCACGGGCGCATGCTGGTGCTGCCGGCGCTGTGGCCGAGAAGCGCCAAGATCCACATGCTCATTTCAATGCATCGCGACGGCGAACTGATCGCCAATGCGATCGCCTATTTCGGACACGGTACGGTGCGCGGCTCTTCACCGAAGGCGGGCTCCGACAAAGACAAAGGTGGGCTTGCGGCGCTGCGCACGATGCTGAAGGCATTGAAGGCGGGCGAATATGTCGGCATCACGCCGGACGGTCCGCGCGGGCCGCGCATGCGCGCGAGCGACGGCATCGTCACGGTCGCCAAGGTTTCCGGCGCGCCGATCATTCCCTGCGCGTTCGGCGCGAAGCGGCGTTGGGTGTTGGGCTCCTGGGATCGCTTCATCATTCCGATGCCGTTCACCCGCGGCGTCATCGTCTGGGGCGAACCGCTCTTCGTGCCGCGCGACGCGAGCCCGGCCGAGCTGGAGACCGCACGTCTTAAGGTCGAAGCCGCGCTGAACACCGTCGCCAATACCGCCGATGAGGAGATGGGCGTCGACAAGGTCGAACCTGCGCCGCCACGCGCCGTACCCGCAGAGGCGGCTGCAACGTGATGTCGGCCGCGCGCTCATCAACACTGCTCGCAGCCTACCGCGCGCTCACGGGTTTTGCGGAGCCGCTAGCGACGCGACTGCTGCGGCGACGCTTGGCGCGCGGCAAGGAAGATCCCGACCGCATGCCGGAGCGCCTCGGCCGACCGGGGCGCGTGCGCCCGCGCGGCGCGTTGATCTGGGTTCATGCGGCCAGCGTCGGCGAGTCGCTCTCCGTCCTGCCGCTGATCCGTGAAATCGGGCGCGTGCGCAGCGACGTCTCCATTTTGGTGACGACGGGAACGGTGACCTCCGGCCGGGTGATGGGCGAGCGCTTGCCGGGATTTGCGTTTCACCAATTCGTGCCGGTCGACACGCCGAGCGCGGTCAAGGCGTTCCTCGATCATTGGCGCCCGGATCTCGCGCTTTGGGTCGAGTCCGAGCTTTGGCCTAACATGCTGACGGCGACCTACGCGCGGCGCATTCCGATCATCCTGGTCAATGCGCGGATGTCGGATCGCTCGTTCCGCGGCTGGCGACGGGCGAGCGGCGCGGCGCGCGAGCTGATCGGCACGTTCGATCTCTGTCTCGCACAGGACGAAGGCGTTGCACAAAAGCTGAAGCGGTTGGGTGCGTCGCGCGTGCTCGTGCCCGGCAATCTCAAGCTGGTCGGCGATCCGTTGCCGCACGACGCGGGCGTGCTCGGCGATCTGCGGCTCGCAACGATGGACCGGCCGATTTGGCTCATGGCGTCGAGCCATCAAGGCGAGGAAGAGGTGGCGGCGAACGTACATCGCCACATCGCCAAGGATCTGCCGCTGTTGCTGACCGTCATCGTGCCGCGGCATCCGCAGCGCGGCGCCGAGATCGCCGAAAAGTTGTCGGCCAATTTCAAAGTGCGGCGGCGCTCGAAGGGCGAGTTGCCGGCGCTGGATACCGAAATCTATATCGCCGATACGCTCGGCGAACTCGGCGTGTTCTATCGCCTCGCGCCGGTCGCGGTGATGGGCGGCAGCTTCATCCCTCATGGCGGGCAAAATCCGCTCGAACCGGCGCGGATCGGCGTTCCAGTTTTGTCGGGACCGCATGTCGGCAATTTCAAAGAAATCTATCGCATGCTGATCAATGCCGGCGGCGCCGAGGTTCTGCCGTCCCACAACGAGCTGGCGCCACGGCTGGCCAAGCTGCTGTCGAATCCGGAGGCGATGGCATCGCGCGGCGCGGCGGCAATGCGCGCCGCGGGCCGACGTGAACCGCTGATTTGCACGATGGATGCAATCGAGCCTTATCTGTTGAGCTTGCGCGTCGATGCGGGCCCCTGATTTTTGGTATCGCCCGCGCGATACGGAAGCCCAATTGCTCTCGCCGCTCGGCTGGCTTTACGCCGCCGCCGGACGTATGCGCCGTGCGATGGCGACGCCCTCGAAAGCCAGCGTGCCGGTTATCTGCATCGGCAATCTAACGGTCGGCGGCACGGGGAAGACACCTGTCGCGATTGCGATCGCCAAGCGCGTCGAAGCGCTCGGCATGAAACCGGGTTTTCTCACGCGCGCTTACGGCGCCCACATCAAGGGGCCGATGGCGGTCGATCCCACACTCGACGACGCAACGACGGTGAGCGATGAGCCGCTGTTGCTCGCGGCGCACGCGGTGACAGTGTGCTCGCCCGACCGGCCCGCCGGCGCGCGGCTGTTGGTGAGCAAACGCGTGCAAGCGATCATCATGGATGACGGCTTTCAGAACCCGAGATTGCAGAAGGATCTTTCGCTCATCGTGGTCGATGCGGAGCGCGGCTTCGGAAACGGCGAGGTGATCCCTGCGGGACCGCTGCGCGAGCGCGTCGCCGACGGACTTGCCCGCGCGCAGGGCGTCGTACTGATGGGCGAAGGCGAAGTCGACCTGCCGGTGCCGCTGCCCGTGTTCCGCGCCAAGCTCGTTCCGCTCGACGAGGACGCGGCTCTTGTGCGCAACCAGCGCGTCGCCGCCTTTGCCGGGATCGGAATGCCCGACAAATTCTTCGCGACGCTGGCCAATCTCGGCGCAACGCTCGCCATCGCCAGACCGTTTCCGGATCACCATCCGTACAAGGACGATGAGCTCATCGACCTGCTGAACGCGGCTACCGCTGCCAACGCCCAGCTCATTACGACCGAAAAGGACTGGGTGCGCATCAGCCCGGCTTTCCGCGACAGGATCCGCGCATTGCGCGTGCGGGTTCAGTTCGATAGGGCTAGCGCCCCTCTTCTGGACACACTCATCTCGAAATGTCTGAAGCCCCAAGCGTAAATCGAACGCCGGCGTTGCGCCGCGAGGCGCGTCTGCCGAACTTGGCGCAGCGCGCGCTCTTCTTGGTCGAGTACGCGCTGTTTCGAGCGGTGATGGGTTTGTTCTGGATTCTGGGCCTTGAGGTCGGCTCGAAATTCGGCGGCTGGATCGCGCGCACGTTCGGGCCGAAGATCCCGGTCACGCGGCGGGCGCGACGCAACATGGCGCGCGCTCTGCCCGAGCTCGACGAGGCGGCGCGCGAGCGCGCGATCGCGGACATGTGGGAGAACCTCGGGCGCACATTTGCCGAGTATCCGCATCTAGAAAAGATTTGGGGCATCAAGCCCGGCGCGCGGATCGAAATCGCCGGGCTCGAGCGCGCGGCAGCCGAAGTCGCAAAGGGCAAGGGTGCGATCTTCGTCTCGGGTCATTGCGGCAATTGGGAAACGATGCCCGGTGTCATCGCCGACTATGGGCTCAAGGGCACCCTCGTCTATCGCGCGCCGAACAACCCGTACGTCGATCGCTGGATCTCGGCGCGGCGCCAGTCGCGGCTGCCGATCGTCGCCGCCAAAGGCGCCGACGGGGCACGCATGATCTTGAAGACGCTGAAACAAGGCCGGCTTTTGGCGATGCTGATCGATCAGAAGCTGAACGACGGCATCGCCGTGCCGTTCTTCGGACGTGACGCAATGACCGCGCCGGCGGCCGCACACCTTTCATTGCGCCACGGCGCACCGATCATTTTCGGCTGGTGCACGCGCCTTGCGGATTGCCGCTTCCGTGTCAGCGTCGATGAGATCTTCGAGCCGCAGCCGACGGGCAATCACGTCAAGGACGTTTACGATCTGACGCTCAAGCTCAATCAGACGCTCGAAGCTCACATTCGCCGCGAGCCTTGGAATTGGCTCTGGCTGCACAATCGCTGGCCGAAGAACTAGACACAGGCAGAAGCTAGTACCCGCCCCCGGGATTGGGCGTGCTGGCGCCTTCGGGAGGTTTGTCGTCGTCGGTTTTCTTGGGCGGCGGGGCGACGGGGCTGCGTTGTAGATCGGCCTTTGTCACGACATCGCCGCCGTCGTCGGCGCAAAGGTCAAACATCGTTCCCCAGCCGCTGGCGAACTCCTCGAAGGTGATCTTGCCGTCGCCGTTCCAATCGAGGACGGGCGAGGCGTTCACATTCAACGCGCGCAGATGATCGTTGAGCGGCTCGGCTTCGGCGGGGCTCAGCTCTCCGTCGCCGTTGGTGTCCCACTTCTTGTACTCAACCTTGAGACCGGCGGTCAGATCGGATCGTGAGAGGCTGCCGTCGCTGTTGACGACGTATGGTGCGAGGCGCTGGCAATCCGCGTTCGACCCCTGAGATGCGTATCGATGCCCGCCGCCCTCGTGATCACTCTCGAGGCCGAGCGTCTGACAACCCTGGAGGAGAACTGAAGTCAGAAGTACGAGAGGCCAAGGCCGACGCCACACTTGCAGATCCTTCCGAACGATTGGAACTGCAAGCTAGCGCGGCCGCATCGGCCGTTCGTCTTACGCTTTCGTAAAGTTCCTTGCTGCGAGGAAGGGTAATCGCGAAGACCGCTCAGGCCATCGGTGGAACGACGAGCGCCGCGTCGAGACGCTCTTGAAACCAGTTGAGGCGCCAGCACAGATGCGGGCCGGTGGCGCGGCCGGTGTGACCGATCAAGCCCACCGGATCGCCTTTGGCCAGGCGATCTCCGACCTTCACATCGACGCGCGACATATGCAGATAGCACGTCGAGACACCATGGCCGTGATCGAGGATGACGGTGCCGCCGGAGTAGTACATATCCTTCTCGGACATCGACACGATCGAGCCTAAGGGTGCGTGAATGGGCTTGCCCTCGCCCGCGGCAATGTCGACACCGAAATGCGGGCGCTTGGGCACACCGTTCAGGATGCGCTGGCTGCCGTAGACGCCCGTGATCGGGCCCTTGACCGGCCAGGCGAAATCGTCGGCGAACCAATCCTCATCCGTGTCGCGCGCCCGGGCGGCGCCGATCAAATGATTGTCGTGCGCGATGCGTCTCAGGACGGACGCGGGCGGTTCGACCATGCCGCTCGGCAGACCGTTGAGGCGCTGAATCTTGTACTCGCGCTTGGCGATCTCGAGCGTTTTGGATTCCGTTTGGCCGTCGGGCGTCTTGATGCGCAGCTTCGCCGGCTTGGTGCGATCATAGGCGAAGCCGAAGGCAAAATCGCCTTTCGACGAGAGGCTGAGCAACTTGCCGTCGATCGTGACCTTCGAGCCCGGCGCGGTGCGGCCGCGGATCAGCGACCCTTGAACAAGATCGCCGCGCAGGTCCGCTTCGGCGCGCGCCGAACCGCCGGACGCAACCAATACCGCCAGGCTCATGCCGCCGAGAAGAACGTCGCGTCGGCCGATCCTCTGCATCCCTTACTCCCTAGCGTTTGGACTCCGTCAATTCGACATAGCGCTGGTGCGCGGCGGTGGCGTCCACATAGGCTTCCTGCAGGTCGACGTTCCAATAGCGCAGATCCTCGAGCGGAATGCGCTTACCGGTGACGGCGCAAATCACGAAAACGCCCGGCGTCACCACTTGATATTCACCGTCGAGATAGCGCAGCACCGCAAGACCGTGCGCGCCGCGTTCCATCATATTCATTGAACCATTCCCACTTCGATTTGCCGGCGAAGATAGCGCCCAGATGCTCCAGTTAGAAGAGATCGCCTTGTCCCACCGGTTTACCCTTGGAGCGCGGTTTCTTGGTGTCCGGTGCGTCTCCATCCGCCGTCACGGACGCATTTCCGTCGGCGAATGTTAACGTCAGATGCTCGCCTGGGGTGATATCGGCGGCCCGGCGGATCAGGCGATCCTTCAAGCCGGCGACAAACGCGTAGCCGCGTGACAAGGTCGTCTTGTAGCTCAGCGTCTCAAGGAGTTTGCCCTGAGCGCTCAGAGTTTGGGTGAGATCGCCAAGGTGGCGACGCACCGCCAGGCCCATGCGATCCGATACTTCGCGAACGCGCTCCTGGTGGCGTCTTGCCGCTTGTTGCAGTGGCGTCACCGTCAGTGCTGCAGCCGCGCGCTCGAAGCGCGTGTGCTGGCGTTGCACCATGATCACCAATGCGCTCGCGAGTTTCGACGCGGCGAGATCGAAGCGCTGACGAGGAATGGCGAGGATCGCGTCGCGGCGCGGTAGAGCGCGCGCCAGATCGGTGAAGCGCTGGCGCGCCAATTGGAAGAGCCGCTCGCGCGCCGCCTCCAGGCGGTCGCCGTCGCGCTGAACGTGACGCATGAGATCGGCGCGCACGGGCACGGCCATCTCCGCCGCTGCGGTCGGCGTTGGTGCGCGGCGATCCGAAACGTGATCGATGAGCGTCGTGTCCGTTTCGTGACCGACGGCGGAGATCAACGGGATGGTGCTCGCAAAGGCCGCGCGCACGACGATCTCTTCGTTGAAGGACCACAGGTCTTCGATCGAGCCGCCGCCGCGCGCGACGATCAACACGTCGGGGCGGCGAATTTGACCTTCGGCAGGCAGCGCGTTGAAGCCTTCGATCGCGGCCGCGACTTCTGCCGCAGATTTTTCACCCTGCACGGCAACCGGCCAGACAAGGACGCGGCGCGGGAAGCGATCGCCGAGGCGATGGAGAATGTCGCGAATGACGGCGCCGGTCGGCGAGGTGATGACCCCGATCACTTCGGGCAGAAACGGAAGCGGCTTCTTGTGCGCTTCGTCGAACAGGCCTTCGGCCGCGAACGCTTTGCGGCGCAGTTCGAGCTGCTGCATCAGCGCGCCGAGGCCCGCGAGCTGCAGCTGATCGATGACGATCTGATATTTGGACTGTCCCGGATAGGTCGTAATGCGGCCGGTGGCGATAACCTCGATCCCGTTCTCAGGCTGGACGCGGAGCGCGCGCGCCGTGCGGCTCCAGATGACGCCCGCAAGCGACGCCTTATCGTCTTTCAGATCGAGATAGATATGGCCGCTTGAGTGACGTTTGACGCCGGAGAGCTCGCCGCGCACGCGCACGTAAGCGAAACCGTCCTCCACCATCCGCTTGATGGCGTTGGAGATCTCGCTGACGCTGAATTCAACGACGTTGGCCTGGCGTGGTTCGCCGCCCGAAAACAGGGAAACCGAATCCGTTTCACTCATGGGATACGCATGTTACAAGGCCCAACACCTGAAAGTCAGCCACTCCTTCGGAGCGTCCACACCCGATGAAAATCCTGGTTATCGGCGGCGGCGGGCGCGAGCACGCCCTGTGCTGGGCGATCGCGGCGTCGCCGTTGACAGATAAGCTTTATTGCGCGCCTGGCAATGCCGGCATAGCGGACGTCGCCGAATGTGTTCCCATCACCGCGATGGATTTCAATCGCCTGATCGCATTTGCCCAAGAGAAGGCGATCGACTTCGTCGTCATCGGGCCCGACGACCCAATCGCCGGCGGCTTGGCGGATCGCTTCGCCGAAGCCGGCATCAAGGCCTTCGGACCGAGCAAGGCGGCGTCTGAGCTCGAATGGTCGAAGGGCTTCACCAAGGACTTTTGCGCCGACGAAAACATCCCGACGGGACGCTATCGCCGCTTCCGCAACGCGGACGATGCGAAAGCCTACGCCGCCGATCACCCGTTGCCGGTGGTGGTCAAAGCCGACGGACTTGCGCTCGGCAAAGGCGTGGTGATCGCCGCGACCCGCGCGGAAGCGTCCGCCGCCATCGACGGTATGTTCGCCGGCTCCTTCGGCAAAGGCGGGCATGAAGTGGTCATCGAGGAGTTTCTCGAAGGCGAAGAGGTCAGCTATTTCGTCTTGAGCGATGGTGAGACCGTTTTGCCGTTTGGCAGCGCGCAAGATCACAAGCGTGTCGGCGACGGCGATATGGGACCGAACACCGGCGGCATGGGCGCCTATTCTCCCGCGGCCGCGTTGACGCCGTATCTCGAGAATCAAGTGCTCGATCAGATTGTGCGACCGACGATCCGCGGCATGGCAAAGCGCGGGCGACCGTTCAAGGGCGCGCTGTTCGCCGGACTGATGCTGACCAAGGACGGGCCGAAGCTGATCGAATACAATGCGCGCTTCGGCGATCCGGAGACTCAGGTGCTGATGGTTAGGCTGAAGTCGGACATCGTGCCGTTGCTGCTGGCCGCCGCCGACGGCGCGCTGAAGACGGTCGACGCGCGCTGGCACGAACACACGGCGCTGACAGTCGTGATGGCCGCGCGGGGCTATCCTGAGAAGCCCGAAAAGGGAACGGAGATCAAGCGGCTCGACAAGGCGGCACAGCTCGACGGCGTGCAAGTGTTCCATGCGGGTACGGCGCGGCGCCAAGACGGCGCTCTGATCGCAAATGGCGGGCGCGTCCTGAACGTTACCGCAATCGGACGTACGGTGGCCGACGCGCAGGCGCGCGCATACCGCGCGGTCGACGAGATCGACTGGCCCGGCGGTTTCTGCCGCCGCGATATCGGCTGGCGCGCCGTGGCGAAAGAGCACAAGCACTAGGTCATGAAGAGCAATATTGATTGGTCTTTTGTGGCAGCGCTTTCGTAGAATTCCACGAGCTCTTCGAACAATGGTACGAGTTCATCAAGTATCGTGTCTTTCTCCCTGACCCAAATTCGTGAGGGGTAAATATCCTCGGCTTCCATCACTTCCGGTGCGAATCTTTGCCTGATGTCGGCAGCGGAAAGCGCCAGTAGTGCGCGGGATGTTTCTTTGACTTGAGAAGCGATCAGAATTCGCGCTGGGCCGTATCCGATATCAGGCCCGATGTCCTCTCCGCCGAGCAACGCCTGTCCCAACGGTCCTTGATTGTTCCACGCTGTACCTGTGAGCAAGTAATGGAGTGCATGCCACATCTTCTGCAAGCTCAGGGAGCCAGGCGTCCCCACCGCATGCATCCATTGCGCTATCTGCTCCGGATCGGCGCGAAGCGCCCGCACATCCGCTTCGCCAAGCGCGACAAGATCGGCGTTCATGCTCATCTGGTGTCTCCTGAGCGCCTTAAAACCCTAGCGCTGCCCCGGAGACAGCGCCAGGCTGGACGTGACGAACCACCTTTCTTCGGAGGAAAAGTCGGCTAAAACTTGGCTGCGTAGCAAACGAAAGACCGACCTCATGTCGCAGCCAGCCCCTTCACGCCAAGAGCAGTTCAGCGGCACCAAGGACGTGACCCCGCAGCACATGCTCGACGTCGCCAAGCTCGAGAAATATCTGAACGAGAATGTCGAGGGGTTTGAGGGCCCGCTGACGCTGCGCCAATTCAAGGGTGGGCAATCGAACCCCACCTATCAGCTCGTCACGCCCAAGCGGAAATACGTTTTGCGCCGCAAGCCGCCGGGCAAGCTGCTCCCGTCCGCTCACGCCGTCGATCGCGAGTTTCGGATCATCTCGGCGCTCTATCCGACGGGCTTTCCGGTCCCGAAGCCCTATGCGCTGTGCACTGACGAAAGCATCGCCGGCACGATGTTCTATGTGATGGAGTGCGTCGAAGGCCGCGTGATCTGGGAACCGCTGGTTCCGGGCATCGACGCAAAGCAGCGCTTCGCGATCTACGACGCGATGAACGAGACGCTCGCGAAGCTGCACCAGACCGACTACATGAAGCTGGGGCTCGAGGACTTCGGCAAGCCCGGCAATTACTTTGCGCGCCAGATCTCGCGTTGGGGCAAGCAGTATGTCGCCTCGGAGACCGAGAGCATTCCGGCCATGAACAAGCTGATGGAGTGGCTGCCGCAGCACATTCCGCCGGGCGAGCGCAATTCGATCGTGCACGGCGACTATCGCCTCGACAACATGATCCTTCATCCGACCGAGCCGCGCGTTCTCGCGGTGCTCGACTGGGAAATCTCGACGATCGGCGATCCCCTCGCCGACTTCACCTATCACATTATGCAATGGCGCATGCCCTCAGGCGGCACAGGCGGCGGCACCGGATCGCTGTCGGGCGCGGACTTGCAGTCGCTGGGCATTCCGAGCGAGAGCGAATACATCGCGATGTATTGCAAGCGAACGGGGCGGCCGGGGATCGAGAACCTCGACTTCTATTTCGCCTACAACTTCTTCCGCATCGCCGGCATCTTGCAGGGCATCGCCGGGCGCGTGCGCGACGGCACAGCGGCCTCGGCGCATGCGGCGCAGACGGCCTCGAACGTGCGGCCGCTCGCCGAGCTTGGCTGGGAATACGCCAAGCGCGCGGGCGCGAAAGACTGACGATGAGCGGTGAGCCAACCGCGGTGCGCGCCGCGCATCGTTTCGACGAAGCGTCGCTGGAACGCTATCTCGCCAAAGAGATCAAGGGCTTCGCCGGGCCGCTCGACGTCAGGCAATTCGCCGGCGGTCAATCGAACCCGACGTTTCTGCTCACCGCGGACGGCAAGCGCTATGTGATGCGCAAGAAGCCGCCGGGTACGCTGCTCAAAAGTGCGCACCAAGTCGACCGCGAATTCCGCGTCATGAAGGCGCTGGCCGCGACCGACGTGCCGGTGCCGAAGATGTATGTGCTCTGCCAAGACGACAGCATCATCGGCACAGCGTTCTACGTGATGGAATATTTGGACGGGCGCATCTTCCGCGACCCGCAGCTGCCGGACGTGTCGCCAAGCGATCGCGCGGCGATCTACGACAGTATGAACGACGTCTTGGCCCGGCTACACAAGGTCGATCTGGTCAAGACCGGCCTCACCGACTTCGGCAAGCCCGGCAACTATTTCGAGCGCCAGATCGCGCGTTGGATCACGCAGTATCGCGCGGCGCAGACCGACGACGTGCTGGAGATGGAAAAACTCATCGAGTGGATGCCGAAGCACGTTCCGTCCGACGCTTCGGTCACGATTGCGCATGGCGACTACCGGCTCGAGAACTCGATCTATCATCCGAGCGAGCCGCGCATGATCGCGGTACTCGATTGGGAGCTCTGCACCATCGGCCATCCGTTGGCCGACCTCGCCTACAATTGCATGGGCTATCACGTGATGAACCCGCGGCAAGGCGGGCTTGTCGGAGTCGACTTCAAGGCAACCGGGATCCCGTCGGAGAGCGACTACATCGCCGCCTATTGCCGTCGCGTCGGGCGCGACGGGATCGACAATTGGTCCTTCTATGTGAGCTTCTCGGTGTTTCGCTTGGCGTCGATCGCGCAAGGCGTCTACAAGCGCGGGCTCGACGGCAATGCGAGCTCGGAGACTGCGGCTCAGCTTGGCAATTATTGCCGATTCCTTGCCGAGAACGCTTGGCGCCTCGCCAACACGCGGCTCTGAGTGCGCAGTTTTTCATCCGCTTACGGACGATTTTAACTCGGGCTTAACGCTGCGAGATTCCTTCGCTTCAGCCGATATTTACATGCGGTGAGACATAGTTTGCAGCTTGGGGCAGCAACGTCTTTGCGCTCGCGAACGAGCGGCGGTACCGCAGAAGCGATGAGTGACGGGGAGATCAAGTTCGATCCGGCGCCGGCGAACCAGAGCGCGGAAACGCGCCTGAAGCAGCTGGAGGCGCATTTCGCGCTCGCGGAGCGTACCGCGCGCATCGGCTATTGGCGTCACGAGATCACGGCGAAATACCCCACCTGGTCTCCCGGCTTCTTCACGCTGCTCGAGATCGATCCGAAAGACGTGCGGCCGTCGCCGAAATGGCTGCTCGATCGCATGCATCCGGACGACCGGCCGGCCGTTACCGCGGCCGTGACGGCGGCGATGACCCAGGGCACGCCATTCTACTATCGCACCCGCGGCTTCAAGCCGAACGGCGACATTCACCTCTACGATACCTACGGTGACGTCGAGCGTGGCCCTGACGGCAGCATCGTTGCGGTGCTGGGCGTCGTTCAGGACGTCACGGCGAAGGTCGCCGCCGAGAACGCGCTCAGGGACAGCGAAGCGGCCTATCGCTTCATGGCGGAGGAAGCCTCCGACATCATTGCGCGTCACGGACCGGACGGGCGATTGACCTTCATCTCGCCCGCCGTGCGGCGCATCTTGGGGTTCGAACCCAGCGAAATGTTGAAGCGCGGACCGTACGACGGCGCCCACCCGGACGACATCGACGCGGTCAAAGACGCGCTGCAGCAAGCGCGCCGCACGACCGGTACCGCAAACTATACGTATCGCGTCTATCATCGCGACGGCCACACGGTGTGGCTCGAAACGCACTTGCGCTTCGTGCGCAATCCGCAGACCGGCACATTCGACGGCGCCATCTCGGTCACGCGCGACATCACCGAGCGCAAGCAGGTCGAGGACGAGCTGACGCGCGCCCGCGAGCGCGCCGAAGCCGCCAGCCATACGAAGTCGCGCTTCCTCGCGAATATGAGCCACGAGCTTCGGACGCCGCTGAACGCAATCATCGGCTTCTCCGACATCCTGGCACGCGAGATGTTCGGGCCGATGGGCAGCGAGCGCTATCAGGAGTACTCGCGCCTGATCAACGAGTCGGGCACGATGCTGCTCGATCTGATCAACGATCTGCTCGACATGTCGAAGATCGAAGCCGGCAAGTTCGAGCTGCACTACGAGACGTTCAGCGCAGGCGAGGCTTTGTCGAGCTGTGTTCGGCTGATCGAAAAGCGCGCCGAAGAAAAAGGCGTCACAATGCGATCGACCGTCGAGCCGGAGAACCTCTTCGTCCACGCGGATCAACGCGCGGTAAAACAAATCCTCCTCAACTTGCTGTCCAACGCCGTCAAATTCACCAATAGCGGCGGCGCGGTCGACGCCATTATCCGCCAAAGCGGCACAACCGTATCGATCGTCGTTCGCGATACGGGCGTCGGCATTCCGGCCGACGTTCTGCCGCGGCTGGCGCAGCCGTTCGAGCAAGCATCGAGCGATGCCTCGCGCATGCACGGCGGGTCGGGCCTCGGCCTTGCTCTCGTGAAGTCGCTCACGCGCCTGCACGGCGGCGATTTGCGGATCACCAGCGAAGAAGGCCGCGGCACGGAAGTGACCGCGACGCTCCCCTCTGAGCCGAAGGTCGCGGCGACCCGCGTCGCCTAGCTTCTTTTGCGAGCTCAAAAGAAAAGGCGCGCCTTACAAGCGCGCCTTTGTCGTTCGGAGCGAAAGCGCTACTGCGCGGCTTCCATCCGGATCTTGTTCGAGTGCTTGCCGAATTCGAGGCGCGCGATGGTGCGGTTGTGCACCTCGTCCGGACCGTCGGCGAGGCGTAGCGTGCGCTGGCTCGCGTAGGCGCGAGCGAGGCCCGCATCGGTCGTCACGCCGGCGCCGCCCCAAGCTTGGATCGCGTCGTCGATCACCTTCAACGCCATGCGCGGCGCCGCGACCTTGATCATCGCGATCTCGGTGCGGGCGACCTTGTTGCCGACCTTGTCCATCATGTCGGCGGCCTTGAGCGTGAGCAGGCGGCACATGTCGATGTTGGTGCGCGCTTCGGCGACGCGCTGCTCCCAAACCGAATGCTCGGAGATTTTCTTGCCGAAGGCCTCACGCGTCATCAAGCGCTTGCACATCGACTCCAAAGCGCGCTCGGCCGAGCCGATGGTACGCATGCAGTGATGGATGCGGCCGGGGCCCAGGCGGCCTTGGGCGATCTCGAAGCCGCGGCCTTCACCCAGAACGATGTTCTCGGCCGGCACCTTCACGTTCTCGAACAAGAGCTCGGCGTGGCCGTGCGGCGCGTCGTCGAAGCCGAAGACCGGCAGCATGCGCACGATCTTGACGCCGGGCGCGTTCGTTTCGACCAAGATTTGCGATTGCTGGCGATATTTGTCGGCGCCGGGATCGGTCTTGCCCATCACGATCATGATCTTGGCGCGCGGATCGCCCATGCCCGACGACCACCATTTCCGGCCGTTGATGACGTAGTGATCGCCCTGGCGCTCGATGCGGGTGCGGATGTTCGAAGCGTCGGAGGAGGCAACCTCCGGCTCGGTCATGATGAAGGCCGAGCGGATCTCGCCCTCGAGAAGCGGCTTCAGCCACTTCTTCTTTTGGTGGTCGTTGCCGTAGCGTTCGAGCACTTCCATGTTGCCGGTATCTGGCGCCGAGCAGTTGAACACTTCCGAGGCGAAACCGACGCGGCCCATCATCTCGGCCAGCGGCGCGTATTCGAGATTGGTCAGGCCCGCGCCATGCTCGCTCTCGTTCAGGAACATGTTCCAGAGGCCTTGCGACTTCGCCTTGGCCTTCAGCTCCTCGACGACCGGCACGACGATCCAGGGATTGCCCTTGGTGCGCGCTTCGAGCATCTGGTCGTTGTAGATCTTCTCCGCCGGATAGACGTGGCGATCCATGAAGTCGCCGACGCGGCGGATCCACTCCTTCATCTTGGGCGTGTAATCGAAATCCATCGTTGTTCGCTCCCTCGTTCCTTCAATTGCGATGGGGCGGACTGTAGCGCTAGAAGACGGCGCGGCCTAGAGGAACCGGCCGGCGGAAACGGGACAACCGAGACAAGGGTCGGGTGTATCGGATGGCGTCTCGCGGAGCGCGTTTTCGCGCGCAAATCCGCCGCATGCGCGATATGAGACACTGTCTCGCATGCGTTTCTCGGTTGGCTTGAATGGCGTCGCGCAACCTCCAAGGTGCCGATGCCTCAGCCTTGCCTTTCGCAGGCGCCCATCACCCGATTGCGCAAGGTCTCTTCGAGCTCGTCGGGTGAGAGGCGGTTCTCGTCGATCAGCTTGCGCAACGCCGCCTCCGCGTCGACGTCGCGGATGAGCACGCTGAGCTTCTGGTCGACCGCGAGCGGCATGTTCTCGCGATAGTCTTGCGGCTTGAGCGCCTTCAGCCGCGCGAGCAGCAAGCCGTCGGAATATTTGCGCCGCGTGCCCGCCTCTTCGCCGCGATAAAAGACGGCCTCGTCATAGCCGTCGCGCCCGCGCCGGTCGGCTTCCTCTTCGAGGAGGTCGCTGGCAACTTGCGCCGCCGCGTCCCACGCGGCCGCGAAGGCCGGATCCTCCCGCCGCCAGGCATAGACGCTGGCGCGCGCATAGCCGGCCGCCTGGCACGCGGCCGCCACGGCGTGCCCGTTCTCGAGCGCCACAAGAAAACGCGCATCGCCCGCCGGCGAGCGCCTCGGTTTGGCAGACATGGATTTGCTTTCGGATTGGGGAGGGATTGCGCCGGCACCCGAGAATACGGGCCGCGCCAGCCTACGATTTTGAAGCGCAATTATCGTTGCATTTGTCGCTACATTCAAGCGCCGAGGCGACGGTACGAGTCATCGCGTTAAGAGATGTCATGTCCGCCCTGCCGCTTTGTCGGCATGAAACGTTTGACCCTCTTTCGTCGGATGCCCGTATGTATGGAAAGCTATGAAGACAGTTGTTGACCAATTCGGACGTTCGATGAACGGCATTCTGACCCGACGAGGTAGAACCACATGGCAGTGATCCATTTCTACAGGACGGTCGATCCGTTCGGTTGCTTTTCGAATTTCTCCGCGCACCCGATTTTTGTCGAAGGCAAAGCCTGGCCAACGAGCGAACACTATTTCCAGGCCCAAAAATTTCTGACACTCGAAGCGCGCCAAAAAATACGGAGTGCTGGAACACCAGCGCTTGCGGCTCAGCTGGGCCGAAGTCGGAACAATCGCATTCGGGACGACTGGGAAAAAGTCAAAGACGATATCATGCGCTTCGCCGTCCGCATGAAGGCTGCGCAGCACTCAGATGTCCGCGAAGCACTGCAATCAACTGGCGACGCCGCAATCGTTGAGCATACGAAAAACGACTCCTACTGGGCGGACGGCGGAGACGGAACCGGCAAGAACATGCTCGGTCTAATCTTGATGGAGATCAGAAGTGAGTTAGCTGCCGGAGCGCTGGGCGACCTAGTGTCGTGCGTGCCCGCCCCGCCCTGGATCGAACATCCACAATTCGCGGAGCCAAGCGATCTCGGATGGAGGATGGGTTTTGGCCAAGACTATATGGAAGAGTGGATCAAATGGTACTCGGCCATGAGCAAGGCGAACAGGCAACGATATCTCGCGCTGTTCCGTATGCCGACCTACTGGATGGATTGGCTGTCTCGCGTGAATTAGCACCGCCGCGTCGAGTGACGGCCTCTGCAATTCCCAGCCCGTCAGACCGCTTCCAATCCGCAGATGCACAACCCGCTCTTCGGGACCGACGGGGCGGACAGGACATCTGATTATATGCGTGCCGCGTCTGTCTTGCCGTTGCTTCGCGCGCTCAGCGCCTCCGGAACGACGAGACGGACAAGACATCCCTCCTTAGGGGTGTCCTGTCTGTCTTGTCCGTGACGCTCGTCCACCAAGTCCGCCCCTTGATTCAAAACGGCTATTTTCTTTTATCGCAAATACCGTATTGATATATTCGCAATATCCTGCTAGCCGCCAAAGCATGAACTTTGACAGGGATGAATTGGAGACCTTGCGCGCCGGAGATTCGGTGATGGACTGCTTGTGGCAGACCGCTCTGCACGATCTTCAGGGGCGGGCGATGCCGCTGCGTCGGCGGCTCCTGGCGCTTGCGTCTGATCGCATCCTTGTCGAGGCGCATGTGTCGGTCGCGCCGGTCCATTTCGGGGCGCGGCTCTTTCATCTCGACGAGGAGGGCATTTGGTCCGTGCTGATACCGATGACCGATGAGACCGGTTGGATCGTGACCATTGCTGCGTTCGATCCGGAGGGCCCGCGTGTCGCGACACTGAACTTGGACGGATGCGCGGCGGGGCTCGAAGAGCTTGCGCAGTGCTGGATCGGCGAGACGGCGTTTCGGCCGCGCGTGCACCTCAACATGTGGTCGTGGTTGAAGGCTGAATGTTGCGGCGTGCTGCCGGTCTATTGGCGGGCGTTCGCGCGTTACCTCCTGCAACGCCGTGTCGACGGCATCATCGCGCCCGACATCCGAAGCGGGCGGATGATCGAGCGGCGCCTGCAAATTGCGCTCGCGGCGCCGCCGGTGTTCATCGCCGACGCGGAGGCGGCGGCATGAGCGAGCCCATTCCTCTTGCTGTCGCCGAAGCACAAGAGCGGCGTCAGCGTGCGAACCGCCGCGCCGCGGCGCTCATGGTGCATAGCTCGTCGCTCTGCCGCCTCGACCGCGAGCGGCGCTATCTGCTCAAGGGTCTGATTTATCCCGCCGAGCTCAGCGTGTGGTACGGACCGCCCGGCTGCGGCAAGACCTTTCTTGCGCAATACATCGCCCATTCGATCGAGCGCGGCCGCGCGGTGTTCGGCAGGCGCGTGTCGCGCGCCTCGACGCTCTATCTCGCGCTTGAAGGTGAAAGCGGATTTCGCAAGCGCATGGCGGCGCTGACGCAAGTCGGCGGCGAAGCGCCGAACCTCTTTTTCTACGCCCAGCCGCTCAATCTGTTCTCGGACGGGGCGGCCATCGCCGGCGTCATCGACGCGGTGCGCGAACGGAGCATCGAGCTTCTGGTCGTCGATACGCTCTCGCGCAGCATGAGCGGCGGCAACGAAAATGCGCCCGACGATATGACGCAGATGATCGGCATCTTCGATCGTATCCGTGCCGAGACCAGCGCTCACGTCATGGTGATCCATCACACCGGCAAGGATATTGATCGCGGCGGGCGCGGGCACACGAGCCTCAAAGGGGCCGCCGACGTCGAGGTCGAAGTCAAACGCGCGATCGGCGGCGCGCGATCGCTTCGCGTCGTCAAAGCGCGCGACGATAGCGACGGGCATTCGCACGGCTTCAGGCTCAAGGTCATCGACCTCGGCACCGACGCCGACGGCGACGCGATCACGACCTGCGTCGTGGAGGAATGCGACGCTGGAGCGGAGAACGAGGGGCCGGAGGCGCGCCTGTCGAAAGGCACGCTGCAGGCGCTCGACTGGTTGCGCGAAGCCATCGCCGAGTACGGCGAGCCGGCGCCGGCGGGCCTACCGATGGTGCGCGTGATCACGAAGGACAAATGGATCTTCGTCGGCAAGAAGCGCACGACCGAAACCACCGACGACGCGGTGCGCCGCGCCATCGCGCGGGCGATTACGCACCTGACCGTCGCGAAGCTCATCGCCGTCAGCGCGCCGCACATTTGGCTGATGGAGCGGTGAACTCGGCAAAGCGCGCCCCAAATCTGAACAAAGTGAACCTGAGACCGTTGCACGATGAACACGGAAATGCGGAAAATGATAACACCTAGCATGGCCCAATTGACCGAGTCAGGAGCGAATGATTCCCTCAATCGCAGGGGGCATCGGTTCGTGAGAATAGAGCCACAATATAGTCAGATCGCGATCGTGCTCGTTGGGAGCTTCAACCCGCGCATATTCAATCCGGATTGGTTTGTGCGGAATGACCTGTTGGCGCCAGCTGAAGCCAACGAGGCGGAGGTCGAGATTGTTCATCAGCAGATTACGAAGATCGGTTTTGATCTCTTCAGGATTGAGGTTCAGCCGGAGAGATTTACAGCTCAGACGAGCTCCAAGCCATTCGTCAGGCTAAAGGACCTGGTAGTGCGCACGTTCAAAGAAGTCCTGCCCCATACCCCGATCGGGAAAATGGGAATTAACCTCAGCGTTCACTTTGGCGTGGGATCGCAAGCAAATCGCGATCAGATCGGCTACAAGCTCGCCCCACCAGAAGCCTGGGGAGCCTGGGCAACCAAAATCCGAGCCGGCGATGCCGATCGGCACGGCGGTATGATGACCCTCGTAATGCAACAACGTGACACCGATGATCGACCGCGCGGGTACATTCAAGCGATCGTGCAACCATCCTCAAAGATCGAGGCAAATTCTGGGGTCTTCGTCGAAATTAACGATCACTTTGAACTTAAGTCCCAGGACAACCTTGAAGGTAGCCTAGAGATAGTTGGTCTCCTGGACTCCCGATTTGATGACTCAGTGCTGCGATCGGAGCAGATCATTGACCAGGTGATGGCACTAAAGCCATGAGCAAACGCGACCAGTATTCCACGCGCGGTGCGCCAGAGGTTGGGACACAAACGCGTGCCCAACCTGCAAAAGCGGCCGAACTCTGGGAGCAATATTACTCTTCGCGCACGCCCCACCCTGGCGTTCTTCCTGCGCCATCGGAAAGCGCGGCAACGCCGATTGCAAATGGCAGCAGTAGCGGGCAGCCGATCACAGACCCAGATGCGTTGCCGAACGATCTTCCAGCGCGGTTGGCATCGCGTGATCCATACGTGGCTGGTTTCCAAGCGTCGAATGAATGGGATGGCTACGTTTCGGCAATTGGGGAGACAACCTTTGAGGTTGAACTCGTCGATCTTCGAGATCCAACCGGCGGCCGGATAAAGGCAGAAATTCCGATCGAGGAACTCGACGAGGATGCCCGAAAGCGATTGGCCATCGGACAGGTGTTGAGGTGGGTTGTGGGATATGAAATCACTCGATCGGGTCAAAAAAAGCGGGCGTCCATTATCCTCATCCGTCGTCTTCCCCGATGGACCAAGAATGAAATCAAGAGCGCTCAATCGGAGGCTCGAACAACAGCTGCGTCTCTGAAGTGGGAATGATCCAGGATTTCGACTGGAATCCACCGGCAGCGGATCAGCTTGAAGTCACGCTCATCGGTCCTGGATTCGGCGAATGCGTTCTCATTCACCTTGGTAGCGACCACTGGCTCATATCCGATAGCTGCGTCGATTCGAACTCCGGTGAGCCCGCTGCACTCGCCTACCTGAAAGCCATAGGTATCACCCCGAAATCTGTCTCGCTAATAATTGCATCGCATTGGCATGATGATCACATCAAAGGCCTGGCGCAGCTCGTTAGCAGCTGTGACCGAGCAAGTTTCTGTGCGGCTGGCGCTCTTGGTAAGGAAGAGTTTCTTGCGACGGCCAAAGCTTACAACGGAGCTCACCTTGGTAAGGTTTCTTCCGGAGTGGCAGAAATCTACGAGGTGATCGGTATCCTAAGCAAACGGAGGCGTACGGTTTTGCGTGCAGCGCCAAATCGGGCGCTGTACACGCTTCAAGCCAAAGACGCTGCGCATGGACATCAAGCGAGAGTTTGGTCGCTCTCGCCCGCCGACGAACGGTTTGAAACTTTTCTGCGAGCTGTAGCGTCGCTCCTCGACGAGCAGACTAGATTCAAGCGATTTCCTGCACTCATGCCGAACCAACTGTCTGTCGCGTCCTGGATCGAGGTGGGACCAATTTCGATTTTGCTCGGAGGCGACCTTGAAGAAACTGGTGACCCGAATACCGGCTGGCAAGTAATAGTCCGATCGACCGAGCGGCCGGCGGGGAAGGCGGCTGTGTACAAGGTAGCGCATCACGGAGCACAAAACGCTCACAACGATGAAGTGTGGAAGGAAATGCTCCTTCCTTCTCCATTCGCCATTCTATGCCCCTACAACCGTGGCAATCACAAAAGGCCGTCACGATCTGATGTCTCTCGCATTCTGGACCTGACGGACAAAGCTTTCTCAAGTGCGCCGTTTCAGCGAAGGAAACGAGTGACTCATCCGTTGGACAAAGCTACTGAGCGCACGCTCAGGGAAGCCGACATTACAATTGAGCCTGCTGGCGAAGTACCGGGCATCGTTCGGCTGCGGAATTTGGGCGCTCGGGGCTTTGACACTTGGTCGGTATCTCTTGCAGCCGACGCATGCCCTCTCTCGCAATTCTTCTCGGTTTGATCGCCTGGCTCCACGCCGTCGACGGCGCGGGACGACGGACGGCATGCTTCCAAAGATAAGCGTCTGCCGGCTCGTCCAAGCTGCGGACAACTCCCGATATCGTGTGTTTTCGGACTCGCCTCGCTCACTTAGAAACGCTCTCGGGCGACCGGCGAACGGCATCCGCTGTCGAGGCAGCCGGCGGGAGGCAGGATCGATGACACGTTTCGACGTCTCGTTTGCCCGTCCGGCGAATGTGGTGGTGGCGGTGATGATCGCCATCGCGGCGATCGCATTGGCGGGCGCGGATTGCGCCGTCGCGGCCGAGGGCGCGCCGCTGCCGCGGACGGAAGCGGGCGCGCGCCTGCAAGACTTCTTGGGCACCTTCGGAAAGGCGGATACGGCGGGCATTCGCGCCTTCATCGAGCGTGCCTACACGGACGATTACAAGAGCGCCGTTCCCACCGAAGTGCGCATTCAGCTCTTTCTCGATGCGCGGGCGCGCGGCGCGCTCGAAGCGGGCGAGCTGTTGGCCAACGAGGGCAACACGCTGCGCCTGCGCGCGCGACACGCGCTAACGCGCGAATGGCGGACGATCGAGCTGACGACGGAGACGGGACCGCACGCGCGCATCAAACGCATTGCCGTCGGCTTCGACTGGCCGCGTACTGTTACGGAGTATCTTTCGAATTCGTCGGCAACGGGGCTAAGCGAGGCCGTTGCGCGTTATGTCGCCACGCTCGAGAAGCAGCACCTCTTTTCGGGCGCCGTTCGGCTGGAGCGGGCCGGCAAGGCGATCGTCGACCAGGCATGGGGGTACGCGGATCTCGACAGCAAGGCCGCAAACGACCGCAACACGAAATTCAATCTCGGCTCGGCCTCCAAGATGTGGACGGCGGCCGCGATCATGAAGTTGATCAAGGACGGCCGCTTGAGGCTCGACAGCCCCTTGTCGGAATTCGATCTCGGCGTGCCCGCGCCCTCGAACGCAAACGACATCACGATCGCGCAGCTTCTGTCGCACACATCCGGGCTCGGCAATTACTTCGGAGCGAAATACGACGCGGCCGACAAGGCGTCCCTCAACACCATCGATGACTTTCTCAAGGTGGCCGTGCCTTTGGAGACCGCGTTCAAACCCGGCTCCGACTACAGCTACTCGAACGCCGGCTTCCTGGTTCTCGGAAAGATCATCGAGCGGGTGAGCGGCATGTCCTATTTCGATTACATCGCGAAGTTCGTGTTTGCGCCAGCCAGGATGAAGGACTCCGGTTGCTTCGCCGTGGGCGAGGTTGCGAATCTGGCGATCGGTTATGACCGGACGCAGACCGATTCCGGGCCTGCGTTTTTGAGCAACGCGCCCTTTCTGCCGAGGCGGTGCGTTTCGGCGGGCGGCTGCTATTCGACCACGGCGGACATGATGCGCTTCTTCGACCTTCTCGAGGGCGGCACATTCGCGCCCGCCGAGGCCGTTGCGACGTTCACGTCGAAGCGGACGCCCGAAGGCACACCACCCTACGGCTATGGTTTCCAGCTCGGCCAGAACGGCGAATGGTACGGCCACGGCGGCTACTTCAACGGCGTGGGCGCCGTCGTGCGCGCCTACAGAAAACCCGCCGGATGGCGCTTTGCCGTTCTGGCGAATCAGCGCGACGTCGCCGAAAACGTCGGCAATTTTCTCGACGCGGCGATCGCAGGCGCCGCGGGGTGATTTTCGGAGCCTGACGTTCCTCCTGTGCGCATGACGTTAGCGTGCGGATATCGAAGGGACTCTTTCCCCCCTGCACGCGAATGCGTGCGGGCGGAGGTGGCGAGCCCGTATTGCGTCGACGTGATCGCAGAGCGACGGTGGCGAGCCGGGGGGGGGCGAGCCGGGGGGGCTCACCGCGCGCTAGCCGCATGCATTGAACGCTCGGCGCTTCAGCCACACCCCCTCCGTCTCGCCGCGTTCCGCGGCGATCCACCTCCGCCCGCGCGCGCGTTCCGCGCGGCAGGGGAGGAAAACGAAATTGCGGTGGCGCGGGATTGGCGGCGCGGCCTAGCACCAAGCGCGCATACAGCCCGCGCGCAGGGGAGGAAAGAGGATTCGGCGATGCGCTTTGAAAGCAACTGTTCCTCCCCTGCACGCGAATGCGGGCGGGCGGAGGTGGCGAGCCCGCATTGCGTCGACGTAATCGCAGAGCGACGGTGGCGAGACGGAGGGGGTGGCTCGCCGCGCGCGAGACTTGCACGCAGTGAATGCTCGGCGCTTCAGCCGCACCCCCTCCGTCTCGCCGCGTTCCGCGGCGATCCACCTCCGCCCGCATGCGTTCCGCATGCAGGGGAGGAAAGACTCAGCGGTGCGGGATTGGTGGCGCGGCCTAGCGGCGGGCTTTGAAGAACCTGCGGAGCAGCTCGGCGGATTTGGCCTCCGCCTCGCCGCCCAGATGCACGGCTTCAGGACGATGGTGGCAGGTCGGCTGCTCGAAGAAGCGCGGCCCGTGGGCGACGGCGCCGCCCTTCGGATCGGGCGCGGCGTAGACCAAACGCTTGATGCGGGCGAGCGACATGGCGCCGACGCACATGGCGCAAGGCTCGAGCGTCACGTAGAGCGTCGTGCCGATCAGCCGCTCGTTGCCGAGGTGCGTTGCGGCGGAGCGCATCACCAGCATCTCGGCGTGCGCCGTCGGATCGTGCAACTCGACGATCTTGTTGCCTGCGGCCGCCAACAACTGACTGTTGGGACCGATGATGACTGCACCGACCGGAACCTCGCCGTTGTCGGCGGCGTTCTGGGCCTCCGCCAAAGCGAGATCGATCCAGCGCGCGTCTTCCGCGTTCATGCGCGCACGAGGTCCAAGAGGTCGTCGGTGACCTCCATCAGAAGCTCGACGCCATGGCTGACGTCGACGGCGTCGCGAAACATCGCCGAGGCCTCCCTGTCATCGTGCGGGAAGCCGGAATCGAACACCGCCTGCCACTTCTCTCGGCTTGGCCATTGGGCGTAGCCGACGAAGTCGCCGTCTATGGTGCGGTGGAGGCGCGAGCCGAAGCTCGCGTGCTTGCGGCGGATCGCCACCGTGCCTCTGCGCCAGCCTTCGCGAAACTGATCCTCCATGCCCTTCTTTACCGTCCAGCGATAAACCGCGATGAACATTGCTGCCTCCGTGCCGCTCGCTCTGCTAGAACGCGGCCCATGAGTGATGAGATGCAGCATAGCGCGGAAGGCGAGCGCATCGCCAAGGTCTTGGCGCGGGCGGGCGTGGCCTCGCGGCGCGACGCCGAGAAGATGATCGAGGCGGGACGCGTCGCGGTGAACGGCACGGTGCTGACGACGCCCGCGTTCAAGGTGCCGCCCGGCGCAAAGATTGCTGTGGACGGCCGCCTGATCGGCGAGCCGGAGCGCGCGCGGCTATGGCGCTATCACAAGCCCAAGGGGCTCGTCACGACTCACAAGGACGAGAAGGGCCGGCCCACCGTGTTCGACAATCTGCAGCCGGGATTGCCGCGCGTCATCTCGATCGGGCGGCTCGACTACAACTCGGAAGGTCTGCTGCTGCTCACCAATGACGGTGAGGTGGCGCGGCGATTGGAACTGCCGGCGCACGGATGGCTGCGCAAGTATCGCGTGCGGGCGTTCGGCAAGCTGGGCCAAGACGATCTCGACCGATTGGCGAAGGGCGTCGAGATCGACGGCGTCCGCTATGCGGGGATCGAGGCGAAGCTCGACCGCGTGCAAGGCGGCAATACGTGGGCGACGCTGACGTTGAAGGAAGGCAAGAACCGCGAGGTGCGCCGGGTGATGGAGCATCTCGGCGTCAAGGTGAACCGGCTGATCCGCATCTCGTTCGGGCCGTTCCATTTGGGCCAACTGAAGGAGGGCGAGGTCGACGAGATCCCGGCCAAAGTCTTGCGCGAACAGCTGGGATCGAAAAAAGCGTGAGGATCGTCGGCGGCAAGTTTCGCGGCCTCACGCTGGCGGCGCCGAAGGACGATCGCGTGCGGCCGACGTCCGACCGCGTGCGCGAGGCGCTGTTCAACATTCTGGCGCACAACGATTTCGGCACCGGCTTTCGCATCGAGGGCGCGCGCGTGCTCGATCTGTTTTCGGGCACCGGCGCGCTCGGGCTCGAGGCGCTGTCGCGTGGCGCGAAGTACGTGCTCTTCGTCGACGATCACGCTGAGAGCCGCGGGCTGGTCAGGCGCAACGTCGAAGCGATGAACGCGACGGGCGCCACGAAGATCTGGCGGCGCGATGCGACGGGCTTGGGCGAGATGCCGCCGAACGCCGGCGGGCCGTTCGATCTCGTGTTCCTCGATCCGCCCTATCGCAAGGACCTCGTGCGCAAGGCGATGGCGATCGCGCGCGCGGGCAAGTGGCTCACCGACACGGCGCTCATCGTCGCCGAGATGGCGGAGGACGAGAACTTCATCGCGCCCTCTGGTTTCGCTTTGCTCGACGAGCGCGACTATGGGCAGACGAAGGTGTTGGTGATGCGGGCGGACGCGCCGTAGCGCACCCGCCCTGCTGTCTCAGTGCTGCGCCGGACGCGGATTGCGCGTCAGGAATTTGGGCATCGCGAGGCCGTCGCGGTGCTGCGTATGCTGCGCGGGTTTGGCGCCGGTGTGCTGACCGCCTTTGTTCGACGGCGGCGCGCCCTTGCGGTGCGGCTTTTTTCCCCGCGGCGCGGCGTTGCCGTTGCGCGCGTCGTGGTGCGGCCTTTGACCGTGACAGTGCTGGCCGCGCGGATGCTGCTCGGCAGCAGCGGGCTTGCCGTGGCCGTTGCTCTGTGCGTGCGCCTCGCCGTCGCGGCCGTGCGCGCCGCGATGATGATCGCGGCCGCCTCTGCGGCGGGGACGGCGGTCATTTCGCTCGCCGCGTTGATGGCGCTGCCGGCGGTCGCCTTCGCCCCGCTCTGCTTCGTGCACGACGCCCTTGGGCGGCATCCATCCTTCGGGGCGGGGCTCGATGACCAGCGCCGCCGGGCGCGATTGGCGGCGGTCGGTCGCGGGGATCGATTGGCGCGTCACCTTCTCGATGTCGCGCAGCAGCGAACGCTCCTCGTTGTCGCAGAACGAGATCGCGACGCCGTCGGCGCCGGCGCGCGCCGTGCGGCCGATGCGGTGGACGTAGCTCTCCGGCACGTGCGGGAGGTCGAAGTTGATCACGTGCGTGATGCCGTCGACGTCGATGCCGCGCGCGGCGATGTCCGTCGCGATGAGCACGCGCGTGCGGCCTGAGCGGAACGCATTCATCGTCGAGACGCGTTGCGACTGGCTCTTGTTGCCGTGGATCGCGGCCGCCGCGACGCCCGACGCGGCGAGATGGCGCACGACCTTGTCGGCGCCGTGCTTGGTGCGCGTGAAGACGAGCGTCAGGCCCATCTTGTCGTCGGCCTTGAGAAGCTCCGCCAGAAGTGCGCGCTTGTCCGCCGTATTGACGAGGATAACGCGCTGATCGATGCGCTCGACCGTCGTCGCCTGCGGCGTCACGGCCACGCGCACGGGATCGCGCAGCATGTCGTGCGCGGGCGAGGCGATCTCCTTGGGCATCGTCGCCGAGAAGAACAAGTTCTGGCGCTCGCGCGGCAGAAAGGCGATCAGCTTGCGGATGTCGGCGATGAAGCCCATGTCGAGCATGCGATCGGCTTCGTCGAGCACGAAGACTTCCGTCGGCTTGAGTTCGACGTGGCGTTGGCGCACGAGGTCGAGCAAGCGGCCGGGTGTCGCCACGAGGATGTCGATGCCGCGCTTCATGGTTTGAATCTGCGGCTGCTCGCCGACGCCACCGAAGATCGTGGTGACGCTCAGATTCATGAAGCGGCCGTAGGCCTTGAAGCTGTCGGCGATCTGGAGCGTGAGCTCGCGCGTCGGCGACAGGATCAGCGCGCGCGGTGATTTCGGCTTCGGTGCATGCGTGTTCGCGGCAAGACGCTGCAAGATCGGCAGCGCGAAGGCCGCGGTCTTGCCGGTGCCGGTTTGCGCGATGCCGAGCAGGTC